>JBBRAT010000008.1:0-127308 GCA_038206515.1 Anaerolineales bacterium | reverse complement strand
AGATCTTCCCCTCGGCACTACTACCACGCCAATCCCCACAGTCCCCTATTTATTGATAAAAATTAAACATGGTATTTGTTATAATGATCCTTAACAAGGTGAGGAGGGTGGAAAATTGGTCAATAAAGATATTAATCAGGTATTGGCAGAACGTGGATTAGACGAAACCTCTTTGCGCATGTTAATGAAATACGGTCAGCGCAAAGGGCATTTAACGCGCAAAGAGATTATTGATTTATTGCCCGATGCCGAATTTGATGATCCTTTAGTGCGTGAGGTGACGCTCTTCCTCAGCGATTCGGGTATCAACTTCTTAGAGGCGCAGGCGGAGGAGCGCGAAGACCAAGCTCCGCTTGAGGAAGAAGCCCTGACGGAGATGGCGGACCTCGCCAATGAGGTTATCGAGATCAACCTGGAGGGCATTGACGTTGATGATAGCCTGCGGGTGTATTTGCGCGAGGCGACCGCTACCCCACTTCTTAGCTCATATGAGGAAGTAGAGCTTGCCAAAATGATTGAACGTTGCCGAACGGCGCAGCAAGAGCTAGAATCGGGCAAAGTGTCGCCGGACCGCCAGACGCAGCTGAAGCAAATGATTGAGGAAGGGCGCATGGCGCGTGACCGTCTCATTCGTGCCAATGTGCGTCTGGTGATTAGCGTGGCGAAGAAATATGCCGGGCGCGGGTTGCCGATGGATGACCTCATTCAAGAGGGCAATATTGGCTTGATGCGCGCTATTCGCAATTACGATTACAAACGCGGATTTAAATTCAGCACCTACGCCACCTGGTGGATCAGGCAGGCGATCACGCGGTCGTTGTCTGATTCCAGCCGCACCATCCGCGTTCCGGCATACATCAGCGATCAGATGGGTCGGATGCACCGCGAGCAAAATGATTTGCAGCAGCGTCTGGGTCGTCCGCCCAGCGTGGAGGAGTTGGCAGAACGCATGGGGCTTCCGCCAGAGCGCATCCGGCAGACGCTTGACGCGATGCGCCAGCCGCTTTCGCTGGAATCGCCAGTGGGGGAAGAGGATGATACCGAGCTTGGCGATGTGATCGAAGATAACACCGCGCTTGACCCTGAAGAGATGGTTTCACAAGGGATGGTGAATGATGAATTGCGCCGCAGCCTGGAAGAATTGCCCACGCGCGAACATCAGGTATTGGAATTGCGTTACGGGCTTTCAGGTGGCAAAGCCATGACCCTGCAAGAAGTAGGCGAACGCCTGGGCATCACCCGTGAACGCGCCCGTCAGCTGGAAGTGCAGGCAATTGACCGTCTGCGCAACCCCAATAGCAAGCGCAGACGGCGCAACCCGAATAGCTGATGAAAATTAACGGAAACGCGGCATCACTTCTTTGGCGAAGAGCAGTGCGCCCGCCGGAGAGGGATAATCCGCGAAGCGCAGCATAAAGTGCGTGACGCCCAGGTCAACAAATCGCTGAATGTGGGCGGCAACCTCATCCGGGTTGCCGGTAATGCCACCGTTGCCGCATAATGGCGCAGCCTGAGCCTGCTTTTCGGCAGCGGATGTACTCGGGGCAATCGCCAGGCAATCTGTCAGCCAGGTTTTGGTGATCTCATCATAATTGCGCCCGACTGCCAGGCAGTGTTCGCGCAACGTTTGCAGCAGCGAAGCGTACTCTTCCACCGGCGTGCCGGGTACGTTCCACCAATCGGCATATTGCGCCACAATCCGCAGCGTTTTTTGTCGTCCACCGCCGCCGATCAGTAACGGAGGCAAGGGATTGGGGCGTGGCATGCAGTATGCGTCTTTAATTTGATAATATTTGCCCTCAAAGCTAGGCTGATCTTCCTGCCACATCGCGCGGATCACCTGCACCGCTTCCGCCAGTTGCGCCAGGCGCGTGCCGGTAGAAGGATACGGGTAGCCATAAGCTTTGTACTCGTTTTCCTTCCAGCCTGCCCCGATCCCCAGAATAAACCGCCCCCCAGAGAGCGTTTGCAGGGTGGCTGCCATCTTTGCTAACAGCGCAGGCTGGCGGTAGCCCTGGGATAGCACGATGCTGCCCCAGCGCAGGCTAGGGTAGCGCGCCGCCAGGTAGGCAATACTCGTCATGGCTTCCAGCGTATCTACCGATTGATCTACCGAGGAAAACCACGGGAAGAAGTGATCCGCAACCCAGGCAGAAGCATAGGGTGCATGGGTGGCATCTAAATAACCGAATAACTGATCACGAAACGCTGCGCCGCGCAGATCATCCAATGGGAATTCTGGGACGCGAATGCCAAATTGAACTTTGTCCGTCACATAAACCTCCATCCAGGCTATGATTATTTTGCCTGACGCAAAAAGGCTTCCATTTCATCCGCCACCAAGCGCGCCCCAAGTTCATTCAAATGTACGCCGTCAACCAGGAATTGAAAGCCCTTGCGCCGCGAAAACGTGTTGAAATCCTCATGAAAGACCATGTTGCGAAAGACAAATTCCGCAGTGAGCGGCACGGAACCATTATACGCCTGGGGCTTTTTCCCCTTCACCAGCGCATTTGCCAGCCGCTCATAGATAGGAATATAGGCGATTTCTTCACTCTGCGCAACCTTTTTCAGACCTGCATTATAGTATTGCGCCAGCCGGTTGGAGGGGGATTGCAAATCCTCGCCCAAAATGGGGATGGACGCCAACCCAATAGCGGCTTGCGTCTGGCTTTTTATTTGGTGGATAATTTCGGTCACATTGCCCAGGGACCAGTCTGGGGCGGGCGGTTGCGGCAGCCCTTTGGCGGTCATATAAAAAGCAGCGTTGGCAGCGGATAGCGCGCCGATGATGTCGTTTGTGCCAATCAGGATGGTGACAAAGCTAGGGCAGCAATCCACCACTTCTTGCGTGCGATGCAGCAGATTATAAGTGGTGTCGTTATTGACGCCATAATTCTTAAAGACAAAGCCTTCACTGCCCATGCGGCGGCGCAGCAAACGGACGTAATTGGCGCTGAACTGCCCCCGCGTGATGCTATCCCCAAAGAGGACCACTGAGCGGATCATAACGATTGTCCTGTGGAAGTGGAGATTCGAAGCGGGGGTTTGCGCCAAAAGTGATACGTGGGCAAGAGGATCAGCCCGGCGAGTGCGGTCATTGCGGCGTTGATCAAGAACAAATTGGGCGCGCCCAACGCCTGATAAAGGTAGCCGCTGATGGGTCCGCCGAGCAAAGGAGCAAGTCCCCAGCACAGTGAGTTGGATAACCCCTGATAGGTTGCGTATAGGTGAGACGGGGCGCGATGGTTGAGTACCGTGATGGTCATTACCAGGAATAGCCCATTCCCCAATCCGCGAATCATGCCAAAGCCCAGCATAACCAGCGGGGTGGTGGAGAAGCTATAGCCGATATATCCCATCATCAGCATGGCATAGGCAATTAGCAGCGTATTGGTATCGCCCAGGCGGTAAGAAATCCGCCGACCAAACAGCATCCCCGGCACTTCGCCCAATGCAGAAAGTCCAAACAGCGCGCCCAGGTACATCTCGGTGCCGCCGATTAGGCTCATATAGACGGTGCCAAAGTTGGCGGACATGAAAAACGCGCCGACTGCCATGAAGTTGGCTGCCAGCAGGCAGAGGATGCCCGCTTCGGGGATCACGCGCGCGCGCTTGGCTGGGACGGGGGTGGATGTTTCCATCAGGGATGGCGCGGGGGCAACGTGCGGATGTTTTTCTTCTTCCAGGAGCTGCGCCGCGCCTACGATCAAGGAAAAAGAAAGTCCGCAGGCAATAAACATGACGGCAAAGCCGGTCTGATGCCAGACAACGCCCAAGCCTGTGGCGGTCAGCGTAAAGATAACGGACCCCCACAGGCGCATATGCCCAAAATCCAGCTGATAGCGGTCTGCCATGCGGGCGATGAGGCTATCCGCCAGGGTGACGGTGGGGCTGCGGAACGCCATCACCAGGCAGTAAGCGATCAGCACCGTCAGGAAGGTGGTCGCCATGGGGAAAAAGATCAGTGCTGCGCCCGCCCCCGCCAGAGATAGACTCAACAGCAAGATGCGCCGGTTGAGCTGATCCCCTAAGCGTGCCACGGCGGGGGCAACCACGAAATTAAAGAAGGGGAAAACAGCGGACAGCCAGCCGATCTGCTGACCGCTGAATCCCAGGCGTAAAAAGTGGACGTTAATAAATGGTTCTGCGATGCCGATGACGCCCCAAAAGATGCCATAAAAGAGCGCGCCGCGCATCCCGGGGGAAAGCAGCTTCCCGGGTGAAAAGAAAGTTTGCCTCTTTACCACTCAGCAACCGACCCATCTGCGCGCCACAGGCGCGGCGTTTCCCAAGAGCCATCATCCAATTTGGCGGCAATCGCTTCGTCATCTAATTCAATGCCCAAGCCCGGACCTTCGGGCAGCAGGATGGAGCCGTTAATTTGCTTGAACGGGGTCTTGAGGTAGCCTTCGCCCAGGTTGACGTGTTCCTGCGCCAGGAAGTTGGGGATGCAGGCATCCAGCTGGAGGCAGGCAGCCAGGGCAACCGGTCCGAGCGGGCAGTGGGGGGCAATGGCGGCAAAATAGCACTCTGCCATCGCAGCAATTTTCTTCACTTCAGAAATGCCGCCTGCATGTGCCAGGTCAGGTTGTAAAATCACTGCCGCCTGCTTTTCCAGCACTTCGCGGAAGCCGTATTTGGTGAAGAGTCGCTCGCCGGTCGCAATCGGGATGCTTGTCGAGCGCGCCACAGTCACCAGCGCGTCCACGTTCTCAGGCAGCACCGGTTCTTCAATAAACATGGGTTCGTAAGGCTCTAAGGCTTTTGCCATGCGAATAGACATCGCCGGACTCAGGCGACCGTGAAAATCAATGCCAATTTGAATGCTCTTCCCTACCGCTTCGCGCATGGCGGCAAACTGGTTGACGTTCTGCTCCACCCAGGCAGGGGTATCAATAATGTCCACTGGACCCGAAATGCCCGTTTTGAGCACGGTAAACCCTGCGGCTACGCTGCGGCGCGCGCTTTCGACCGCTGCTTCAATCGTATCGCCGCCGGTGTGACCGTACAGGCGGATGCTGTCCCGTGTTGGTCCACCGAGCAGGCGATAAATGGGTTGACCCAGCCATTTGCCGGTAATATCCCACAAGGCTTGCTCAATGCCAGAGAGCGCGCTGGAAAGAATGGGCCCGCCGCGATAGAAATTGGTGCGGTAGATTGCCTGCCAGTGATGCTCAATCTTACGCGGGTCCTGCCCGATCAAGTAACGCCCAATCTCCTGAATGCAGGCAGCTACGGTTTGCTCGCGTCCCTCCAGAGTAGGTTCGCCAATGCCGACAATGCCTTCATCGGTATGAACTTTCAAAATGACCCAGCGGGGCTTTACAAACAAGGTTTCCAGCTTTGTGATCTTCATCATGCACCTGTGTTGGTCAAAGCAAAATAGAATGAATTATGGGGTTTCAGGTTGAGTTTACTCTGGAAATGGGGTCAAGTCAACCGCTAAGTTTGGGGTATTTTTTGTAATTTATAGAATTCCTGCTCATAACCCATTCTACTGTATGACAGGTTTGGCGTATAATCAAGCTATATTCTTTACCATGAGGAAATTCATGACGAACCCTTTGCGAGCCGTTTTGGTAGGCTGCGGTGGCATTAGCAATGCCTGGTTGAAACCGCTGAGTGAGATGGCCGGCGTGGAACTTGTCGGCCTGGTAGATTTACTGGAAGGCAATGCGCAGGCTCAGGCGCAGAAGTACGGTCTGAGTGGCGTAGAGGTCAGCAATAACCTATCTGCGCTGTTGGATCATACCAAGCCCGATGTGGTATTTGATTGTACCGTTCCCGAGGCGCACATGGATGTTACCATTGAGGCATTAGGGCGTGGTTGTCACGTGTTGGGCGAAACGCCGATGGCTGACTCGATGGCAAATGCGCGCCGCATGGTGGCAGTGGCGCGCGCCGCTGGCAAGACCTACGCGGTGATGCAGAATCGCCGTTATTTGGCGGATATTCGCGCAGTGCGGGCTTCGCTGGAAAGTGATGTATTTGGTCCGCTCACCACCTTAAACTGCGATTTCTACATAGCGTCCCATTTTGACGGCTTCCGTAATCAAATGCGTCATGCGCTGCTGTTGGATATGGCGATTCACGCCTTTGATCAGGCGCGCTTCCTCACCGGCGCTGACCCCGTATCCGTCTATTGCAAAGAATGGAATCCGGGCGGCTCGTGGTATGCGCATGGGGCTTCCGCGGTCGCTGTCTTCCCGATGAGCAATGGCATGGTGTATACCTATCGCGGCAGCTGGTGTGCCGAGGGCAAAGCCACTACCTTGGAAAGCGATTGGCGCATCATCGGTCAACATGGCAGCATCCTCTGGGATGGTGGGTCGAACATGTCTGCGGAAATTGCCGAATGGAAGGACGACTCTACTTCCGAAGTGCAGCCTATCGAAATTGCGCCTTATACTGGGACAAAGATTGGCGGACATGCCGGGCTGATCGCTGATTTTGTGGACTGCATCCAAAACGGTCGCATCCCAGAAACGGCTTGCATGGATAATATCAAGAGCTTGGCGATGGTCTTTGCGGCAATTGAATCGGCGGATACGGGACTGCCTGTGCCGATTGAAATTTACGGCGATTATTAAAGGAACGAGAGGCGAATATGCGCGTTTTATTGACCGGTGGCTCCGGTTCGGTAGGAAAAGCAGTGGTAGACCGGCTGGCTCGTAAGGGCTACTCTGTGTTGGTGATTGGTCGCCGCGCAGATATGCAATTTGAGGGCGCGGAGTATCAATCCTGCGATATTAACGATTATGCCGCGCTGCGTCAGGTGATTCGCGGCTGCGAGGCGGTTATTCATCTGGCAGCCATCCCCAACCCTGCTAAGGGGACGCCTGAGCAAATTTTTGACATCAATTGCACCGGTACGTTTAACGTCTTTCAGGCTGCCGCCGAAGAGGGCATTACTCGCATCATTCAGGCAAGCTCCATTAATGCTACCGGTCAATATTTTGGGGTCAAGCCTGCTCCGCTGCATTACTTGCCCATAGATGAAGATCATCCCGTGTTTGGCACGGATGCTTATTCCTTCTCCAAGCATGTGATTGAAGAAATTGGCGAATTTTTCTGGGAGCGGGCGGGCATTTCCAGTCTGGCATACCGGCTGCCTTATATTGCGCCGGTGGGCTACGCTGAAAATTTGCAGCCTGGGCGGGAGCGTATTCAGCGCATGGCAGCGGACTTGCTGAGTCGTTCGTCAGACGAACGGCGCGATTGGTTCAATCGCAGCTGGCAGGCATATAATGATTTCCGCGCCAAACGCCCCTACGAAACCCCCGGTCTGGCGCGTCAGCTGATGGGGGAAATGTCGGAGGAAGAGCGCGCAGCCATCTCCATGATGGGCAACCGCGTCAATTTCTTTACCATGCTCGATGAGCGCGATTCGGCTCAGGCGATGGAAAAGGGACTGACGGCGCAGTTTAGCGGGGCGCACACGCTCTTCATTAATGATAGTCAAAACTGGACGGGGGTTGATTCCAAAGTTCTCGCGGAATTGTTCTTTGCAGATGTATCTGCGTTCCGCAAAGAGCTTATCGGCACCGAAACGCTGGTCAGCATTGACCGCGCGCGTGAAATGATTGGTTTTGAACCTGAATTTTCATTTGCATAAGGAACATTCCAGATGACAAAAGAACCCGAAGACACCCATTTTGAAGAAGTGCTGGATCATGTCAACACCCAATCCCGCCCATCTGATCTGAAAATCACTGATATTCGCTTTGCAGATATTACCGGTGCGCCTATGCACTGCACCCTGATGAAAATGTACACTAATCAGGGGCTAGTTGGTTTTGGTGAGGTGCGCGATGCCGCCACCAAAACCTATGCGCTGATGCTCAAACGCATGATCTTGGGCGAAAATCCATGCAGCATTGATAAAATCTTCCGGCGGATTAAGCAATTCGGCGGCGCGGCGCGGCAGGGTGGCGGCGTGAGCGGTATCGAAGTTGCTTTGTGGGACTTAGCGGGCAAGGCGTATGGCGTGCCTGTGTATCAGATGCTTGGCGGCAAATTCCGCGACCAGGTGCGTATCTACTGCGATACAGACGTGGACGGCAAACCAGATGGCAAGAAGATGGGGTTGGCTCTGAAAGATCGTATGGAGCGCGGCTTTACCTTCTTAAAAATGGACGTTGGCATTGGGTTGATTGCCGATGTGCCGGGCGCGTTGTCGTATCCGCTGGGGCTGATGGAAGAAATGAGCGCATTGGGTCGTCACGGGTGGCGGTGGTCAGTGGATAGCGTGGAAGATCGCGCCCTGCGCAACCGCTCCTACGATGCCTTCAACGTCCCCCACCCGATGACCGGCATTCACGTCACCGAGTTGGGTATTCAACTGCTGGAACAGTATGTCGCCGAAGTCCGCGAGGTGATTGGCTATCAGGTGCCGCTGGCGACCGATCATTATGGTCATATCGCCCTGGAAGATTGCATCCGCCTGGGCAAACGGCTGGAGAAATATAATCTCGCCTGGGTGGAGGATATGATCCCCTGGCAATATACCGATCAATATGTGCGCCTGGCGCATTCGATTGATATTCCGGTATGCACCGGCGAGGATATTTACCTGAAAGAAGGCTTTAAACCTCTGCTGGAAGCGCGCGGCGTCTCCGTCATTCATCCTGACGTGCTGACTTCGGGCGGCATTCTGGAAAATAAGAAGATCGGCGATCTGGCGCAAGAGCATGGCGTGGCAATGGCGGTTCACATGGCAGAAAGCCCGGTTGGCTGCATGGCAGCCGTTCACAGCGCCGCCGCTACCGAAAACTTCCTGGCGTTGGAATTTCACTCGGTGGATGTCCCCTGGTGGGATGATATTGCCAGCGGTTTGCCCAAGCCCCTGGTGAAGAATGGCTATATTCAGGTGCCTGACCTGCCCGGGTTGGGGATCGAAGCCCTGAATGACGAGGTCATCGCGGAACACCTGCACCCCACCATTCCCGGTATGTGGGAGCCGACCGATATGTGGAATAACGACTGGTCGCACGACCGCCTGTGGAGCTAATTTCACTTTCCTGAAATTAAAAATAGTTTTGAGCGCAGCTCAAAACTATTTTTTAATCCTGTTCCTTACATTTTTCTTGGGTCTGGTTTGACGGGCTGAGTAGGGCGGGCTGTGGCGCATACCCGGCAGGTGGTATCTCCCGCTTGGAAGGGGACGGCGCAGGTCGGGCAGGTGTAATAATGATCCCAAGCGGATTCAAGCGCGTATCGGGCTTCGCGTTCCTGGGTCAGTTTATCCTGATAAGCCTTTTCTAAGGCTTCCGCGCTGGATTTAATAACCCCCCAGGCGCGTTCCTTCAGACGCAGGTTGCCTGCGACTTCCGCCAGGTCGGTGCCATCCGAGAGGGCGGAATTTGCCATGCCGATCAGGTCAGCCGGGTTGCCGCGCCCGCGATTGCCCCACAGGATCAGCCCTTTTTGCGCCAATCGCAGTAGCTTATCACCTCCGCCTCGGATGGTTTCTAACACGCCAGAGGAAGTCAGATCACCCATTTTCACGTCTAAGCCATTCTGAACGCGCGTCAGGTGGATGGTGAGGGCAGGCACGAAGCGGTTGCTTGCCGCTACATACACAGTGCCTTCCAGGGCGGTTTCGCTGCCTTCAAACTCAATATCCGTCTGGGCTTTATTTTGAAATTCCGTGTTTAATGCCGGAATCAGATCACGCGGGAATAAACCCTGCCAATGCGCGCTATTATCGGTGGCGATCATCGCGCCAGCTGCGCCTAACCCTACAGCGGCTGCCACTGCGTTGAAGATGTCGTCTGTCTTTTGATTTGGCAGCCCAGGTTGACCAGGGGCGGGCGACGCCAAAGCCTGATCGCTTTCATGCAGCCTGTTTTTCAACCGTTGCAGCTTATCGCGGTTCGCCTGGTTATTCGAAAGAATCTCCCCCTTGTGGGTTAAGGCTTTCGGCAAGTCACGCGCGGAGAACGTTTCGGCAAAGAAAGCCCGGTCAGCAGGCGAGAGAATGCAATAAATGGCGCGCAGATCATCGCTGAGGGCGGCGCGCTGCTCTTCGGAAAGTTGAGAAAGGGCGGTCAGGTCTGCCTGGGTCATGCAGTTATCTCCTTTCAGGAGGACAATCACAAGAAATCTACTCTTTATACGCACGTTGTAAGGGTTACGTTGCGCCTTACGCTGTAAAAAAAATTCAAGTGGATCTATCTGCGTAGTGGCTTCCGGCCGGAAGCCCATGATCGCAATCCATTTTGGAATGGATGCAGCGACTCCTGATTGAATCGCGGGCTTCCGGCCGGAAGCCACTACGCAGATGACAACTCCGCACAGCCCTTAAAAATGAAAGAGCGCCGCCCCCAGGGTAATGATCGAGGCAATAACAATGAATACCGCTGCCCCAATGGCAAACCAGCGTTGAAAAGCATTGTTCACGTATTTTTGCATCAGTTGCCGGTTGCTGCTCAACTGGATCAGATAATAAAACACGAGCGGCAGGGTCATGGCGTTCAACGCTTGTGTGCCGATTGCCAGCTGAAAGAGCGAGATGCCCGGCAGCATGGCAACCACTGCCGCCACAATCAGCTGACCGAGGAAGATGATGTAATAGCTCTTGCTTTGCGAATAAGAGGCATTGAGGCTGCCATGCACGCCAAAAAATTCCGCAAAGGCGTAAGCGGTGGACAGTGAGACGATTACCACGCCCATAAACCCAGCATTGAGAATGCCGATAGCAAATAGCGTCCCAGCGAGTTCACCCGCGAAAGGGCGGATGGCGAGGGACGCCTGCTCGCCGGAGACGAGGACTATGTTATGCGCAAACAGGGTGGCAGCGGTCGCCACAATCATAAAGAAAGAGAAGAAATCCGTCAGGAACGCGCCCCAGTAGGTCTCAATCTGGGAATAAATTACATTTTTGGCTTCAATTTTCTTATCAAAGGCGAAGCTGCTGATGAAGAACTGCCCCCAGGGGGTGACGGTCGTGCCTAACACGCCCATGCCAATGATCAGGTAACTTTTCCAATAATCAGGGGTGAAGTTAACCCCATGCGGAAATGCCAGGTTGCTGAGAGCCAATCCCCAATCCGGTTTTGCCTGCACCGCCGAAATGATGTAGACCAGGTAAAACAGGGAGGACACTAACATGATGGATTGCGTCAGGCGATAATTGCCCTTGGTGACGAAAAAGTAAGTCGCTAACACCATGATAAAAATTGCGGGCAGGGCGGGGATATTTAGAATCTGGCTGGTGGTTTTGACGGCAGCCATATCCACGATGATTGTTCCTATATTAGCAATGACCAAGGCGGTAAAGATGATGAGCGAAGTTTTCACCCCATATCGCTCGCGGATCAGGTCCGCCAGCCCTTTGCGCGTGATCAGCGTCAGCCGCATCCCCATTTCCTGAGTGACGCCGAGCAGCACGGTGATGATGACAAGCAGGAAGAGGATGGGGTAGCCAAGCTGCGCGCCAGCGATGGAATAAGTTGCCACGCCGGAAGCGTCATTATCCGCCATCGCCGTGATGGTCGCCGGTCCAAAAACAGCCATCAGAATGAGAATACGTTTGAGTAGAGGAGAAGATTTCCATCTCTTTAATAAGCTCGGTTTAGCAGCTTCGTCTTTGGGCATACTTTCCTCTATTGACGACAGGAATGTGGTTGACTGACCTGAATAATTTTACCACAAGGGAGGATTTATGACTTTTTAAAAGTTCGTCATAAAATGACATCGTTGTCTATTGACATCGTTGTCAAGCCGGAATATACTTTCTTTATCATTCCTCTTCCCCTGTACAGATCAAGGAACTCATTATGACCTTCAATCATTCTTCAACAACGGGCAAAGACCTGCTGCTGGCAACCTTACGCCATGAAACAACGGATCGCACCCCCTGGGTGCCTTTTGCAGGGGTGCATGCTGGTAAGCTGCGCGGCTATTCTGCGATGGAAGTGCTGACGGATGGCAGTAAATTGCTGGAATCGCTGCTGGAAGTCAACCGCGTCTATGATCCTGACGGTCAGCCGGTGGTATTTGATTTGCAGATTGAGGCGGAAATCTTGGGCTGCGAATTGGTGTGGACGGAAAGCGGACCCCCAATGGTCGCTTCGCATCCGCTTGCTGAACGCATGGAAGTTCCCACCCACTTGCCGGAAGCCACTGAAGGTCGCCTACCGATTATTTTGGAAACGATGCGCGCCCTAAAGCGTGAAGTGGGCGAGCATACCGCGCTGTATGGACTAATCTGCGGACCCATGACCCTGGCTTCACATCTGCGCGGCACGGAAATCTTCATGGATTCCTTCGATCACCCTGAATTTTTACAGGAACTATTGGCGTATTCGCGGGATGTGTGCGTGCGCATGACTCAGTTATACCTTGACGCGGGCATGGATGTGATCGCTGTGGTGGACCCGCTGGTCTCGCAGGTTTCACCGAAGCATTTTAAGAATTTCCTACTGAAGCCATATCGGCAGCTATTTGATGAAATCCGCCAGCGTGGGGCATTTTCTTCCCTATTCGTCTGTGGGGATGCTACCAAGAATATGGATGTGATGTGCCAGACTAGACCGGATTGCATCTCAGTAGATGAGAATATCAACCTGCCCGCCGCCAAGCTGATTACAGACCGGTATAACATTGCCATTGGCGGCAATATTCCGCTCACCACGCGCATGTTGTTGGGCAATCAGCAGGATAATATGAAATTTGTGGTGGATTTGCTGGCGCAGTTGGAAGACCCTGCCAACGGATTAAAGCCCGGCAACTTTATCTTATCGCCTGGTTGTGATATGCCTTACGATGTGCCGATGGAAAATGTGGTGGGCGCGCTGCAAGCTGTCCGTGATCCCCAAAGTACGCGGCACATCCTGGAGCATTACGAGAGCCATGCCTTTAATATTGAGGTGGAATTGCCTGATTATGCCCACCTCAACAAGCCCCTGGTGGAAGTTTTTACCCTGGATTCGGATACCTGCGCAGCGTGCGGCTACATGATGGGCGCAGCGGTTCGCGCAGTGGAGCAGCTATCCGGTCAGGTGGAATTGCAGGAATATAAATTTACGCGCCCTGAAAATATTGCGCGGGTGATGAAAATGGGCGTGAAGAATTTGCCCAGCTTATATATCAACGGCGAATTGAAATATTCCTCGCTAATCCCTTCCAACCGCGAATTGATCGAAGAAATTCAGAAGGTGATTGGTTCATGAAAATCCATCTGGTCGGCGGATTTTTGGGCAGTGGCAAGACAACAGCCATTATTGCAGCTTCCAAGGTGCTGATGGCGCGCGGGCTGCGGGTGGGGGTGGTCACCAATGACCAGGGTCGCTACCTGGTGGATACGGCATTTTTGCGGCTATCCAATCTGCCAGCCGTAGAGGTGACGGGCGGGTGCTTTTGCTGTAATTATGATGACCTGAACAATCGCATGGAAGAACTGATCGCCAGTGCCGACCCCGATGTGATTTTTGCTGAATCGGTTGGCTCTTGCGCAGACATTGTAGCAACGGTGGTTAAGCCGCTCCTCTCGCTTGGGGGCGAGCGGTTAGCTCCAGCCAGCTTTTCGGTCTTTGCGGATGCACGTCTGCTGTTAAGACGGTTGCAGGGCGCAGAAATGCCCTTCAGCGAGGATGTGGTGTATATTTTTGACAAGCAGATCGAAGAAGCCGGTCTGTTGGTCATCAACAAAGCGGATTTGCTCTCCACGCAGCAGCTGAACGTGCTGGAAGGGCTTGTGCAAACGTGCTTCCCCTGCAAAGCGTACCGGTTTCAATCCTCCCTCAGCGCGGATGGAGTCTGGGCGTGGGTCAACGCGCTGCAAAGTGGGCAGGTGAGCGTGCCGGTGCAGTCGCTCCAAATGGATTACGCGCGTTATGCCGCCGGCGAAGCCAAAATGGCTTGGGTGGATCAGGCAATTACCTTGCAGGTGAGTGGGCAAACTGGCAAAGCGGCAGTGGTAAATGGCATCCGCCGCCTGACGCAACGGTTCGCTGCGCAGGGGGTGGAAATTGGGCATCTCAAGTTCATTCTGACGGGTATGCTGAATGGTCAGGGGAGCGAGTCAAAAATCAGTATTCCTAGCCTGGATGAAGCGGATGGACAGGCGCGTATCCCCGAATTAGAAGCCGGTCAGGTGCAAATTTTGGTGAATGCGCGGGTTGAAATGGCAGTGGATGATCTGCGCACCGAAATCATGGATGCCTTTCGTCAAGAAGGGGTCAGTCTGACCTTTGGGGATGGGGATGCCTTTGCTCCTCAACCGCCCAAACCAACGCACCGGCTCTAGCCTTCATCATGTTTTCATTTTCTGTAAAATAGAGGAGCGCGTTCCTCTATTTTACAGAAAATGAAAACCACAATCCTAGCCTCGACAAAATAAACTGGATCGGGTACAGTTAACTTCAGCATTGCCGAAACCGCGTGAGGTGTTTTCATGGATTTTATCTGGGTTCCCGTTCTGGTTATTTTATTGCTTTTAGGTCTTATCATGCTTGCCTGGCCTCGCCTGCTGGTTTTTTTCACCCGCGACTATTATCAGAAACATTACGAGCCGATTTATCTCCAAAAGGAGAAGGTCGCTGACCCACTCTCTACGGAAGCGCATCTCCAAAATGTCCCCTGGATTACCTCTGAGTTCCAGTTGTGCCAATCCACTAGTTTGCAGATGGTTGGCAGCCAGCTTGGGCTGAAATTTCCACGCGCCAATTATGACTTCCTCATGGCGTCCACCTATGGCATGAGCAATGCGCGCGGGTATGGATTTATGCCACTGGGAACAGACCCTGAAATGGGTTTGCTGGTGGCTGCGCCATTCTTAGGGCTAAAACGCTGTTATTACGTCAGCAACGATGAAAAAATTTTCACTGGTGCGTTGCGTTCGTTTTTATCCAAAGGATTCGCGCTGCGGATTGCTTTAGATGAAGGCACGCTGTACGATGTGAGCGAATTTATCGCTCATAGTGAAGTGCTGGTGGGGTACAATGCGTCCGGCTTTTATTATTACGAGACGGTCGGTCTGCTGCCCTCCGAATCGGTGCCTGGGGAACGCGCTTCTGGGGAAGAAGGCATCTTCGTCAGTGAACAACGTCTGCTTGATTCAATCCGGCGCATGTCTACCGAGATGAAATATCCCTGGAAGTATGCGCTGACCTTGTTTGAACCCGGTCCCCTGAGCGAAGATTTGCGCCCAGTGTGGGATATGATCGGCAAGGCGACTGGCGAAGAGATCAAATACGGTCCGCGCATGGGGTCGAAGGTGCTCGAGGAAATTGGCATCCAGGTGCAGCGTCAGGGCGTAAATTATGACGTTACCAAGATTGAAGATGGCATAGACCTGGCGGCGAAAATCCGCAAAGAAAACGCAGACTTCCTGAAAGCCAATTTTGGCTATGAGGCGGATATTAAGCAGGCGGCGATCTACTTTGAAGAGGCTTCAGAACATTACGTGGCGGTGGCTGAGGATATTGCGGATGGCATCCGCAGCGAGGTCGAAGCCAAACGGGTGGCAAGTCATTTGTTTGATGCTGCCATTGCCGAACGTAAGGCGGGCGAAATCTTCTTGAAACGGGCAAAAGTAGAAGAATAATCCCTTTTGGGCGTTGAATTTTAAATTATATGAAGTGAGGAACTGTGGAAAAAACGATGATTCGCGCACATCAGTCCCGCATTGGACTGATTGTAATGGTGTATATTGCCTTTATTTCATTAGGACTGCCGGATGGGCTGTTGGGGGTCGCCTGGCCCTCCATTCGCGCCAATTTTACCTTGCCGCTCGATTCGCTGGGCGTGCTGCTCTTTGCCACCACCGCCGGATATGTTAGCTCCAGCTTTTTAAGTGGGCAATTTATCTCCAGGTTGGGGGTGGGTGGGGTGTTAGCTGCTTCTTGTGCGTTGACTGGTGCAGGGTTGATCGGCTACACCTTTGCGCCCGTTTGGGGTGTGATGGTGTTGCTGGGGGTGGTCGCAGGGTTGGGCGCAGGCGCAATTGACGCTGGAATCAATACCTTCGTGGCGGCAAATTTCAACGAAGGCTTGATGCAATGGCTGCATGCTAGTTATGGTGTGGGCGTTACCATGGGTCCCATCATTATGACCGCTGGTCTGAAATACTTTGAATCCTGGCGCTTGGGCTATCGGATTGTGGGCGTGGCGCAGTTAACCCTGGCTGCCTGCTTTTTGCTGACTCTGTCGCTGTGGCAGCGCAAACCGGCAGAGCATAAAGAGGAGCAGTCTGCTCAGAAATTGACCGATTATAAGACCCCCATGGCTGAAACGCTGCGCAATCCGCAGGTTTGGTTAAGCCTATTGATGTTTTTCCTGTATACTGGCGCGGAAGTGACCCTGGGCATCTGGACGTATACACTGCTCACGCAGGGGCGCGGCGTTCCGGCGGACGTGGCAGGGCTGTGGGCAGGCAGTTATTGGGCGATGTTTACAGTCGGGCGTATTCTGGCGGGCATTTACACTCGCCATATTCGTGGATATACCCTCATTCGCGTCAGCCTGCTGGCGGCGTTGGCGGGCGCACTATTGCTGTGGTGGAATCCATTCAGCGCAGCTAGCGTGGTGGGCGTGGCAATCACTGGGTTCGCCGTTGCGCCTATTTTCCCGGGGCTGGTCTCCGGCACCAATGCGCGGGTCGGCTCCAAACACGCTGCCAACACCATTGGCATGCAAATTGGCTTTGCCGGGTTAGGGACTGCCTTCATCCCTGCGTTAGCGGGTGTCCTGGCGCAGCGGATCTCGCTTGAAATTATCCCCATTTACCTGAGCGCGCTGTTTGTGATTCTGTTCCTGCTGTATATCATCTCGATGCGCAAGGTGCAAGCTCAGGCGGTAGTAAGTTAGCGAACAAGGCTTTGACCTCATAAAAGGGTTAGTACGCTAGCCTTTTTATGAGGTTATTCCTCTGATTTCTCCACTGGCTGATCCGCTGACGCTGGTATTTCCTTCCTCCTTTTCGTCCCTATGCGCCGTTCCAGGCTATCTACTCCGCGTAGGACGAAAAGCGCCAGCAACGTAGCCCCTACCGCAATATAATATCCTTCTGCGCCTACACATATGCCAATGCCTGCCACAAATAGGATGGTTGCGGCAGTGGTCAGCCCATGCACTTTTTCACCGCCTTTAGGGGCGGTTACCTTCAGAATTGTGCCTGCGCCTAAAAATCCAATGCCAGTCAGTACGGATTGAATAATGCGGTCAGGAGTGATGCTGACTTTATCTGGGCTAAAAACCAGGATCATGTGATAAATTAAGTAGTCTGAAATAGCAGTAAACATGGTCATGCCGCCACCGACCAGCATGTGCGTCCGCAACCCTGCCGGGCGATCCTTCACTTCGCGCTCATATCCTACAAATGCTGAAAGCAGCATCGCCAGAGCGATTTTGCCAACCACGGTCAATTGCGCCAAAAAAGAGATGTCCATATTGCCTCCCTTTTAAAGAGTAAAGTGTTTGCTATAGGGAACAAACACTTTACACGATGCTCTTATGATAGGTGAAATCAAACCACTGTTAGAGTTTGCCGTCAGCCTTGTCCTTATTTACCTTGCCAACATGCTGTTCAGCATATTGCTTAAATGCGTTCAGGTCTTTTTCCACCCTCTCTTCTGGGTCTGCTAATAATTTTGCGCCAATTTTACCCAATTTTCCAGCAGGGGGAATATATTTCATCAATACGGTCACCTGCGTCTGCTGATCAGGCAATTCATGGAAGGTCACTTGCCCGCTGTTTTGAACGTCCCCTTCCAGGGTGCGCCATGCCACTCGGCGACCTTCATCATCGCGGGTCATCTCGGCAGTCCATTCAATATCTATGCCAAAAGGACCCTTCATCACCCAGTGCGAAGTTTTGCTATCAATTTCTTTGACCTTTTTGAGGCTATCGGAAAAGAGCGGGTGCAGTTCGTAGTTGGTCCAGAGCTGATATAGCTCCTGAGCCGACCCCTTGACGATAATGCTGCGAGTAACCTTTTGTTCAGCCATACGAAAATCTCCTTTTTAAACCAGCTAAGAAACGGATAGACGAGCCAACCTCCCCTACCTTATTTTTGAGGTTGAATATGGAAATACGGGAAGATTTCTTTCTGATAGAAGTTAAAGAAGCCTTCCTGATCAGTACCAATCTGGTGGATGTAGACCTTATCACAGCCAGAGTCAATCACTTTTTGAATTTGGTCAATATGGCGTTTCGGGTCAGGACCTAATGGCATAGTTCCAGCCATATCTTCTTTCTTGACCAATTTGGCGGCGGCTTCAAAATGGGCGGGCGTAGAAAGATCAGAATGCAGCGCGCCAGGCAGGGTTTCAATGGGCCAGTGGGTGTATAGCGTATCTAACGCCTCTGACTCGCTCTTTGCCCACACTACTTTCATCTGCCCAATCTTGGTTTTCTCTTTGCCGCCGCTTTCTTCAAAGGTTTTTATGAGGTCTGCATCAGGCTTGGTAGTAATAAAACCATCCCCAATTTCCCCCGCCAGTTCTGCTGAAGCAGTCCCACTGGCAGCAATATAAATGGGAGGGAGTTGATCCGGTAGAGTGTAAATACGCGCGTTTTCCACCGTGTAAAACTCGCCCCAGAAGCTCACTTCTTTCCCTTCCCACATTTGCCGGATGAGTTGCACCGATTCTTCTAACATTTCTTGCCGCACTGAAGTAATGGGCCAATGATCCCCCAAAATATGCTCATTGAGGGCTTCGCCTGTGCCTAACCCCAAAAAGAAACGACCGGGCATAAGCGCGGCAACCGTGGCGGCTGCCTGTGCAATCAGCGTGGGATGATAGCGGATGATGGGGCAGGTGACGCCCGTCCCGATTTGCATCGTTTTTGTCACATGGGCAATTGCGCCAAGGATCGTCCATACAAATGGAGCCTGACCTTGCTGATTAATCCAGGGATGAAAATGATCCGAGATAAGCGCGAAGGTAAAGCCCACTTCTTCCGCACGACGGGCATTGCGCACCAAAGCCAGGGGAGTGTGTTCTTCGGTGGAGATGGCATATCCAAGTTCTAACATGACAAGTTCCTTATCGGAGAAGGTAAGAACGGAGTCGGGAAAGGAAACGCAACCCCTTTCCCATGGAACAATTTCCTTAAAACAGTGTACTTAGTCGAGGAAATTCTGTATACTCCGGTGCTCCCTAAATCCCGATGAGGAATGTCCCTCTTAAAGTTCCTTCTTCCCTATACCATTTTAAAAATCAAGTGACTGGTCAGGCATCCTGATCCGTGTATCCGCATACTACCTGCACCCAGCCTGGATAAACGTAATTGCGTTTTCTCCAGATGGATATTTGTGTAACTTCGGCGCACACAGTGCGCGGATAAACGGATTAAGATGCCGGAGCAGTCACAAATGAGAAGTACATCATTTGAAAGGCAACATTCACCCATTCGCCAGGATTAAGAGTTTCTTAAGTTGACCAAAATGGGCTTGAATCGGTTATAATTAGTCAATCGATTTTTACTAAGTCTATAGGAGAAAACAAATGCCCCAATTAGGTATCCCTGAACTGGCAATCATCCTGGTAATCGTAATCTTGCTCTTCGGCGTAGGTCGTATTGGCAAGATTGCTGGTGAACTGGGCAGCGGTGTGCGCTCTTTCCGCGACGGGCTGAAGGGTCCTGAAGAAAAAGAAGCAGAGAAAATCGAAAAGAAAGACGAGTAAGAGTCCCTTTCTAAGGGAGGAAACCCTTTCTTATGGAAATTTTAAACATCGGCCCGTTAGAGCTTATTCTCTTTCTGGTGATCGCTTTTATATTGCTTGGTCCCAAGGGAATGGTGGTGACCGCCTATAAAATCGGTCAGTGGATTCGCCAAACACTGCGGTCCCCTATGTGGAGAGAGATATTACGCTCGGCGCAAGAGATACGTGAATTCCCCACCAAAATCATGGATGAAACGGGTTTGCAAGCGGAGCTAAACGCCATTCGCTCCGAAACGCAAGCCGCCGTCAATGAAGTTAATGGGTCTTTAAAAGAAGTAACTGGAACGTTGCAAGAGGTGAAAGATTCTGTGCGCGTGCCAGAGGCCGAACACCTGCGCTTGAATGATGATCGTTTATCAAATGCGATGCCCATTCAGCCGACCAGCGCCATGCTGGGCAGGGACTATCACCCTGAATCTGTGGTGGAGACGCCCGAAATCAGCAATAGCGCCTCTGTAGATAGCGCGCCCGCTGCCAGCGTAATGGTTGGGCAAAGTCCCGCTGCCTGGCTGCAAGCGGTGACCCCGATTGTGGAAGAAAAATCCGCGGCAGTGGTGGTCGTTGACCCATCCATCCCTGCGCCCGTCCTAAACGAGCAGACCGAGAACGTGGAGAAACCTGCCCGTAAACCGCGTGCCGCTCGAAAGAAGAAAGAAGATGTGGTGGATGGCGCAATCTCAGTGCAATTGGCAGATGAAACCCTTCCCGGCACCAATGGGAATGGTGCGCACGCCGCGAACGCCGAAGTAATAGCGGAAAAACCAGCGCGAAAACCCCGCACCCCGCGCAAAAAAGCGGTGGAAAATGCCGCAACTAGTGACATGCAGACTGATATGAGTTCCCCTGAAGAGATCAGCAGTTCTTCAGAATAGTTTTTTTGGATAACGAAAGATTTTCACACAAAACGCCGGTTTTTTACCGGCGTTTTGCTTTCTAAATAGGGTACACACGCTTCTCTTTTGGGGTTAAAATAGACCTTGTGACTGCCCAAACCCAAATATCTTCCGTTCCAAAAGTAAAAACGCATGTTTTAATCCGTTGCTACCGCTTTTTAGCTCCGTATTGGCGTTATGTAGCGGGCGCATATCTGACCCTGCTGCTCATTGATGGCTTTAACCTAGCGGTGCCGCAATTCATTCGCTGGATGATTGATCGCGGCATGAGCGGGGGCGATAAAACCCTGTTGACTACCTCCGTGCTGGCGTTGATCGGCATGACGGTCTTCAAAGGCTTGTTCACTTATTTCCAGGGGCGTTGGAGCGAAGTGGCTTCGCAAAACGTGGCGTATGACGTGCGCAACGCTTTGCAAAATAAGCTGACGCTGCTCTCTTTTTCTTTCCATGACCAGGCGGAATCCGGGCAGCTGCTCTCTCGCGCGGTGCAAGATGTGGATCGCATCCGCTTCCTCACGGGTCGGGCTACCCAGCGCATTCTGGACGGGGTGGTGATGGGCATCGGCACAGCGGTGCTGCTCTGGAATATGAATCCGCATTTAGCGTTGCTGGTGATTCTTACTTTGCCGCTCTTAGCGCACCGAGCCTATTATTTAGGCAGTAAACTGCGCCCCCTCAGCCTGGCAATTCAGAACCAATTGGGGGTGATGACTTCGCGGATTGAGCAAAATTTGCGTGGAATGCGCGTAGTCAAAGCGTTTGCCCAGGAAAAAGCCGAAGTCACCCGCTTTGACAAAGAGAATGAACAGTGGTTTGACCTTTCGAACCAGAACGCGCGGGTGCAATCCATCAATACACCCTTGTTGGATTTGCTTTCTAACCTGGGTATGGTGATGATCGTTTGGTATGGAGGGACGCTGGCAATTCGTGGAGAGTTGACTTTGGGGGAATTGGTCGCCTTCACCACCTACCTGAGTCAAATGTACAACCCGGTGCGTCAGCTGGGCAATATCATCCCCGCCATTGCGATGGCAGGTGCGGCAGCCCAGCGTATTTTTGATATTTTGGATGCCATTCCCGATGTGCGCACTGATCGCGGTGCAAAGCCATTGGCGGCGGTGCGGGGTGGGGTGACGTTTGAACATGTTTCCTTTGCCTATTCCGGCACGCATAAAGTATTGGAAGATATTCAGGTGGATGTGGCGGCAGGCGAAATTGTGGCGCTGTTGGGCGCAACCGGGTCAGGCAAGTCGTCCATTATCAACCTCATTCCGCGTTTTTATGACCCTACCCAAGGGCGGATTTTGATTGATGGGCAGGATATTCGTCATGTGACGTTGCAATCCTTACGCTCGCAGGTTGGCATGGTGCTGCAAGAAACCACTCTGTTTGTGGGCAGCTTATATGAGAATATCGCTTTTGGTCGCCAAAATGCCAGCCGCGCGGAGGTGATGGCAGCGGCGCAGGCTGCCCAGGCGCATGATTTTATCGCCCAGTTGCCCGGCGGTTACGATACGATGGTGGGGGAGCGCGGCGTTACCCTTTCTGGCGGGCAAAAACAGCGGATTGCCCTGGCGCGCGCGCTGCTGACCGATCCACGTATTTTGATCCTGGATGATGCTACTGCCTCGGTGGATAGCGAAACGGAGCGGCTCATTCAGCAGGCGCTGGACACGCTCATGGAAAACCGCACGACCTTCGTCATTGCGCATCGCCTCTCCACCGTGCGCCGCGCGGATTTGATCCTGGTACTGGAGCATGGGCGAATTGTAGCGCGTGGCAAACACGAAGAGTTGCTGCGTTCTTCGCCGCTATATGCCGAGGTATTCGCTCGTCAACTGCGCGCAGGTACATAAAAATAAAAGTTCATTACAAGAGTTTCAAAACAGATAAGATCATTTATCTAAAATTTATGGCATTCTTTTATGCATTAAGGTATTCTATTTGAAATTATTACACGACTATTTTTTCCTGGTTTAGATCGGTTTATCGTTGGGGGGGATAAAAGGCGAGTAAATCTCGCTTTTTATTTTGCTGCTTTTTTGTGAAAACGTTTACATTTGATGGAGGCGCACTATGGGTATGAAAAAGGCATTCCAATCTATTCCGATGAAAATCACGATGATTGTCGGACTGATTATGCTGATTGTCAGCGCGGTGATTGTCATTTATGCCGTGATCAACATTGCTGGAGCAGCTCAATCGGCTGGAGAAACGCAATATACCAGCCTGACCCAGCAAGGTGCGCAGGATATGGAAACGCGCATCAACGATGCTATGATTATTACCCAGGCAATCTCCGACTCGGTGATGACTACTCAAGGCACATCCAGCGCAAAGCTAACGCGCGACCAAGTAGATGATCAATTAAAGGCAATCGCTGAAAAGCACCCAGAATTTGTGGGCGTCTATACCCTCTGGGAAGCGAACGCTTTTGATGGGCAGGATACAAAATACGCGGGCGCAGCGGGGCATGACCAGACCGGACGGTTTATGTCTTACTATGACCGCAACGCGCAAGGTAAGGTGCAGCACGACCCATTGGCAGATTACGATACCCTGGATTATTACCAATGCCCAAAACAAACCCTGCATCCCTGCCTGACTGAACCTTATTTTTATGATGTGCAGGGCGTAAAAGTTCAGATGGCATCTTTGGTCATCCCCTTATTGAAGGATGGTAAATTTTTAGGGATTGTGGGAGTAGACCTGAGCCTGGACTTCTTGCAGGGATTAAGTGACCAGTCTGAGTTGGTTAGCAAAGGCGGCACACTGATGATCGTGACGCACGGCGGCATGTTAGCCGGGGTCAGCGGACATAAGGAGATGGTTGGCAAGGAGTTAAGCACAGCAGCCGCGATTGTGCCAGTCAATTTGCAAGAAATTCAGGCAGGCAGACTTCTGACTCAATTAGTTGGCAGCGTGTTTCGGGTGGTCGTCCCCGTGCAGATCAATGGGGTAGAGAATACCTGGGCAATGGTAGGCAGCATTCCGATCACTGTAGTGATGGCGGAAGCTACCCGGTTGACGTCCACCCTGCCATTAATGGCGCTTATCCCAGCAATCATTGGTCTCCTATTGGTATGGATAGCGGTTCGCTGGCAGATTCGACATCCGTTGGACGTGCTGATGGCTTCCGCAGATGCTTTGGCGAGCGGTGATTATAATGGTATTGATGCGCAGGTGCGGACAATGGCGCAGAAGCGTTCTGATGAATTAGGCAGACTGAGCATTTCTTTTATTAGCATGGCGGATAAGCTAATTGAGAAAATCCATTGGTACGAGTCGTTACTAGATGCCATCCCTTCGCCCATTTCGGTGACGGATATGGATATGAATTGGACCTTTATCAACCACGCGGCTGAAAAGGTTTGCGGCAAGACGCGCGGCGATGTCCTTGGTCAGCAGTGCGCGAACTGGGGCGCGGGCATTTGCAAAACGGAAAATTGTGGCATTGCCAGATTGCGCAAGGGTCGCGCTGAGACATTATTCGACCAAAGTAATGCAAATTTCAAAGTAGATACCTCTTACCTCACCAATTCAAAGGGAGAACGCAACGGGCATATTGAGGTGGTGCAGGAAATTACCGCGCAGGTTGCCAGCAGACTTTATCAAGAAGTAGCGGTGCAGGGGCTAGGCAGCGCCCTTTCAGCGATGGCGGAAGGCAATCTGGCGTTTACCTTGGCTGATTTGCCCGCTGCGGATACTCATACCGTAGAGGCACGTAAAAATTTCATGATGATTCATGAAGATTTACTCCGTGCGCGTGATATGCTTGGTAGTGCGCTTAGTGATGTCATCCACTCAACCGCCTCTGTGGAGGAAGCTGCCAGTCAACTGTCGATGGCGGCAGGGCAAGCCGGTCAGGCAACCACCCAAATTAGCTCTACCATTCAAGAAGTCGCGCAAGGCATTATTCACCAAACCGATTCCGTTAGCCAAACCGCTAACCTGCTCGGTAAAACGCAAAACTTATTCCATTCCGTAGAGCAAAGCAGCCGTTCACAGATGGACGCGGTGGAAAACGTCGCCCAGGTATCGGAAGCGATTGCCGGGACGAATGGCATTTCCGCCAAGGTAAGCCTTTCAGCGCACAAAGTACGGGAAATGGGCATCAGCTCTGAGCAGATTAGCGCAATTGTTGAGACAATTGAGGATATTGCCAGTCAAACGAACCTGCTTGCGCTTAATGCGGCAATCGAGGCTGCACGGGCGGGTGAAAATGGGCGCGGTTTTGCCGTGGTGGCTGTAGAAGTGCGTAAATTAGCGGAACGGTCAGCGGCTTCGACCAAAGAAATTGGCGCATTGGTGCGCGCTATTCAAACTCAGGTGCAGGAATCTGTTTTGATGACCACCCAGGCTTCGCAGCAACTGGATGTGGAGTCCAAGCGGTTGGTAGATGTTATCGCCACCATTCGCAGCGTGGCATCAGAGAATTTGAACACCACCCGCCAGCTTTCCAGCAGCACGGACGAAGCCATGCGTGCGGTAGAGAATATTAGCGCCATCAGCGAAGAAAATAGCGCGGCTGCCGAAGAAGTTTCAGCCTCTACTGAAGAAATGACGGCTCAGGTAGAAGAGGTGAATGCGTCTGCCGAGGCGTTGAAAGAAATGGCAGAAGATTTACGCCAGGCAACCACTCGCTTTAACCTGGCAGATACGCGCCAAAAGACAAGAGCATAGCCCTTTATTCTTTTCCCAATGGGATTTCTGAGGATTAACGTAATAAGGATCAAGAGTGGCAATCTTCCCCTCTTGATCCTTATTACGTTAATCCTCAGAAATCCCTCCAAGTGTGTACTTATCAGGTAAAATAGTACGGCAGTAGAGAGATATTGCCCACCAGAATCTAGAGGTTACATGCCGATTAAAATCCCAGACCAATTACCCGCTATGAATATTCTCACCAATGAGAATATTTTTGTAATGGGCGAAGACCGCGCCTTGCATCAGGATATTCGCCCCCTGCGGATTGCTATCCTCAACCTGATGCCGACCAAAGTCACTACCGAAACCCAGCTGCTGCGCTTGCTTGGGAACTCGGCTTTACAGGTAGAAATTACGTTGCTGCGCACCCGCTCGCACCAATCCAGGAATACGCCGGAAGAGCATCTGACCAGCTTTTATCAAACCCTGGATGACGTGAAAGATCAACATTTTGACGGGTTAATGATTACCGGCGCGCCCATCGAACACCTTGAATTTGAACAGGTGGATTATTGGGAAGAGTTGACAGAAATCTTCGAGTGGCGCAAGCAGCACGTTTTTTCCACGTTTTGCATTTGTTGGGGCGCGCAGGCAGGTTTACATTACGAGTTTGGTATCCCCAAATACCCTCTGAAAGAAAAGATGTTTGGCGTATTCCCACACCACGCCCTGAAGGAATATGTGCCTCTGCTGCGCGGCTTTGACGATATTTTCTATGCCCCGCATTCTCGCCATACCGAGGTGCGCGCTGAGGATATTCTTAAAGTGCCTGAACTAGAGCTGCTCGCCGTCTCTGAGCAGGCGGGCGTTTATATTGTCGCCACCAAAGATCGGCGGCAAATTTTCGTCACCGGACATTCGGAATATGACCCGCTGACCCTGAAGGGTGAATATGACCGCGATGTCAAAGCCGGAATGCCCATTCGCGTACCAGAGAATTATTACCCCTCGGATGATCCCACTCAGCCGCCGGTGGTGCGCTGGCGTGGTCATGCCAACCTGCTTTACGTGAACTGGCTGAACTATTACGTTTATCAGGAAACGCCCTATGACCTGAATGGTTTGCCTCCATCCGCGGAGTAAAGACGCAGAATTATTGCTATAATGGATGGCGGAGGGGATACGATCCCATTTGCCTATGATGGAGGAATGATGTTTGACTTTCCAGACAGCCAAATTTTGCCGCTTTCGCTGGAACACAACTTTTGGACGTGGTCAGCCCAAGGGCAGGTGGATCCCCTGGTAGTGACGCGCGCCAAGGGGTCTGCTTTTTGGGATGTGGATGGCAAGCGTTACCTGGATTTTAACGCCATGACCATGTGCGTCAACATTGGGCATGGCGATGATCGCGTGATCGAGGCGATGATTCAGCAGTTGCGCAGCCTGCCTTACGCCGCCCCAGGCATGGCAACTCGCGCGCGCGCCGCGTTAGGCGAGGCGTTGACCCAGGTCCTCCCCGAAGGGTTGAGCAAGTTCCTTTATACCCTGGGCGGAGCAGACGCCAACGAACATGCCATCCGCCTGGCGCGCCTGTCAAGCGGCAAATCCAAGATTTTGGCGCGTTACCGCTCGTATCATGGCTCCACGCATGGGGCGGCTGCCCTCACTGGTGACCCGCGCCGGATTCGGGTTGAGCCAGAGGTGATGCCGGGGGTCGTCCATTTCTTAGACCCCTACCGTTATCGTTCTACCTTTCACCGCAACCAGCCTGACGTTTCGGATGAACAATTTTGCCAGGATTACCTGAATCACCTGGAAGAAATCATCCAATATGAAGACCCACGCCGCATCGCAGCGGTGCTGATCGAAACCGTTACCGGCACCAATGGCGTGATTATTCCTCCGCAAGGCTATGTTCAAGGTGTGCGCCGCTTGTGTGATGAATATGGTATTTTGATGATCTGTGATGAGGTTATGAGCGGCTTT
Source organism: Anaerolineales bacterium (assembly GCA_038206515.1). GTDB lineage: Bacteria > Chloroflexota > Anaerolineae > Anaerolineales > Anaerolineaceae > DSYU01. The sequence continues at coordinate 100,105 of JBBRAT010000008.1, read as the reverse complement.
GGGCGCACCGGCAAGTGGTTTGCCGTCAACCATTGGAACGTCACCCCAGACCTGATGACGATGGCAAAGGGGTTGACCTCTGGCTACGCCCCCCTCGGTGCAGTTGCCATGCGACCAGAGATTGCCGCTGCCTTTGATGAACGCGCTTACCCCGGCGGGCTGACCTACAACGGTCATCCAGTATCGTTGGCGGCGGCAGTGGCGGTGATCGGCGTCATGCAGCAGGATGATTTGGTGAACCGAGCCGCCATGCGTGGGCGGTTGATGACGGACTTGCTGCGCGATCTGGCTGAAAAGCACCCGTCCATCGGCGAAGTGCGCTCTATCGGCTTGTTTGGGGTCATTGAGTTGGTCAAGAATCGCCGCACGCGCGAACCCATGTGCGCTTTTAACACCACTTCTGACGTGATGAAGGCGGTGCAGCGTTCCTTGCTGAAGCAGGGCGTATATGTCAGTATCCACTGGCATACCCTTTTGCTGCTGCCGCCGCTGATTATTTCCGAAGAGGAATTGCGCGAGGGGTTTGCCGCTATTGATCTTGCCTTGCAGATTGCCGATCAGGCAGTGGAAAAGGACTTGCCAGAAGGCGTTGTTAAGTAACTTTTTGCCGTGTATTGGCATCTAATAAGACACAAATAGGAATTTTGAGCATTTTATTGAAAGGAGCAGCGCAGCAGATCAGTTGATTTGCCGCCTCACATTGACCATGGAATTGAATTTAACAGGTGTCCCTTTTACTTCTACCCCTACTGAGGAAGAAGTATTGAAAGTGCTGGTTTTAGGCTCCGGTCCGGCGGGGTTAGCCGCGGCGTTATATGCAGCCCGAGCGGAATTAAAGCCGTTGGTGCTGACCGGGTTGGAGTTGGGCGGTCAGGCTGCCCTCACCCATACCATTGAAAATTACCCTGGCTTTCCCGAAGGCATCGGCGGTAGTCAGTTGGGCGAATTGTTCCAGAAGCAGGCGGAACGCTTTGGCGCGCGCGTTGAGTATGAAACCGCCACAAAGGTAGATTTATCCACGCGACCTTTCCGCGTATCCACTTACAGCCGCGAATATAAAGCCGAGTCGCTCATCATTTCCACTGGCGCAAGCCCGAATAAGCTATCTATCCCTGGCGAATCAGAGTTGACCGGCAAGGGCGTCAGCTGGTGCGCCACTTGTGATGGCTGGTTCTTCCGCGAAAAAGAAGTGGTCGTGGTTGGCGGGGGGGATAGCGCCCTGGAAGAAGGCTTGTTCCTGACTCGCTATGCCACCAAAGTGACCGTGATCCATCGCCGCGAAGTGTTGCGCGCTTCGGCAATTCTGCAAAACCGCGCCTTTGTCAACCCTAAAATGAGTTTTATATGGGATTCAGTCGTGACAGAGATCATTGGTGATGGGGCAGTGCGGGCAGTGCGCTTGAAAAATATCGTTACCGGCGAAGTGACCGAATTCCCCACGCAGGCAATATTTATCTTCATTGGGCATACTCCCAATACGCAGCTGTTCGAGGGGCAGGTGGAGATGGATGAGGGGCGTTACATCCGTACCAATACCCGCATGGAGACGTCTGTTGAAGGCGTATATGCCGCCGGCGAAGCGGCTGACCCGCTCTATCGCCAGGTCATCACCTCTGCGGGGATGGGCGCGGCGGCTGCCATGCAAGCTGCTAAATACCTGGAAAAAATCGAAGCCTGATTTTATATTTTTTCCGAGAATTGACAAAACAGTGGTCAAGAGGGGAAGATACCCCTCTTGACCACTGTTTTGTCAATTCTCGGAAAAATACAACGTTGTCATGCCATTTTGAGTATAATAAAAGCATCAACGCCCATTCTAAACTGAGGAGACTTCCCTATGCCGTCCATGACATCACACGAACGCTTTCAGCGCATGTTTGCCCATCAAGATGCTGACCGCATCCCAATTACCGATGATCCCTGGGCGGCGACCATCGAACGCTGGCAGCGGGAAGGCATGCCGGTAGGTATGGATTTTGTCGATTATTTCGACCTCGATCAATTTGTCCGCGTTGGCTTTACGGATAACTCTCCCCGTTACCCGGCGCAAACCATTGAGGAGACCGAAACTGACATCACCTATACCTCGCCCTGGGGCGTAACCATGAAACAGTGGAAGCATGCCGCCTCTACCCCTGAATTTTTGGCGCATACCATTGTGGACGCGGATTCCTGGCGCAAAGCCAAAGAGCGCATGACTCCTTCCGATGACCGCGTTTACTGGGACATGCTCAAGAAAAATTACCCCACTTGGCGCGCCAGAGGTGCGTGGATTGCCCCGATTGTGTGGTTTGGGTTCGATATCACCCATTCCTGGGCGGTCGGCACCGAGCGGGTGCTGATAGCGTTGGCCGAAGACCCTGAATGGATCGTGGATATGTGGCGCACTGAGCTTGACCTGGAATTGAATCTGCTGGATCGAGTTTGGGAAGCAGGTTATACCTTCGACAGCATCTTCTGGTTTGACGATATGGGCTATAAGCAAAATCAATTCTTTAGCATGAAGATGTATCGCAACTTGCTCAAGCCTTTCCACCAGAAAGCGATTGACTGGGCGCACGCCAAAGGAATCAAAGCGCACCTGCATTCTTGCGGGGATGTGCGTCCCTTTGTGCCGGAACTGGTCAAAATGGGACTGGATGCACTCAATCCGCTGGAAGTAAAGGCGGGCATGGACCCGGTTCAGCTGAAGGGCGCGTATGGCAATGACCTGGTCTTTCATGGTGGGGTGAACGCTGTTTTGTGGGATCAACCCGAAGCCATCACCGCCGAAATGGAGCGCGTTATTCCAGTGATGAAGGAAAATGGCGGCTATATCTTCTCCTCTGACCATTCTGTGCCATCCTCCGTCAGCCTGGAAGACTTCCGGCATATCGTGAACCTGGCGAAGCAACTGGGAAAATATTAGCAATCGTAGGCTGCGAGGTGACAATGCCTGTCTCTTTCTCTGAAATTTCATTGACACGCGGGCGGGTTTTTATACCGCCCAATTTGCTGCAAATTGCCATGCCCTTAGGTGGAATTGGCGCAGGCTGCGTGGCCTTGAATGGCTACGGCGGCTTGCAGGATTTTTCCATTCGCCATCAGCCGGATACGACCGCGCTGCCAGATACGCATGGTGTCTTAGATGCAGCTTTTGCCTTGCTGCGGATGCTGCCTAAGGGCGGCGAACCCATCACCCGTCTGGTGGAGGGACCTTTTCCATCTGAGAAGATTTACGATCAGGCGTTGAAGGGGCAGGGCTATCGCGGCGGCGGATTTGAGGGACTGCCGCGCTTCCGCGAATGCGTTTTCCTGGGGGAATATCCTTTTGGTCAGGTGACGCTTACCGACCCTGCACTGCCGATTAAGGCACAAATTACCGGATTCAATCCGTTCATCCCGCTGGATGACCGCAATTCTTCTTTGCCTTGCGCTATCCTGGAATACCGATTGGAAAATACCTCCACGCAGCCGGTGAAGGTGGAATTTTCCTATCACCTTTCGCACCTTGCCCCTGGTGATCCGGCGCGGAACTGGGGCAATTCGCGCAATCAGGTGATATCGGGGCATGGGGTGTTCATGCACAACGTGGATGACCCACGCGCGCCCTCGTTTGGCTCGTGCGCCCTGGCTGTCAACGCCAGACCTTCTGCCATCAAGGCAATGTGGTATCGTGGCGGCTGGTTTGATGCCATGTCCGCGCTGTGGCGAGAAGGGTCAGAGGGGCGGCTGCGCGGCAACGACGGCGGCAACGCAGCGGAGATGCAGGGGCGTAACGGCGGATCAGTCCTGATTGAGGCTGTTTTGCAACCCGGCGAAAGCGTCACCATCCCGGTGGTCATTGCCTGGCACTTCCCCAACGTCCCCTGGGGCGTGGGCATGGCGCAGCCAACGGATTGCGCCTGCGGTGAAGGTGAATTTTGCGACCCGTGTTGGCGACCGTACTATACCAGCCAGTGGGCGGATGCGCGTGAGGTGGCGGAATACGTTTTGAGTCATTACGATCAGCTGCGGGCGCGCACCCTGGCATTCCATCATGCGTTGTTTCGCTCTACATTGCCAGATGAAGTGATTGAAGCCATTAGCGCGAATCTGGCGATTCTGAAATCCCCAACGGTGCTGCGTCAGGAAAATGGTAATATTTGGGGTTGGGAAGGCTGTTTTTCAGGGCAAGGCTGCTGTCATGGCACATGTACCCACGTCTGGAACTACGCCCAAGCCATGCCACACCTCTTCCCTGCCTTAGAGCGCACCTTGCGTGAACAGGAATTGCTGCGCTCGATGGACGCCGAAGGGCATATCACCTTCCGCGCTGCCCTACCGGATGGTCCCGCCCCGCATACGTTCCACGCCGCGGCGGATGGTCAGCTGGGCGGGGTGATGAAAGTTTTCCGCGAATGGCAAATCAGCGGTGATTTGGACTGGTTAGAGCGCCTTTATCCGGCGGTGAAGCAGTCTATGGACTGGAGTATTGCTCACTGGGACCCGAAAGAAGAAGGCTTGGTCGTTGAGCCGCACCACAATACCTATGACATTGAGTTTTGGGGACCGGATGGGATGATTTCAAGCTTTTACCTGGGCGCGCTGACCGCGATGCACGCCATGTCGGTTGCAGTTGGAGATGTTGAGTCTGCTCCGCGTTACCTGAATCTGGCTGAAAAAGGCGCGCAAGCCATTGAAAGCCTGTTCAACGGCGAATATTATCAACAAAATGTGCGCTGGGATGATTTGCGCGACCAGAGTTTGGCGCAAAAAATGGCATCTATTAACGCGCAAAGCAGTGAAGAAGATCACCTGCTGCTCAAAGAGGGTCCAAAATATCAGTATGGCGCGGGTTGTTTGGCGGATGGCGTGCTGGGAGCCTGGTTAGCGCGGCGTTGTCAGGTGAACAGTCCACAGAATCAAGAACACGTGCGTCAGGCGTTGCATTCCATCTTCCGCTATAACTTCCGTGAATCGTTGTGGGATCATGCCAACATGCAGCGCGCCGGGTATGCGATGGGCGAGGAATCCGGTCTGCTGTTATGCACCTGGCCCCATGGCGGCAAGCCAACGTTCCCCTTCCCCTATTCAGATGAAGTCTGGACCGGGTTTGAGTATCAGGTTGCCTCTCATATGATTGAAATGGGTTGGATAGAAGATGGTTTGCGCGTAGTCAAATCGGCGCGGTCTCGTTCAGATGGGCATACACGCAATCCATGGAATGAATATGAGTGTGGTAATTATTACGCCCGCGCCATGTCCTCTTACGCCTTGCTGGAAGCGTGCAGCGGTCTGCGTTATTCCGCCGTGACTCATGCCCTTGCGGTCGAGCCGCGCCTTGATCAAGAGTTCCTCACCACCTTTTTCTGCACCGCGCACGGCTGGGGAACAATCTGTTTGTCGCAGGGGGCGTTGACGATTGAGATGGCGGAAGGAGAACTGGTCTTATCGAATCTCATCGTCAAATTCGGCGGTCAGTCCTGGCAGAAATCGCTTTCCTTAACCGTTCAAACAGGCAATCCTTTGACTCTTTCCCTTTAAGAAACTTTTTAATTTCCTTTAAACAAAAAAGATCGTGCGCGATCTTTTTGTTTAAAGGAAATTAATTTATTCTGCCTGTTTGCGTACGTAGATAATCAAACGGCTGACGCCCACTACTGCCAACATAATAAACAGCAGGAGTAGCCAGAAGGGGAGGGAAATGTGAATCGTTGCTGCCATCATCCCCGCCGTCATTCCCAAGGCTTCCGCCAGGATGAGTCTGCGCAGGTGATTTCGCCCCAATTGGTTTTCATAATCGAGCTTACCGGCGGCTTTCAGGCGGCGCAGGAAGTAGGTTAAATCCCACGCGCCCAGGGCAGTCACCGCAATTAACAGGGCAGCCAGCGGTGGCATGGCGTAAAAATAAAACCCGGCGCAATCCGCCAGAAGGGTTGCCATCAGGAAGGTCGTCTCTAATCCATATTTGCCCTGCACGGCGGAAGAATACCAGTAGGTGCCGACTAAAAGTACCAACGCTGCCGCAAAAAAGAGGATGGTGAGATTATATAGAATCGCATTGTACCCAAGCATCAACATCAGCAGGGTAATGGCTATCGTCAGATGAGCGGCAAATACGCGGCGGATAAAAATCATAGGGCAGCCTTTGCAAAAGCAGGATACTAAACGAGGACAACGTGTTGCGCAACGGGGGCGCGGCTGAGGGCAGAACGTACTAGAGGCTCGAACGGTTGCGCCACGTCCCAATCCACCACGCGCACGCCCATCCGCGTGAGTTTGTGCAGCATCAGAGCGCGTTCCACCTTTGCCAGCTGCCAGGGTAATTCGCCATACAATTTGCGACCCCGTGCTTCAAAATCCACCGGATCGGGCGTAATGACCAACACTTCATACCCCGATGCGCGCAGTCGCGTGAAGGCAGGTAAATCCGCATTGAGTAACGGAGATACCATCACCACTTGCGAGCCAGCCGGGAAGAAGCGAGTAGGCAGATAGCGCAGGCTTTCAAGCGCAAAGTTATGCCCAGTGCGAGCTGCGCCCAGTGCCTTGCGGATGCGATCTTTTTGCACCTTGCCATAACCTGGAAATACGCGCTCCATGCCAAATCCGTAGACCACCAGCCCCACGCGGTTGCCATCATCCAGGAAAGCATTGCACAACGCGCCGGTAGCTCGCACGGAATATTCAAACAAGGAGAGGATTTTGCCAGTTTTGGAGTCGCGCGAAAGCACATCTGATTGCTGGCGCGCATCCAGGATAATGCCTACATCCGCGATACGCTCCTGCTCAAATTGGTTGACAAATAACTGCTGATCGTGGCGTTCAGAGGCTTTCCAGTTGATCCAGCGGCGCGGGTCGCCAATTTGATATTCGCGCAGACCAAAAAAGTCCACCCCAGCGCCTTGCTTGCGTGAGGGGATCGGCCCACTGTGACCATGCGTGCGCGACGGGCGAATGGCGACTTTCTTTAAGGTAGGAATATCCGGCAGGTAGGTGATTTTACTGTGAATTTCCAACTTTTCTTCCTGCCGTAGGATACCCAGGTGATCTTCCGCGCTGACGATCACTTCTTTCCATTCGTAGCTGCCGCGCGGCGCCTGCGCCGTGTATTCCAGATGCAATGATTCGCCGTGCAGCAGGCTGGCAAGCGTGCGCGCGCTGCCCGTGACGATCTTTATGCCTTCCGGCAAGTGATCCTGAATGGTTAACTCTTCCAGGTCATCGCCATTGTTGACCACCTCTACGTGAACCTTCACCGGCTGATTCTGAGTCATGTAATCCGCTGAAATCGTGCGCTGGGCGGTGACGTTGATGTGCGGCGGACGGTTCAACAGCGCAAAACCCAAATACACCACCAGCGGAATCGCCACAATCAGCGGACCCGGGTTGATGGTGAGCATTGCCAGGAAAAAGAGCAGGTAGATGACGCTGCCCAAGAGGACAAAACGACCAGACATTACGCGCCTTTCAGGACGGGAACAGGCACGGAGTGAAGAATTTCGTCCAAAACGTCATTGCCCGCCTTTCGATCCGTCCACAAATCTGGCTCCAGGATCAGGCGGTGGGTGAGGGCAGGTTCTACGAAGGTTTTCACGTCATCCGGCAGAACAAACCCGCGCCCGTGAATCGCTGCCCAGCTGCGTGAAAGCTTCAGCAATGCCAGCGTTCCGCGCGGACTGGCGCCCACAGTCACTTTGCGATGGCGGCGCGTTTCGGTCACTAACGCCACAATGTACCGCTCAATATCCGGGTCTACATACACTTCTTCGATGGCGGCGCGCATTTCCATCAAGCCCGCTTCATTGGTGATCGCCTTCAACTCAAGCGTATCGCTGCGGCGTTCACGGCGGCGTTTGATAATTTCTTGCTCTTCCTCTGGGCTCGGGTAGCCAACCGCTAATTTCATAATAAAGCGGTCGAGCTGCGCTTCTGGCAGGGGAAAGGTGCCTTCATATTCAATCGGGTTTTGGGTGGCAATCACAATAAACGGTTGCGGCAGGCGCATTGTCTCGCCTTCCAGCGTCACCTGATACTCTTGCATAGCTTCCAGCAGCGCGGATTGGGTGCGTGGGCTGGCGCGGTTGATTTCATCTGCCAGAATGAAATTGGCGAACAACGGTCCGCGCCGCAAGGAAAACTGGTTGGTGGTGCGGTCATAGATGTAGCCGCCGGTAATATCCCCAGGCAGCAGGTCAGGCGTGAACTGAATGCGCTTAAAAACAAGTCCCAACGCGCTGGCAAAGCTATTGGCAATCAGCGTTTTTGCCAGCCCAGGGTAATCTTCCATCAAAATATGCCCGCCGCTGGTTAAGATGGCGGTCATCATTTTCTCTAATACTTCACGCTTGCCCACAATGGCGCGTTCCACTTCGTCAATTACCAGGCTGGCACGTTCTGCAACTTCATTCACCTGAATGGTCATAATGAATTTCTAGCTCCTCTTCTATGTATTCAAGCACCTGACGCGCTTGAGCGGGTAAGTTTTGGCGTCGGGCGCGGGATGAAGGCAAATGCGTATAGAGATACAAACGCACCACGCGGTATAGGTAAACAAGGTAAGATGTAGGTTGAAAAGAGCGGCGTAACACGTTTTGCACGAGAAATGCGCGCACTTCTTTGGGAACGATAAGTGTTTCCTTGTTGAGGTTGCGCTCAATTTCTCGATACGACAGGCGATTGCGATAGCTGAGTAAATCTAATGCCAACCGCCCAAGCGCCTCGTTAAAGGTGGATTGATAATAGGGCCCATAGCGCATCAAGTTGACTCGCGATGCCCAATATTCTACCCGTCCCCCAACCCCAGGTCCAATGTCGGCGATCATGGGTTCTGGTTCGCGTTTAAGTCGCCGCGCAGAACGGAAGCTGCGGTACGCGATAACCGCAGCGATCACCATTACCAGAATCCAGTAATAATACTGTGGCAGCACTTGGCTGAGGGTTGTTAATACCCAAATCCAATAGGAGATCGGGATGACGATAGCATCGCGGATAAAGTCATGGGCAGAAAAAAGCAGTCCGCCAATGACCACCAAGACCACCGCGCTAATGATCAACAACCTGCGATTGTTCATCGGCGTTGCTCCCGTTGCACCGAGTTGACGATGGCGGTCAGGCTGGCGATGGCGGTTGCTTCATCCTGATGCCCCGGTTTGTGACCACCATACCGCACCAGTTCAAATAACTGGGTCAGTTGATGCACCGGTTCGCGCGGGATGCCTTTCTCTTGCAGGTAGGTTTCAAATTCGTGAGGGGTCATGGCATTGCTGCGGGTCAAGTTGCGCGCTTCTGCAACTGTTTTTGTCATTTCGATGTAACTTCGCAAAATCACGTCACGCAGGTCGCCGCCGGTGCGTATAGAATCAATGGCGGATTGCGCCTGCACCGCCATTTTCTTGAGGGGTTTCAGTTCGTATAATTTGCGCTGTCGCGTGCGCCAGAAAAGGAAGATGGCTCCAACAATGCCCCCGGTAGCAATGACCGCTGTTCCAATGATTGCAACAATAATAGCCGTTTCAGAGACGCCTGGTTGGGGCGGCAGAGGCGGTAAATCTGTATTGGTTACTTGCGCCGGATTCTTCGACTGCCCTTGAATTTCCGCCTCGCTTTGTTTGGCGTTTTTTGCATTTTGCTGCAAAGCGTTCAACAAGATCAACATGAGAATCATGAAAGGCAGCAGGCGAGCCAGGTCCTTCAGAAATTGCTTGCGCGCAGCTGGGGAAAGGATCAGATAGATAATATAAAACGGCACCATCGCCCACAGGATGATAAACATCACCCGCAGGATGTTTTGTAACAGGGTGGTATCGGTCGTCCCCGGTCCATTGTTGGCTAAATCGGGCATCAATTGACCCAGTGAATACGCTTGACCGTCGTTTAACTTTACCCCGCTGATAGACGCCGACAACGCCAGCATGGCGAGCAGCGTCAGCCCTAAAAAAATCAGGATAAAGGTGCGTTGGTCAATTTTTTTCATGGCGTTACGAGGCTTGTTTTTCCTTGGGTCTGGCGAACATGGCGAACACAATGCTGAGAAGGTAAATGGCAAATAGGGGCGCCATAAGCAGGCTCATGTTGATCGGGTCTACGGTCGGGGTGATCACGGCTGCCATCACTGCAATAATAATGATAGCATAACGCCATTGTTTTGCCAGCATAGCAGGCGTGACCAACCCAAATTTTGCCAGGATAAAGATCACCATGGGCATCTCAAAGCTAATCCCAATCCAAAACATCAAGTTGGTGACAAAATCCACGTACGTAGAGACGCGCGGATTGGTTTTAACCAGGAAGTTCAGCAAAAATGGCAGGGCAGCCGGCAGCATAACGAAATAGGAAAAGGCAACGCCCGACGCAAAAAGAATGGTTGCGGTGGGAATTGCCAAAAAGAGCCAGCGTTTTTCGGATTCATACAACCCTGGCACAACAAATGCCAGAATCTGGTAAACAATGAGCGGCAAAGCAAACATAAACCCGGTCAAGAGCGAAACGCGCATATACACGCCGATCCCCTCTGTTGGGTCAATCGCCTGCAAGGTATTTAACCCGCCAGCAGGTACTGCAAGGAGCGCGACGACATATTGACCCAGAAAGAACACGCTTGCCAGAGTGGTTATCACTAGCGCCCCCATCGCCTTCACCAGACGGCTGCGCAGCTCGTCAACATGCTGCCAGATACTCGCTTCAGGTTGTTGATTGGTCATAATCCCTTTACCTTCTTTATCCTTTTTAAGCCGATGAAGTAGGTTGGATTATAACATAATCGCTTTTTTTTAGTTTAGCGCAGAGATGAGAGTTAGATTAATGTTCCATCCACCGCGCGCAGCCATTCCTGGGCGATCAAGGCATGTCCGGCGGGGCTAGGATGCACGCCATCCCCCAACCAGAATGCCGGGTCGTGACGAGCAGCGGCAGCCGCGGCAAAAATTCCATCCAGCGGCAGCAAGATCGCCCCAAACTCGAGCGCCAGGCTGCGCACTACGTGGATGCGTGGGTCAAGGTCTACCCGCCAAGCGCGCCGGTCAGGTGGGGTGGGCAGGCAGAACGGTTCGCACAGGATAAATGCAGGGTTGCACTCGCGGCGGGCGGATTCGAGCAGAAAACGATAATCCCGCTCGTAGGCTTCCGTAGAAGTAGGATCGTTACTATCAAACCGCCGCCAGGTGTCATTAACGCCCACCAGGATCGACATCAGTGTGGGGGCAAGGTCAAGGCAATCCTTTTGCCAGCGCGCCTTTAAGTCGCGGACGCGGTTGCCGCTAATCCCGCGATTCAAAAAAGTGATGGCGCGTGTAGGATGTTCTGCGCTGTAACGAGCGGCAATCGCTTGCGGGTAACCAAAACCAAGGTCAGTCGGATTCTTGTAATCCCGTCCGCAGTCAGTGACGCTGTCACCCATGAATAAGATACGTGGGGAAGAAGGTTGTTCAGTCATTCAGAAGCTCCTTGAGAAATGTGTCGTCCGGTGCGCATAGCCAAAAAGATAACATTCTACTATATCTTCTATTCCCTCGTTGCAGATAGAGCAGGGGAATGAATGTTTGTCAGGGTAAATACAGACACGAAAAATAAGATTGCATATAGGGTAAATATGACAATATATCCTAACCCAGGTTGCAGTAGGTTGAAGAAATCCGCCATCGGTCCACCGATGCCGCTGCCCACAATGCCCGCGCCTGCGCCCGCCAGGTTGGAGATGCCTAAGTATCGCCCAGCTTCGTTTGCCGGGGCAAGTTCCGTTCCCAACGCCCAGCTGGTTGCCATAAATGTGCCGGTTGCCAGCCCAATCAGGCAGCCCGCCACAATCACCAACGGCATGCCATTTGCGAATAGCAGAATGAGCGTGCCAAATCCAGCAACCAAACCAGATGCGTAAAGTAACCGCTTGCGCCCGAAACGATCCGCCAATGAGCCGCCGCCCAACGCCGAGGGGATGAGGAACAGGGCAACCACCGCCAACAGAATGGTCGTCATGGTTGCGGGGTTGGGTACGTGCAGGACATCTTTCAGATAATATTGGGCAAAACTCTGAATAGAGCCAACCGCCGCCAGAAACAGCAGACGATTAATCACCCACCAGATAAACGAGGTTTGCTTGCGCGCCTGTGATCCAATCCCAACCCATGCCCCCAAATAAACGCCCAAAAAGATAGACCCCGCCATACCGACCAATCCGGCAATGCCCACTACCGCCACTTGCACCGGGACGGCATATCCCTTGACCAGCACGCCGCTGATTTGCACCAGCCATACCGCTACGCGCGAAACGGTGACAAAGATTGTAGTCAGCAGCGCTATGCGAATGATTGGCTCGCGCAGGCTTTCCGTGGGGACTTCGGTTTGCTGCGTTTCTTTTGCCCAACGCAAGGTAATGAACATCGTCACTACAAAGCCCGCCATCATGATGAATACCACCAGGCTGATGCGACCGGCATCTACCAGTGGACCAATAAACAGCACCAGAAAGACAGGCAGCAATTCCATGACCGACTTCACGCCCGAGGAAAATCCGCGCTGAGAGGGCGGCACTAAGTCGGGGATGATGCCTTGAATCGCGCCTTGCCCCAGATTCGAGGAAACTTGCAGCAGCACCACGCCAATCAGCAATACCAGGTAAGCGGTGGTCGCACCTAATGTGCGCAGGAAGGCGGGGTCAAGCGGAGAACCCTTCAGGGCAGGAGTTGCGGCGATGATCGCCAAAAAGAGGACGTTTAGCACTGCGCTGGCGAAAACATAAGGTCGCCGCCGTCCCCAGCGCGAAGTGTTGCGATCCGAAAACATGCCCGCCAGGGGTTGGACGAACATTGCCACCGCCAAGCCAATTACCCGCAAGTTTGCCAGATAGGTATTTTTGTAATCCGCTGGCATAAATTGGACGACCAGGTAAGGCAACAGCAGGGGCGTGATAATGCCTGTGGCGATGTTTAATCCCAGCCAATAGCTATTAATCGCTAGATGTTGATACCAACGCAGCAGTTTAGACATGAGTAACCTCTTGGAGATTTTTGTAAGGCATTATAATAATTGTATGCGCTTGCGCATCCAATTATTATACCCAATCACGATCCCAACCCACCCTTCTTTTTCGGGGTCTCTCGGGTATATCGCCATCGCGAAGGTGGCAGTGACGCTCGGCGTTACGGCGGGCTGACTTGCTCGGAAATGAGCGTCTGCAACCGCTTGTTCGACACCGCGAAGAAGATCACCACCGCTACGTTTATCGCAAGCCCTGCCAAAGAGTTAATGAATGATAGTCCGAACGCGATCAGGTAGATTACAGGACCCCGGGCATACAGGCGCAAAATGTTCGCCATGAGCTTGTGATCGGTGCGGGTGCTCAAAAGTTGTTTGTGGTGGGCAGCATAGCGCCAAAGCAGGTTGGAGGCAATCGCAATCACAAAGACCCACGCATCATAGACCGCGACAGCCGTTTGCTGATCAGCATGGCCAAGGTATTCGGATAACAAGCGGGTCGGGAATGGCACAATCGTGATAGTCAACAGCAGGAAACCGTTAATCAGAAGTAAGTTATCGTCAGTACGCCGAATAGCCGTGAACAGCCGGTGGTGGTTGATCCACATCACCAGTATCAGCAGGAACGAGACTAAGAACGCCATGTAGTCGGGCCACTGATTGGCAAGCAGTGTCAGAAGTCCCCCGTTCTGCTCCGCCACATCGTGCAAAGGCACTTTCATGTTCAGGGCAAGCAACGTGATCGCGATAGCATACACGCCATCACTGAACGCTTCAACGCGTGTTGTCTCCTTATCGTATTCTTCCACACCGCCCTCCTGCATTCCCGGCAGTTTGTTCATCAGACTGGAAAGTGAGGCAGAAGCACTGCGCTGATCGCCGTCAGGTCGAAGATTTTCATTTAGAACCCCTTCTCGAGTAAAGAATATTGTCCTTCTTGGATTGTTTAAGCGATGTTAAACACGGGTAATAATAATCCCTTTATTTTAACGTTTGATCCCATGCATTCATATAAGGTTGGCTGCCCCAGGCTTCAGGCGAATGAAACATCACGCCGGGCAGGTCAAAAAATTCTTTGCCAGCCGCCAACCAATCCAGGGCAGCGCGGCGTAGGGAAGTATCGCGTGGGGCGGTAGTAGGATCAGGGTATTTTTCGCCAAACACAAACGACCACAAGAATCCCGGTCCGCCCGCGAAAGGATAGAGGTAAAACTCACGTTGAAAGCGCACGATGCTGCTGGTAGGTGGCAAAATGCTTTGTAATTGCGGCGTAAAGAACCAGGTATGGCAGAAAAATGCGCGGAACGGCGGTTGTGGCCAGCTTTCGGGTGGATGCAAGGCACAGTGCTGCTCGAAGAAATCTAATCCCATGCGCAGGGATGCGCGCAAATCTTCCGTTTTCAAGTCCTGCCCGCGTGGGATGTGCATATCAATGACCGTATCCCCCGCTGTGAGAATGCAATCCCAATCCGTTTTTGATAAAGAAACAAGCATATTTTGCGCATAGCCATAAGGAGAGGTTGAATTACCAACCCAATTCTCAGCATTCTCTTTAAAATGACTGACCCACGCTGGGGCGGGCGGCGGTTCAATCGCAGGTTGATCCGGGCGTATCCCTGCGCCCATCGCAGCCCCATCCGTGCGCAAGGGAATACCATCCCCACAGAGCATCACTACCTGCCCAGTTTGTTTATGACGGTACGCCGTTGCGTGCCCTTCATAAGGCGTAAGCATATACTGTAAGCGTCCCAGGCGGAATAATCGCGTGGTGAGGTGTCGCCAAACCCACATGAACTGGTCAAATCGCCAATAGCCATGCACATCCGAGGCTTCGGCCACATAAAAGGCAATATCATGCAGGGTGGCATCGAATACCTCAGCAGAAATTCCCAATCGTTGATATTCCTGCCAGGTGTAGGGCAGGGCAGCCAAATAAATGAGGACATAGAAAAGAGAAGCGCGTTGACCAAACTTCTCGATTACTAACGCATCAAACGGCAGCGATGACCAATCCGTATGCCATTCCCCGCGCACAGCCGTCTTTTGATGCTGTCTCTCAAAAAGCGCCAACAGCTGCGGGTCTGCCTGAACTTCCGCTATCAGCATAATCAACGCATCTACCGCGCCGGTGGGCATTCCAATCCGGCCGCACCAATGCCGTAAACGATCTTCATGCAAAATTTCAATGTCCATGCTCGTTTTCCCCATGCTTAATGATGTTGGCTTTCAAAGACGCGGAGTTGTTCCATTTGTGTGGCAGTAATTGAAATAAAGGGTCGATTCTTGCGGATGAGAGCCAGCGCGTCATCCAGGCTATGTCCCTGGGTCATCAGGTAAGCGGCTGCCATGCTGGGGGCGCGTCCCACCCCCGCGCCACAGTGAATATAAACCTTGCCGCCAGATTGAATCACCTTGTGGATAAATTCTGCACCTTGCTGAAGATGCTCCAACGAGGGGGCAGCATCATCAATGGTTGGCAGGTGCAAATAATCATCCAACGCCAAGCCATACGCGGCATCATCCCGCTCAATCCGCATATTGACGCAAGCATTAATCCCTTGTAATTGCAAAAATTGCTTGCCGCGCAGACGGAACTGTGGACCCACGAACAGTTGCGGCGTCACCAGGCTATATTGCAGCAGCGGCACGCCCGTCACAAACGGCATTCCGCGCCCATACGCCCACAGCAGAGTCGTTTTGATGCCCTGGTCGCGCATACGGCGGCGCAGAATTTCCCAACCTTTTTGAAAGAGATGCAATGGATTCTTCATCGGCTATTTATTAAAGAACGGAATAGAGACTTTCTTCTCGAAGCCCGGTGTACCGCTGCCTTTGGGATATACACGGATCGTGGCGTATTCAAACACGCTTCGCCCGCGCCCTGTGCAATACAGCCGATCCGTATACGGCGCAACGGTCTGGCAAGTGTATTCCTCATCTTCCAGGGTGACGCGGTAATTGGCAGGGTCTACCGCCGCGGGAAATTGAAGCGAAATGCGCATATCATAATGCGGCTGCCATTCCAACCCCAGGAATTTAATTTGCGCCATGGATGGGTCTGCAGTAGGCGATGCAGTCGCAGTGGGCAAGGAAGTTGGTCCAGGCAATGGAGTCAGCGTAGGAACTTCAGTTGCGGTAGGTTCGGCGGTTTTGGTAGGGGCAGGTGACAGCGTATTCCCTATCGTGGGCGAAGCCTGTGCAGCAAGAGGCGCGGCAACCGGATTTTGCGTTGCAGCAGTGCAACCAGTAAGGAAAAACATCCATAAAATACCCCCAAAGAGGGAGATCATCCATTTCAAACGTATAGACATAATCACTCCAGATCATAAACTCAGATTCACTCTCCAGTTATACCTGATTCTGCCGAAAGTTTCAAAAATTCGATCACCAATTTGGAAGAGTTATTCGCCGCCACCATCAGGAACATGGGAATTTCATTGCTGCCCGGTCCGCCACCCGCCAGGTCTGATAATGAGCGGAAGGCAATGAACGGCACGCCCGAAGTATACGCCACGTGCGCAACCGCAGCCGATTCCATATCCAGCGCGTCCGCCTGAAAGGTATTCCATACCCATTGACGATACGCCGCATTATCCACAAAGGTGGCTCCGCTCACTCCACGCCCGCCCACAATCACGCGTGGGAGTTGTGCCAGGCATGGACCCAAAGTTGGGCAGCGGTCAAGTTGTACCTGCTGAGCCGCTTGCCGGGCAATTTTCAGCAGGTTAGGGTCTGCGGCGAACCAAAACTGTTCGCTTTCCTGATCTGGGCTGCCCACACGGGTAATGCGCGCCGCCTGCGGGAACATCATGCCGTAATTGCCATACTGCCTGGAATGATACCCCACGTCCCACGAATGATCGAACGTTTCGCGCGCAAATACTTGCTCCTGATATTCCGCCCATGCCTGCGGCACCACCACATCGCCAATATGCAAACTGGGGTTCACCCCGCCCGCCACCCCACTAAAGACGATGCCGGTAATGTGAAAATGATCTAATACCGCCTGGGTGTTCATCGCCGCGTTGACCATGCTCGTGCCGCTTAGAAAAATAACTACATTACGCCCACCTAATTTGCCCATCGTCACGGTACGACCGTTCACCTGATAGCGCTTTGCCCCCTGAACCACGCTGAGAAAGGCATCCTCTTCTGGCTGAAAGGCTGAAATAATCGCCAGGCGAGGGGTGGCGTCTATTTCGCTGGAAGAAATCACCACCGGGGCGTTTTGAAATCCAAGCAAGCAACAGATCAGCAAAAGAATACCAAAAAGTACGAATTTGCCCGAAATAGCGTGAAAAAGTCTACCGAAGATATTTCTTTTAGGGTACAATCGGTTGTCTCCATACAGATGAATGTGTTTTTTTGACGGAAGGAACTTTGTGCATGCGAATATCCATTATTGTACCGGCTTATAACGAAGAGAAGACTCTTTCCAATGTGCTGACTGCGATCCTAAGAGAAATTCCCGACGTAGCCGAAATCATTGTAGTAGATGATGGCTCAAAAGACCGGACAACGGCAATTGCCGAACAATTTTGCCAGCAATATTCCCAGGTTCATCTGATCCGCCAGCCAAAAAACATGGGCAAGACGGCTGCTTTACGCACCGGCTTTGCCGCCAGCATCGGTGATGTGGTTCTCGTTCAAGATGCTGACCTGGAATATGACCCTTCTGACATTCCTATGCTCATCGAGCCCATCCTGAAGGGGCAGGCGGACGTGGTGTATGGTTCGCGCTTTATGATTCGCAAAGCCTCGCGCGTGCTATATTTCCGTCATTATATGGCAAACCAATTCCTTACCTTCCTCTCGAATGTGTTGACCGACCTCAATCTTTCGGACGTGGAGACAGGGTATAAGGCGTTCCGCGGCGATATTGTGCGCAAGATGATTATCGAAACGCGCGGCTTTGGCTTTGAGATTGAAGTCACCGCCAAAATTGCCCGCTTGCACTGCCGCGTATACGAAGTGCCGATTTCCTACTATGGGCGCACGTACGAAGAAGGCAAAAAGATTGGGTTTAAAGATGGCATTGATGCCATTCTTTATATCTTCAAATACAACCTCTTTGTCAGCCTGGCAAAGTGCTACACCCAATTACCCGATCTGATTGACTCACCGGCAAGTTAACGCTTCCAGAGCGTATCAATCGCCACCTCTAGTGGCGGACGTGCGCCATTCTCTTCCGCTGATATATCAGGCTTCAATCCGGCTGCTTTAATCGCCGGTAGACCTGGCACCCACCAACGTGCGGTCGTCACATGCAGGCTGGAGCCATCCTCCAGGTTGAATACCAGTTGAACGCTATCCTTTCCAAACGTATGCGCGCCCACCAGTTGGGCGCGTTTTTGTGCCTGCAATGCGCCCGCCAGCATTTCCGCGGCAGAGGCAGTGCCATTATTCACCAATACGACCATCGGCAAGTCAGTGAATGCGCCCGGCTGATTGACGGTGTAATGCGTCACGGGCTTATTGTGATACTGCTCATCAATCAGCGCGCCGCCTTTCAGGAATAACCGCGCCGTATTTACGCCAGAATCCACCAAACCGCCTCCATTGTTGCGTAAATCCAGCACAATGCCTTTTGCGCCGCGCTTTTGCAGATCGCTGATGGCATTTTGCACCTCGCGCGGAGTCGGTTCAGCCATCACGCTCACCTGCACCACGCCGACCGTTGCGTCTGTGGGCGCAAGATTCCACGTAACCGATGGCGTAGCAACATCCGCGCGCTGCACCGTAAAAGAAAGCGGCGCATCTCCCTGAGATTTACGAGCAACGATCAACGTGACTTTCTCCTCCGCTTTACCGCGAATAGCTGCCTCCACCTGATCCAGACTGGTGTTAGCATCCACCCTAACCTCGCCCACCTGCAATAGGCGATCCCCTTCCTGCAACCCCGCCTTGAGCGCAGGCGAATCGGGCAGCGGATAGAGGTAGATATTCCCCTGCGCGTCACGATCTAACCGCACGCCGATGCCGCCATAATGCCCCGCTAGTTGATTGCTCTGCAAGCTCGCCTGGGGCGGCTCATAAAAGCTGGTGAACGGGTCGTTTACGGTCTGGAGCATCCCCCGAATCATGCCATACTCCATTTGGGCATCCGCAGGCAACGGATCATAGGCATTTTCACGCAGCAGTTGTTGGGCGTGATGCAACAGTTGCAGATCAGGGGTAGCGGATTTCCCTGAAAAGAGGGGGAACGCGCTGCTGACCGAATCAACGGTGAGCCAATCATGGTAAAGCAAACCGCCTGCAAACGCTGCGCAGATAATCAGCAATTGCAGGGCAACCAACAATGCCCAGGTGAGGACTTTAAACAATTTCGGATGAGGTAGAAATGCCATAAACGACCTTTCTCTTCTAACTTTGGAAACGGCGCATCCGTACTACCATCGCTGGTGGAATTTCACTAAAATTCTTTCCCCATCCCAGCGGATTCTTTCCGGCAGGGTGGTCAGGCGGAAAGGCAGGTTCACGCAGCCCATCCAGGCATAACCCAGCCTCGAAGAAGCCTCCCAGCAGCGCTTGCAAAGGGCGGTGAAAATAAAGCTGCAAAGCGGGCTGCCCGTACAACGCGATCCCATGTTCGGATACCGGCGTCAGATAGCGCGAGACTTTGACCGAATAGACGGTACTGATCTTTCCTTCGCGGTCGCACATTTCTGCTACGTGATCCATGTTTGAGCCATTAAAACACGGGTGCATTACCGAAAAGATAAACCGTCCCCCTGGTTTGAGGATTTTGCTCAGGGCGCGAATCAGCGGTTGAAGTTCCGCTATGTCAAATAGCGCCATGTTACAAATGGCAGCATCAAAAGAAGATTCGCCTAACGTTAAAAGAGCCGCCTCATCCGTTGCGTCCATCACAGCATAATGAATATGGTCTATCAGTGGGGGAGGGGTGCGCTGGCGAGCAAGCTCAATCAATGCTTCAGAAAAATCAAACGCCACCACCTCTGCGCCCATCGCCGCCAACCGGCGCGAGGTCAACCCATTGCCGCAGGCAACATCCAACACGCGCTGACCGGGGTGCAGATCCAGGAATTGCTCCATGATGGGCCAGTTTAGCACATTCACAAAGTCATTCCCTTCGCCCATGTAATTATCCCAATAGGCAGCGTTCTCATTCCACGCCTGCCGGGTTTCCTCATTCGCTGCTTTTGCATCCATCGCAGGTCATTCCTCTCTCATATTCGTAGTGGTAGCGTGAGCAGCTACATATAGGATTATAATTCTCTGCTGAAAAGGAATCGATTATGATCTGGAAAATCCCTGTCCATGAAAATCGTTTGCAACCCGTAGAATTCCCGGTCGCAAGTCTGGACGAAGCCACCGCGCAGCTGCCCCAGGGCGGTTACAGCACCTTCCGCACATTTCAGCGCACGCATATTCTTCACCTGGCAGATCATTTTAACCGGTTAGATGAAACCGCGCGCCTGGCTGGATATGCCAACATTCCCGTTGACCGCGCAGCATTACGCGCTGCCCTGCATCAGGTTCTGAGCGCATCAGCCAGCGATGAGCGCGTGCGTGTTATATTAGACCTTAGTCAGGAAATAGGCGATCTTTACCTCTTGACTGAACTCCTGCACACGCCGCCGGATGAGGCATATCAGCGCGGCGTAAAAGCCGTCACGCGCACGTTGCATCGCGACAACCCTAAAGCCAAACTCACTGAATTTATCGGGACTGCCGCCCAGGTACGCCAGACCCTGCCCGCAGACGTGAACGAAGCATTGATGGTGGCGGAAGATGGCAGTCTATTGGAAGGGTTGAGCAGTAATTTCTTCGCCGTCTGCGATGGCACAGCCTGGACAGCCGATAAAGGGGTATTATCCGGCATCACTCGCGCTATCGTTTTAAACGCCATTCACGCGCTTGATATACCCTTACGGCTTCAGGGGTTGTCTCTTGCCAGCCTATCCCAAATACAAGAAGCATTCATCACCAGCGCCAGCCGTGATGTGCTGCCTGTGACAGAAATAGACGGGAAGCCGGTTGGAACAGGCATGCCGGGGGAGCTTACCTTGCGGTTGTTAAGTGCCTACCGTAAGGCAGTGATGCAAGAGGCGGAAGAAGTTTAGCGGTTATTCGTCTCCCTCATCATCTTCTCCTTCTTCATCCATCATCTCGTCGTCTATGATCTCGCCGCCTTCCAGCGGAACATCAAATTTACCTTCCTCCATATCGTTCAGCAGCCCTTCCGCCTCTTCCGCGCGTGATTGAGGAACATAGATTTCCACTTCGCCCATCGGTCCCATGGTGAAACCATACGCGGACCCGGCACTTTCCCCACGAATCATAGCGGGAATGCCTTGCGATTCCAGAAAGCCGCGAATCATTTCGGCTGCCAGCGTGCCATTGGCAGTGTAAACGGGTACGTATTCCGAACCTGAATTTTCGGTCATTGAGGTTTCTCCTGCGGTTGTTTTGGCTGCATCTTCTTTTGAATCCGCGCCTGGCGTTGACGCAATTCTCGTTCGGCATCTTTGCGCGCAAATTCATAGCGATAGATGCGCGGCACCAGTTTGAGCGCCTTTTCTGTCCAAACGAAAGCGGTAGGGTAATCACGCGCCTGATGTTCGGCGTATTTTGCCAGCTCTACACACGAATCCAGGCTGCCTTGTTCGGCAGCCATCTGCCACAAGCGCACTGCTTGCGCCCAATCCCCCTGGCGGCGGCAAAGTACGGCGTAGCGGTCAATCGTTTTGAAGAAAAATTCGGTAGGTAATCCATGTTGCAGGCTGTGTTCATAAAATTCAGCTGCGCGCACCAGGTCGCCCATATCTTCATGCAGGCGGGCAATCGAAGCCATGTCTAACGCGCCGCCTTCTGATGCGCCTAACGCCTGTACTGGATTCGCCAGCAACCCGCCCACGTGTTGAAATAACGCCGCCAGCGAAAGAATATCCATGCTGTTGTGATAAAACACCCCTGCCAGCGGACGGGCATCCCCAGAGCGCAAATAAGCCGAATACAGTTCAGGAATCACCCAGCCGGGGATGTCTTCGCCGGTGCGTTCAAATCCAAGGATGGCTTTTTCCAGGTAACCGAGAGCGCGGGATGGCAGCCGGTCGCGCCACAACCGCCGCGAGAGCGCCAGCAAATCCAGGTGATCGTAGGCATCAAACGGCGAGGCAACCCGATTGAGAACGTAGCGAGTATTGAGTAACGGCAGGTCAAACGTCTTGCCATTAAAGGTAACGATCACGTTAAAGGAGCGAAGCCAGTCATTGAGGGCAGTCAGCAAGGCGCGTTCCTGGGCAGGGGAGCGCAGGAAGAATTGCAACACCTGAAACCCTGCCCCCGTGCGATACCCTACTCCAATCAGGAAGGCATTTGTCCCCGTACCGCCCGCCAGCCCGGTCGTTTCTGTATCCAAAAAGACGACATTGCCGATTGCTGGGTCACTTAATCGCTGTGTTTTCCCCCAGGTGGAGAGCATCTCCAGGGAACAATCCGCACACAGGCTGATTTGCCCATGCTGATAGGAGGGCGTGAAAAGCTGCTCACTGACGAACGTTCCGCCAAACTCGGTCGCGTAGTCTTTCCCCGGCACCACTTGGGCAATATCCACGCTCATGCGCGGCGAGTCCACAGGCGATATGGGCGCGGATGGCGGTTGAAATGCCCTGCCGCCCATCGATTTAAACCGGTCAAATAAGGATTCTTCTGGGGTCATTCTGCCAGCCGTTTGAGGATTGCAAGAGTTGATTCTTTGCCGCCTGCGCCTTCTGGACCCGCTGCCCCCACGCACGATGGACAGCCATTCAGACAAGCACAGTGTAGCACCAATTCCTGCGCGCGGCGAACCAAATCAACGTGGGTTTCAAAGATCATCTCAGATAGTCCAATGCCGCCGGGGGTGGTATCAAAGAGGGCAATTGCAGGTTGTCGATCCGCCAGCGGGGAGAGTGGGTCGCTGTTCATGCCCAGGTCTTCAATATCACACATCAAGAAGAGCGGGGCAAGGTTTTGCAGCACATAACCCAGTCCGCTCAACCCAGAGCGCATTTTCACCGCTGCTTCCACCTGCCGGTGACACTTCGGGCAGAGCGTCACCAGGTTGTTGATGTCATTGGCTTGCTGATAATGGGCAAAGGTGCGGAATGGCTGCTTATGATGCACTTGCAGCGGTACGTCTTCCTGACGCGCACCGCAGTTCTGGCAGGTATTTTTATCGCGCATCATGGCTAATTTGCGTTGCAGGGGCCAGTTTGGTCCGTAATTATTCGGGTCATTCGTCCATTCGCCCGTTTCACGCAGATCATCCACCAATTCACTATCCAGTTTTAGCCAATAGCCGGTAGTGCGCAGCTGCGTGGCGGGTAAATCCAGCTCTTCCTGCCCCAAATCCTCATAAGTGAACCACTTCACCCGCCGGAAGCCCACCACCTGGGTTGTCACCATAATTTCACCGAAGAAAATTTCGCCGCCCGCTACTTTTGCTTGACGCATGACCGAGAGCTTTTCAATTTCCACCTGCTTGATCGGTTCGGTGTAATAATCCACTTCCGCCGTTTTGAGATGCGCTACCCGCGTTTCCAGGTCCAGCCTATCCACCTGATAGGACTGCCCATTGTGCAGATATACCGCCTTGGGATGCACCATCCACAATGCGCTTTCATAGTCCACCTGACCAATCACCACAGGCTTGTCCAAAGTCCCGCATTGCAACGCCACCTGCATAGGCGATGATCCGCGCAGGCTGATGCTGGTTGCCGGATATTGGGATGCCATCCAGAAATAGGAATTTTCAGAGGCGGTCAAATCACCCATGCCGCACAGCATATCCAAAAAGTTACGCAGCGTGTCCGGCTCCAGCGTACCGAAGCGGTCGCCAGGGTGAAAGGGCAGTTCAAAGGCGGCGCAGCGCAGGTGCTGTACCAGAATGAGCAAGTTATCCGGGTTAATCAACGCCTGCTCTGGCGAGCGATTAAAAATATATTCAGGGTGCTGCATGATATATTGATCCAGCGGATTGGCGGATGCGACCAAGACCGCCAGTGCGCTGCCTTGCTTGCGCCCGGCGCGACCTGCTTGCTGACGGGTAGAGGCAATCGTCCCCGGGTAGCTGACCAACAGCACCGCGTCCATGCCGCCCACGTCAATCCCCAATTCCAGGGCATTGGTCGCCACCACCGCCCGCGCGCGCCCTTCGCGCAAGTCCGCCTCAATTTTGCGCCGCTCAGTGCGTAAATATCCACTACGATAGGCGCGTAAGGCGGTGCTATCCTCACCATGTCGCTCACGCAAGCTGCGCAGCATCCGTTCCACCAATACGCGCGCGCGGCAAAACAACAGGGATTGCACATCCTCATGCAGCAAATCATCCACCAAACGCAGACTTTCGCCGGAAGCGGAAGCGCGCAGCCCCAGGTTTTTATCTACAATCGGCGGATTGTATAACAAAAAATGACGCTGCCCGCGCGGCGAGCCGTCTATGTCAATTGTAGAGACGGGCGCTTCGATCAGCTTTTCCGCCAGGTCCGCCGGGTTCGCAATGGTTGCTGATGTAAGAATAAACTGCGGATTTGACCCATAAAAATGGGCGATCCTCTTGAGGCGGCGCAGCAGGTTGGCAACGTGCGAGCCAAATACCCCGCGATAGGTGTGGGTTTCATCCAGCACCACAAATTGCAGATTGCTAAAGAAATCCGCCCACAGGGTATGATGCGGTAAAATGCCGGTGTGCAGCATATCCGGGTTGGAGAGCAAAATGCGCGCCTGCTTGCGGATGGCAGCGCGGTTGCCCTGGGGCGTATCCCCATCATAAATCGCCGCGCTGACGGGTTGGCTGGCGGTCGCGTCCGCTAAAAACGCGCTGGCTTCGCGTAGATTATTCCATTGATCCTGGGTCAACGCCTTGGTTGGGAAGAGATAGAGCGCGCGCGCCGCCGGGTTCTGTAAAATGGTCTGCAACACGGGCAGGTTATAGCATAAGGTCTTGCCGGACGCAGTATCCGTGACGATCACCAAATTGCTGCCTTGCATGGCTTGCTCAAATGCCTGCGCCTGATGCACATACAACTGCCGGATGCCTTTTTGCCGCAACCATCCCCGTAGGGCAGGGTGCATCTCGCCAGGCAGATCCGCCCATTGCGCCGCGCGCGGAGGGTCCGTGCGCCATTCCACCACGTTGGCGGCAATGGTTGGCTCATTTGACCATAAGGATAGGACGTGCTGAAGGGGCGTGAGTGCAGGCATAGATTGGTTTTACCCTAATTTAGAACAAAGATCAAGCCCTTTTTATTGTAAACTTATGGCAATCTTTTTTTAACCGATTACAATGAAAAAGAGGACTCTGCTTGAACGTATGATTACTTTCTTTTTGACATTCGGTGCGGCGTTGCTTGGCATTCTGGCGGGCAGCGTGATCAATTTCCTGGCGGACGTGCTGCCCCTTACCCGCAGCCTCACTCCGCTCATTTGCGTACACTGCGGCAATCGCTGGCCCGTGTTCGCTTACCTGATGCTGCAACCCTGCGCGCATTGCCATCAGCGCCGCTCTATTCGTTCCTTTGCGGTGATTATCCTCACTGCGCTTGGGTTTGCTGCCCTTGCGCTGATCCCAGCTGCCACTGGCAAGATGGGATTCGCCATCTCCGCAATTGTTTTGACCTATTTTGGCGTCGTGGCGGTCATTGACCTGGAACATCGCCTGATTCTCTATCCGGTGGTGATCGCCGGGGTTATTCTGGGGGCGGGCGTGGGCATCTGGCGGCATGGCTGGCTCTCCACCGCGTTAGGCGGGTTGGTTGGCTTCCTCATCATGTTTGGGTTATACGCTTTTGGCGCATTTTTCGTGCGCTGGCTAAGCCGGCGGCGCGGCAAAGAAACCGATGAAGTTGCCCTGGGGTATGGCGATGTGAACCTGAGCGGCGTGTTGGGCTTATTATTAGGCTTCCCGGGCATCTTTGCCGGACTAACCCTGGCGATTATCCTGGGGGGGGTAGGCAGCCTGGTGGTTATTGTTATCATGCTATTGAAGAAACGCTGGCACGCCTTTATTGCCGTCCCGTATGCCCCTTTTTTGGTGCTGGCTGCCGCGATTTTGTTGTTTCGGTAAAATTTAAGAATTCTGCAATGTTCGACCTGAAAAACCTTGAAGGCGTATCAATCTCTACTATAATGATGGAATAGTGCTTCTACGGTGAAGGATTCTCGCTCATGCCCCTTTATGACATCATCTCGCTGGTCGAAAAAACAACCTTTTTGCCTCCCTACTTTGCTGTGGCGCAGCGCGCGCTTCGTCTAATCGGCAAGGAAAATGTCCGTTTTAGCGAACTTGCAGGCATTTTGGAAACAGACCAGTCTATGGTCTCGCGCTTCTTAGGGCTAGTCAACTCGGCTGCTTTTGGTTTGCCTCGCCAAATGACGAACCTGGAAGAAGCAATGGTTTATTTAGGCATGCGTGAAACCCGCGCCATCATCACCTCGGCGGCGGTGCGCGAATCCTTCTCCTCTGGTCCAAACCGCGAAACCTGGGTGCATTCCCTGACCACTGCCTACATGGCGGAAGCGTTAGCAAAGAACAGTCGCAAGGGGTTAGATCAAAACGAAGCCTTTTACGCCGCCCTCTTGCATGATATTGGCATTGCCTTCCTTGAAAAACGAGCGCCGGAAGCCTTGCAGCAGGTCGCTATGTTGCAGACGACTGGCGCAAATCGCTTTCAATCCGAGGTGGTAGTCATGGGCTGCACGCATGCGGAAGTCGGCGCAATGCTGCTGGAAAAGCTGGGTGTCCCAACCGAAATTACCCAGGTAGTGAAATATCATCACGACCCCTGGGCGGTGAAAAGCCCCTTGCTGCCATGCGTGTCCTTAGCCAATTGGTCTGCCCATCCGGATAGTGAACATCCCGACCCTAAACTATTAGAATACTGCCATATCCGCGAGCGCGACTTGCAGGACTTGAATATGGCTGTGCAGGTGGCTGTAGTAGATGTGGAAAAACGCCTGGGCGGTTCAGATGCCGGGTAGAAGTTCCTTCTCAGGCAACGGATACTTCTGCATGAAGGTCTAGCTCTCGCAGTGTCTCGCTTATTTCCGTTTCGTAAATAGGATTCATAATAATCACGCGCTCCGGCGGAGACTGACGCAGGAAGTCCGGTGGGATAATTTGCTGCCCACTGCCCGTAACAAACTTAAACCGTTTGCGCGGGTTGATGTCCACAATATATGGGATTTGACGGGGCGAGATGTGCAGGAAATTCAAGAAGCTGATCCCCTTTGAACCCGCACCCCATAGCATAATCCGCTGATTTTGCACTTGAGCCTTGGTAAATTCGGCTTGCCAATAAGCCACTTTTTCTTGAAACCCGGCGTCAAAGGCGCGCGCCTGGGCAACCAGTTCCGCTATGCCAGCCTCCATGCTAGGCGGTGACGCAGAATCACGCAGCACGCCGGGAATACTCTGCGCCAGGGTCGCTTCTAGTGTTAAGAATTGCCCTTCATACGTGGCTTGCACCCGGTTGACGTCAAAGCCTGCCTCGGTGAACAGCCGCGCCAGCGACTGCGGCGTAAAGTACGAGCAGTGTTCATAGATGACATCCCACAGAGCGCATTCTTTCAGCATATAGGCTGCATTCGGCACTTCAATAAAAACCACCGTCTGCCTATTTTGAGATTGCAGCGCATCATGCAGCATATTGGCAAACTCGGCGGGCTGGGGGATATGCTCCAGCACGTGGCGGGCGCAGATCAGGTCGCCAGATTCGGCGGCGTGCTCCGCGTCAAAATAGGTTTTCTCAAAGCGGATGTGCTGAAACGGGCTGCCTGCGCCATCATAAGAAGGGTCAAACCCCACCCCGTTGTTTTGCCCGGCTTCACAAAGCAAATTCAGGAAGTCCCCCTTGCCGCTGCCAATTTCAATCACCTTTTTGCCATAAAGCTGATAGCGTTCCACCAGGTCTGTCGCTAAATCCTGCGCGTACTGCTGAAAGCGCGGCGAAAAATGCAGCGAATTTTCATAATTGCCGGAATACCCCAGGCGCGCCGGGTCAAACGCCGCATTCCAGATGTGACCGCACATCGGGCAGATGTGCAAGCGAATATCCCCACGCGACACGGCTACTGCATCCGCCTGCGCATCCCACAAGACGTTACATTCAATCGGCACGTCGTCGAGGTGGAAAAATTCAATTCCCCGCTCTGACCCACAAACCGTACAGCGTTCCATTGCTTATCTTTCCTCTGGTGCATTCGTGATTGCCAACAGCGTTGGTTTCAAACCAAATTGAGCAAGTTGTTCAGAGACTTCTTGCTGGTAAATCGGGTTCATCAATAGAATGATGTCCGGCTGCAAAGTGGGTAGGTGCTGCGGCGCATAAACGGGCGTACCAGTTGCCGCCAGAAAAGAGCCGTCCTTGTAGGGGTTAATATCCAACGCGCCGATCACTTCTTCACGCACGCCCAGGGTAGTGAGGAACGCCACCGCCTTCGATCCTCCCCCCCAGAGCATTACCCGCTTGCGCTGCGTTTGCCAGCGGCGCAGCGCACCTTGCCATGCTGTGATGCGCTCAGGGGCAAATAAAGCAAATTGCTCCACCAAGGCTTCCGTTTCCGCCAGGTCATCTTCTTCGGGCAGTGGACCTTGGAGTTGAGCATTCTCCGTTGGGCGAGCTTCGATCATCAAATACTGGTCATCGTAGCCGCGCCGCAAGGACATCACCTCAAACCCACACTTGCGGAACAGGCGCGCCAGCGACCCCAGGCTAAAGTAAGAGCAGTGTTCATAATACACGTCCCAAAAGGCGGCTTCTTGCAAGATGCGGCGTGCGTCTGGAATCTGAAAGAATGCCGCCGTCAACAAATGATCGCCAATCGAACGGCGCACCGTGCTGACAAATTCCGCCACCGGCTGAATGTGTTCCAGAGTCATTTTGCACACGATTAAATCTGCCTGATATTGGCTATATTTTTCTGAATAATAATCGCGTACAAATTGGGGCGACTCAGGGGCGGTTAATTCAGGGCTAAGGTTCGATATGCGCCCCGGCATGTAAGCCGGGTCAAAGCCAATCCCGTGATTATCCCCCATAGCGCACAGCAGTTGCAGAAACTCACCCTGTCCGCAGCCAATTTCAATCACCCGCTTGCCGTGTAAGTCGTAGCGATCTACCAGATATTGCGCCAGCTGTCGGGCAAATGTGCCGAAAGTAGGCGAAAACCCTTGGGTGGATTCGTATTCCAGCGAATAATCTTGCAAAGTGGGGTCAAAGGTTTGGTTGAAGATAAATCCGCAGTTCTGGCAAAACCCCAGTTGGATTTCACCGCAGCGCAAGGCGAGCGCGTCCGCCTGGGAATGATGCACCAGCACGCTGTGAACAGGCGCAGCGGTGTGGCGGTAAAAACTGCGAATCTGCTGTGAACCACAGGCGGGACAGGTAGAAAGGGACATAATAACCTCTATGCAATCTTTGATTGTGTATTTGATTTTCCATAACATAGAGAGGCGCGCCTCTCTATGTTATGGAAGTTAGAAACATCATCCAACCTTTGGCTCAGGAATAGGAATGATGAATTTGCCGCCTTGCAGGCAATATTCCTCTTGTTGGCGCATAATCTCTTCTGCAAAGTTCCATGCCAGCAGCAGTACATAATCTGGGCGGTCTTCCATCAGACGGGAAACAGGCAAAATGGGCAGATGGTTGCCGCCCATAAATCGCCCATGCTTGAAAGCATTCAGGTCAACGATATAATCCACCAGCGAGCGGTCAATTTCGCAGTAACTGAGCAAGGTATTTGCCTTGGCAGCTGCGCCGTATGCAGCAACCCGTTTGCCATCCGCTTTCAGGCTGCGTAATATTGCCAGCAACGCGGTTTTGACATGTTCTACGCGCGCGGCAAAGCTCTGATAGTAACCAATCTGATCTACCTCGCGGGCTTTTTCTTGCGCCAGCAAATCCATCACCCCGGCGCATGGCGCGTCAAACGGCTCGATAAACAGGCGCAGCGAGCCGCCGTGAATGCGGGTACGCTGTACATCATTAAGGTATAGCCCGTGCGAGCGGAATAACTGATTGAGCGCTGTTACCGAGAAATAGCATAAGTGCTGATGATAAATGGTATCAAATTCGCAGTGATCCACCAGGTCTACTACGTAGGGACATTCAATCACTGCCACGCCCGTAGGCTTAAGCAGGGTACGGATGCCTTCTACAAAGCCGTTCAGGTCCGGCACGTGCGCCAAAACGTTATTTGCCAGGAATACATCTGCCTGCTTGCCCTGCGCGCGCAATTCCTCTGCTAAAGTTTGATTGAAGAAGGTCAGCAGAGTCGGAATGCCTTTTTTAAGGGCAGCTTCCACCGGACCCTTGGCGGGGTCAATGCCCAGTACCGGAATGCCGCGCGAGGCAAAATTTTGCAGCATATACCCATCGTTTGAGGCGGCTTCGATGACCAGACTGTCCGCACCCAGGGCGCGCGTCTCGATGATGCGCTGCGCACTCTGCCCAAAATGCTCTACCAGGGATTTCGACACAGATGAGAAATAAGGGTAATCTTGCCCGAAAAGCACGTCCGGCGCAACCGATACGGTAATTTGCAGCAGCGAGCAATGCGGGCAAAATACCAGGTCCAGGTCGGCGGTCGGTTCGGGACTGTTTAACTGGTCAGCGGTCACCAGCCGGTCTGCCAGCGGCGTATTGCCCAGGGAAAGGACGGGTTGTAAGCCAGCCTGCCCACATGCACGGCAGGTTTGGGTGATTTGTTGCGGAGCGGGAGAGGTCGGCATAGAGGGGATATCCTTCTTGTTCAGGCAATCTGACCGGTAGAGGGTTGGGCAGTTTTCTGCCAGCGCAACGAGGCATCCAGGCTGCCATCGCTCAACAAGTCTTTCAAATGAGCGATGCGCTTATATCGCGGTCCTTCAAAATCCTCTGGAGTAATGCCCACCCGCTGATATGCCCGATAAAGCTCTTCCGCGCCCTTACGCGCCGTCCACTGTGGCTGAAATTCTGGCAATACGCGCTTGATTTTGTCGCAGTTCACGCGATAGTTGCGTTTATCGGGTCCAGCGTCCGGCGCATATTCAATCCGGCAGTTCGGCACGACCTCTGATACCATCTGCGCCAGTTCTGACATGCGGAAATTTTCTTCGGTGCGCCCCACGTTAAAGGCTTCATTATGGATCAGCTCGCGCGGGGCGTGTAAGGCAGCCAGGAAAGCCCGCGAAATATCTTCAATATGTACAATGGGTCGCCATGGAGAGCCATCGCTCTTTAGATACACTCGCCCGGTGGTCAACGCCCAGGCAACCAGGTTATTCAGCACCAGGTCAAAGCGCAGGAAGGGTGAGACACCGTAAGCTGTGGCGTTCCGCAAAAAAGTGGGGCTGAAATCACTGTTGGCAAGTTTAGATACTTCCTGCTCCACCAGCACTTTCGACCGCCCATATGCCGTCACCGGGTTAAAGGCTGACTCTTCTGTCAGGAAGTCGTCCCCTGCCGCGCCATAGTTGCTGCATGAGGAAGAAAAGATAAACCGGCTCACCCCGGCGCGTTTGGCTTGCTCTGCCAGATGCAGCGATGCGCGGAAGTTAATCTCCAGGGTCAATTCAGGGTTCAGGTCGCCCAGTGGGTCATTGGAAAGACCGGCCAGGTGCAGAACGGCATCAAATCCCTCTAAATCCGCCGCTTGCACATCCCGCACATCTTTATGGATGGAGGGGAAGGCTTCCGGCTGCCATTCGCCAAACACGGATTGCGTAAATAAATCACTATCCAACCCAACCACACTATGCCCGGCTGCTGTCAGCAGGGAGGTGAGGATCGTACCAATATACCCGTGATGACCTGTCACCAATACGCGCATGTGCTAATCCTCCCAAATTTTCCAGGGCGCATGACCAGATTCCCACATTGTTTCTAAAATATGCTTCTCGCGCAAAGTATCCATGCACTGCCAGAAGTTTTCGTGCCGATACGCCATCAACTGCCCATCTCGCGCCAGGCATTCCAGCGGTTCGTGTTCCCACACGGTGCTGTCTTCGTGGATATAATCAAAAATCCCCGGCTCCAGCACAAAGAACGCGCCATTAACCCAGCCTTCGCCAATTTGGGGTTTTTCCACAAACTCACAGACCTGATCCCCATCAAAAATCATGTGACCGTAACGTGCCGGGGGACGCACCGCCGTCAGAGTTGCCAGCTTGCCATGAGACCGGTGAAAGCGCAGCAAATCCGCCAGGTCAATATTCGATACGCCATCCCCCCAGGTAAGCATAAACGTCTCATTCCCCAAGTAAGACTGCAATCGTTTGATTCGCCCGCCTGTTTGGGTGCTGAGACCCGTATCCACCAGGTCCACCATCCAATCGGGGCGCGGACCGCCATGGGCGCATACTTCGCCATTGCGCATATTGATCGTCAGGTCGCTCTCTAAAGAGGCGTAATCAACCATATATTTTTTGATGTAATTGCCCTTATACCCCAGGGCGATCACAAATTCTTTAAATCCATACGTGGCATAATGTTTCATAATATGCCAAAGGATCGGTCGCCCGCCAATTTCGACCATCGGCTTGGGCTTAATTTCCGTCTCTTCCGCCAGTCGTGACCCAAAACCACCCGCCAGAATCGCTACCTTCATAGGAATCCTACTCCTTACAACGATGCGGTTATGTTTAAATTTAAAAAGAGTGCAAAATCGTTGTTTCCCCCAGAATATTGCAAAACATATTGAAAGAAGAGAGGCGGAACGAGTTCTACTTAAGAACTCGTTCCACTTACTCTTTTTCCTGTCCTAATTTTATGATAGCACAAGCGGGAGGCATTGCCCGAACTATTAAAGGCTCATTTTGCCCTTGAAAATAGTCCTAAGCAGAAGGTCGCATTAACGCTGGTTGGGATCGTTGCCCAAAATATCATTGATGCGAGTCATCACCTCGGGGGTGAGCTTCGCGGCAGCGTCCATCGCCTTCATGTTCTCTGTCACCTGCTCGGGGCGGCTGGCTCCCGTGATGACAGTAGAGACGTTGGGGTTTTTCAAACACCAGGCTAACCCTAACTGCGCCAGGCTGATCCCCAGGTCATCCGCCACCGGTTGCAGCTTTTTGACGGTCTCAATATTTTTTGGGGTGATGACGTTGTCGCGCAGCCATTCATAGCCTTCCAACGCGGCGCGGCTGCCTTCCGGAATGCCATTATTGTATTTGCCGGTGAGCATCCCAGATGCCAGCGGCGACCAGATGGTGGTGCCATAGCCCAAATCGCGGAAGAGGGGCAGGTATTCTTTTTCCATCTTTTCGCGCACCAGCATGTTATATTGCGGCTGCTCCATGCTCGGCGGAATCAGGTGTTCCACCCGCGCCACAGCATCCGCGCGCATAATATCCGCCGCCGACCATTCTGACGTCCCCCAATAGAGTGCCTTGCCCTGGTTGATAACGTGGGTCATGGCGCGTACCGTCTCCTCAATGGGCGTATTCGGGTCAGGGCGATGGCAGAAAACCAGGTCTACATAATCCAGCTGGAAGCGGCGCAGGGAATTATCCATGCCTTCCAGAATGTGCTTGCGCGACAGACCGCTCTTATTGGGTCCTTGCCCGCCCCAGAAGATTTTGGTCGAAACTACGTAATCTTCGTGCTTCCAGCCCAGCTTCTTGATGACATTGCCCATGACCGTTTCAGCATTGCCGTTTGCGTATGCCTCAGCATTGTCAAAGAAGTTCACGCCTGCCTCTAGCGCGGCGATCATGCACTTTTCGGCGATTTCTTCGCCAACCTGCCCGCCATACGTCACCCATGCCCCTAATGATAACGCGCTCACCTGAACGCCTGCCTTACCTAAACGCCGGTATTCCATTCGTTTCCCTCCTAAAGAGATGTCTTCGTAGTAGAAGATAGGAATATGCTGTATTCCTATCTTCTACTACGAAATCTGGATAATATTTACAACCAAGAGTATTAATACCACAAAGGATAGCGTGGATACAAGTCAACAGCAAGGTGATTTTTTCATCCTGTCTGATAGGTTGCGTTCTGGCATATTTGGGGGTACAGTTAGGGAAGTAGGGTTGCACGCCATGAAACAAATCTTCTTTCCGAACCCATAGCACGGGAATAGCGGTTCTTCACAAGCTTGAATTTTTACACCTAAAGGAGCGATTTGTATGCCTCGACCTGTTACTCTGTTCACTGGCCAATGGGCCGACCTCCCATTTGATGTTGTCTGCGAAAAAGCCAAATCCTTTGGCTACGATGGATTGGAAATTGCCTGCTGGGGCGATCATTTTGACGTTGAAAAGGCGCTCAGTGATGATTCTTATATCAAGAATCGCTGGGATATTTTGCGCCGCTTTGGGCTGCAATGCTTTGCTATCAGCAATCACCTGGTGGGACAGGCAGTTTGTGACCGGATTGATGACCGTCACAAATCCATCGTCCCTCCGCGCGTTTGGGGGGATGGCAAAGAAGACGGCGTGCATCAACGCGCCGCGGATGAGATCAAAAACACAGCCCGCGCCGCTGCTAAGTTTGGCGTCAAGGTCGTAGCGGGCTTCACCGGCTCGTCTATATGGCCCTACCTCTATTCCTTCCCTTCCAACCCGCCGGACATGATTAAGAAGGGCTATCAGGATTTTGCGGATAAGTGGAATCCCATCCTGGATGTGTTTGACGAAGTAGGCGTCAAATTCGCGTTAGAAGCGCACCCCACCGAAATCGCCTTTGATATTGCCTCCGCGGATGCTGCGGTAGAAGCCATTGGTCATCGCCCGGCGTTCGGTTTCAACTTTGACCCCAGTCACTTTGGCTACCAGGGCGTGGATTATGTGGCGTTCATCCGCCGCTTTGGCAGCCGGATTTACAACGTCCACATGAAGGATGTCTACTGGTCGCCTAAACCCACCGAAGCCGGCGTGTTTGGCGGGCATCTTGAATTTGGCGATCCACGCCGCTATTGGGATTTCCGCTCGTTAGGGCGTGGCTCCATCCAGTTTGAAGAAATCATCCGCGCCTTAAATGACGTGGGCTACACCGGTCCCCTTTCGGTAGAATGGGAAGATGGGCGCATGGATCGTGAATTTGGCGCGACCGAAGCCTGCGCGTTTGTCAAAAAGCTGGATTTCCCCTCTTCTAACGTGGCTTTTGACGCGGCTTTCCAACACAAGGACGAATAGCAGACGATACGCCGTTAGCCAGGAGGAAATATGCCTGATAAGGTTGGATTTGCCAGGATGGCTGGACCTAAAGCGGGGGATAAAAAAGCCCCTGAAGTGGGCGTTGGCATGTTAGGGTATGCGTTTATGGGCAAGGCGCACAGCAACGCCTATAAAACCATCCCCTATATGATTTATCCGCCACCCGCTGTGCCGAAGCTGGTTGCCATTGCTGGACGCGAGGAAGAAGCCGTGCGTGAAGCCGCCGCCCGCTACGGTTACGCCAAATATTACACCGACTGGCATGACCTGATCCGCGATGACAATGTGCAGCTATTCGATAACGGCGCGCCCAACGACCTGCACGCCGTCCCCTGCATTGCCGCTGCTCAGGCGGGCAAGCATGTATTATGCGAAAAGCCCCTGGCGCGCAATGCAAAAGAATCCGCGCAAATGGTGGAAGCTGTTACCAAAGCGGGCGTCAAGAACATGGTCGCCTTTAACTATCGCTATGTGCCAGCTATCCGTCAGGCGTGGGAGTTGATCCATTCGGGTCAGCTGGGTGAAATTTGCCATTTCCGCGCCGTCTATTTGCAGGATTGGATCATGGATGCCTCTTTCCCAATGGTCTGGCGGTTAGATAAATCCCGCGCGGGCAGTGGGTCGTTGGGCGACCTGGGCGCGCATGTCATTGACCTGGCGCGTTTCCTGGTGGGTGAGCCGCGCCGCGTGATGGGCATGGCGAAAACTTTTATTCAAGAACGCCCGGCAGCCGGGGAATACGCCGCGCATGGCGAACAAACCGTGCCAGTGCAGGTGGATGATGCCATCACTTCCTTGCTGGAATTTGAAAACGGCGCGATGGGCGTCATTGAAGCCTCGCGCTTCTGCGCCGGGCGGAAGAATCACGAGGTGCTTGAAATTAACGGCACCAAAGGCTCGCTGGTCTTTGACCTGGAGCGCATGAATGAGATGGAAGTCTTCTGGAAAGATGAAGAACCGCGCGAAAGTCAGGGCTTCCATCATGTGTTGGTCTCTGAGCCGTATCATCCCTTCTGGCAGCATTGGTGGCCCCAAGGTCACATGATCGGCTGGGAGCATACCTTCATCCACGAGATTTCTCATCTGCTGGAGTCCATCGTCAACGACCAACCGCTTGCTCCTTATGGCGCGACCTTTGAGGATGGCTATAAAACGAGCGTCATTTGTGATGCGATCCTGTCCTCCGCTGAAAGTGGGCGGCGGGTAGATATTCACTATTGAGGTCAATTCTCAATGAACCACATTTTGATTAAGGAGTAAAGAATGGCTCAAATTGGTTTGCAATTGTATACCGTGCGTGACGTAGCCGATAAGCAAGGCTATGAAGCAACGATCCGTCAGGTGGCGGATGCTGGCTACCGCAATGTAGAAACCGCCGGGTTTCCCGGCAGCAGCCCTGAAAAAGCGGCGAAGTTATTCGCTGAACTTGGACTCAAAGTGGTTGCCTCTCACATTGGCAACCCGATTGGTGATGCCAAAAATCAGATTTTGGACACGATGGAAGCTCTCAGTACCTCCGCTGGCAAGCCGCGCATTGTCGTCCCCTGGATGGATCCCAAGGGTTGGGCGACCGAGGAATCCGTCAAAGCCGCTTGCGATACGCTCAATCAGGGCGCACAGAACGCCCAGCAACACGGTTTCCAACTGGGCTATCACAATCACTCAATGGAATTTGGCAAAACAGCGGAAGGGCAGTACGTCTATCAGCTCATGGAGAAATTCCTCGCTCCGGACGTGTTCTTTGAGTTGGATACCTACTGGGTGAAGGTTGCTGGGCTGGACCCCGCCGAAGTGGTCAAAGAACTGGGCAAACGTGCGCCCCTCCTGCATATCAAAGACGGGCCCGGCAATCACGAAGACCCCATGACCGCAGTCGGCGAAGGCGTGATGGACTGGCCCAGCCTGTTCAAAGCCTCTGGCAGCAATGCCGAATATTGGATTGTAGAGATGGATCAAGTTGCGGGTGACCCCCTTGTGGAAATACGCAAGAGCTACCAGTATTTGAAGAACCTCAAATACTAAACTCCAATTCACTTATTGATTTTGCAAAGCAAAATCAATAAGTGAATATTTAAAAGCAAGCAAAGGATGATTCCATGGAAAAAACCGTATTATTCGTCCGTGGTGGTTGGGATGGGCATGAACCCGTTCAATCCGTTGATATTTTTGCCCCACTCATGCAGCAGGCTGGTTTTAAAACTGTCATCTCCGAAACGTTGGATAGCTATTTAGACGAGGAAGCGATGAAACAATACAGCCTGATCTGCCAATGCTGGACGATGGGAAAAATCACCAACGAGCAGCTGGCAGGCTTGAGTCAGGCAGTGAAGAGTGGCGTGGGCTTTGCCGGTTGGCATGGCGGCATGGGTGATTCCTTCCGCGAACAAACGGATTATCAGTTCATCGTGGGCGGGCAGTGGGTGGCGCACCCCGGCGGCGTCATTGATTACACCGTGCAGATCACCAACCACACCGATCCGGTCACCGCTGACCTGACTGATTTTGCCATGCACTCCGAGCAGTACTACATGCACGTTGACCCAGGCAATCAGGTTCTGGCGACCACTACCTTTAACGCCAGCCTTTGCCCCTGGATCAGCGGTACGGTGATGCCGGTTGCCTGGAAGCGCATGTGGGGGCAGGGTAAGGTCTTCTATTCTTCCCTCGGTCACGTCTCCGCGGATTTTAGCGTGCCTGAAGCGCGTGAAATCATGCGCCGTGGCATGCTTTGGGCCGCCCGTTAACAAGAGTAGGTATTTCTCATATTCCATAAAATAGAGGAGCGCGCTCCTCTATTTTATGGAATATGAGAAATACGATTGGTTACAGAACATCATAGAAGAAAGCGAGAGTCAACATGGATAAGGTGAAAATTGGCATTGTGGGATGCGGCAACATCAGCCCTACCTACTTGCGTCTGGCGCCCACGTTTGATATTCTGGAGATCAAAGCTGTTACGGATATTATTCCCGAACGAGCCGAGAAACGAGCCGCAGAGTATTCGGTGGAGCACGTCTACACTCCCGATGAGATGATGGCTGACCCTGAAATCGAGATCATCGTCAACCTCACGCCTCCCTTGGTTCATGCGGAAGTGGCTTTGCGCGCCGTCCAGGCTGGAAAATCCGTTTATAGCGAAAAGCCGATGTCGGTTTTCCGCGAAGATGCGCAAAAAATCCTCGCCCTGGCGGCTGAAAAGGGCGTGCGGGTGGGCGGAGCGCCGGATACGTTCCTCGGTGCGGGCTTGCAGACCTGCCGTAAGCTGATTGATGATGGCGCTATTGGCGTGCCGGTAGGCGCCACCGCCTTTATGATCGGGCATGGCCCTGAACGCTGGCACCCTGATCCGGAATTTTTCTACAAGGTAGGCGGCGGCCCGATGTTTGATATGGGACCCTATTACCTCACCGCTCTGGTCAGTCTGCTGGGTCCGGTCAAGCGCGTTACTGGCTCGAACCGCATTTCCTTCCCAGAACGCGAGATTGGCTCAGAACCTAAACGCGGCACAAAAATCCAGGTGGAGATTCCCACGCATGTGACTGGTTTATTGGAATTTGAAAGCGGGCCCGTTGCCACAATCATCACATCCTTTGACGTGTGGAAATCCACCCTGCCCTGCATTGAAATTTACGGCTCTGAGGGTACGCTGATCGTGCCTGACCCCAACACCTTCGGCGGTCCGGTTATCCTATGGAAGGCGGATGCGAAAGAGGGCGAAAATATCCCGCTGCTGCCCATCCGCGCGGAAAACAGCCGCAGCCTGGGCGTAGCGGATATGGCAACCGCCATGCGCACCGGGCGAGCGCACCGCGCCAACGGCAAAATGACGTATCACGTACTGGATGTGATGTGCACCATTCACGACGCCGCCCGCGAAGGCAAGCACATCGAAATGCAATCCACCTGCACACGCCCCGCGCCCATGCCCACCGACTTGCCCTTGAGCATCTTAGACTAAATAAACCGTACCAGCGATAAAAAGACAGTGAGATTTCTCGTTTGCGAAAAATCTCACTGTCTTTTTATCGCCGCTAGATCAGACTATGCCATCAATTGAAAATTCTCAACCACAGCGTCCAGATCACGCGCCAACTCAGCCAGTTCACGTGATTCATTCGCCACAGCCTGCGCCTGACCGGTCATATCCTGCGCGCTGGCGTTCACCTCTTCCGAAACTGCGCTGTTTTCCTGCGTCACAGAGGCAATCGATTCAACCGTGTTGCGCACCGTCTCCGCGCCATGGTCAATCTGCCCGGCGGCGCTGCGATTCACTTGCACTACATCCGCCACCGTTTGCATCGAGTCGCCCAATTGCTCAGTCGCCTGACACATTTTCTGCGAAGCGGCAGAAATTTCCCGCACTTGTTTACGGACGGCATCCATCGCTACCAGAATATGATCCAACGAACTGCCCGCTTCCTGCGCGCGCGTCAAGCTGCCATGCACTTCGGTTTGTCCCTGCGCCGCCGCCTGTACCGCCAACCCGACCGCGCCCTGAATGTTCTTCACTAACTTTTCAATCTCACGGGTGGAGGTTGCCGAGCGTTCCGCCAGTTTGCGGACTTCATCCGCCACCACCGCGAACCCGCGCCCGCCTTCCCCGGCGCGCGCCGCTTCAATCGCAGCATTCAATGCCAATAAATTGGTCTGAGAAGCAATATCTTGAATGGTACTGAGGATCAATCCAATCTGTTCGGAATACTGACCCATATTTTGCACCTGCCCGGTCAGTTGCTCCACGCTAGTCTGCATGGATTGCATGCTGGCAAGGGTTTGGGCGACAATTTTAGCCGAAACCTGAGTATCCTGGTTGGCTTGATCCGCCTGCTGAGTGGCAGTTTGCGCGCTTTGTAATACCCGCTCGGCGGCCGCGGATATTTGCTCCGTCACCTGGGCAGCGGCGCGCGTAGCGGATTCTTGTTGCTGCACGCCCTCATTCACCCCCGTGACGGCTGCCCCCATTTCGCTCACCGCCGCCACTGTTTTATTAAAAGAGATTGCCTGTTCGGTCGAACCTTGTGCAATTTGATCAATGCTGGTGGAGATTTGCTGAATAGAATCCCCTAATTGAGCAGAACCGCTCGCCAAACGGTCTGACGCCTCGCGCAGATGACGCGAATGCCCTGCGACTTGTCCAATCGATTCATTCAACTGCCTGACCATTTCGGCAAAGGCATGACCTAATTCATCATGGTCAGATTGAGGCTGAACGGATTGCGTCAGGTTTCCGCTCGCAATTTCACTGGCTTGCGCAGCCATCCTGCGCTGATAATGGATCGTCTGGTTTAACGCCTCCCCCAACTGCCCGATTTCATCCTTCGTTTTAATCTGCGCTTCCTGTCGTAAATCGCCCATTGCCAACATTTGGGCGGTATCCGTCAAGGCGCGCACGGGAATCACCACAATTCGATATAGCGTATAAATCACCCATATCGTCACCAAAATCCCAGGAGTGAATATGATGATTGCATTCAGCGCCGTCATACCAACTTCGCCTAAAATGAAGGCGAGTTCGCAATCAATGACCACAATGCTCAACACCAGAGCAGCAAAAATGAGAACCATCCCGCGCTTGGCAATCTGACGGATCACCAGCCAGATGAAAGAGACGGCTATCACTAAAAGCACAAACATAATTAGACTATTGGTAATCAATGGAGACATGAATCCCTCCTGGGAAAATAAAAATGGACTAATCATAACCCGATAGTCCATTTTACCTGCCCAGGAAGGAAAATAAAGTAAATTTTAAAGGAAAAGAAAGTAAATATTAGATGAATATTGTTGGACCCGCAGCAGCAACTTCCGGCAGCGCAGAATGCGCGAATTGCGTGAAATTCTTCTGGAATCGCTCAATTAAGAGTCTGGCTTGCGCATCATAGGCTGCCGGGCGTTCCCAGGTGGTACGTGGATTCAACACCTCGGCAGGGACGCCAGGGCAGAACTCTGGAATCCACAAGCCAAAGGTATGCTCTCTCAGGAAAGGCATTTTGGCTAATTCGCCATTGAGGGCAGCCCGCACCATCGCGCGCGTAAAAGGCAGCTTCATGCGCCGCCCCGTGCCGTATGCGCCGCCCGTCCAGCCGGTATTCACCAGCCACACGTTCGCGTTATGCTTGCGGATTTTTTCTCCCAACAGAGTGGCGTATTTTTCTGGTTGCAGGGGCAGAAAGGGCGCGCCAAAACAAGCGGAGAAGGTCGCTTGCGGCTCACTGCCCAGACTGCGCTCCGTGCCTGCCAGTTTACTGGTATAGCCGGATAGAAAATAATACAGCGCCTGCTCGGTACTCAGGCGGGCAATCGGCGGCATGACCCCAAAAGCATCCGCCGTCAGCAAGAAGATATTCTGCGGATGCCCTGCGTAGCCTTCCGGCTGGTAGTTGGGGATGTAATCCAACGGGTAGGCAGCCCGCGTATTTTCTGTCAGGCGATCATCGTCAAAATCCAGCTCGCGCGTTTCGGGGTGATAGATGACATTTTCCAACACTGTGCCATAGCGCTGCACTGCCGACCAGATCATCGGCTCAAGGCTCTCGTCAAGGTGGATGGTCTTGGCGTAGCAGCCGCCTTCCAGGTTAAACACGCCTTCATTCGACCAACCATGCTCATCATCACCGATTAAGGCGCGATCTGGGTCGGAAGAGAGAGTGGTTTTGCCTGTGCCGGACAAGCCAAAAAAGAGCGCCACGTCTCCGCCGCTGCCCACGTTCGCCGAACAGTGCATTGAAAGCACTCCACGGCGCGGTAGTTCATAATTCATGGCAGTAAACATGGATTTTTTGATTTCCCCGGCGTAACTCGTGCCTGCAATCAGCACCAGGCGGCGTTCAAAATCCAGGGCGATCACCGTGCTGGAGTGAGTTTCATCCTCTTCGGGCAGCGCCTGAAAATCGGGGCAGTGCAGCACGGTATAGTGCGGTTTATGGTTACTCAGAATGTCCAGCGGTAGGCGGCGAAAGAGGTTATAGGCGAACAGGCTCGCCCAGGCTTTTTCACTCACCACGCGGATGGGCGTTTGATATTCAGGCTGTGCGCAAACCGTCATGTCCTGCACAAACACATCACGCGCTTGCAAATAGGCGCGTATCTTCATCTCAATCTGATGAAAATGGTCAGCCGTAATCGGTTGGTTGACCTTTCCCCACCAGACAGGTTGATCTTCCAGGCTCTTGGTCTGCGCAAGGTATTTATCAGAGGGTGAGCGTCCGGTGAATTTGCCGGTGTTGACCACCAGAGCGCCCGCCGCAGATAGCTCTCCTTCTTGACGAAGAATAGCCTGCTCTATTAATGCAGATGGAACTAAGTTCCAGTATACCGTTTTGAGATGCTGCAATCCGTGATTTTCCAACCCATACCGGCTGGATAATCCCTTGCTTTGCATAGTTTTACGGTCCTTTCCCGTTATTTCCCAATCAGGCGCGGATACCAATACCAAAGCACATCCGCTGCGGGCTTGCCACGCACTGAAACGGATAAATCCTTCAGGGTAGCCGCCGGGGCAAACCCGGATGCGACCATTCCGGTGATCCAATCCCGCTGTTGAATGGCATTGAGGGCGGCGTTATAGACCTGCGCCTGCTCGTTGAGCGCAGGCTTCACATCTGCCAAATTGACCGCTGCGCGCGTAAATTCCGACATTGGCGCGCATTTCCCGGCAGATTTCACGCAGCCGGTCGCTGCGCCTTGCGCGGACGGGTATTCCATCCCTATCCAAATGATGGTTTTGCCCTGGTTTGAAAGTGGCAGGATTTGCTCATCCAGCAGTTTGCCAAATGCGCTGCTTAAATCATTCGCGCTGGGTTGAGCGGCATCCGTGATTGGCGCGGAAGCCAGCACATATACGCCATCCAGCTTTGCCAGGAAAGCGGGCGCGTTCACCTTGCTGGTGTTCATGGGCAGCATCCACATCAATTTGCCCTTATAGTGCGCGCGAAGATCAGTAATGATCTTCGCCCAACGGTCAGCGGCATCTTCCGGCACATTCGATGGCTTCCCATCTGCCAGCGTTCCGCCGGGGAGGGCGGGCAGGATGGTTTCATCGCCAATCACCAGCGCCTTGGCGCTCGTTTGGGCTGCCAGATCTGCATGGTGCAGTAAAAATGTCTCGTAGCGATCAAACCAACTCTGCCAGAAGTTATCATTGCGGGCAGCCCTTTGCCACCAGGCATCCGCATCCCCTGAGATCAGTGTGGTGGGGTGATAAACTACGTCTAAGGAACGTTGGCGCGCCTGTGCGGATAAGCTCACCAGGTCTGCCCAAAGCGCATCTTGCCCATTCACTGGGGCAAGCACCGGCGGATTCTGGTTCGTCCAATGCCAGGTGGGAGCGATCAAAACCGTATTTGAGCCAATATCCTTCGCAGATTGAAATGCCCAGGGGAAGTAAGGCTGCCAGCCGGGTTGATACGCCGCCGGAAATTCAACACCGCCCACAAAGCCACTGCGTGATTTGACTTCCCCAGAGGATACCGTTACCGCCTGCGATTCTGTTTCCATCCATGCCCATGCGCTGATCGTATCCGTAACGCTCTTATTGCTCACATTCAACGGCTTGCCCTTGGCGCTATCAGATGTCGTATCCGCCGCATCCGCTGTACCGCACTGATCATTCCGGCAGTAGCGATACGCGCCAGTTTTGAGGATATTCAAAGGACCATAGAGGGTATAGAACCAGCGATTATTGCCCAGGGGCCACATCGGCACAGGCTCTGTCCAGCCATACGGGCTAAACTGGATCGAAACCACATCGGTGGCGAGGGTATCTTTGGGGGCGGTTACCGTGAAAGAAATAGGTTCGGCGCTGCCCCAGCTGGCAATGGATTCTTCCAGCGTGGTATCCCGATCAGGCACCACCAGCTGGCGCACCTGAAAATCCCCATTTGATCGGTGTTCTGCGTTCCAAAAGCCATCTCCCAGAGTATATTTGTAGCGCACATCCGTCCCGGCGGGCAGCTTGAGGGTCAGGGCATAGCGTCCATCCGGTTGCTGTTGCATAAGGGGAGCGCGAGCCGCCAAAATGCTGACGCCGCCACGCAAATCGGCAAACGTGTTGCCCAACGCAAGCAGATTGCCCACCATGCGCACTGGCAGTCCTTTGACTGCGCCTGCAGGCTGAGAAGCGATAAAGGTAATGCTCACCGTCTTTGCCGGGTCTACCTGGATCA
Organism: Anaerolineales bacterium; assembly: GCA_038206515.1. GTDB lineage: Bacteria > Chloroflexota > Anaerolineae > Anaerolineales > Anaerolineaceae > DSYU01. The sequence continues at coordinate 55,861 of JBBRAT010000008.1, read as the reverse complement.
GCGCAGGCGTATCACTGTTGGCGGCAACCGATGCGCCTTGCTGAAAGGGTTTGAACGCGCCATCCAGCGCATACGCCACCAGAGTATGATTGCCCACCGGCAGCCCTTCCAGAACAAAACTGCCATCCGATGCTGTCAGCGTGCTGACCCCACCTGCCGAAACCAGCGCGTTAATTACCGGCGCGCTGCTGGCTTTCATCGCCACATGCCCCATGATCCGCCCGAAATCGGTGGCTTTGCTGGGGGCATTCTTCCATCCTGCCACCACGTCAAACACCGTGCCGGGACCATCCACCCAGTGCATGCGATAGCGCACCTGCTTGCCTTGGGTGTTATATTCCACCGGCGCAGTTGGGTCATCGCGCGTGTAACGATATTTCACCACAGATCCCATTGCAAAAGGAATTTTCAGCTTATAGGTTAGCGTATCGGACTTCAACATTTTGGCGCGCAGGCTGTTCAATGCAAGCCCAGTCACCTCATCCACAATTTCCACATACATATTCTGCCCGTTCTCCAGCGGCGCAAGCAGATGTGCTTCAAAGCTCACTTCTGCGTTATACACCACCCCGGCAGGCGTGGCGGTGGTGGAGGGAGAAGCAGGCGTGGTTTGCGGGGTCGCCTGACCGGTGCAGGCTGTCAGGATTGAAACCAGGCACAACAAGCTGAACGCCCGGTACAGCCAGGCAGAGACGGAAGCATGGGGACGTTGAGGAGAAGCAAAATGCGCCGACATAAAGACCCTTTCGGAGGGGATCAGGAGAAAATCCCTTCCCCGCAAGACAATAGGCTGAACTTCAGAGGTAATTACTTGGTTGTGTCGGAAGAATCAAATGCCTTGTAAATATCTTCCGTATGGTCTGCCAACGAGCCTAACACGCCATTGATAAACTTTGAGCTGTTGTCAGAGCCGTACAGTTTGGATAGCTCGATGGCTTCGTTAATCGCCACTTTTACGGGGGTGGCTTTGGAAATGCCAAATTCCCAGAGCGCCATCCGTAAAATATTGCGATCAATCACCGCCAATTGATCCATGGGCCATTCCGGGGCATACTGGGCGATAAACGCATCCAACTGCTGCGCTAATGGAGCAACCCCATATACAATCCGGCGGCAGAAATTCTGCAACGTCTCGTCCAGTCCCTCATCTTCGAGGCGGCTTTCAACCACCTGTCCAGCCGGGTGACCAGAAAGATCAATCTCATACAGCGCTTGCAAGGCAACGCTGCGCGCGTGCGTACGCGGTTTCATCATTGCGTTATTCGGCAGGTTTGGAATCGTAGGAAATGTCCTCTATATGAACGTTGACTTTACCCACTTCCATGCCAACCATCTCGGAAATGGCGCGCGCGACTTGTGCCTGGATGTTATGACTCACATCCCGCGCATTAACATCGCTATTCAAAATGACATACAGGTCTGCGTAGACCACACCGTCTTCTACAACGATGCGCACGCCATCTGTGGTGGTGAACCCACGCTTGAAGAATTGATTCACGTCCGTGGGGGTGTTGCTCATCTGGCAGACGCCCGTCACGCTGAGGGTGGTCAATCGGACGATGGTTGTAATGACTTCTGGGGCAATGGTTGTTTTGCCCGGCGGTCGCTGTTCATTTTGCATACGTTTTTATCTCCCTGATTATTATAGTCGAAACTGAGGGATTGTGTTCGTGGCGCGTGGTAAAAGCGCCACCCGCAACGCGCGCGTTGCAGCACTTGGGATGGGCATTTCGCCGGATTTCAGCAAGGCTTCCGCTGCCGCAATGGCTTCTTGGGGCGTGCTGGCGGGGGTCATCAGCAAATCCTGCACCTTTTGAGCGGGCATGCTAGAAAGCAGTACAATCCGCGCTTGCCGGGCAATCCGCGCCACCTGCAGCGCCTTGTGCGGTCCCACCTGAAAACCTCTTTCTTGAAAACGAGTAAACACCTCATCCACACTGTGGATACCTTGCATAAACTGTTCGTAGCCCAGGTTGCCGCTGCCTTCCGGGCATTCCGCGATTAACACGATCACCCCGCCTGGGCGCACGAACAACGCGGCATGGGTCAGCGCCTTTTGGGATTGGTAAAAATTAATATCCTTGGGCGCGCCGCCCACCGAGGCGATGACCAAATCGTATTCGCCTGGGGTCAACCCTGGGGTATTCACCTGGCAAATTTGCTCACTGAGCGGAATGCCTGCCCGCATGACGGCGCGCGGTCCGCCAAATACTGCCTGGACGATCTCTTTATTGCCATTCAGCAGGGCATTCAACGCAAATTGCACCCCAATTCGCTCGCCCATTTCTTCAATATCCTGGCGCAACGGGTTATCCGCATACCGCGCGATATTGGCTTCCGGCTGCACCAGCATGGCATGATTATAGGTGATGCTTTCGCGCCCACCCAAGCCAATCGCAGCCGTCTTGTACCCCCCCGAAAAGCCCGCAAAGTGATGCGGCTCAATATTGCCGACCACAATTTTCACATTCGCCTGATAAAAAGCGCGATTTATCTGAATCGGCGTGCCGCGTGATGTCTTACCGAGCAGGGCGATGTTGGCGGTATCGTTAATATTGTGCGATACCACCCGATAACGCCGCAGAATTTCCGCGGGCAGCACCCGGTCGAACTCATCGGGTGGCATAGGCAAGTGCGTGCCGGTCGCAATGAAAAATTCTATTGCCAGCGGATCCACCCCCAGCGCTTCCAGCTTTTCCAGCAGGGGCGGCAGCAGATATTCATGCGGAACGGGGCGCGTCTTGTCGTTGATGGCAATGGCGACCCGTTTTGCCCCGGCTGCGCTGGAGAGCGAGATGCCATCCACAGGGTTTACTAACGCATCCCGCACCACCGCCACTGGGTCCGCAGCAGGCGCGGCAAAGGGTGGCTCAATCCAATCCACGTGCCATTCAGCAGGGAAGGAAAAGGATAACTGATCGTGACCGTAAGCAAATGAGTTCAAAGCGCACCCCAATCAAAAAGCTCGATTAAAAGAACGGACCGCCCCGTACCACGCGCGCCACTTCATCCCCGCGCAGCCCCATGCAGTTGACGCCCTGAACCACGCCCTCCGTCATGGGGACTTCATCGCTGGGGAAGCGCACCGCTTTGCCCAGCTGCGAGATGACGAACAAATCATCATTGCCTTCCACCGTCACCGCGCCCACCAAACGGCTGGTTTTCATGGCGATTTTGCCGCTGCCGCCGGGGGTTTTATTGGCTGCGAACCCGCGCATTTGGCGGATCGTGCCGCGCCCATCGGAGGTAATCATAAACACGCCGCTATCTTCATCCACTGGCACGATAGCCACCACGCGATCCTCCCCTGTCAGACGCACGCCCTGATCCCCTTGTGGCGAGATGGATTTTTCGGCAAAGCGGATGCCCACACCCTGCTGCGTCACCATGAAAAGCTCGCCTTCGCCAGTCGTCCAGCAAACCGAAGCCAGCGCGCCCACTTCATTAAAATTAAACATGGCGGCGCCGGGTTTCATGTGTTCGCCAAAAAGATGATGGCGTAAGCAGCGCACTCGTCCCGATTCGGTTGCCAGGGCCACATATCCGCGCGCTTGTTCGGGCAGTGCGGCGATAATATGTTCATCGCGCTCTAAAATCACTTTGGAAAGAAAGGAACTTCCTCGCGCGTTGATTTCATCATCCATAAACTGCGAAAATGGCACACGGAATACGCGGGCATGATTGCTGAAAAAGAGCAAATTTTCATTGGCTTCTACATTCAGCAGGGCAGTGGGCTGGTCATCGCCCATCAGATCAATGCCAAATACGCCCATCCCGCCACGATGCTGACGGGTGTAGATATGCCGTAGGGTGCGTTTGGCAATGCCTTCTTGCGTGATGGTCAGAATGCCAGCGGTTGTCTCTCGTTCTACAGGGAGGGGGTCACTCCGTTCAGGCGCAGCAGCTTCCAGCGATTCTCGCGCGGAAGAGACGGTATTGGCAGATGCCCTTACTCCAATTTTTCGTTCAAGATATTCAATATAAGCCACGACTTGCGGGTCAACTTGGCTCAAATCTGGTCTTTGCATGGGATTATTTTTGCTCCTCAACTCTAATTGTAAGGTAAAATTTCATTTTGGGTGCTGCCTCAGTTCAGGGCATTTTTCACTATTAATAGTCCATCACCCACAAAAGGGTTATTGTATCATCACTTGACGCTAGAATAGAATTTTTCATAACCTCGAGAGGCAAATGACCGAATTTATCGTTGTACGCGCCCAAAAGTCGGATGCCACAGGTTTGGCTGAAATTGGCGCATCCACGTTTAAAGAAACATTTGGCGCTGAGGATGACGAAAACGATCCAGCGGATTTAGCTGCCTATCTGACCGGCGCATTTTCAGCAGAGATTCAGACCAAAGAAATGGAACAGGTTGGGTCGTACTTTTTATTGTTATATCGTGAAGATAAAATAATCGGGTATGCGCGGCTATTTGATTGCACGCCTCCGGCAGACGTACAATTTGCGGTGCAATCCGCAGCCCTCACGCAGTCCATCGAATTGGTGCGGTTTTATATCATCCGCGAGTGGCAGGGTAGGGGGGCTGCCGGGGAATTGATGAAGGCGAGCGTTATGCTGGCGCAAACCCTTGGCTATGAGGCGCTGTGGCTAGGTGTCTGGCAGAAAAATCCGCGCGCTATTGCCTTTTATCGCAAGTGGGGATTTGAGAAAGTGGGTCAATGGACGTTTACCCTCGGCTCTGATGTCCAGACTGATGATCTAATGCTGCGGAAAATAGAAGAGGAGGGCTTGTAATGGATGGAAATTGGGGTATAATTTTGTTAAAATAACTTATGAGAAGGATAGTTCTCAATAGTTATATTGACAAAATTGGCTATTCCACGGTTATCCGCGTAGCGGCGCACTGCGTACGCCTAACGATGATGATTATCGCGTTTCCGTTAGGAAAATCACCATGCACATCTTAAGCGCACGCAGTGCGCCGCTACACGGTAACGCTATTTACCGGAGAGGGATATCCGATGAGCGAAGAAGAAGAATTTGACGAGCTCAAAGAGCTGCGCATCACTGCCTTGCAGGAATCTGCGCTGGTGCGCACGCGCGCCTTAGATACGAACCCGGCGGCGGTCTATCTGGCTTCCTTGTCCAGCCAAGCCGGCAGGCGTACCCAAAAGCAGGCATTGGATACGATCACTGCGCTGCTCACCGCTGGCAAAGAGACCGACTGCCTGAATTTCCCCTGGGAAAAGCTCCGCTATGCGCATACCGCTGCCATTCGTGGGCAGCTGGTGAGCATTTACAGCCCAGCGACCGCCAATAAGTGTCTTTCAGCTATGCGCAGAACGCTCAAAGAAGCCTGGCGGCTGGGCATGATGACCGCTGAGGAGTATCAGCGTGCGGCGGATATTCCTAGCGTCGCCGGCGACCGGATTCCCGCTGGGCGTGAGCTTGCCACAGAAGAACTTGCCGCGCTTCTGGCAATCTGTGAAACGGATACTACCGCCGCTGGCGTTCGGGATGGCGCAATTATCGCCGTGCTATACAGCGCAGGGCTGCGGCGGCAGGAAATCGTCAGTCTAGACCTGGAAAACTATGACCCCCCCACTGCCCGCCTCATCATTCATGGCAAACGCAGCAAGGAACGCACCGCTTACCTTAACGACGGCGCAGTGGGAGCGCTCTCAGACTGGATTATCGTGCGCGGAATAGACCCTGGCGCGCTGTTTCACCCCGTCACCAAAGGCGGCAAACTGCTGCGCCGAAGAATGAGCAATCAGGCAATTTATAACTTGCTCGAAAAGCGCGGCAAGCAGGCATCCGTCAATAAATTCTCCCCTCACGACATGCGCCGCACCTTCGTCTCTGATCTGCTGGATGCCGGCGCAGATATTGCCACCGTTGCCAAAATGGCGGGTCACAGCAACGTGCAAACCACCGCCCGCTACGACCGGCGCGGCGAATCTGTCAAGCAGAAGGCTTCTACCCTGCTTAGCGTCCCTTATCATAAGCGCAAGAAAATGACGCCAAAAGAGGATGAGTGAATTGTCTGACAATCTGGCATTTTTAGGTTAAAATAGATCATAAGGAGACTTGATCTATGCCTGAGAAAATTGCCGTCATTGCCATCGGTGGAAATTCGTTGATTAAAAATGATAAAAACGCCTCCATCGAGAGTCAGTATGAAGTCGCTAAGGAGACCTGCGTCCATATCGCCGATTTGATTGAACAAGGCTGGGAAGTATCCGTTGGGCATGGGAATGGTCCTCAAGTGGGCTACATCCTGCGCCAATCGGAAATTGCCGCAAAGGTGGAAGGGCTTAGCGAAGTTCCGCTGCACGTCTGCGGCGCGGAAAGTCAGGGCATGATCGGGTTTGCCTTACAACAAAACCTGCAAAACATCCTCTATCAGCGCGGCATTCATAAAAAAGTGGTCACGATCATCACCCAAACCTTGGTGGACCAAAATGACCCGGCGTTCCAATCCCCTTCCAAGCCCATTGGCGGCTTTATGGACGCGGTGGAAGCCCAACGCCGCCAGACCGAACAAGGCTGGTCGGTGGTGGAAGACTCCGGACGCGGCTGGCGCAGAGTGGTCGCCTCCCCCCGCCCCAAAGAAATCGTTGAGCTTGAGACAATCGAGACCCTGCTCGCCAAAGGGATCGTCACCATTACGGTAGGCGGTGGAGGCATCCCCGTCATTGACCCCGGCGATGGAAATTATTGTGGAGTAGCCGCTGTCATTGATAAAGACCTGGCATCCTCCCTGCTGGCGCAGTCTATCCACGCCGACCTCTTCATCATCTCGACCGCCGTGGAAAAGGTCGCCCTGAACTATGGCAAGCCTAATCAGCAGTGGGTTGACCGCATGACCCTCGCCGAAGCCAAAGAGTACCTGGCGCAAGGCACGCACTTCGCCAAAGGCTCGATGGCGCCTAAAATTAAAGCAATCGTCTGGTATCTTGAAAATGGCGGCAAACAGGCAATCATCACCGATCCGCAGAATATCGGGCGCGCCGTGAAGGGTGAAGCCGGAACGGTGTTTACCCTATAAACGCTTAGAAATCATGCCTTTTTTAATCTCCCTCCAACATTTTGTCCGCCTTACCCGCCCACTCTTTTTGTTGGGGGGAGTTCTTTTATTCGCACTGGGGGCAGAGCTTGCCTGGCGCAATGGCTACCCAATCAACCTTTTTGCATTCTTTATTGGACAGGCAATGGTCACGTTCACTCAATTGATGAGTCATTACATCAATGAATATTACGATCAAGAAAGTGATCGCATTAATCAACATCGTACCTGGTTTTCTGGAGGCAGCGGCGTTTTAAAAGAAGGGCGTGTTTCTGCCGGATTAGTCCTGCGAGTTGCACTCACCTGCCTGTGTCTCGCTTGTATTTTTTCGATCATAGGCGGCGTATATTCCTTGTGGCTAGGGATTGTTGGCGCAACCGCAATTTTTGGAGGATGGTTTTATTCTGCGCCCCCTCTTCGCGGGGTACGCGCAGGTTGGGGGGAGTTATCCGCAAGTGTGGTGGTGGCAACACTCACTCCACTGGTAGGATGTATCAGCCAAACAAGAGGACCGCTCCCTTCTTTATTCCTTCCCATTTCTCTTTCCCTGACCGCAATTCACTTCGCCATGTTATTGGCTTTTGAAATGCCCGATGCTCCCTCTGATGAGCGATCTGGAAAACGAACGCTCACTGTTCGGGTTGGTCTTCGGCGCGCTGTCTGGTTACATCACTTTGCACTCTTATTTGCATCCATTTTATGGATTGGTTTCCTCTTTTCGGGGTTTATGAGAGCAATTTGGTTATGTCTGTTGCTGCCTGTGATGATTTATCAAGTCGTTCAAATCGAAAATTATCGCCATCAAGGCTTTTCCGCCCCTTCTCTCGAACAAAAAATAACATTTACCGCTTTAGCTCTCTTTGCGCTTTCAGGGGTACTTTGGTTTCCCGCACTTTGGTTATAAACGCTCTCGCCAAACTCTGTTTTCTTGTAATCAGGCTGTTATAATCCATTCGTTCTTTAATCTTGAGAGTCATCACAGAATAAAGTGAGGGATTTTCCATGCCACTTAAGGCGCATAGTGTTAAGAAATATCAAGTCTTAATCGAGACGGACGAGCATTCGTGGATGGCGGACGAGCCGGAAGGCATTGGGGATGATGCTGGTCCCAATCCGTTTGAACTGCTCTTAAGCGCGGTCGCTTCCTGCGTCATTATCACCCTGCACATGTACGCAGAGCGGAAAGGCTGGGCTCTAGAGTGCGTAGAGGCGGAGCTAGATATTCATGCCGCCCTCGCAAAGGATGTGCCGGGAAGCACGAGCGCGCCGAACGAGAAGGTGCATATTATTCAAAAGCGGCTGACCTTCCACGGTGACTTGACCGCGGAGCAGATCAGCCGCTTAGGAGAAATTGCCGGTCACTGCCCGGTGCAGCGCGCCCTGGCAGGTGAAATCTTATTTGAGCAGATCATCGAACCTTAAGGCGCAACGCCCTCAACCTGCACTTCGTTAAGCATGATGCGCCCTTCTGTGACGGTGATGGCGATGCCGCCGCAATCCAGCATGGTATCCTCAGCTTCCAGCAGCAGTTTGCCATCCACCCAGGCTTTCAGATGCGATCCATTCGCTTCCAGGCGGAGTTCATATTCCTGTCTGATTTCCCAGGGGAAAGCCACTTCCGCCAGCACGCGGTCATCATCCTGCTCGTAAGCGCGGAACAGGCGCAGCGTCTTCTCTTCGGTCAGTTCCAGGGCATAGAAGCGGGTTAAACCTTGCACGCGGATGGCAATGCCTGCACTTTTTGCCAGAGCAATGGATACTTTGGCGGTGACGCGATCATTTTTCCATTCGCGTGTGCCGGTGATGATCATTCCACGCCCGTCATTCTGGATCAGGTTGTAGGCAGGATTCCACCATTCCCACACTTCCATCGCACTCACCCAACCATCCCGCCAGACGTGGGCTTTATTGCCGCTCGGTTCAACTGTTGCCGGGCGTTTGAAGGTAGTCGCCGGTTCGCCATCCCAACGGATGAAATCCAAGTATACATGGTCATCACGTGCGGATGCCTCCATCGTGGGGCGCGCAATTTCTAACCCAACCGCGAAGATAAATGATCCCGCCGGGCTTGCCAGCTGCGGATCAGGCGTTTGCCAGCGCAACGTATTGCTCTGTCCGGCTGCTAGTTCGCACGCATCCCCAAACAGGCGCGCAGGCTGATCCTGATAATCATAATATTCCACGTAAGGGCGCACCTGCGCAGGGCTGACGTTTTGCTCATCCGCCGAGACGCCCATCTGGATGATTTGCCCAGGATAGAGCGTGGGGGAGGCAATCACCCCATAGCCGCCCATCGTCTGGTCTTGCGGCGGCACAAACGTGGGCGTATAGACTCGCGCCACCATCTGATTGCCAACATAGGAATAGGTTAAATCCAACGTGCGCGCCCCATCTTTGCTGTGTCCGGGGATATTTTGCAGGCTCACGTAAGGCGAGCAGTCAGCAGATTGATCCACCTGCATTCCTTGTAGCGCGCCAGGCAGGTTAAAGTGGAAGCGTGACCCATTTTTCGGCGACACAGGCTTTTGCCCAGCCATTGCACTCGCCATATTGACAACCTGGTACGTTTCCGTCACCGCATCGCTCACGCAGCGGCCGCCATCCGCAGTGGGGATATACAAACGATCTGCCACGGGTCCGCGCCAATCCACCGCGCCATCAAATCCAGCCAATCCGTTGCGGATGCCCATCAGGCAGCCCAAATTGCCGCTGTTGCAATCCGTATCCCACCCGGCGGTATTGCAAATCATCAGTGACTTCTGGAAATCCCCTTCGCCATACAGCAGCCCCAGGATAATCAGCGCATGATTCGGCACCATATGGCAGCCGCCGACATAATCGCGGTAACCATACTGCTCTACAATCCGGCGGTAGGTCTTGCGCCAATCGCAGTCTATTTCATACCAGTTGCGCAGATCAGCGATCATCCGGTAAATAGTGGAATCATGCGGGATGAGCGATACGCCGGTATCCAGCAAGTGGTTAATGTCCGATTCCACAAACGCCATTGACTCCATGGCGGTTAAGACCTGCGCGCCATAAATTGCCTCGCCATCGTGGCTAACAGAGGCTGCCCGGCGAGCCATTTCCACTGCACGCTGCGGGTCGCCCGGGTTGATCATTGCCCAGCCGTCAATGAAGATTTGCGCGCCAATCTGCTCCGCCACTGTGCGCCCGTTGGTGGCAATCGAGCCACTTTGCGGGGCGCGCATCCCGTGTTTCATGCGCAAATAAGCGGTATGCTCGGTAGATTCCCCCATCCCACCCCACCACAGGACAGTTTTCTTTTCAATCAAGTAATTCATCCAGCTTTTGCCAATTTGCTCGGCAGTAATATCACGTGAATTGCCATGATCCGCCAGGGCGCGCAGAAAGGCAAATGTGCCTGAAATATCATCATCGGTGACGATCAGCGGTTGACCTAATTTGTCATGCACGTAATAATTGACTTCGCCCAGTTTTTCCTCAATCGCATCATGCCACCAGCCCTCAAATGGGCGACCCAGGTAAACACCAATTATTTTTCCCAACACGCCAGCATACACTCGTTCAATATAATCAGGGAGGAATACCATAGATGGAGAACCTTTCCACAAAGAGATGGGAGACTCTCTCTATTTTATCGCTGAATGATGGTTTGGAATCAAAAAGGTTTCATCCATGTAAAATCGTATCGCAACTTTACATGGATGAAACCCATCACAACTTCCCTGAAATATTACGCGGGCTGCAACTGCTTCGCTAATTCGACAATCAGCTGCACGCTTTGATCTAACGTCAGCCTGCCGGTATTCAGCACCACGTGATACAGCAGCGGGTCGTCCCAATCCGCCTCATAATAGCGGTGGATATAATCCCGCGATGCAGAATCGCGCTGTTGGATCAGGCTTCTGGCTTGACGATGCACTTCGGTATCTGATTTGCCAGAATAGGCGGGCGTGCCGCGCAAATCTTGTTCCACGCGATGCACTCGCACTTCCAGCGGAGCTTGTACGCGCACATGCAGCACGTTCAGCTGATCTTGCAGCAATACCTGACCGCCCCGCCCCAGGATGACCATGTTATCCATCCGGCAAGAGCTAAGTACCGCCCGTTTGACCAGGGAGAGCGCCATTGCCTCGTCTACAAAATATTCTTGTGGCGGCATATAGGCAATCTCCGCGCCGCTGCCAAACGCCATCAGGTCCGCCGTTGCCATGCCGCTGAAAAGCCGATCCAGAAAGCCGCTGACCTTATAATTCTCTTCGCTCAGATCCATGGCATCCTGCGGCGTTAATCCAGCCTGAACAGCAGCATCGTCTATCATCTTTTTGTTGAAGAGGGTATATCCGAGGCTTTCGCAGACGCGCCTGGCAATCTCATTTCCCCCACTTCCAAACTGCCTTGAAATCGTGACGATAGCCATCGTTTCCTACCTTTCTGATGAAACGTGCAGAAAATGGGTAACGGAAATCATCTCTAATTTCAGTATAGCACGACTTAAGGTGAATGCTGAATTTAATCTATGTTTTTAAAGCGTGGATGGTTGGACTTTCTACGTCCAACCATCCACGCTCTATATTTTTAAAACTCAGGGTGAATCGCGGTCAACGTGAAAATCAAACAAGGTGGATGCAAACCAGCGCATGCCCACCGGCAGTGAATAACGCAAGATCGCCGCGGAAACAGGCAAGTCCGCTTTCCCCTCTTTGACCGTTAGCTTCCCGCCGTTCAGCACATCCTCATATTCCCCATCTGGCAAGTCTAGCACAATTGAGCCGCTTTGCGATTGGACGTTAAAAATCCCAAGCAGGCAGGCATCTATGGCTTCCCATTCAGCCACAATGGCAGGCTCTGCCGCGCTGATGGTAAATACACCTGCAGTCACCGCCGGGTCCTTCTTGAGCTTCGCCAGGGTGGTGAGGAAGGAGGTTAATTCATACGTTCCCCACTCAATTTTGTCGTTCTCAAACAGGTTGGGGGTATGGCGCGCCGCTGCTTCCTGCCCGTCATAGATGAGGAACGCGCCCTTATTGAACGCCTCAAACGCCGTCCATGCAAGCGCTTGTTCGCGGATGGGGGCTAACAGGTGAATGCGCGGCTGGTCGTGATTTTCAGCGCAGCGCATTTTTACATAATTCACTGGGTAGATGCACTCTTGCAGTCGCACCATTTCCAGATAACGGCTGACCGGCTCCGCCCCACGCACGGCTGCCTGCCAGATCGGGAAAATATCATAATCGTAGGTCATGTCAAAGCCGCGATACACTTCGCTGTCAGAGATTGCGGTTAAACCTACCTGACGGCGACCGCCCACAAAGCCTGCGTGAACGGATTCCGCCAGCCACAAGGTATTCGGGTTCACCTCGGCGCAAGCCGCCCGCGCCGTCACCCAAAATTCCTCTGGCAGCAAGGATGCCACGTCACAGCGGAAGCCATCCACCCCAAACTTAACCCAGCCGACCAGGGTATCCACCAAATATTGATCCAGTTCCGCGTTGGGATGGTTCAAGTCAATGATGTCGCTCCACTCTGGCACAGTGGTATACGGCTTGCCAGCAACGTCCTGATGATACCAGTCGGGGTGATCCGCGACCAGGTTAGAATCGTGCGCGGTGTGGTTATAGACCACGTCAATCATCACTTTTAGCCCGATGGCATGCGCTTTTTCAATCAGGCTGGCAAAATCGGCTTTCGTGCCATACTCGGGGTTTACCTCGCGGTAATCCGCAATGGAATAAGGCGAGCCGAGCGTACCTTTGCGCGCCACTGCTCCAATCGGGTGAATAGGCATAAACCAGAGGACATCCACGCCCAGCGCGCGAATCCGTGCCAGGTCTGCTTCCACTTCACTGAATTTGCCCAACGGTCCGTGATTGCGCACATAGACTTCGTAAATTACCAGGCTGCGATAGGAAAGAGGGGTATCTTTTGCCATAAGGTCATCCTTTGTTAATGAAATGAGGGCGGATCATCCGGCGCATCCCAAAAGGGTTGCCAGACGACCCGCCCAGAGCAGGAATAAAAATTACGCAGTGAAATGCTTGAACTGCGGCAGATATGCTTTATTCTGTTCAAACATCTGATTAACCATGTCCTTGATTTCCGCCAGCGATAGCACAGAAGCGGTCAGCGGATCGTGGGCAATGGCTTGATAAACCTTGCGCGGGTCACCGGTGATCGCGCCATCCACAGCCATTTCTTCGATCTGCGCGCTCAGGTTGGTCATCATGGCCACCGAGGGCGGCAGCGAACCCACCCGTACCGGTGAGAGACCCTTCTTAGAAGCCCATACCGGAACTTCCACGCAGGCATCTTGCGGCAGGTTATCTACCAGATGATCATTGCGCACATTGCCATTGAACTCGAAGGGTTCGCCGCCCATCAGCGCATTGATGATATAGGTGGCGTATTCATGCCCACGTTCCAGCGAAATGGGGTTATCCGAAGCATACCAGGCAGCCGCGTCTTCACGCCAGGTATTTTCGCGGTTGCTATATTCATCCAAAATATAGCGATGCACGCCAGGGTTCCAGCCGGTGCCATGCGTGCAATATTTTTCAATCAGGTCAGGGCGTTTGCGGAACCACCAGTTATACTCTGAGTTATGCCCACTGGATTCCGTCACATAGTAATCGAGTGCGAGGAACATTTCGTTGCGCACAATTTCTTCGTTGTAGACTTCGGGGCGTTCCAGAATGGCTTTGCGGATGAGGGGATAGGCGTTTTCGCCCTTCCAATCGAACTTCAAATACCATGCCATGTGGTTAATGCCCGCGCAGGTGTAGGTGATTTCTTCATAGGGCGCGCCGATCCAGTTTGCCAGCATCATGGAAGTGCCTTGCACGCTGTGGCACAAGCCCGAAACCTGAATGGGGGTCACTTTTTGCATGGCGCGGCAGAGCATTGCCATGGGGTTGGTGTAGTTCAGCATGGTCGCCTTGGGGCAAAGGCGTTCCATATCTTTGCAGATGTCGAGCATCACGGGGATGGTGCGCAGCGCGCGGAAAATACCAGAAGGTCCGCGCGTATCACCCACGTTGATATCCACCCCAAACTTTTCAGGGATCAGAATATCGTATTGCCACACGTCCACGCTGCCAGCCAAAATGGTGACAAGCACCACGTCCGCCCCTTCCAGGGCTTCTTCGCGGCTGAGGGTCGCAATGACTTTGGCAGGGTATTTGCCAAGTTCAACAATCCGTTCGACTGAACGTCTGGCAAATTCCAAGCGTTCCGGGTTAATATCCATCAGCGCAATGGTAGCATCGCGCAACAGTGGGAAGGTCAGCAAATCACGCACCAAACCGCGTGTAAAACCATAGCTGCCCGCGCCAATAAAGGCTATCTTGGTCATGGAATTCCTCCATATCAAAAAGGGTGTGAGGGTATTTCTCACAAGGAATTATGACCGACATCTGCCAGGGTGTCAATCGTTTTCCGTACCCTATCTGACAGGTGTTAGGGGGCCTTGATCACCTCGTTCTCTACGGCGCGCTATAATGCTCGTTTACCTGCGACCAGAAGCCTTCATCGAGCAAATCTTCGGGGTGGAATTCTGGCGAATTTTGTATTGTCTCACGGTTTAGGTCAATTTGCAGGTTACTCTGCCCCCACTGGAGAGTTTGCACCCACTGCGGCGAGACCAACACTTTTTTCCCGCCCAAAATTCGCCCTGATTCAATCACCAAATAGGGAATGTCGCAATTTTCTTCTTGTACAATCAGGTCGCATAGTTTCCCCGCTGACCCATTGCGCGCCTGCACCGAATAGCCGATCAGATCCGTCAGATGGCGCAGGTGATTTTCCACTTCGAGCGGGTTTGGCTCGCCGCCTGTCACAGGCACCAGGTTTTCTTTGTTGAGTTCCATTTCCACCAGCGGAATGGCGGTTAGATCGCCGGGCATGGTGTTCGGCAGTGCTTCCTCTTCCCAATAGCGTCCCCAGCCGTAATGCTCGCTGAGTAAAATTTCCTGTTCGCGGCTCACTTCTTGCCCAGGGATGTATTCCAAACTTTTTTGCAGCAGTGCCGGTTCGAGAGAGGCTTCAATGGTTTGGGCAACGGGATTAATTTCATGCACAGAGCGAACGGATACAATCACACTGCGGCTGCCAGTGTTGACCACCAGGTAGCGCACCACCCAGTTGAAATCGTCTATAATAAATTCGGAAATTTTGCCACAATTCATTCCCCCAGCGAATAAAGCATAGTTCAACAAGTCTCGTAAGCTTCGGAACATCGTCAGCCTCCTTCTCGAACTCACTTGCAAACCAATTCATATATAAATTATAAAGATTTTTTGAAAGAATTACTACTGGGAAAGTCAAGATTTTGAAGAGATTCCCATCGTAATACAACGAAAATTGGCAATTTCGCTAAGAAATTGCCAATTTTAATTTGCATCTATAGAGGATATTGTCCTACTTAGAGACGTTCACTTTCTCAATCGGTTCAGGGCGATGACCAAAGGTGACGGGCGCAGCGCCACTGGGGGCAGCCCACAGAGCGGCGTTATACATCACCTGTTTGATGTCCGCCTGATAAAAGGTGGGGTAGGCTTCGTGACCGGGGCGGAAATAGAAAACCTTGCCCGCGCCGCGGTAGAATGCACTGCCACTGCGGAAGACATCGCCGCCCTCAAACCAGCTGATGAACACCTGCTCATCTGGAGCAGGGATGTCAAAGTGTTCGCCGTACATTTCTTCGTGTTCCAGGGTGATATATTCACCGATGCCCGCCGCAATTGGATGTGCAGGGTTGGTTACCCACAGGCGTTCGCGCTCGCCAATGTCGCGCCATTTCAGGTCGCAGCTCGTTCCCATTAACTTGCGGAAGATTTTGGAGAAATGCGCGCTGTGCAGCACAACCAAACCCATGCCGCCATGAATAATGCGATCATACACACGCTCCACCACGCTATCATTCACCAAGTGGTGCGCCATGTGTCCCCACCAGAAGAGGACATCAGTTGTGTTCAACACTTCGTCCGAAAGACCATGTTGTTCGTCATCATCCAGGGTGGCGGTACGCACATCCACTAAGCCTTTTTCCTTAAGCCCATCGGCAATCACAGCGTGCATGCCGTTCGGGTATACTTTGCGGATTTCTTCGTGGGTCTTTTCGTGCCGACCTTCATTCCAAATAGTAACGCGAGGTAAAGCTGTCATGTGTTTCTCTCCTTGAAATCATTCTGACGTACATTAGCTACTTGTATTACAGGTTGGGACTTCCACGCTCATTATACTCTCGAACGCCACCCTTAGCAGCGAACTGGGCGACCACCTTCTTGCGCCGAGGCGACAAGAGTGTCATATAAGATATTCATGCGCAAGCCCACTTCTGGCGGGCATGGATTGGGGATTTGACCACTGCGCACCGCAAGGAATTGCTCCCAAACCCCCAGGGATGGCGGGACGGGGATCGGCTCATACACGTCTTTGCCGGCATACTGAATTTCCAGTTTTTCGCCCCAAATGCCCGTCCGCAGGATGGCTTTGCTGCAAAATATGCGAATTTCAGAAGAGCAAGAGGGGATGGCTTCTCCGCAGCCGTGGAGCGTAACCATTGCGCCCGAACGCAGTTGCCCCATGACCACCCCGGTTGTTTCCACAGGACGGTCGTTATAATCCAACCAGGCGGCGACTTGCGCAAATCCTTCCCCCGCCAGGTCAACAACGGTGTTGAGCATGTGCGCGCCGGTATCAAACAAGAATCCGCCGCCTGAAATTTCGGGCTGCTGCCGCCAAGTGTCCACCGTCCCGGGTCCCCAGTCTTGCCAGCAGACAGCATCTATGCTCAATAGCTTGCCTATCTCGCCGGAGCGCAGCATGGCAACTGCCTTGCGAACTTGCGGGGATAAGCTGCCGGGGAAAGCCACCACCAGCAGCTTGCCGGTGCGCTGTTGCGTTTCAATCAAACTGCGTGCCTCGATGGCGTTCATCACCATCGGCTTTTCCAGCAGCACATCCACGCCCGATTCCAGGCAGAATTTCGCCTGCCCATAATGCAGAGCATGTGGGGTAACAATAAACGCTGCATCTGGCGCATAATCCCGCAAGAGTGCATCGATATTCACCTCGTTCGGGGGCGGTTGCACGCCAGCTTCCGCAAATATCGCGTGCGTTTTGGCTAACTGTGCCTCAGCAGGGTCACACAACGCCACAATTTGGGTGGTATCGGTCTGTTTTAAGATCTGACGGATATGGTGACGTCCCATACCACCGCAACCAATGATGACAACGCGACAAGGATTAGGCATGTTTTCTTCCATTCCGTGCAAGGGGTTGAGAAAAGGGAGATTTTAGGAAGGCAGCAGCTTCAATGCTGCCACTGCCGCCCGAATTTCACGATGATACGCTAAATTCTCTAAATAGGTGCGTCGGTAAGGACTTTCAGGCGGAATCAACTCAAATTTGCGCATCATCTCTTCATAAGCCATTTCAAGGTACTCGTTGGCTTCAGTGGACATCCCATTGGCTGTCAGAGCCTGACTATGGCGGAAGTAGACCTCCTCACAGGCGCATTCAACGATATTAACGTAGCCAAACGAGCTGTATATATCCACCGCGATCCGCGAATTTTCCAACGCCAGGCGCAATTCTTCCTGACGTTCATCCTCATGGGTCAGCAAACGCGCGAGCGAAAGGTGCGCGGCAGTGGCTTCACAGGCTGCCGCCATGCGATATTGGCGTGAGATCATCAGGTGTTCATCCATGCAGTTGATCCGCTCGATCACATCCAGGGCGTTGCGCAAATGTTTTTCATCCCCCAGGGCATTATCTAAGATGACGGAAACCATCAGCCAGCCCACCCGACCCAGCTCATAGACGTTATTTTCAGAGACAGGGCGCGCGCGGTTCAACGTTTCTTGGGCTTCTTCATAATGCCCCAGGTTAATTTGAATTTGAGCAATGCGCAGCAGCGGGAACAGCATCCCCGCATCGGTGGAGGTATAGATTTCAAGGGCTTGCTCTAATAAAGCCTGCCCGGCGGTCAGGTCACCTAAATTCAAGCCTTCAATCTGACCGCAGAACATTAGCGAGCTGGCTTCTTCAAAGCGATGACCAATTTGATGGGCAATTGCCAGACGTTTTTGCTCAAATTCCACCAGACGCTTATAGTGATCGCCACTGCGTTCATATTGCGCGCCCATCACGCGCAGCAACATCAACTCAATCACGCGGTTATCCAATTCCTGACAGATGGGCAGCGCCTGATTCAGGTATTCCATGCCCTTACTCAGTTCATCGCGCCCCACAAAGTTATGCCCCAGCGAAAGAAGAATAATCGCCTCATACTGACGGTCGCCAATATCACGCGCTAATGCCAACGCCTGATCGCCAATTTCCACCCAGGTGGGGTCATTGAGTAAGTTGCGCTGGCTGGCAATAGCTAAGAGGCAATCTAGTTCGCGGCGGCGGTCGCCAATCTGACGGGCTAAACCCAGGGCTTCCATCGCCTGCGGCAGGCTATTTTCCACCTCAGAGCGGTTATTGAGCGAAGTGACCCCTGAAACGCCGGGCTGCTGCAAGAGCGCATCAATCAACCAGGTGGGATCATCATCCATTTTACGTGCTAGGTCTAGCAGCGCGCGGGCATCCGCCACCCCAGCATCCACGCTGCCCATCAGGAAGTGAATGGCGCGCCGCCCGTTGAGAGCTTCAAATTTTTGGGTCAGGACAGCATAGCGTTGATGACCGTTGGAAGACTGCTGATCAATCTGATCCAGCAAATCCAGGGCGCGGGTATAGTAGCGCAAGGCTTCGGTGTTGGCGTAAATGCTATGGGCGCGCTCCGCCGCCTGCAAGGTGTAAAAGAGTTCTTTCTTTACATCCCCCGCCAGCTTATAATGATGCGCCAGCGAGTCGTAGTAGGACTGCCGCCCATCCCGATAGACGATTTCTTCCAGGTATTCCGCCACGCGCAGGTGATACGAAGTCCGCTGCGTGCTAAGAAGGCTCTCATACGCCACTTCACGCACCAGGGAAGAATCAAACGCATATTCCATGCCCATATCTGGCACGTTGGCGCGTTCGTGAATCAATCCAGCGCGTTGCAACGAAACCAGATCCGCTTGTAACTGTGCCGGCGTGACGGATGGACCCGACAGGGCTTGCAGGGCATTCGTCCAAAAGACGGAACCTACCACCGCCGCCATCTGTACCACCTTACGCTCACTGACGGAGAGGCGATCCAGGCGCGCCATCAACAGGCTTTGCAAGCTGTCCGGCAAATCCAGTGAAGTAACAGCGCGAGTCTGCCGCCAGGTTCGGTCGCTTTCCTGAATCAGCGCGCCCTGGGCGATGAGGGCAAAGATCAATTCCTTGATATAGTACGGATTGCCTTCCGCCTTTTTGAGGATCAGCGCGCGCGTCTCAGGAAAAAGAACATTTGTCCCCACAAACTGATCAAGGAACAGGTTGCTATCTTCCCCAGAGAAGGGCGGCATGGGCAGGCGAGTGATCCGGTGCGGATATTGGGTTTCTAAGCGATGCTCAAATTCCCACACAGGCGAATCGCGGTCAGGGCGATAGACCAGCAGCCACAAAACGGCGTTGGTATCGCACAACGGCAGGCAGTAATCGAGCAGTTCCAGCGAGGTGGGGTCTGCCCATTGCATATCCGCAAACGAAACCACCAGCGGACGCTGCTGCGATAAGCTCTCAATCAACCGGCGGAAGGTTTCGAAGAATTGACGTTTGAGGGTTTCCGCATCCAGATGACGAGCGCGTTCCAGGGCAGTTTCATCTACTGGGATAGACATAAACGGAGCCAGGTTTGGGTAATCCTGCTCAATATCGCTGCCCAACTGGGCTTCGATCTGCGCGCGCAGCACTGCCTGAGCTTCCGCTTGCTGTGCATCTGGGTTTTCGTTTAGCCAGCCCTGAATGAGGTCAAACCACATGGAATACGGGCGCAGATGCCCATAGGATCGGCAGCGACCATGCAGCCAGGTGATGGTTTGATGTTCGGCAGAAGGAGAGGCAGGCGTTTCGGACAGACTGCCTTCTTTTTCCTGTACGCTCTGAGCCGCTGCTGCCCAAAGCACATTCTGACGGACAAAATTCTGCCTGACCTGGTTGACCAGGAAGGATTTGCCCATGCCTTTTACGCCCGTCACCAGCACAATCCCGCCGCGCCCGTTATCCAGGTCTTCCACAATGCCCTTCAGGGTGCGGTATTCCTGCTGGCGGGCGATTAACCCATGCGCAAAATTCTGTCCAAGCGCGCTATCAGAGGCGGATTCTGAACTCACCTTGGCTGCCAGCGGGCGGTATACCAAAATCCCATGACCGATCCCCTTGACCATTTGGCTGCCCAACGCCTTCCACTCAAAATGAGTTTGTGCCAGGCGGTACGTGTTTTCGCTGACCAACACGGTGCCGGGTTCGGCGGCGGTTTCCATACGCGAGGCAACCGTCAACGCTTCGCCCATCGCGGTATCTTCGCTATATTGGCGGCTGTCGCCCACGTTGCCAACGATGATTTCGCCCGTGTTGATGCCCACCCGCAACGCAAGCTCGATCTTTTCTTTGCGTGCCAGGTCTTCGGCAATCGGGCGCAGGACGGAAAGCATTGATAGCCCCGCCATTACGGCATGTTCGGGGTCATCCTCGTTGGCAGACCGCGCCCCAAAATACGCCACCAGCCCGTCCCCGCGGAACTGCCCCACTTCGCCACCGTAGCGGTAAATTTCCACTTCCAACACCTGAAAGATGTTGTTCATCAAGTCTACCCAGGCTTCTGTCCCCAGGATTTCGAGCAGTTCCGTAGAGCCTTTCACATCCGCAAAAAGGATGGTCGCCACGCGGCGGACAGCATCCTGCGGCAGGGTTGGCGCACTGACAGGCAGATGAGGGGCGACTTTCACCGGGTTTGCCGCTTGCATATCGGATAGAGAAGGGGAAAGCTGTGGTTTGGCGCTGGCTTGCGTCATTGCCAGGTAGCGCGAATTATTACCACTGCGATTGCTGCGCGTCAACGCCGAATCTTCTTGCGAAAGAGAAGCCCCGCAATTACCGCAGAAGCGATACGTCACCGGGTTGACGAAGTTACACTCACGGCAGGTGCGGGTAAGCGGCGCTCCGCACATACCGCAGAAACGCATCTCAGCTGGGCTATCGAATTCGCAATTAGGACATTTCATAATTTTAATATGAGGAAAACGAAGCGCTCACGCAATGGAGCGCTTCGTCCATCAAAACCTTACTCCAGAAAAAAAATTGGATATCCCTCTGATTACATCGCGTTGAGGGCTGCACGGAAGCGGCGTGCCAGCTCTTGCAAAATTTCCACTGACATTTCAGCGTCTTGCTTGAGGATGGCGATGAAATCCCAGCGGGTCAGCACCAGGCATTGGGTAGGTTGCGTGGTGTGGATAGAAGCGGTGCGTACCCCTTCTTCATCTAAAAGGGCAAGCTCACCAAAGAAATCGGTGGGACCAAACTGGTTGACAACGGCTTTTTCTCCGTCACTGCGTTCGCGCACGGCTTCCGCCCCGCCCGATACGATGACAAAAAAGCCTTCGCCGCCCTGTCCCTGCTTAACGATCTCGGCTCCAGCGTCATATTGACGTTCCATCATGCGCTCGGCAATTCGTTGTAACTGCCGATCTTTTAATTGATGAAACAGCGGCACTCGCTTTAAGAACTGTTTTCTTTCTTCTGTGTCTGCCATTGCTCGTCTCCTCGAAAGATAAATGAGCTTCTAGTGATTAAGGTGCGATGTACGCCAGGGAACTCCCCTAACGCCATTTCCTGAAGGAAAATCAGATCTCCCTTTTGAAACGCCCTGCCTGATTAAGTATACCGGCAAATCAACGGGCGGCGGCAAAATATTCAATCCCTTTCCATCTGCCATGCGATCTACATGGGCATCGTCTATGCTTTTTAAAGGCTTGTGGAAAGGTTTGTAGATTAATTATAATACGAAACGCAAGGATTTTTTACCCAGATTCGACTGTTTTAAGAAGAATAGATGGTCGTCCATATCCCTGTAAATACGAATACTCAGTCGTTCTTGCGATAATTCGGCGCTTCGCGCGTGATGGTAATGGTATGCGGATGACTTTCGATCAGCCCGGCGTTGGTGATGCGCGTCAGGCGCGTGTTGGACTGCAAATCTTGCAAGTTATGCGCGCCCGCATAGCCCATGCCAGAGCGCAGCCCGCCTACCAGCTGATACACAAAGTCGCTCAGCGTCCCCTTCAGCGGCACCATGCCTTCCACCCCTTCTGGGACGAGCTTGCCGGGTTTGCCGCCCTGACCGGTGCCATAGCGATCTTTGCCGTAGCCTTGCATGGCAGAAATACTGCCCATACCGCGATATTGTTTATACCGCCGCCCCTCAAAGCTAATCAGGTCGCCGGGCGCTTCTTCTAAGCCTGCCATCAGGCTGCCGAGCATGACCACGTCTGCCCCAGCCACAATCGCCTTGACAATATCACCGCTATATTTAATCCCACCATCCGCGATAACCGGAATGCCCTTCGGATGTGCCGCCTGCGCGCATTCGTAAACTGCGCTCATCTGCGGCATGCCTGCGCCGGAAATAATCCGCGTGGTGCAGATAGAACCAGCCCCCACCCCCACCTTGATGGCATCCGCCCCGGCTTCGATCAACGCCAGCGTGCCTTCCGCCGTGACCACGTTGCCAGCGATAATAGGCAGCGTTGCCCAGCGCGATCTAATCCGCTTGATGGCGGCAATCACCCCGGCGGAATGTCCATGTGCCGTGTCAATGACCACCACATCCAGCCCCTTGGCGACCATTTTCTCCAGCCGTTCTTCCAGGTCGGGTCCAACCCCCACCGCTGCGCCCACCAGCAAGCGACCTTGCTTATCGGTGGCGGCGTTGGGGTAGTCGCGTTTTTTCTGAATATCCTTCACGGTAATCAGCCCGCGAATATGACCCTCTGCATCCACCAGGGGCAGCTTTTCGATGCGATGCTTCTGCAAAATTCTCAGTGCGTCTTCCAGGGTGGTGTCCACCGATGCAGTCACCAGCCCATCGCTGGTCATAAAATCAGACACGGGTCGCTGATAATCCTCCGGCTGGGCAAAACGAGTGTCGCGGTTCGTGAGGATGCCCACCAGCTTTTGGGTAGCAGGGTCCACCACCGGCACGCCGCTAATGTGGAAATTCGCCATAATATCTTCCGCTTCTTGCAGACTGGCGGTCGGCGGCAGGGTGATCGGATCGGTAATCATGCCTGATTCCGAGCGTTTCACGGTGTCCACCTGTTTGGCTTGCTCATCCGGCGAAAGGTTGCGGTGCAAAATGCCCAACCCGCCTTCTCGCGCCAGGGCAATCGCCAGCCGCGCCTCGGTGACCGTATCCATTGCCGCCGAGATAATGGGGATGTTCAGATGGATCGTGGCGGTCAGCCGCCCGCGTACATCTACATCAGAGGGTAAACAATCGCTAAACCCAGGGACGACCAACAGATCGTCAAAGGTTAACGCATCATTGCCTTGAAAGAGATTCTCGTTCATAGGGGATTCCTAACACCTTTTTGAGAGATTGTATCATTAAAGTATGTTCCGCCTGGTGGATTCTGGCTTCCAAGGCTTCCAGAGTATCCTCCGGTAAGATCGGCACGATTTGCTGCCCCAATACCGGACCGCAATCCACGCCCTCATCCGGCACAAGATGCACCATGACGCCGGTATGCGCAATTTCGCCACGCCCAAACGCCTCATACGCGCGTTGGATGGCGTGCGTGCCGGGGAACGTGCTGGGCAGCGCAGGGTGCAGGTTGATCACCCGCGCTGCGAAATGGCTGAGGAACGCAAACGAAAGCAGGCGCATCCAGCCTGCCAGAATGACCCAATCCGGCTGATACTGCTGCGCGACCCCCGCCAGGCGCGCGTCATATTCCTGGCGCGTTTCCGCGATCCGCTTGGGCAGAGGGATAGCATCCACCCCTGCCAGGCGCGCCCGCTCTAAACCATAAGCCTCCGCCCGATTGGAAATGACCGCCACGACCTGTGCGTAGATTTCTCCGCTGTGGCAGGCATCCAAAATCGCCTGCAGGTTGCTGCCGCCGCCTGAAATCAAAACGACTAGCCGCGACTTAGGGTTCGTCTCGCTCATTGAAGCCCCACTCCCTTTTCGCCCTGCGCCAGTTCGCCAATGATCCAGGATTCCTCTGGCAAGTCATGCTGCAATCGCGCCGCCTGCTCTGGGGCGACCACAATCACCATGCCAATTCCCAAATTGAAAACGCGGTACATCTCTTGCCAGGTGATCTTGCCGCGCTTCTGGATGAGCGCAAACAGGGGTGGAACGGGCCAACTGCCGCGCCAGATGATGGCTTTTAGTCCCTCTGGCAGAACACGCGGGATATTTTCAATGAATCCGCCACCGGTCAGGTGCGCCAGGGCTTTGATGGGCGAATCCGTCTGGGCTAACACCTTTGCCAACACCGGCAGATAAGAACGGTGTGTGGCGAGCAATACGTCTGCCAGGGGAACGCCAAGTTCAGGGAAAACGGTATCCAGCGGGACGTTTTCAAACACTTTGCGGATGAGGGAATACCCGTTGGTATGCGCACCGTTGGAACGCAGCCCCACCAAGAGATCACCAGCGGCAAGGTCGCGGCGCGGCAGGATTTTCGCGCGGTCTACTACCCCCACAATCGTGCCTGCCAGGTCAAATTCATCCGGCTGATAGACGCCCGGCATCTCGGCGGTTTCGCCGCCCAGCAGCACGCACCCGCTTTCCAGGCACGCCTGGGCTGCGCCCGTCACCACCTGGGCAGCGATTTCCGGCTGCAAGTGCGCCGTGGCAAAATAATCTAGGAAAAAGAGGGGCTTTGCGGCCTGCACCAAAATATCATTAATGCAATGATTGACAATATCCACGCCCAAAGACGTATACCGCCCGGTGGCTGCCCCCAAACGGACTTTTGTGCCGACTCCATCGGTAGAGGCGACCAACACCGGCGCGCTCATCTCTTTTAGTGCGGATGCGTCAAACAGTCCACCAAACGACCCAATGCCAGCCAGCACCGCCGGCGTGTACGTTGCGCGCACAGCATCCCGCATCAATTCCACCGCGCGGTTGCCAGCGTCAATATTCACGCCGCTTTTAGCATAGGTGTTAGATGGTTTACCGCCAAAGGCATCTTCATCACTGCCAATGTATGCACGCGCGCCAATATCCTTGCGGTACTGCATCCCTTCAAAAGAGATGGTTTGGGCGAGCGTATATGCCTGAGTAAGCGCGTCTTGTAAGCTCCGCCCCAGTCCGGTGATGGCAAATACGCGCCCGCCTGCCGTCACCAGTTCGCCCGCGTGATCCTGCGTGCCTGCATGAAAGAGAAGCCTATGTTCATTTGCGTCAACCGCTCTCTGCGCGCCATGAATTTTCTTTCCCAGCGCCGGCTGCCCAGGGTAGCCTTCGGATGCCAGCACCACGCACGCTGCTGACCCGACTTTCCAGCGTGGTTGAACCTGTGAGAGATGCCCGTCTACGCACGCTTCCAGAATTTCAACCAAGTCGCTTTCCAATAAGGGCAGGATAACTTGCGTTTCTGGGTCGCCAAAGCGGCAGTTGAATTCCAATACCTGCGCACCCTGCGCGGTGAGCATGATGCCCGCATAGAGTACCCCCACAAACGGGCGACCTTCTGCGCGCAGACCATCTACGGCAGGCTGCAACACCGCGCGGGTAATCGCCTGCGCCAACTCTGGCGGGCAGATTGGCGCGGGGGCGTATGCGCCCATTCCGCCCGTGTTCGGTCCATGATCGCCCTCTGACAGTCGTTTGTGATCCTGCGCGGGTGGCATGGCGGATACCGTCAACCCATCCGTAAAGGCTAACAGCGAAACCTCTTCCCCTTCCAGCCACTCTTCAATAACTACTTCCTGCCCGGCGTTGCCAAAGACGCGCTCCACCATCAGCTGATGCAGTCCCTGGCGGGCTTCTTCTATGGAATGAGGCACCAGCACACCCTTCCCGCCTGCCAACCCAGACGTCTTGAGAACGGTTGGGTAATCCAGGCTGTTCAGATGAGCCAGCGCGGCGTCATAATCGGTAAAGCAGGCGAACCGCGCGGTAGAGATGCCCAACCGCTGCATAAAGGCTTTGGAAAAAGACTTAGACGTTTCAATTTCGGCTGCCCGTTGCGAGGGACCGAACACGCGAATACCCACCGTCCGCAGTGCATCGCTCACTCCGGCTTGCAGCGCCGTCTCTGGACCGATGATCGCCAGGTCAACCGCGTGCCGGGTGGCAAATTCAGCCAACGCAGAGGCATTTTCCGCGCCAATCGCTACATTTTCGCCTTTGCCTGCGGTTGTGGCGGCAGTCCCCGGGTTGCCTGGAGCGACAAAAATCTGCTGTACCTTGGACGATTGCGCCACCTTCCAGGCAATGGCTTGTTCCCTTGCGCCTGAACCAATAATCAAAACATTCATTCTCTTTACCCTATTGCCTGTTCAAAACCGGTTTTGGCTGCGTCCAGCGGCGTTGGCAGCGGATAAATGCCTGTAAAGCAGGCGTTACAATAGCCTTCGCTGCGCCCAATCGCCGCCATCATGCCCTCTAACGAGAGGAAATGCAGGCTATCGCTTCCCAAATGCACGCGAATCTGCTCCACGCTGCGTTGATGGGCGATCAACTGCTCATACGTCCCCATATCCACGCCCATAAAGCAGGGGTGGGCAATCGGCGGGCAGGTAATGCGCACGTGTACCGCTTTCGCGCCTGCCTGAAGGAGCAGCTTCACCAACTGACCAGTGGTATTGCCGCGCACAATACTATCGTCAATCATCACCACGCGCCGATCCATCACGTTTTCAGCGATCACGTTAAACTTTAACGCCACGCCTTGCTTACGCAGCGAATCGGTGGGTTGAATAAATGTGCGCCCAATGTAGCGATTCTTGATAAAGCCATCGTTATAAGGAATGCCGCTTTGCGCCGAATAGCCGATGGCAGCCGGAATCGAGGAATCCGGCACAGGGATGACCACATCTGCGTAAACGGCAGCTTCTTTTGCCAATGCCCGCCCCAGTTTTTGGCGCACCTGATGCACGCTCAATCCATCCCAAAAGCTATCTGGGCGTGAGAAATAAATATGCTCAAACGTACAGCGCGCTAACGGTTCGGCGGGCGGCAAGGCTTGCTGAATGGTCAGGGCGTTGCTGCTGAGGGCAACAATCTCGCCGGGGCGAATTTCGCGGATGGCTTCGCAGCCTAACGTGCGCAGCGCGCCAGATTCAGAGGCGGTGGCATGTCCGCCCCCTGGTAGCATGCCCACGCTGAGGGGACGGAAACCCCACGGGTCACGCACCGCGAACACGCCATCCCGCGTGAGCAGCACCAGGGAATACGCCCCGCGCCATACGCTCATGCAGTTCTTCAGGCGTTCATTCCAGGTATTGCCTTCCGCCCCTGCCAGCATCATAATAATCACTTCGCTGTCAGAGGAGGAAGAAAGCCCCACGCCGCGCCGCAGCAAATCCTGGCGCAGCTCGGCCGTGTTCATCAGGTTGCCGTTATGTGCAATTGCCAGCGGACCGTGCTGTGTTTCAATCAAGAAAGGCTGGGCATTCCGCGCGGACGATGATCCTGTGGTGGAATAGCGCGTGTGACCAATGGCATAATGCCCTTGCAGCGGCGCAAGGTCTTCTGGGCGGAACACTTGCGAAACTAGCCCCACATCTTTGTGCAGGCGCACCGTCTGCCCATCCGAGACGGCGATGCCCGCTGCCTCTTGCCCACGATGCTGCAAAGCGTACAGTCCAAAGAACGCCATGCGCGCCACTTCTTCCTGTGGGGCAAATATGCCAATCACGCCACACTCTTCGCGTGGGGAATCACTGTTGAGCATGAGCGTCATCCTGCACAATCTTTTCAGCTTGCTGACGTTGGAAGGCGCGCACCGCATCCAATATTTGCGGATCGGTTAACGCCAGGATTTTGGCGGCGAGCAAGGCGGCGTTGGCGGGTTCAAGCACCACTGCCGGGGCAATCCCGCCGGGCATGCGCAGCGAGGAATAAATATCCGCGCCGCCGAAGGCTTCACTTGGGGGCGGACAGGCGATCACCGGCGCGCTGACCGCGCCATCCGTGAAGCCAGACAGAGCGTTACTGCGCCCGGCTATGGTGATGAATACCTTCGGGCGCGCGTCCTGCTCGTATTCATGCAGCAGGCGCAGGGTGTGCGCGGCGGTCTTATGCGCTGACCCAATCCGCGTAACGACTTTTAGCCCAAAGGAGCGGGCGGCGACGGCGATCTTCTCGGCGTGCGCCTGATCGCTGCTCGATCCCATCAGGATAATGACCAGTGCGTCACTCATAGCAGCCCCGCTTTGCGTAAATTCGCCTCTAAGCGCGGCTCGACCGGATAGCTGCCGGGTATGAACGCCTCACCCGTTAGACGTTCGTAAATTTCAATATAACGCTGGCTGGCAGCAATCCACAACGCGGCGGGCATAGTCGGGGGCGTCCCTTCGCCACGATAGCCCTGATCGGCATATGCCATGCGCACAAATTCCTTATCGAAGTTTTCCGGCTCTTCGCTTTTGGCAAAGCGCGCCGGGTAACTATCTGCCTTCCAAAAGCGCGAAGAATCAGGGGTATGCACTTCGTCAATGAGCAAAATTTGTCCATCCGCGGTGCGTCCAAACTCGTATTTGGTATCCACCAGAATCAGACCTGCCTTTGCCGCCACTTGCTGACCGCGTTCAAATAATGCCAGGGCAACTTTCTGGACGGTTTCCCAGGTTGCGGCGTCCAGCAAGCCGGTTTCGGTCACTTCGGCACAGGTCAGGCGTTCATCATGCCCGGTTGCGCCGCCCTTGGTGGTGGGGGTGATGATTGCCTGCGGCAAAAGCTGATTCTTCTGCAAGCCTTCCGGGAAGGTATAGCCGTAAATTTCACGTTCGCCCAACGAGTAGCGATACCACAAAGCCGTGCTGGTGACGCCGGTGATATATCCGCGCACAATGACTTCAATCGGCAGTGGCTCCACCTCGAATGCCACCAGCGCATTCGGGTCGGGCAGCGATACCACATGATTTGGCACAATATCGGCCGTTTGCTCAAACCACCATGCCGAAAGCTGATTTAGCACCTGTCCTTTATAAGGGACAGCCGCCAGCACGCGATCAAAGGCAGATAGGCGGTCGGTGGTGATAAAAAGCCGCTTGCCTGCGCCCAGCGAATAGCCATCCCGTACCTTGCCGGTTTGCTTGCCTGGGTAAGGCAATTCAGAGGCGGTAAATGCCTGGCTGATTAAGGCGGAAATATCCATGCTCATTTTCCCTTTCCTTTCCTTAGAGCTGGCTGCTAGCGGCATACGCCACGCCATTACGGAACAGCGCCAATCCGCTGCCTGCGCTTTCGCCGCGCGTCCAGCGGGGATGTTGATGCGCGTAAATATGATTTTCAGGGTGCGGCATCAACCCCAGCACGTTGCCCTGCGGATTGCAGATTCCGGCAATATCACCCACCGAGCCATTCGGGTTAATGGGATATTGCCCCCCCGCCGCCTGACCGGATTCAGCCGCATAGATCAACGCCACTTGATCCTGCGCGCATAGGGTGCGGTAATCCGTATCGCTGGCGGTGATGAAATTCCCTTCGCCATGCGCCACCGGGCAGTATATGGGTTCAGCGAGCGTATTCGTCCATACGCAGTGGGTGGATACGGGCTGTAGCGTCACCCAGCGACATTCAAACTGCCCGCGCGTGTTAAAGGTGAGAGTCGCGCCCACGCCAGAATCGCGCCCCGGCAGGATGCCTGCCTTGACCAATGCTTGAAAGCCATTGCAGATGCCGACCACGGGCTTACCTGCCGCTACAAATGCCTGCACCTCATCCGCAAAGTAAGATTGCAAATCTAACGCCAGCAGTTTGCCCGCTCCTAAAGAATCCGCATAGGAGAAGCCGCCCGCCAGCACCAGCAGCTGATACTCCTGCCAGTGGAACGTTTTGGCGCGCATCTGGTTGATATGCGCCAGCTGAGTGGCTGCGCCCGCCTGCTCAAGGGCTTCAGCAACGTCCAGGTCGCGGTTGGTGCCGGTGGCTTGTAAAATAAGCGCGGTTGGTTTCATGCTACTTTGCCTCCGTGCGTTGCCAGGCGTTGACCAGTTGCTCAACCGGTAAGGTAAACATCGTTTCAGATTGCTCCCAGATTGTCAAATTCGGTTCAGCGGTGACGTTGCCCAGCAATGCGCAGCCAAACGCGCCTAGCTGCGCTTCAAAGGCGGCTTTGTTTTCCTCAGCCACTTCCACCAGCAGGCAGGCATTGGTTTCCCCAAATAAACAGGTCAGCGCATCCGCATTACCGGCTGCTGGCAGGTGAATTTCCATACCCAGCCGTCCGGCAATGCACATTTCCGCGGCGGTCACTGCCAGTCCGCCTTCGCTCAGGTCGTGACAGGCGCGCACCCAGCCGGACTGCATGGCGGCATGCAGGGCTGCATACAGCTGCGGAGCTGCCGGTACAGGCTCAGGAATATCTGCGCTGCTTGTGGACTGATTGCATACCAACGCCAGGTGACTGCCCGCCAACTTGGGTTGATGTTTGCCGATCAGGTAGACTGCGCTGCCGGGCTGCTTCAAGTCCATCGTGACCAACCCCTTCAGGCTGCTCACAATGCCCATTGCGGAAATCAGCAGCGTGGGCGGAATAGATTGCCGCTGCCCATCCTTGCTGAGATATTCATTATTAAAGGAATCTTTGCCAGAGATAAACGGCGTGCCATACAGGGTTGCCGCGTCATAGCAACCGCGCGTGCATTCGATCAGGCTGCCCATATTTTCCGGCTTGAGCGGGTCACCCCAGCAGAAATTATCCAGAATCGCAATCTGAGCCGGGTCCGCGCCCGTGGCAACCGCGTTGCGCACGGCTTCATCAATCATTGCAAACGCCATTCGGTAGGGGTTGCGCTTGCCATACTCCGGGTTGATGCCGGTAGACAGGATCAGCGCATCCATCCCGGGTTCGCCAATGGGCTTGATGACCACGCCATCCGATGGGCCGTCATTTTTCGTGCCGGTCAGTGGTTTGATCAGCGTGCCGCCTTGCACTTCGTGGTCATAAATGCGGATAATGGCTGCCTTCGAGGCAATATTGGGATGCGCCAGCAATTTGAGGAGGATGGTTTCAGCCGATTCATGAATCGCTGGTGCGTATGCGTTCAGGTCATAGTGGGGCAGCTGCGCCTGCAAATGCCGCTGCGGAATGCCCTCATGCAGGAAATGATTTGCCAGGTCAAGCGTCACCGCCTTCCCATAGCAGACCACCAACCGCCCGGTCGCCTCAAAGACGCCAATATCCGTAAATTCCACGTCATAAATCTCGCATAACTGGCGCAAGCCGTGAATAGAATGCACCGGCACTGCCAGCACCATACGCTCTTGCGCCTCTGACAACCAGATTTCCCAGGGAGCCAAGCCGGGGTACTTCAGGCGTACATCCTGCAAATCAATCGTTGCGCCCAAGCCGCTTGCCATTTCGCCAACTGCGGAAGAAAGCCCGCCCGCGCCGCAATCCGTGACTGCGCGATACAAGCCAGCATCCCGCGCGCGGACAATCACGTCAATCAATCCCTTTTCAGTGATCGGCGCGCCAATTTGCACGGATGCGCCCGCCACTTCGCCGGTCTGCGCGTCCATCGTCATCGAAGAAAACGTAGCGCCACGCAGTCCATCCCTGCCGGTACGTCCGCCCAATACAATTACGCGGTCGCCGGGCTTTGGGTCGCGCCCATGCTTGCCGCGCGGAGCGATACCTACGCAGCCGCAAAAGACCAGCGGGTTGGCAGTGAAACCTGGGTCATATAACACCGCCCCGCTGACGGTGGGAATGCCAATTTTATTGCCGTAATCCTGCACGCCAGCCACCACCCCAGATTGAATCCGGCGCGGGTGCAGCACTCCAGCGGGCAAATCTTCTAACGGCAGGTCTTGCGGACCGAAGCACAGTACATCCGTAGCGGCAATCGGTTTGGCAGAGACGCCAATCACATCACGGATCACGCCGCCCACGCCGGTATTCGCCCCGCCGAAAGGCTCAATGGCGGAAGGGTGGTTATGCGTCTCCACTTTAAAAGAAACCTCGCTATCCGCCCCGAAAGCAAGAATGCCCGCATTATCCACAAAGGCGGAAAGCACCCAGGGCGCGTTGATTTGATCGGTAGCGGCTTTGAGGTAGGTTTTGAGCAGGTTATTGGCTTGTGCTTGCGCCTTCCAATGGGCGGCAGCCGCATCCTGCGGGTTCTGGATGGTCACCTGCGCTTTAAAAGTCTTGTGTACGCAGTGTTCGCTCCAGGTTTGGGCGATGGTTTCCAGTTCAATATCGGTCATGTCGCGGTCTTCGGCGCGGAAGTAGGCTTGAATGGCGCGCATCTCAGTCAGGTCCAGCGCGGCGCGGCGATCCGCAGAAAGCTGCAAAAGCTGCGCATCATTCATCTGACGTACAGGCAAGACTTCCACCTTGCCGGATGCGCCTGCTTCCTGCGGGAAGATGGGATCAATGATGCCCAATTCATAGCGTTGGATGATGGGGTTTGCGAGCAGCCGTTTGGCAAGGAGGTCAAGTATTTCCGGGGGGAGGGGATTGCCCTGCACATAAAAACGCTGCGCGGTGCAGGCTCGCTTTACGCCCTTGACCCCAATTTCTGGGGCAGCCCGCACAATTTGCTCTGCCACCGGGTCGGTGACGCCGGGACGCAGGGCTACATCAATCAACTCCGCGTGCGCGCGCCTATCTGCTTCCACGTCCACCGCTGACCAGCTGATCCGCTGCGCGAGAGGGTCCGCCAACAAGCGATTTGCCAGTTGCGCTAAATCCGCCGGGAGGAACGCTCCCTCAACAAAATAAATATCCTCACAGCAGATGCCTGTCACCTCTGTGAACCCCAGCGCATGCGCATCCGCCAGATATCCTGCCGAGCGCGCGTCCGGGGCAGCTTGACCTGGAGTCACCACAAACCGATAAATTGCCAGGGGAGCGGAAACGGTTTCATTGCTCATCCCATTCACCTCGTTTCTCTAAAAATACCACTATTCACGAAATATCCCTATCATTCTACCCTTTTGCACTTGTCTAGTCAACTGTGATAGATTGGGGATTTGAAGGAATCTTGGTACAATTAAGTGTCTGGCATTACCAGACACTTAATTGTACGAATGGAAGGATCAAGATGGAACAACCCATATCAATTGCCCTGGCAGATACCATTCTAGCCCGTTGGCCCGACCCCGACGCCATCCCCTACCAGCCCTGGTGCTATGTCCAGGGTTATATCCTTTGCGGGTTGGAAAAGCTCTGGCAGTTCAGCGGTGAACAACGCTACTTTGACTATATTCGGCTTTTTGGAGAAAAGCACGTTCTTCCCGACGGCTCCATTCGCAATTTTAAGGGAAATAGCATGGACGACATGATGGCTGGCACAGTGCTTGCTGCTCTCTACCAATATACCGGCGAGCCTCGCTACCGACTGGCTGTTGAGCGCATCCGTGCCTCCTTCAACGATTACCCACGCAACAGAGACGGTGGGTTCTGGCACAACCGCGGAGGCGCACACGCCATGTGGATCGACGGCGTCTTTATGGGGGGGATGTTCATGGCGCGCTGCGCGGCTGTCCTGGGCGATGGTCCCTTTGGCTTTGGGGAGGTCGCAAACCAGATTCGCATTCTATCCAAGAATTGCCTCCAAGCTGAAAGTGGGTTATTCCTGCATGCCTATGATGAATCCCGTGCGTCGTCCTGGGCTGATTCT
Source organism: Anaerolineales bacterium (assembly GCA_038206515.1). GTDB lineage: Bacteria > Chloroflexota > Anaerolineae > Anaerolineales > Anaerolineaceae > DSYU01. Next base: position 22,110 of record JBBRAT010000008.1, on the reverse strand, counting down.
AAAACCGGGCTTTCTTCTACAGTCTGGGGGGAGGGTCTCGGCTGGTACGCTCTTATCCTGGTCGAGACGCTGGGGCTGCTCCCGCAAGGTCATCCAGAGCGCCTCGGTCTGATCGGAATTCTGGACAAGTTGCTGGAGGGGCTGCGTGGCACTCAGGACCCGATCAGTGGGCTATGGTATCAGGTCGTTGATAAAGGCAGCGATCCTGACAATTGGCTGGATACTTCCGGAAGTGGGATGTTCCTCTACACCTTCCAACGCGCCCTCGACCTGGGACTAGCCAACCAGTCCGATATACAGCGTATTAATAAGGGTTTCGCCTCTCTTAAAACCAAAGCAGTGAAAGATTCGCGCGGGTGGATCGATATCCTTGACGCCTGCGATGGGGTTTGTGTCCAGCGTAGTTATCGCGACTACATTGATTATCCGATCGTGGTTAATGCGAAGGAAGCAATTGGATCCTTCCTTTGGGCTGCCGTCCAGATCGAAAAACCACCTCGAGCCATCCGTTAATTCGAAATAGTCACTCCTCAGCCGGATGGAGAAAACGCCTCAAGTTTGGGATTTTTCTCATCGTTCTGAGCAAAGGTGGGTTGAAAAATGAAAAAGATTCCTTTTGACGTGACCCTTGCCCTGCAGACTATTGCGCCAGCGGTTGTCCCTTACCCAAAAGCTGCCATGTTCCAGCTGGCAGAAGAAGGATATACAACTGCTTTTGAACAACTCATTGCCTGCATCCTCTCCATCCGCACCTATGATGAAGTTTCTCTGCCGCTTGCCCGTCAGTTATTCGCAGTGGCGCGCAGCCCGCAAGCAATCGCTGCCCTCCCCATCCCTGAAATAGACAGGCTCATCACCCAAAGCACGTTCCATGAGCGCAAAGCAGCCCAAATTCAAGCAATTGCGCAGCGCGTGATGGATGAATTTGGCGGTGAATTGCCCTGTGAGGAAACGGTGTTGTTATCCTTTGCCGGCGTAGGCGTAAAATGCGCGCACCTGACGCTGGGCGTGGCGTGCGGACAGCTGTTTATTAGCGTGGATGTCCATGTTCACCGCGTCACGAACCGCTGGGGATACGTGGCAACTCATTCTCCCGAAAAGACCATGCTGGCACTGGAAGAAAAACTGCCGAAAGCGCATTGGGTTGAAATTAACCGTCTGCTCGTTCCCTTTGGCAAGCATATTTGCACCGGCGACCACCCGCATTGCTCCACCTGCCCGGTGCTGACTATGTGCCAGCAGGTAGGCGTGGAAAATCCACGTTAGCCTTGGAATGAGAGGGTTTTTGCGCTCTGCGTGATCCCTTTGTAGTACACTTAACCGCATGAAATTCCTTCCCTTAGGAGGTTAAATGACCGAAATTGCTCCTCTTCGTTTAGCAGTGATTGGCATTGGCAACATGGGTTCTAGCCATGTGCGTGATGTGCCAACCCTGCCTGGCGCGCAACTTGCCGCCATTTGTGATATTGACCGCGCTAAAGCAGATGCCTGGAGTCAGGAATTGCACGTCCCTGCTTATCTTGACTACCGCGAAATGCTGGATCAGGCTGCACTGGATGGGGTGATTATCTCCACGCCGCATTATGACCATACCCCTATTGCCATTGAGTGCTTCCAGCGGGGTATTCACGTGCTGGTGGAAAAGCCCATTGCCGTCACCACCCGCGATGCGCGTAAAATGATCGCCGCATACGAAGCTGCCCGGCAGAAATACCCTCATCTGGTCTTTGAAATCATGTTTATGCAGCGCACGTATGGCTTCTGGCAGAAAATCAAGTCTATGATAGATAACGGTGACCTGGGCAAACTGACCCGCGCCACTTGGATTATCACGGACTGGTTCCGCACTCAGGCGTATTACAACACCGGCGGATGGCGCGCCACCTGGAAGGGTGAGGGCGGTGGCGTGCTGCTCAACCAATGCCCCCACAACCTGGATCTGTATCAGTGGTTCTTTGGATTGCCGCAGCGCGTGAATGGGTTCGCTCACATCGGTAAATATCACAATATCGAAGTGGAAGACGAAGTCACCGCCTATTTTGAATACGCAAATGGCATGGTCGGTCACTTTATCACCACCACTGGCGAAGCGCCTGGCACCAACCGCCTGGAAATCGTGGGGGAGATGGGCAAACTGGTCTTTGAGAACGGCACATTGACCTTCACTCGCAACGAAGAGTCAATGCTGCACTTTTTGCAGACGGATCCGCGTAGTTTTGCGAGTGTTCCCAACGAAGTTATAGAAATTAGTTACACGCATCACGGACAGCCTGGACATCGCTTTGTCATTGAGGATTTCATCGAAAGCATCCGCACTGGCAAAGCCCCCGCCAACCCCGGCGTAGAAGGGCTAAACGGACTCATGTTGGGCAATTCCATCATGCTTTCCAGCTTCCTGCATCAAACCGTTGAGCTGCCCATCAACGATGACCTGTATGCCGACAAAATCGCCGAACTGGCAAAAACGTCACGCTTTCAGAAGGCAGAAACCACTGCTGCAAGCGATGATTTTTCAAAGTCATTCCATTAATCGCCAAGAAAGGCTCTCTATGAAAACGCAAAAATTAGGTGAATCCACCCTGAATGTTACCCGCATCGCCCTGGGCTGCATGCCCCTCGGCGGCAGCTGGGATGATTCTCCCCTCTCCGCTGAAACCCAAGCCGCCGCCCTGCGCACCGTCCACGCTGCGCTGGATGCAGGCATTAATTTCTACGACCACGCGGATATTTACACGCGCGGCAAGTCAGAGCAGGTTTTTGCCGCCTTGTGGAAGGAACAACCCCGTCTGCGCGAACAGATTATCGTGCAATCCAAAGTGGGCATTCGCTTTGGCGGTGACCCGAATCCTGATACACCTGCCCGCTTTGATTTCAGCTATGAACACATTATCGAGGGCGTACATGCCAGCCTCAAGCGTCTGGATACCGATTATCTGGATGTCCTGCTGCTGCACCGCCCCGACCCGCTGGTCGAGCCGGAAGAAGTCGCCCGCGCCTTTGATGAACTTCAGCAAGCGGGCAAGGTACGCAATTTTGGCGTCAGCAACCACACTGCCGCCCAGCTAGACCTGCTGCGCCATTCCGTCCGTCAGCCGATTGTTTGCAATCAGGTCGCTTTCAACATTCTGCACACCCACATGCTAGATGAAGGCATCCTTTTCAACCAATACAACCCGCGCCTGACGCGCAACGAAGGCACGATTGAATATTGCCGCCTGCACAACATCACCTTGCAGGCGTGGGGGTCTATGGCATGGGGGCTCTTGACCGGCAGAGATGACGAAGAAGCCCAGGTAAAGCATGTGAAAGCGACCGCCGAGCGTGTAACTGCTTTGGCGCAGCAAAAGAGCGTCAGCCGCGAAGCCATCCTCATTGCCTGGATTTTGCGCCACCCTGCCCACATTCAGGCAATCATCGGTACGCGCGACCCTGCCCGGATTGCCGCCTGCTGCCAGGGTGATTCGGTTGAACTCTCTCGAGAAGAATGGTATGATTTGTTTATCGCCGGTCGCGGTGAAAATTTACCCTAATTTGTAAAAAGAATTTTTTAAAAAGAGGCTCACATTATGAACCCCCAAAAACCATCCCAACGTTTCCTCATTGGCTTGGCAGCCGCACTGGTTGTCATCATCGCATTGGGCATCTGGGTTACTGCGCTCGTTCCTTCGTGGGGCGCGCAGGCAGATGAAATCACTCGCGTTCTCCCTGGGGATGAAGCCGTCCCCAAACCAGATATGCTCTGGAATCACGTCATCACCATTCACGCCACCCCAGAGCAAATTTATCCCTGGCTTGCCCAACTTGGCGACAGTCGCGGCGGGTTCTATTCCTTCACCTTCATTGAGAATCTCTTCCAACGCACCGGCAATGCCAGTTATTGGTACATCAACGCCAACGCCATTCACCCCGAATGGCAAACGCCCGCGCCTGAACAGGGCATCATCATGGAGTATATGGCAATCACCCAAACCCAGGCGAATCAATACGTGTTAGCACAAGCCACCGATAAACTGCCGATGAAGTGGACCTGGATTTGGTATTTGCAGCCGGTAGACGCCCAAAACACCCGCCTGATCGTCCGCCATCGCATTCAATTTCCGGCGGATGCGCCTGCTGGGGTAATGACGGCAGTCTTTAACGGCGGTTATATCATGGAGCGTGGCATGATGTTAGGCATTCGCAATCGTGCAGAAGGCGCGCCCACTGGCGATTGGGAAGAATATCTCGGTGCGTTCTTGTGGTTCTCTGCGCTGATCTGTGGACTGATCGCTGCCGTGCGTTTTATCCGCCAACCGTATTTTCACCCGCTGGGGGTTGGCATCGAAGCCATAGCCGCGCTTTTCCTCTTTACCTATGTTCAACCCGATTATTGGCTGCGCGCATTGATCGTGGTGGTTCTGGTGGTTGGCGTGGTGATTGCCTACCGCCCCTGGGCAAAGCAAGCGCCTGTGAATCAGAAAGCAATGCCTGCCAAAGCAATTTCTGGTAAGTAATGGTATTTTTATGGTTACTGCTTTGACAATGTCACATTCGCCATATACAGGTTATCCAAGGCATATACCGCCACATATGGAGCAAGGCGAATTATCTACATATGGGACAATGTGCCAATTATTTCGTCCAGAGCCTACATATGGCGGAAGTAGCCCCAACCAGTTTCTAGAACAGATATCAATGTGACATTGTCAAAGCAGTTGCCATTTTTTTACGGAACAAATAAGAAATTGAGGCATCGTTTGGCGAATCACTGGATTGGCAATTACTACCCGATAAGCGAGCCGCATTCGTTTTGTAATTTTAGACTATGGCTTGAAAGAAGACGATAATTGGGACGAATTGCAAGACCAATTGATTGATTCGATGATAAGACTTGAAAACGCATTTAGAACTTACATTCATCAGTTAAATTGATTACTTCCAAGGATTTAAAACAATGAAACATTTATTTTTTTCAGCATCCAATGATGTAGTAAAACAAATAACAGATTTATATGATTTTGTTTGGCCAACAGCATCAGCTATATGGAATTTAAGATGGCAGGTAAAAGGATTTGTAAACGAGGTGGGTGTAGATAATGTAAATGATCAGAAATTACTTGACAGATTTGATTGGGGTAGTGGAATTCATGGTGTAAATTTGCGGCGTTCATGCTTAGAAAAAACCTGGCCTGAACAACAAGAACAATTTGCAAAATTTTTGCTAATTAATTTATGTGCATTATATGAGGGTTGGATCGATTCCATTCAAACTTCACTTGGTTTTTCTGATGATCTAAGCAAGCAATTACAAGTTCCGGCATGGTTAGATAGGAAGAATGGAAGACCAAGAGGTGTTCTTAATGCAATTACTGAGATAACAGTTAATAAATCGCCCCTTGTCCAAACCACCTTTTATCCCACATTAATTAGTCACAAAAAAAATTCCTTAGCAAATCTGAATTACCTGTTGATATGTTTTCGATATTTTAAAGAATGCAGAAACAGTTTAATCCATCGTGGAGGGTTAGCCAATCAACTTACGCAGGATAAGTATTCCGAATTTACAGCTATCGCATCTCCAATAAATTTGAATGTCCAAGAGGTGCCAGAACACTTTCCTGTTATTTCTGGTACGCTAGTAAAAGTTTCTTTGCGTGGAGTTGTGGGATTAGGCGATATTATCATTAAAATCATTGCAACTTTAGATGCTGAATTAGCCTGCTGTGCGCAATCTGAGCAAGAATTAATATCACGCTTCACAGAATGGGCAAATCACAAAGGGAAAGGCACAGTTTCTCTAAAGAAAGACTCTGCTGCTCGGTGCAACCAAATTAGAAGATTAATTAATAACCTTGGATTTCCAGAACCTGTTAAGACCGAAGAAGTTGAAACGCTTCTACTACAAGAACAGATTTTTCAAGAAAACTACTGATGAAGGTGGCAGGATTTGAACCTACATACCCCCTTTTATTAAACATTAGAGTAAAATGCTCAAATGCTTAATAAAAGGGGAAACTCTGCTATTGAGTTACACCTTCATATTATTATTATATCAGACGAACCACAAATTGGACTGTGGTTTTTTCTCCTTGCTGGTAGATAGCTCAGATTTCTTCTTCGCCAGGTAGCTTCATCGGTTCTATGTCTTAAGTCTCTTTGACTTTTATATTTTTGGTAACCCTTTTAGCTCATTTTCCATGTCTAGGCAGTAACTTTTTATGAAGATTTGTTTGCAAGCAAGCAAATCTTCATAAAATTGGCTATTAACGAAAAAAACCAGGCTTTCACCTGGTTTTTTTCGTTAAATAAATGAGACTACTTATTCAGGCTGATGACGTATGCAATCACGTCCGCAATTTGCTGCGGGGTGAGGGTTTTGTCATCGCCAAACGCCTTCATTTGCAGCGCGGGGCTGTCACCTTCGGGCTTTGAGCCGTGCTCAACGAACAGGTCAATATTCGTGGCAAAGGTCTTATAATCCGCATTCTTCAGGCTCGTGTCAATGGGATTAAGAGCCGGAATTGTCCCATCCGTGGAGCCAGGGTTCGCAACGCCACCCTTACCGTCAGCCGCATGGCACGCCACACAGTTTTCTGTATACACCTGAGCGCCCTTGGTTGCATCACCGGTCAAGCTCACTGCCTGACCAGGTCCGCCGCCATTGGAAGGTTTGGCAACGTCACTGGTGCCAGAAGCATCACCAACCGCCTGCGTAGGGGTCGCGGCGGTGCTACATGCCGCTACTACCACCAGGCACAACATCATTACAACAACAATCATCCATCCTTGCTTTTTCATGTTTCCCTCCTAGGCAATAAATTAAACAACTACGATCAATAATATAGCACAAGATTGCTCAAAGGGAAATCACCTGTTTAGCATACACATTCAGGGTATTCTCACCATAAAGGCAGGAAAACTCCTACCTTTATGGTGATTTTATTCTTTCTACGGGGCAATCCGCACATCCATCCACGAGTCTTTACGAGAATCCTTGCGCAACTCAGCGTGCGCATGGGCAGCCGCCGGAGGAATAATCATATCTTCCAGCATCCGCGTGGTCAGTGATTTGGGGCGTTCGATCGGTTTGCCCAACCCCCGCGCCCACACCACATGTGAGGTTAACCCCAAAATACGGCTCACCCCAAACAACACAGTGTAAAAGTCAAACTCTTTCACGCCATAGTGATATTGCATCGTGCCGTTCAGCGCGTCCACATTGGGCCAGGGATTCTTGACCTTGCCAGTTTCTTGCAATACCTCCGGCACCACCTCAAATACCAGCTTTGCCAGCTTGAAAATTTCATCCTCCGGCAAATATTGATTGCCAAACTGAAGCTGCGCCGTAAAGCGTGGATCCGTCACCCGCAAGACGGCGTGGCCGTAGCCCGGGATCACCTGCCCCGAAGCGAGGGTATTGCGGGCAAAGTCCGCCAATTGATCGCGCGTGGGCAAGCCGCCAAACTGATCGCGCACCGAAAGCAGCCAGCGGATGCACTCCTGATTCGCTAGTCCATGTAGCGGACCGGCTAACCCGTTCATCGCCGCCGAGGAGGAGTAATAGACATCCGACAGCGCCGAACTCACCAGCGCAGAGGCATGCGCGCTGACGTTTGCGCCTTCGTGGTCGCAGTGCAGCATGAAAAATAGGCGCATCAGGTCCTGATATTCCACGTTGCCAGGCTGGAGCATATTGGCAAAATTCGCGCTCCAATCCAGGGATGGGTCTGATTTCACCTGTTTGCCGCCGTTAAAGCGCATGTTGTAGATATACGCGGCAATATGGGGCAGCTTGGCAGTAAGATTTAAGCTGTCTTCCAGGGAAGCCTTCCAATAGTCGGATTTCTGCATCCCGGCGTTATAGCGTTCCACAAACACCGATTCACAGTTCAACGCCAGGATCGCCTGCGAAAACAGGGTCATGGGATGGGCACTGATGGGCATGGCGCGCAGCATATCATACACATATTCCGGCACGCGGCTGCGGCGTTTCCATTCGGCTTCCACTTCCATCGCATCATCGTAGCTGGGCATCTCATCTACCATCAGTAGATAATACACCCCGCCCGCCAGAGGGAAGCTCGTCCCTTGCAGTCTGGGTAGTCTTTGCAGCAGTTCAGGGATCGTGTAGCCGCGAATGCGAATGCCTTCATAAGGGTCTACGTAAGAAATATCACTGACCTGAATTTGCACGTCTCGAATACCGCGATAAATCTGCTCTACGGTTACATCACTTACCTTAAAGTGACCATGATCGTGGATCAGGCGATTGACCCGCTCGCGCCAGGCAGGTAATTGTGAGCTAATTTTGTCATAAAGGATCATTTTCTTAACGCCTCTTTTCTTACGTCATTCACCAATCGTCAGCTGACCGCGCCTATAACCCATATTTTCAGAAATCTGCCCCGCTACGCGCTTTACTTCGCGGCAATAGACGTTCACTCGTTCTGCATCAAAGCGCAGAATTGGGCCGGAGATAGTCAGCGCGGCAATCGCCTGACCGGTGTCATCCAAGATAGGCGCAGCGACCCCGGCAGCATCGTCAATCCATTCGCCATAGCTGACGGCAACCCCGGCCTCGTGGATTTTTGCCAGTTCCGCACGCAGTTGGGCAGGTTCGACCAGGGTATGCGAGGTCAGCGGCTGAAGCTGCGCCGTGCGGAAAAAATCGTTCTGACGCGGCACGGAGAGGAATGCCAACATCACCTTGCCCGCTGCGCCGGCATGCAGCGGAAGCCTGCGCCCCAGCCGAGCCACAATCCGCACATTCTGCAAACTCTCCATCCGTTCCACACAGACTCGCTCATTGCCATCCAGGATATACAGGCTGATCGTCTCCTGAGTAGAATGATGCAAATCTTCCATGGCGGGTAGGGCTTGATTGCGCACGTCCAGGGTGGCAGTGTACATGCCCGCCCAACTGAGCGCGCGCGCCCCCATCGAATATGCGCGGGTCTGCGGATTCTGGCTGAGAATCCCCAGGTCTTTCATCGCTGCCAGCAACCGCCCAGTGGCAGAGGAAGAAAGCTGCACCTTGCGGGCGATTTCGCGCACGCCCCATTCGGGCTGCTCCAGGCTGAAACAATCTAAAATGGCAACCGCTCGTGAAAGCGTCTGAATTTGTTCTGGCGGCATGTTGCTCCTTGTCCCGTCTAATGGGACAGTGTCCCGTATTTACAAAGAAGAATTTTAGTCGTACAATAACATACAGGATTATATGCGTTGCGCGCCGCAATGGATATTACCCATTCAGGTCATTTTCAACGTGGGGATGCCAGGGTATACCCAAACGATAACCCAATGAGGTTGCCAGCACATGCCGGTATAAAAGGAGGGAAACAGATTGAGCGAATTTACCTTATCGCAAGTGCCTGAAACGGGCGAAAAAATCCGCATGGAAGCCGGGCGGCTGATCGTGCCTGACCGCCCCATTGTGCCGTATATCGAAGGGGATGGCATTGGCACGGATATTTGGCCCGCCGCCCAGCGGATGATAGATGCTGCCATCCGGCGCGCTTATCACGGCAGCCGCCAGATTCAGTGGATGGAAGTCTTTGCCGGGCAAAAAGCCTTTGATCGCTTTCAAACCTGGCTGCCAGATGAAACCATCGAAGTCTTTCGCGCCTTCCTGGTGGGCGTCAAAGGTCCGCTCACCACGCCGGTGGGCGGCGGCATCCGCTCGCTCAACGTTGCCCTGCGCAAAGAATTAGACCTCTACGTATGTCAGCGTCCGGTGCGCTGGTTTGCCGAACTCCCTTCCCCCCTCAAACGCCCTGACCGGGTAAATATGGTCACATTCCGCGAAAACACCGAAGATCTATACGCAGGCATTGAATTTGCCGAAGGTTCGCCCGAAAACGCGCACTTTCTGACCTGGCTGCAAGAGGCATTTCCGGCAGAATTTGCCAAAATTCGCTTCCCTGAAACGACCGGCATTGGCATCAAACCCATTTCCAAACAGGGCAGTCAACGCCTGGTACGTGCTGCCATCCGCTGGGCGCTGGCGAACCACCGCAAAAGCGTCACCCTGGTGCATAAGGGCAACATTATGAAGTTCACCGAAGGCGCATTCCGCACCTGGGGCTATGAAGTGGCAGAAGCCGAGTTTGCGGATAGCGTTTATACGCAGCGGCAATGGGAACGCACCCAAAAAGAGATCAGCCCCGCTATTGCGGATCAGGAAAGAGCGGATGCGCTGGAAGCCGGCAAGCTCTGGATCAAAGACATCATCGCCGACATCGCCTTTGAGCAGGTGATCACCCGCACCAGCGAGTTTGACGTGCTGGCAACCACCAATCTCAACGGCGATTATCTTTCCGATGCGATCTCTGCGCAGGTGGGCGGGGTGGGGATTGCCCCCGGCGGCAACATCAACTACGACACCGGCTTGGCGATCTTTGAAGCCACCCACGGCACCGCCCCCACCATCGCCGGGCAAAACGTTGCCAACCCGTGTTCTCTGCTGCTTTCTGGCGAGATGATGCTGCGCTATTTTGGTTGGAATGAAGCCGCTGACCTGATTATTCGCGGCATGGAAAGCGCCATCGTGCGCAAAACGGTCACCTTTGACTTGTACCGCCTGATGACCGGCGGCACGTTACTGAAAACATCCGAATTTGCGGATGCTGTCATTCAAAATATGGGAGGAGCGCAATGACCACTTTACAGGAACGTTCACAAGCCACGCTGAAAACCCCCAGCGGGCAGTACACCTATTTTCCGTTAGATGTCTTATCGGCAGAGCAGATCAACCGCCTGCCCTTCTCGGTGCGTATCTTGCTTGAAAACACCCTGCGCCACCTGGACGGCAAGCGGGTTACTGCGGCAGACGTGCAAAACCTGGCGCAGTGGCAGCCAACGGGCGAGCGCGTCTCTATGCCCTTCTTCCCGGCGCGAGTCATCATGCAGGATTTTACTGGCGTGCCGGTGGTGGTGGATTTGGCTGCCATGCGCGCTGCCCTCACCCGCCTGGGCGGCAACCCTGACCAGATTAACCCGGTTGTGCCGGTGGATGTGGTCATTGACCACTCCGTCCAGGTGGATTATTACGGCACGCCAGATGCCCTTCGCCAAAATTCCGAGCTGGAATTTGAGCGTAATCACGAACGCTATGAATTTTTGCATTGGGCGCAGCATGCCTTCTCGAACCTGCGGGTCGTGCCGCCTGAAACCGGCATTGTCCATCAGGTGAACCTGGAATTTTTGGCAAGCGTGGTAATGACCCAAGACGGGGAGGGGCAAACCATCGCTTACCCAGATACGGTGGTCGGTACTGATTCGCATACCACCATGATTAACGGTCTGGGCGTGGTGGGCTGGGGCGTGGGCGGCATTGAAGCCATCTCCGTTATGGTCGGCGAGCCGATTGAGATGCTCGTCCCGGATGTAATTGGCTTCAAGCTTACCGGTCGCCTGCCGGAAGGCGTGACCCCCACTGACTTGACCCTGACCGTTACCCAAATGCTGCGCAAAAAGGGCGTGGTAGAAAAGTTTGTCGAGTTTTACGGTCCAGGGCTCTCTTCCCTCTCGCTTTCGGATCGCGCCATGATCGCCAACATGTCCCCTGAAAATGGGGCGACCATCACCTTCTTCCCAGTGGATGAGCAAACCATCCATTACCTGCGCCTGACAGGGCGGACAGAGGCAGTCACCGAGCGGGTAGAAGCCTACTGCAAGGCGCAGCACCTCTTCCGCACGGATGCCACGCCTGACCCTGAATATACTGACCTGCTGGAGCTGGATTTATCCACCGTGCAGCCCAGCCTGGCAGGACCCAAACGTCCACAGGATCGCGTCAGTCTGGCGGACATGCGCAATAACTTTCACAAGGCGCTGCGCCTGCCCAAAACCGAGCGCGGCTTTGATATTCCCCAAGATGAGCTAACCCGCACCGTCAGCGTACAGATGGAAGGTCAACTGCCGAAAGTCATTGGGCATGGCGCGGTGGTCGTGGCTGCCATCACCTCCTGCACCAACACCTCTAACCCCTCGGTGATGATTGGGGCGGGGTTAGTAGCAAAGAAAGCGGTCGAGAAGGGGCTGCACGTCAAGCCAACCGTCAAAACCAGCCTTGCGCCCGGCTCCAGAGTGGTCAGTGACTACCTGGAAAAGGCAAATCTGCTGGAGCCCCTGGCTGCCCTGGGCTTTGACCTGGTGGGATATGGCTGCACCACCTGCATCGGCAATTCCGGTCCGCTGCCTGAGCCAGTAGTCGAGGCGATCAACACGGGTCATCTGGTGACAGCGGCGGTGCTTTCAGGCAACCGCAACTTTGAGGGTCGCATAACGCCCTATACCCTGGCAAACTACCTTGCCTCACCGCCGCTGGTGGTGGCGTATGCCCTGGCGGGTACGGTGGATATTGACCTGGATCGTGACCCGCTGGGCGTGGGGAAGGATGGACAACCCGTCTATTTGCGCGACATCTGGCCCACCACTGCCGAAATTCAAGATACCATCCTGCAAAACGTGCGCCCGGAAATGTATTCCAATAATTACGCGCATATTTATGACGCCAACCCCACCTGGAACGCCATCCCCTCGCCAAAAGCGACCACTTACCCCTTTGATATTCATTCCACTTACCTGCAAGAGCCGCCCTATTTTGATGAGATGACCACTCAACCGCCGCAAGGCAAAAAGATTGAAAATGCGCGCGTGCTTGCCCTGTTGGGTGATTCGATCACCACCGATCACATCTCGCCCGCCGGTGCGATCCCCGTCAAATCACCCGCCGGGCAGTACCTGATTGACCATGACGTGCCCGTCAGCGAGTTTAACTCCTACGGTTCGCGGCGCGGTAATGATCGGGTGATGGCGCGCGGGACGTTTGCCAATATCCGATTGAAGAATTTGCTTGTTCCAGGTGTTGAAGGCGGCTATACGCTCTATCTGCCTAAAAATCAGCAAATGAGCCTGTTTGACGCCGCCATGCAATATAAACAAGCTGGCGTGCCGCTGATGATTTTGGCGGGCAAGGAATATGGTACAGGCTCCAGCCGCGACTGGGCTGCCAAGGGTCCCATGCTGCAAGGCGTGAAGGTCATTCTGGCGGAATCCTACGAGCGCATCCACCGCTCCAACCTGGTAGGCATGGGCATCTTGCCGCTGCAGTACCTCCCTGGCGAAAATGCGCAATCTTTGGGGCTGACCGGGCATGAAGTCTTCAGCGTGGACGGCGCGGATCAGATCACCCGCCCCAACCCCACCCTGGCAGTCCACGCCCGCCGCGAGGATGGCTCAGAAATCACCTTCCAGGCAATTGCGCGCATCAACACCCCCATTGAGGTAGAATACTTCCGCAATGGGGGCATCCTGCATACTGTGTTGTATAACCGGTTACGCGGGTAGATTTTAAAATCACCAAAATGAATGTCGTATTTTTTGAGCTGAAGGGTTGCTCCAACTCCAAAAAATACGACATTCATTTTCTAAACATGCTGGCGGATAAAATCGCAAGTTTGCTGCCAGGCTTGGGTTGCTTCGGGGATAATGGGAGCAAAGAGCGGGAAGCAATGTACCATCCCTTCCCATTCGCCCAGGGTGACGTCCACACCCGCTGCTTGCGCTTTGCGGGCAAAGGAACGCGCGTCATCCAGCAAGATTTCAGCGGTGCCGACCACAATCAACAGCGGGGGAAGACCGCCTAGATCAGCATATAAAGGCGACATCCAAGGATGGGTGCGGTCACAATCACCCGCATAATACTTGCCCCAAACCGTCCATGACCCTTCATACGAAATATCCTTTTTGGCGTTGGTTCGATAGGATTCGCCAGTGCAGTTCAAGTCCGTCCAGGGCGAAAGCGCCACGCCCGCTGTGGGTAGCGGCAGACCTTCATCGCGAATTGCTACCAGCGCAGCCAGACACAACCCACCCCCAGCTGATTCGCCCACAATAATGATATTCTCCGGCTTTATCCCCTGCTCCAAAACCCACCGGTATGCCACCAAAGTATCTTCCACTGCCGCAGGGAAGGGATGCTCAGGCGCCAGACGATATTCATACAGCAGCGCGCCGATGCCTGTATCATTCACAAACTTCGCCACGTGCATACGGTGGTCTGCGCAAGACCCGCTGACATATCCGCCGCCATGGGTATAAAAAATGATCTTATCTTTCGATGCGCCGCGTGGCATGATCCACTCGGCGCGCAATCCCGCAGGCAGATCAGGGATGGCAACCGGAGTAATCTCAACGTTCGATGGAATCGGCGCGGACTTCTTTGCCGCCTCCTCAAATTCGATCCGCAACTGGGTGGTGGATGTATCCCAATCAATCACTTGCGGCTTGAGGCGACCTTGGAATAAGTGGCGGTTGCGCAATGCAAACAAAAACAAATTACTTTTCAGGGATGGCATGATCTTTCTCCTCGGGTTACTGAGCGGCAGGCTTCACTGCCTGCATAAACAAATCCACAGCTTCATCAATAGCGATTTGCGCCTGAAAGTCGGCTGGGGATAAATAAAACTGCTTAATCACTTCAATTAAGGCAAATTCAAACAAATCTTCAACGAGCATTTGCGGCAAATCTGCGCGGATTTCCCCGGATTGCTGCCCCAGGCGAATGATTTCTTCCCCAAGCAAAGATAACCCGCTTTTAAGCCCCTCATCTTGACGAAAAGAAATCATACTGCGCATGCGGTAGAGCATATAGGTTTCAAAAAGGTCTTTCTGCCGCTGCACGCCTGCCACCAAATCTGCGAAGATCAGGCGCATGCGAGCCGAAGTATCTGGCAAGCTGCAGATCTGCTGGGTACGGTCAGGGCTGCGTTCCTGGAAGGATTTCTGCATAAACGCCACAATGATGGCTTCTTTGACCGGAAAATAGGCATACAGCGTTCCCTTGGCAATGTCCGCTTCCTGGGCGATTTGCTCCATCGTGGTGGCTGCCACGCCCTGCTGATGAAATAACCTTTCTGCGGCAGCAATCACTTTATGGCGTGTTTCCTCTCTTTTCCGGTCCATCCGGCTGCCAACGCGGGCTTCTTCCGTCATGTTCTCTCCATAATTTTATACGATGTATATTATTGAACGATGTTCATTATATTCGTTTCCTAAAAGAATGTCAACCCTCTATTTTGAGTTTTTGGGTTTCCCATCCTGAAACAATTGTTTTATAATGGGGATATGGAAACCCTGCGCGGCAGCATCGAAGACATCGTCTATTACAACAACGAAAACGGCTATTCCGTCGTCAAGCTTAACGTCAATGGCGTTGACCTGACTGTGGTCGGCAGCTTCCCAGAACTGACCCCCGGCGAAGAGTTGGAAGTGAGCGGTGAACGCATGCAGCACAAGGTCTATGGCGAGCAGTTCAAGGCAGTCAGCTATCAGCGCATCCTGCCAGTTGGCACGAAAGCCATTGAGCGTTACCTGGAATCAGGCATTATCAAGGGGATTGGTTCGCACTACGCAGGGGTAATCGTCAAACAATTTGGCAAGAAAACCCTGGACGTGCTGGATCAAGAGCCGGAGCGTCTTTTGGATATCCCCGGCATTGGTCCTTCCAAGCTAACCCTGATCGTTAATTCTTGGAAAGAGCAAAAGAACGTCTATGAAGTGATGTCTTTTTTGCAATCCATTGATCTGACGGTCAACATGGCGCTCAAAATTTGCCGTGAATATGGCGCGGATGCCATCAAGGTGGTTAAGGAAGACCCGTACCGCCTGGCGCAGGATATTCGCGGAATTGGCTTCCAGACCGCGGACCGGATCGCTTCGCAGCAGAACCTGCCCAAAGATCACCCTGGACGAATTGCCGCCGGGCTGGTCTATTTATTGCGCCAGCAGATCAGCGATGGGCATGTGTATATGCTGCGCCCCATGCTGGAAGCTCAGGCAGTGCAGCTTTTAGGCATCCCCAAACCAGCAATCTCCCAAATCCTGGACGAAAAAGCGACTACATCTCAATATTACGCGCCTTCCGCCTGGGTCATCGACCAGGAATTTGAGAATGAGCAGCGCGTCTACTTACAGCCTTATTATCTCTGCGAGATGGGCGTTGCCGAGCGGATCGCCTGGCTGCTGGAACAGGGCGAGCGGCATTCGCGCATCCGCGCCAGCACCCTGCTGACGCCCTCCATGATTGCCAATGAGGATATCACCTCAGAGCAAAGTCGCGCGGTGGAGATGGCATTAAAATCGCCCCTCAGCGTAATGACTGGCGGACCGGGGACGGGCAAAAGTTACACCGTGTCTACCCTGATTGCCGTATTAGAGAGTTTGCATAAAGAATATGCGTTGGCAGCCCCCACCGGACGCGCCGCTAAACGCCTCAGCGAAGCCACCCGCCGCAAAGCTACCACCATTCACCGCTTGTTGGCGTTCAAGCCGAACTCAGACGATGAAGAGGATGAATTTTTCTCGATGGTCGAGCCGGAAGAACTCAAACTGGACTGCCTGGTGGTGGATGAAGCCTCCATGCTTGACCTGCCGCTGGCATACCGGTTGCTGCAATCTATCCCACGCGGCTGTCACCTGCTGCTGGTGGGAGACGTGGATCAGCTGCCCTCGGTGGGCGCGGGAAACTTCCTTTCGGACGTGATCGCCAGTGAGCAAGTCCCCGTTACGCGGTTGACCCAAATCTTCCGACAGGCAGCCACCTCGCGGATCATCGCCAACGCCCATCATATTAATCGCGGCGAGATGCCCGCCCTGGATAATCAGCGGGATGGGGATTTCTTCCTCTTTAATTTTGAAAAGAGCGCGGAAGCCGCTGCGATGGTTGAATCACTGGTAACAGAGCGCATCCGCAAGAATTTTGGCTTTGGGGCAGAGCAAATTCAGGTCTTATCGCCCATGCACAAGGGCGAAGCGGGCGTCAAGTCGCTGAATAGCCTGCTGCAGAACGCGCTTAACCCACCCAGCCCGCTCAAAGTGGAAAAATCCATTGCCGGAACACTCTTCCGCCAGGGCGACCGCGTGATGCAGATTAAGAATGAGTATGAGAAAGAAGTCTTCAATGGGGATGTCGGTCGCCTGGTGGAAATCAACACGGATGAGCATACCCTGATGGTGGAAATTGATGGGCGCGGGGTGGTGTATGAATTTAACGAAGCCGATCAGTTGGTGCTGGCGTATGCTTCCACCATCCATAAGAGTCAGGGCAGCGAATATCCATGCGTGGTGATGGTGCTGCTCAATGAGCATCACGTCATGCTGGCGCGCAACCTGCTGTATACCGGCATCACCCGCGCCCAAAAATTATGCGTGTTGGTCTCGAACCGGAAGGCAATCAATCTTTGCGTCAACAATAATCGCGTCATGCAGCGTAATTCTGCATTGGCTATACGTATCAGAACAAGTATCGCAAAACAACCAAAGTAAGGTTAATGGAGAATGGATGTATTCGGGAGCAATGAGGGCAATCTTCCCTCATTGCTCCCGAATACATCCATTCTCCATTAACCTTAAAATTCAATCTTCAAAGCGCAAAAGCAGCAAGTATAATATTTCCCAGCTTATTGTTAAACAGGATAGTTATCCTAAAGGATGGGTTTTATCGTGGCTGAAGTGAGTATTTCCTCCTCTCATCGCCTGCGCCAATCTGCCCTGCAAGCCATGCCCATTGTGTTAGGGTACTTGCCGGTAGGGTTTGCGTATGGCATTTTGGCGCGCAGTTCCGGCTTGCCGGGATCACTGGCAATTCTGATGTCCTTATTGGTGTATGCCGGCTCCTCTCAGTTGATTGCGGTCAGCCTGTTTGCGGCGCAGGTTTCCCCTTATTCGATTATCCTGACCACATTCATCGTGAATTTGCGGCACATGCTCATGTCGGCGTCCCTTTCGCCCTACTTGCGCCGCTGGAAAAACTCCGCCCTGGCTGCCTTTGCCTTTGAACTGACCGATGAGACCTTCGCCCTGCACAGCACCCGCTTTGCCCAGGGCGATACCGACCCGCCGGATACTTTCGTCATCAACATCATCGCTCAATCTGCCTGGGTGGCAGGTACGGTGGTGGGAGTCATGGCGGGCAACGTCATCCGTGACGTGCGCCCCTTTGGGCTGGATTATGCCTTGGCGGCAATGTTTATCGCCCTGTTGGTCTTTCAGGTCAAAGCCAAAAAGTATTTATGGATCGCCCTGTTCAGCGGCGCGTTATCCACTGGACTATTAATCCTTGGCTTCACCCAGTGGAACGTCATTCTGGCAACGGTGATTGCTGCAACAGTGGGGTTAGGAGTAGAATTATGGATGAAAAAGTAGTCTTCTTCACCATCCTGGGCATGGCGCTGGCCACGTATTTTCCGCGCGTGCTGCCGGTTTGGATATTAGCTTCACGCCCCCTGCCAGAAGCGGCGGTCACCTGGCTGCGCTATGTGCCTGCGGCGGTGCTTTCCGCGCTGCTGGTTCCCAGCCTGCTGCTGCAGGAAGGCAAGCTGCACCTGGCATGGGATAATCTCTACCTGATTGCTGCCATCCCCACCCTGTTGGTCGCCTGGAAAACGCGCAGCCTGTTTGGTGCGGTGGTGGTTGGGATGGTGGTTGTCGCCGCCGGACGATTCTTCTTTCACCTATAAGGAAGACCTTATGAACAGCCGTGAGCGCGTCATTCGCACTATCCGTTTTGCAGGGGCTGATCGCCTGCCCTACGATTTGCCTGAACCGTATGGCTCGGATTTCTTCTGGACGGGCATGTCGCCTTCACCGGATGACCGCCCCTGGGGAGTGAGTGGAGTTGACGAATGGGGCGCGTATTGGCAAAATTTCGGCTTCAGTCATTTGGGCGAAGTGAAAGACTTCCCGCTGAAGGATTGGCAGGATTTCGGCAAACTCGCCATCCCGGATGTGTCCGACCCGCGCCGTTGGGCAGGTTTGCAAAATCTGCGCGGTCAGGCGGGGGATCGCTTTATCCTGGCGAGCGGCATTTCGATCTATGAGCGCGTCCATTTTATTCGCGGCTTGAACAATACCTGGATGGATATTTACGACCACCCCGCTGAACTGGGGCAGTTAATTGACCTGCTGGTAGATATGAACATCGAAGCTATCCAACGCTACGCTGCCTTAGGTGCGGATGGCTATTTCTTCTGCGATGATTGGGGATTGCAAAATAAGTTGATGATCTCCCCCAAAAAATGGCGCGAAATTTGGAAACCGCGTTATGCGCGCATCTTTGCCGCCGCTCATCAGGCTGGCTTGCTGACCATTTTGCACAGCTGCGGTTACATTGTGGACATTCTGGATGATCTGATTGAAATTGGCATGGACGCGGTTCACATGGATCAGCAGCAAAATATGGGCTTGGAGCTCCTAGGGCAACGCTTTGGCGGACGGATGACCTTCTTCGCGCCGGTGGATATTCAAAACACCATGATTTATGGCAGCCCGGATGAAATCCGCGCATATTGTCACCAGATGGCGGATAACCTGGGGCGACCCAACGGCGGCTTTATCCCCCGCTGGTATACCGACCCGCAGGGTGCAGGTCACAGCCCTGAGTCCATTGCCGCCATGTGCGAAGAATTTATCAAGATCGCTAACCTTCAAATTACTTAAAAGAGGGTGATATTATAAATAGTTGGCAAAGCCAACTATTTATAATATCACCCTCTTGATAACGAAAAATTACGGGGTCGTTTGGCTGCTGGTCGACTTCGGGCGATTGCCGAGCGTCACCGTCACTTCTGTCTGACTGCTGCCGCGCAGCACCGTCAACTTCACTTTGTCGCCAGGGCGCTTGAAGGCAACATAAGTCAGAATGTCATCAAAGGTATTGATAGTCTTGCCATCTGCCTGGGTGACAATATCGCCCTTACGCAAGCCAGCTTTCTCCGCGGGTCCGCCAGCCACAACACTGGCAATATAGGCGCCGCGCTGATTGACGTCCAACCCCAGCTGCTGCGCTGCCTGCGGGTTGATCGCCCCACCGCTCACGCCCAGATAGGGCCAGGTGTACGTGCCGGTCTGGATCAGGGATGGGTAAACTTCCTTTAGAATGTTCACCGGAATAGCAAAGCCGATGCCCACGTTGCCGCCGCCCTGAGTAGACGTCTGAATTTGCGCGTCAATCCCGATGACTTCGCCATTCATATTCAACAGCGGGCCGCCAGAGTTGCCGGGGTTGATGGCTGCATCCGTTTGAATAGCAGAGGGGATGGTGTAATCCGTCAAGGAAGGGATTACGCGCCCCACCGCGCTGATAATGCCGGATGTCATGCTTGTTCCGAGGGCAAACGGGTTACCAATGGCAACCACTGAATCACCTACCAACACCTTATCCGAATCACCCATTGGCAAGGGATGGGTATCCTGCGGCAGTTTATCCACCTTAATTACAGCTAAATCAGAGTTTGGGTCGACCCCAACCACCTTCGCGGGGAGGATAACCTGATTAAAGAAGGTGACGTACACCTGGGTTGCGCCCTGCACTACGTGATTATTGGTGGCGATATAGCCAGTATCGGTGATGATGAAGCCAGAGCCAGCCGCTTCTCCAGTCTGCCCATTTTCAGTCACCTGCACCTGAATGCTGACTGCGCCAGGGTTGACTTGTTTATACAACTCTTCTAGATTGGCTGGCGCTTTCTGTGGAGCTGCTGCTACATTCCCCATATTCGCATTGCCGGTGCTGGTATTATCATTGCTCACCGCCCCGTCACTCGCGCCACCGCTGGTGTCAGGAATCACCGGCGCGTTAGCAGAGGGACCGTCTGAGCTTGGCTGCGTAGCAATGCTAAACGGCGAATTGCTGCCACTGGGTTGGGTAATCGAAATCGTGCCAAACCCACACGCCATAGGGATCAGCAGAATCACTGCGATTGCCATATAGCGCATCCACGATAAAGTCTTTGTTTTCCCGATCATACGTTAAGCTCCTCAAAGCGTGAATATTATCCTGTCTCATTATGGTTAACAATACACTCTAAGGAGAGACGCTTGCAATGGGGGGAAAACCTAAACGTTAGACGGATTTAACCTATTTTTCTGCCCTCTTCCAACATGGCAACGTAATTGCGGATCGGGATGTAATTTGCTACTGTGTTGCCCGTACCCAATGCCCAACCTCCGCCAGGGGCGCAGGCTTCAATGACAGCGCGGGTATATGCGCGGACTTCGTCTTCCGTGCTGCGCGCTAAGAAGTCCATATCCACCCCACCCAGGATGGAAATACGTTTGCCCCAACGCTGTTTCGCTTGCCCAACCGGCAAGATCACATCCTCATAGGAATGTTTGCCGTCAATCTTCACATCGTCAATCAGGTCATCCATAATCCGTTCCAGATTGCCGCAGGAATGCAGCAAAAAGGGCAGGTTGCACGCATGGGCAATTGCCGCCAGCTTCTTTTGATACGGAAACACATACTTGCGCAAATGGCGGGGCGAGATGGTGGTGGATGTCTTATACCCCAGGTCATCCCCTAACCAAACCGCTCCAATGTTATCCATCTCGACCACATTGCGGTACAAGTTTTCCAGCAGCGCGCCTACCTGCGCAGCCACCGCCTCAACCAACGCAGGGTCATCCGCCAGCATCGTAGATAGGTTGGCAAGCCCCATCAATTCGGCTAAATTCTCAAACTGCCCGCCGGGACCAATAAAAATGATCTGCATCCCTTCCGGCAAGCGTTTGGCGGCATATTCTAGCGTGGAATAATCAATTTCGTTGGGCTGTGGCCAATGGAACCCCTCAAAATCCTGCCAGGATTGGATCGGTCCATTATTTTCATCCTGCCAACTGCGGGAAGCATGTTTCAGCAAGGCAGTATCCTCCGCAGATAACCGGCTGCGCTGCAACGGAACATCCGCGCCCAGCGAGATGTAATCATAACCAGCTTCATACCAGAAGCGGATGTCAAAATCAACGGCGCAATGCCGATTTTCAAGCGGATCAGTTGAATACGGAAAAGGCTCGCCCAAGAAAGCAGATTTCATCTCTGAGTCCATCAATAATTCCACAAAGGGCAAGCGGCGCGGCGTCCCCTGACGTAGAAGAGTCTTGCGAAAGTCAGAAAAATCAGGATTGGGATGGGGTAGATGATACATAAGACCATTGGTAACAAGTTAAGCATTTAGGATAGGCGTCAAGGGTAGGGGCGGATGATTTTTACGTTTGAGGATGCCATAAAATTTGGCATTCTGAGCAAGAAAAGTAACCGGATCACTGGCGCGGCCCAGTTTTTTCTCTTGG
>JBBRAT010000007.1:0-130162 GCA_038206515.1 Anaerolineales bacterium | reverse complement strand
GATCAATTCCCGGGCATTTTCGTCTTGTATTGCGCTCAAATCAATCTTGTCTAACATCATTTAAAAATTTTAACAGCTTATGAAAAAAATTAAAAGGCTTTTGCTCCTTTTAGTTTTTCCCGTTTTATTGAGATGATACATAATCTCGATGTTAAAACCTCTTCGGAGCGCCTTGTCATTTTCTTCCTTAGTGATGCCCTGATCCGCAACCAGTGGGGGCAATATTCCACCGCCAAAGACGATATTTGCGCCTGCCTGGCAGATGCCCTTGAGAATTCCACCATTACCTGCGAAGACGCATTTATTGGCGCTACCTTGTTGGGTGGGTTCAATCGCAAATGGGGATTGCCCATTCCCCAGGCAACTGCGATCCAAATGGGCAGCGTACTCGTCATCAACGTCCCTCCCCCTGGCATTTCGACCCAAGTATTGCAAAAATTAGAAGAACAGGGCATCGGTGACCGCCGCGCCGAGGGTTTTGGACGCATTGCCATCAATGGCATACAGGCTCAAGAATTTCTTGAGTCCCCATTCGACCATCCTTCTGCCCCCGATAGCGTTGCCCTCCCCCCGGATGGACTCTCCTATTCCATTGCCAAAGAAGCCGTGATGCGCCTTTGGCATGTTCAGCTAGAGAATGCGCTGATAAAAAGCTCGAGCAACTTATCCGATGAAATCAAAGGTGTGAGCGGCAGCCAACTCAACCGTCTCATCGAAGCGCTGCAAAATGCCCGCCAAACCCCGTGGGAGGGCGACGGCGCTCTTGCCAAACAAGAATTATCGAAGATCAAAGACCTTCTAAAGAAGATACAAAGCCGAAAAGCCATTCGTGACCAGTTTAAGAACGCACGCATAGAGGGAAAGTCCTTGCTGGACTGGCTGGAGGAGTGCGTGGACCCCGCAAAACTTGCAGGCATTTGGCAGAAACTCGAACAAAACCCAACTCGTCCCCACATTGGCAATGTTAAGGTACAAGAGACCGATGCCGATGCTCTGGCATACGAATACAGCCTGCGCCTGGCGATTGCTGTTTTAGCGCGCGCCGTGAAAAAAATCCCTTCAAAAGAGACAGATGGAGGCAACGAATGACCCTACAAACCCCTCCCTTGCTTAAATCGCGCAAGATCGCTCGCAGAATCATTGTTGAGGGCAACCTGACGCTGCTCACCCCTGCCCATTTGGGTAATGGCGAAACCAATGACGAAACGGATATGCCCTTGCTGGTAGACCCCAAAGATGGCAAAACGCCCCTCCTGACGGGAACATCCATCGCTGGCGCGTTACGTTCCTATCTATTCAGCCTCGAAATGGGTAATTTCTTTGCATTCCCTGTTGCTGAAAATAAAAAAGAGCGCGATGTTCAGCTTGCCATTGAACGCAAAAGTGGCGCGGCGCAACTATTCGGCGGATCTCGCATGGATGACGCGGGCGAACAGAGCATGCTCATTGTCGAAGACGCTTACGGCACAAGTGGCAACCTGGAGCTGCGCGCCGGGGTCAGTATTTCCCCTCAAACGCGCACCGCAGAAGATGATAAGCTCTATAATGCGCAATATTGGCAGGCAGGCGCCATCTTCCGCCTCCGCTTCGAACTGCTCCTGCCTGCTTCCGAGGAAAAACAAACCCAGCTAAAGCAGCTTTTGGCAACCGCTTTATCAGGCTTCGAGAATGAAGAAATTGCCATTGGCGCGCGCAAACGGCGTGGCTTTGGGCGCTGCAAAGCGTCCGGCTGGAAGGTGATTGAATATGACCTACTGACGCCAACCGGTTTGCTTAATTGGCTCTCCGACAGCCGCCAGGGAGAAAAATGCTCCAATCAGATCACAGACCTGTTGGGAAACGCATCGGCGCACGACCAGCGCACCACGTTTCACGTTACCGCCCAATTTGCGCTGGATGGCTCCATCCTCATCCGCTCCAGTTCGGGTGACCCCACCGGTCCGGACGTGGTGCATCTGCATTCCCAGCGAAACGGGCAGCTGCGCCCCATCGTCAGCGGCAGCAGCCTGGCGGGGGCATTGCGAGCGCGCGCCAGAAAGATTGTGAACACGCTTCAACTCAATCAATCCCTGGTTACGAATATCTTTGGTGGCTTGCAGCCTGGAAAAAAACAGCTTTCCGCCAGCCGCCTGATTGTCCACGAGAGTGAGATTACCGGCACACTTCCATGGGACGATGAGCTTGTCCAAAGTCGCGTAAAGATTGACCGCTTCACCGGTGGCGCATTCCCTGCTGCGCTTTTCGCCGAGCAGCCCATCTTTGCCCAGCAAAATACCCGCCTTCAAATAGAATTTACCCTGCAATGCCCGCAAAATAGGCAAACGTCATTCGAGGCGCAAATTGGGCTGCTGCTCTTGCTCCTCAAAGACCTGATGACCGGGGATTTGCCCATCGGCGGTGAAAGCAGCGTTGGGCGCGGACGTTTGCATGGCAGTTCTGCTACATTAACGTATAAGACCCCTCAAGAGACCGTCACCTGGCAGATGGAGCAAAAAGACAATCACGCAATCACCTTCCTGCAAGGGAAACCCGCCGACCTAGAAACATTCGTTACCGCGCTCACGACCATGCGCACGAAAGAAAAGGCTTAACGTGCAAACCATCTCGTTTACCACCGCGCCAGAATTAATCACCTGGCTATGCGATCAAGCAAAAACCGTGCAAGCCAAATACCTTCTGGCTCATGCCGATGATGGCGTCATTTGGGGACGGTTTGAAGCGGAAAATCTTCGTCTTTCCGGGGACGTATTCGCGCAGGTAAAAGTGGATCTACGTCCCAACACCTTGCAGCAAGCCCGCCTCTTTGGTCCCAATGGGGAAATTTCTCTTTGGCGAGTAGAAAACCACCCACAAGGCAGCTTTTATTGGCACACCGAAGAAGGAAAAACTGCCGATCCTTCTACCCTCATCAAAGAAAATTATCGCCTGTGGGGGGAAGCCGAAGAAATCAAAGACGGCTTCAGCCTGATGGATGAAGGACAGCAAGGGCTGCTCCACGCCCTGCCCATTCCGCTCTTGCCCCAGCAGCGCGCCACCTTGACCGTATACCACTGCATCGAATATCCTGACGATCAAGCCACAATCACCCACAGTCGCCTCGTCAGTATTCAGTCAGGAGAGGAATAAATTCCATGACTTCACACCACACAAACCCTTCCAAGCCGCGCAGCAGTGCAAGTGGAGCAAAGCCAATCTGGGCGCATGCGCCTTATAATTTCGTACCTCTGTCCGACCATGTTTTTACTGTAGACACGCCCCCTTCGCACGATACTTATCTTCCCGATCCATCTCATCCAGAGAAGTTAACTGGCTGGATAGATTGTGAATTAGAAACGCTCTCCCCTACTTACATACGCGGGATGCTAACAGCACACAAATTTACAGAGCTTGAGGATAGCTCTTTAGAGAAATCCACTCACGCGCCTTTTTTTGCCTCAGATGGACGTCTCGCAGAAGGAAAGTTCGCTCCAGTTATTCCTGGCAGCACGTTAAGAGGCATGACCCGCGCGCTGATCGAAATCCTCAGTTATGGGCGCATACGTTGGGTTGGAAAAACTCCCACCTTTACTTTTCGTGCAGTTGCTTCTAAACAAGATGACCCACTGGCTATTCCTTACCGAAATGTGATGGGGAAAATAGAGGATCCAAAAGTGTGCGCTGGTTACCTGCATCGCACAAAAGACACCTGGGAGATTTTACCCGCTTTGAAACCCTCATCCCAAACTTATGCGCAATCAGAAAAAAATGCTTATCTGAAGGTTAAAGATTCGGTCATTGAAAAGAAAGATTTGCCAGGTTTTTTAGGGCTTAATGATGCTGGGTATCAACCTCAAATACGCCAGATCAATTTTCGGGCATCCCCCAGCTGGGATACCAAAGGGAATAAACGTGTAATCATTGATAAAGTTTGGGAGCAAAATTCTGCTGATGCCCACTCAGGGGTACTGGTCACATCAGGCAATATGAAAGAGAGCGGAAAGTCAGACCGGAAATCCCTGATTACGCGAGGCAGCAAAGAGCGGTATCCGCAATCCTCGAAAGGGCGATCGAATCATGCCATTCTTCTCCCAATTGACCCGGACGAACAGCCGAAACCTATTCCTCCTCATGTAATTGATGATTATCTGAATGGACTTACGCCATTCCAAGAAGAGAATTTGACCGCCTGGAGTAAAGGTCAGGGATGTTTAGCGGATGGCGCTCCTGTGTTTTATATTCTCGAAAAAGGACAGGTAGTTTGCTTTGGACACTGCCCCAACTTTCGTATCCCTGCCCGCCAGAAAAGAGGGAATATCTTACGTGCCGCTACTCCCTATGACCTTATCCCACAATCTCATCTTATCGAAAATATGTCGGACATGTCAGATGCGATCTTTGGTTGGGTGGAAGATCCTGACCACATTGGCCCGACCGGACAACGCGCTGGGAGAGTATTCTTTGAAAACGCTATTTATGAAAACGCACGAGAAGGCGTCTGGTATAAGCCAAACCCGATCGCCCTACACATCTTATCCACCCCAAAACCAACCACGTTTCAACATTACCTGGTTCAGGATAAAACAAAAGGGCATCAACCAAATTTAAAACCGTCATTGGCTCATTATGGCTCTGATAAAGAGAAGACCACCTTACGTGGGCATAAGCTGTATTGGAGGCAAGGCGCAAATCCCTCGATTGAAGCCTCGCAAAAAGAACGGCAACATGATACCCAGCTTACTGAGGTAATCCCTCTAAAACCTGGGGTTAAGTTTCGTTTCAAAGTCCATTTTGAAAACCTCAACAAAGCGGAATTAGGCGCACTCTGCTGGGCATTGCAATTACCCTCTGCCCAAAAAGATCTGTGCCATCATATAGGCATGGGAAAGTCTTTGGGTATGGGTGCGGTCAAAATCACCCCTTCCCTTCACCTGACGAATCGAGTCGAAAGGTATTCAAAGCTCTTTGATAACAATGAATGGAATCTACCCGAAGACCCTGCAGAGATGGGTATCTATTTAAAATCTTTTGAACGTTTAATATTAGACTTTGCAGCGCCTTACCGGCAGAAATTAAGCCAACTCAACCGTATCCGTCAGCTGGAAACCATGCTCAAATGGCGTGAAACCACCCCTGAATGGTTAGAGCAGACCTGTTATATGGAAATTGAGCATGAAGATCGAGGGAATGAATACCGAGACCGTCCCGTGCTCCCCACTCCACAAGGAGTTATTGCTTTGATGAATAATCACAACCCAACGCCTGATTATGAATTACCAGGATGGATTGAATATGCAACCGTGAAAGAGATTGACTCTACGACCGGGAGCCTTATTCTCCAATTCGATGGGATTTCGACCTCGGATATGTTTGGGGTTGTACCAGCCAAATATATAGAAAATATATTTTATAAGCCAAATGACCTTGCTACTTTTTGCGCAGTGAAATTCACCACAATCCACGGAAACCCGGCAGTCATATGCCGCCCCTATAAGCCCGTCGGGTATCAATTGGGGTACATCGCTAGAGTAGAAGGGGGTACAAAAACGAAGCCTCTTCAAATTTTTGTCAACCCAGAAGACAAAAATGCCGTTGAAATTGCCGTCACTGCGAAATGTTGTCAAGACATTCGTCCATGGGGAAAGGTCGGGCAACGGGTTACATTCAAGGCTCAAGAGGCCCGTGCTGGAATTTCTTTTGCGGAGAGTGTCGAGCTGGTTCAGCCTATCAACCCTTCTCCATAACTTTTAGGATAATCCTATTCCTTAAAAGATAACAACCTTTTCGCCTTTCAAAGCGAAGCCCTCTTCTCTGAGACGCTTCGCTTTTCTATTCCACAAAAAACATCCCCACGCATGTGGGGACAACATTACCAGCGGCACGAGTAAGAGTTCAGTCAGAGGTTCATCCCCACGCATGTGGGGACAACTGTTTTAACGTTTCGGGCGTTTTTATTTGTGGACGGTTCATCCCCACGCATGTGGGGACAACCAGAAACGGGCGCGCATATCGTTGATGATGGGAGGTTCATCCCCACGCATGTGGGGACAACTCGTGGACGGGTTGCAATTGCCGTTCCAGTTAGGGTTCATCCCCACGCATGTGGGGACAACAAGACGTTGCTCACCAAAATCTCTCCAAAGTCCGGTTCATCCCCACGCATGTGGGGACAACACATCCCCTTCTAACGGAGAAACCCCCAACTAGGGTTCATCCCCACGCATGTGGGGACAACAGCCAGGACGCGGAAGACGCGCCGGTGATCCTCGGTTCATCCCCACGCATGTGGGGACAACATTATGTCTTTATGGAGGATTGAAATGGAAAACAGGTTCATCCCCACGCATGTGGGGACAACTAGACGACGGAGGCCGAGAAATCAGCCGTGAAGAAGGTTCATCCCCACGCATGTGGGGACAACTCGTCAGTCGCGCGTATCATCAGCGCGATAGCGGGTTCATCCCCACGCATGTGGGGACAACGAGTACCTTGACAACGGTCACTACTGGACGGACGGTTCATCCCCACGCATGTGGGGACAACTTTTTGTGTTTTTATCTAACATGATTTTGTAAAGGTTCATCCCCACGCATGTGGGGACAACGATGCCTCTTTCCGCGTCAATCACGTCAGTGACGGTTCATCCCCACGCATGTGGGGACAACAATACAGAAAAACTAACAGAAGAAGAAGAAATAGGTTCATCCCCACGCATGTGGGGACAACCCGGACTACGACTCTCCGTTCTAATCATCCTTAGGTTCATCCCCACGCATGTGGGGACAACTATCTATATTCAATTTTACTACCATACTATCATCGGTTCATCCCCACGCATGTGGGGACAACAAAGCAGTTCGAAAACGTAATCAGCAAGCTGTAGGTTCATCCCCACGCATGTGGGGACAACGATTAAAATGGATGAAATGGATGTTGTAGTAGAAGGTTCATCCCCACGCATGTGGGGACAACCATGTTTTTCCAGGTCGCTTCCGCCGCGCCGCCGGTTCATCCCCACGCATGTGGGGACAACTACCAGATGAACCCAAACGGGCGCTACTACGTGGGTTCATCCCCACGCATGTGGGGACAACATTTTTATTCTTAGCTTTCTTAACCATATAACAGGTTCATCCCCACGCATGTGGGGACAACAAATTAAGTTCTCGCTGAACTTAAATTTATTTCGGTTCATCCCCACGCATGTGGGGACAACGAGACAAAGAACGCTAATCTCTCAGGGGTCACAGGTTCATCCCCACGCATGTGGGGACAACGTTTTTGCGCCGACATTAAAGAATGGGATGGTATGGTTCATCCCCACGCATGTGGGGACAACGGATAAGGATCATGTTAAAAATTTCTGATTTTACGGTTCATCCCCACGCATGTGGGGACAACCCTATATACAACAAGTGAACCCAGGCATCCGCCGGTTCATCCCCACGCATGTGGGGACAACGGTCAATGGGTTGCTTGCCCGGCCGAGTATCCAGGTTCATCCCCACGCATGTGGGGACAACTGGGCGGTTTGGCGGACATAAGACGAGCTTTGCCGGTTCATCCCCACGCATGTGGGGACAACAGGCGGGCAAGTGACTGACATAACCTGGACAAAGGTTCATCCCCACGCATGTGGGGACAACCAACCCGTCCGACTGCACCGCGCCCATCGTGATAGGTTCATCCCCACGCATGTGGGGACAACTGACAAACCAGGAGGGTGTCGAAGAAGATAATACGGTTCATCCCCACGCATGTGGGGACAACTCGTTGTCATGCCCGTGATGACTGCTCCGCCGCGGTTCATCCCCACGCATGTGGGGACAACTTAGAAAGGGGCGAGTGCTAGGCAATCTGTCCCAGGTTCATCCCCACGCATGTGGGGACAACAATCACTAAACCAGTACCATCCTCTATCCAAACCGGTTCATCCCCACGCATGTGGGGACAACACCAAAAACACAATTACCAAATGTCATTACAAAGGTTCATCCCCACGCATGTGGGGACAACGGACATCATCAATTCGTTTAGAGGGGAATACTCAGGTTCATCCCCACGCATGTGGGGACAACTATGGGATGGCATGGCAACAAACGTTGCTGTAAAGGTTCATCCCCACGCATGTGGGGACAACTTTTTCCAGGGCAGCAGTTACGCTTCCAGGTGCGGTTCATCCCCACGCATGTGGGGACAACCCCTGTCTCCGTTTTCGTTTCGCGAGCTTTTGAGGTTCATCCCCACGCATGTGGGGACAACAACGTGTACAAAAGTCTTCACTAAAAAACCCACTGGTTCATCCCCACGCATGTGGGGACAACGGCCAAAATGAAGGTATAAGATAAATAATATCCAGGTTCATCCCCACGCATGTGGGGACAACTGAATTCTATCCTTTCTCCGTTTCAGTTGCATATGGTTCATCCCCACGCATGTGGGGACAACTGCCTCAGCTGCGCGGATTTCCTCCTGCGCACGCGGTTCATCCCCACGCATGTGGGGACAACCTGGGGCGAGGGCACACTTCTCAAAGCGCAGCAGGTTCATCCCCACGCATGTGGGGACAACGTTGTTACAGTTTATCAACCACTTGCCGCCCAGCGGTTCATCCCCACGCATGTGGGGACAACCGCCGCCGTCTTGATGTGCGTGGCGTTGTGCCTCGGTTCATCCCCACGCGTGTGGGGACAACGAATTTTCGACCGATCAACCCGCCCCATCATGTAGGTTCATCCCCACGCGTGTGGGGACAACTCTCCGATGTCCGCTGACAGTTCCGCCAGCGGAGGTTCATCCCCACGCGTGTGGGGACAACGGGTGAAAGTTGAGGCGTTTCAAGATGCAGGTAAGGTTCATCCCCACGCGTGTGGGGACAACCTGACACTCGTCCAGTTCATCGGGCAGGCGTTGGGTTCATCCCCACGCGTGTGGGGACAACAGACCAGTCAGTAACGCTCCAAACGTTTGAGGCGGTTCATCCCCACGCGTGTGGGGACAACTGCGATTATCAACGGGCTGCCCAACTTTATGGAGGTTCATCCCCACGCGTGTGGGGACAACGCTTCTTGTTCAGCGAGGTGGGCGCGGATTTCGGTTCATCCCCACGCGTGTGGGGACAACTACGCGAAACCCGTGGAAAGCGACTACGCCGTCTAGGTTCATCCCCACGCGTGTGGGGACAACGAGTATTACCCACCGAAATCTCGACTGATGAGGTAGGTTCATCCCCACGCGTGTGGGGACAACAATATG
The DNA here is from genome assembly GCA_038206515.1 of Anaerolineales bacterium. Lineage (GTDB taxonomy): Bacteria > Chloroflexota > Anaerolineae > Anaerolineales > Anaerolineaceae > DSYU01. Next base: position 120,931 of record JBBRAT010000007.1, on the reverse strand, counting down.
CACGATAATAGCGTGATTTCATCACCCGGTTCATCCCCACGCGTGTGGGGACAACGCGTCAATCAGCGACTGGGACAGCGCAAGGATCGGTTCATCCCCACGCGTGTGGGGACAACCTGATATTTGCATAGCAGTCACTTATCTTACAAGGTTCATCCCCACGCGTGTGGGGACAACGCGTGGATGTCTCGATTTTGTAATCACGTGACCGGTTCATCCCCACGCGTGTGGGGACAACAGACGAAACTCGGAAAACATGGCATCAAGTTCCGGTTCATCCCCACGCGTGTGGGGACAACGTATGAAGTGGGGGAAAGAACGCCCCCACCCCAGGTTCATCCCCACGCGTGTGGGGACAACTGGCTTTTGCGTCATCAATCGCATCGTTGAGATCGGTTCATCCCCACGCGTGTGGGGACAACGTTCTGCGTCTGCGCAGAACTGCGTCCAGAACCAGGTTCATCCCCACGCGTGTGGGGACAACGGGCGTTAAAGCCGTCAATCCCGCTGCAATCGCTAGGTTCATCCCCACGCGTGTGGGGACAACCTGCCGACTCTTCCCCGGAAGTCGGCGTGGTGCGGTTCATCCCCACGCGTGTGGGGACAACCTTTTGAAGTAACTTGTATCTATTATAACACTTAGGTTCATCCCCACGCGTGTGGGGACAACAAACCGCGCCGCTGGCGGTTTGACCGCGCCTGGCGGTTCATCCCCACGCGTGTGGGGACAACACCGAGGATCTCGAAGACTCCGCCTTCTAGTTCGGTTCATCCCCACGCGTGTGGGGACAACCTGTTTCAGACCTGTATAGAGAAGCCCTTCAAAGGTTCATCCCCACGCGTGTGGGGACAACTGCCCCAGAGTTTAACAAAACCATGCTGTACAGGGTTCATCCCCACGCGTGTGGGGACAACGCGCGGATTGCGGCGCGGAACTCCCCGCCGCTGAGGTTCATCCCCACGCGTGTGGGGACAACGCCCTGCTCCACCTCGTGCGCCTGCATGGCGGATGGTTCATCCCCACGCGTGTGGGGACAACGTAGATGATCTTGTTGTCAAGAACCATAACTCCCGGTTCATCCCCACGCGTGTGGGGACAACCCTTGCAATCCTGGTTCGTAAGCTGACCAACCTAGGTTCATCCCCACGCGTGTGGGGACAACGATTGCGGAGGAATTGGCTGAGGTCGTCGAAGAAGGTTCATCCCCACGCGTGTGGGGACAACCGAGGCTGGTTCCCTGTCTCGCAGGCCGGGCAAGGTTCATCCCCACGCGTGTGGGGACAACTCAAATGTTATCATGTTGCCTGATGACAACCAAGGTTCATCCCCACGCGTGTGGGGACAACTTGGTCGCAGATAAAGCCGCGTTGCCAACCGACGGTTCATCCCCATGCGTGTGGGGACAACGAGAATGCTACGGCAACTTTCAACCTTTCAGGTAGGTTCATCCCCACGCGTGTGGGGACAACTGAAGCCTCCATTTACACTAATATAACTTACTGAGGTTCATCCCCACGCGTGTGGGGACAACACGGAGATGCACAGTTTGAGATCGAGCAGTTAGTAGGTTCATCCCCACGCGTGTGGGGACAACGTTCCTTTTTCACTGGGTGACGCCGCCGTCTTGGTTCATCCCCACGCGTGTGGGGACAACTCATGGAAAACAAAGAGATAACCTCAGTTGAAAGGTTCATCCCCACGCGTGTGGGGACAACACGATCCCAGACTCTCCAGCCAAGTTACATGAAGGTTCATCCCCACGCGTGTGGGGACAACTCTCCCAGGTAGGAGTAGGGGACGAAGTAGGGTAGGTTCATCCCCACGCGTGTGGGGACAACCGTACCTGACATTCCAAGAGGTTGCTGGTGGGAGGTTCATCCCCACGCGTGTGGGGACAACTGTCTTTGACTAAATCGGTTGCGACAGCTGATAGGTTCATCCCCACGCGTGTGGGGACAACTCTTCTGTTATCAATTCTATCCTCTTTCATTCAGGTTCATCCCCACGCGTGTGGGGACAACATGCTACAACTTCAGTTGCCATCTGCATGGTGTAGGTTCATCCCCACGCGTGTGGGGACAACGTAAGCAGTAAGTTCTTCCACTTGGCGCTTGGCCGGTTCATCCCCACGCGTGTGGGGACAACATTGTCAAGGTCACTCTAAAGGGCGATACTGCCCGGTTCATCCCCACGCGTGTGGGGACAACTTCAAGGTTGAGTTTTTTGGAAAGAGGATTAGAGGTTCATCCCCACGCGTGTGGGGACAACTTGGTGCAGCCAGCCGAGACACGCGAAACGGTCGGTTCATCCCCACGCGTGTGGGGACAACTCACGAACGCACACGTTCACCCCCGTACTATCCAGGTTCATCCCCACGCGTGTGGGGACAACCCCCCGTAAGACCAAACAAGCGACCTCTCCATCGGTTCATCCCCACGCGTGTGGGGACAACTTTTTGATTAACTCAACCTGCTCGCTTGTAAAAGGTTCATCCCCACGCGTGTGGGGACAACTTCCCAAGTGTATTCATTTCTAAAGCTCGTCCCAGGTTCATCCCCACGCGTGTGGGGACAACAGCTCGTCAGCGATCACGGTAATGACCCACAAAGGTTCATCCCCACGCGTGTGGGGACAACTCTAGCAATTTCAATCCAGTAACATTATCCATAGGTTCATCCCCACGCGTGTGGGGACAACATTCGCCTGCGCCAGCAGTTTGCCCGTTAATGCAGGTTCATCCCCACGCGTGTGGGGACAACCGTCTGCGCCGCATCGCATTCGTCTTGATATTCCGGTTCATCCCCACGCGTGTGGGGACAACAGGGAGAGGATGACCCCCGCTAATACGGTAATAGGTTCATCCCCACGCGTGTGGGGACAACGCGCAATACCCCATCTTCCGTGCGTTCTGCGAACGGTTCATCCCCACGCGTGTGGGGACAACGCGGGGGACGCAACGGCGGCGGGGGATAAAGACCGGTTCATCCCCACGCGTGTGGGGACAACCAGGTATTCGTGTCAGTCCATGTGGTCTGCACCGGTTCATCCCCACGCGTGTGGGGACAACAAATATCAAGCAGTGGACTTTAGCCGCCTGGGAGGTTCATCCCCACGCGTGTGGGGACAACAAAATCGTACCTCCCGGGACCAACCCGATGGAAGGTTCATCCCCACGCGTGTGGGGACAACCCTATGCTGGTCAAGCGTTGGATGCCCCTACCCCGGTTCATCCCCACGCGTGTGGGGACAACTATAATTGCCCCATTTTATCCCTTCTACCTGCCGGTTCATCCCCACGCGTGTGGGGACAACGCTTGCCACGATCCTCGAATTGGATTATTCCAATGGTTCATCCCCACGCGTGTGGGGACAACTTATCGCCATTGGCTGTGTGATAGCGCTGTGTAGGTTCATCCCCACGCGTGTGGGGACAACGCACGGCGATGATCGATGATAACAGCCAACTATAGGTTCATCCCCACGCGTGTGGGGACAACAGTTTTTATCATGGCGCAACTCAATATCGAGGACGGTTCATCCCCACGCGTGTGGGGACAACCCATATCGGACGACAGACTGAGCCAATTTATTAGGTTCATCCCCACGCGTGTGGGGACAACTATCGCCGGATTGATGTTGATCGGAATGGCTTAGGTTCATCCCCACGCGTGTGGGGACAACTTCGGTTCTACCTGCCATTGTTACACCTCTGTAGGTTCATCCCCACGCGTGTGGGGACAACTTGCTATCCACGATGACCAGGACGCGCTTTGACCAGGTTCATCCCCACGCGTGTGGGGACAACGCCCACTTATACATGGGGGGGGAAGCAAGCAAAGGTTCATCCCCACGCGTGTGGGGACAACGGGCAAGAGGTGATGCAGCTGACCGAAGCGGGCAGGTTCATCCCCACGCGTGTGGGGACAACTTGGCGCGCCTTTTTTTGAAAGTAACGCCCAACGGTTCATCCCCACGCGTGTGGGGACAACGCGACCCAACCCTGCGCCGTTCTGATCCAGGCGGGTTCATCCCCACGCGTGTGGGGACAACGCCATCCGCCGTAAAGTCAGTACTACCCTTCAGCGGTTCATCCCCACGCGTGTGGGGACAACTAGGCTGCACGCCTGCCAGCGCGCAGCAACTTCGGTTCATCCCCACGCATGTGGGGACAACCCATTTTTCGCCGCTTTCTGTTCCACATCCATCGGTTCATCCCCACGCATGTGGGGACAACTGACCTTCACCTTCAACTCGAAGCAGGCGACTAGGTTCATCCCCACGCATGTGGGGACAACAGGCTATAAATGAAAGAGGCATCCAGAGATTCAAGGTTCATCCCCACGCATGTGGGGACAACCCCGCGCCGGTTTCTCGTTTCATTCCTAACCACAGGTTCATCCCCACGCATGTGGGGACAACGGTTTAAAAACTGAACTCTTAGAAATCGGATTAGGTTCATCCCCACGCATGTGGGGACAACTGGAGCAACACGCCAGGAGAAATTGCGTATGAACGGTTCATCCCCACGCATGTGGGGACAACGATTGACGCGGTGGTAACGGGGATGACCTTCACCGGTTCATCCCCACGCATGTGGGGACAACTCGTCATCAGCCGCCCCCAGCACATATCCAAATAGGTTCATCCCCACGCATGTGGGGACAACGTTCAGGAGGCAGACGGGAGCGGGAAAATTGGAAGGTTCATCCCCACGCATGTGGGGACAACTTATGGGCGGGTATCTGCCAGAGGCAACTGACAGGTTCATCCCCACGCATGTGGGGACAACCCGCTTTTATTCTGGAGACTTCGCTCCAGTCTAGGTTCATCCCCACGCATGTGGGGACAACTTGCGCCGATACCCAGCTCCAGGGCTATCCTGGAGGTTCATCCCCACGCATGTGGGGACAACCTTGGTCTGCCATTTCTTCTGCAACTCGGCGGACGGTTCATCCCCACGCATGTGGGGACAACATCTGACGCGGCTGGCGAGGTTGCCCCCACGAAAGGTTCATCCCCACGCATGTGGGGACAACAAAATATGTGGTTTTAACGCACCACCCAGTAAAGGTTCATCCCCACGCATGTGGGGACAACGGTTTTAGCGAAAAGGAATTGATCGGGGTGGACGGTTCATCCCCACGCATGTGGGGACAACGGACGCGCTCAACGTGCGCAAAGGCCCTGGCACGGTTCATCCCCACGCATGTGGGGACAACAAGATGGCCAGCGCTCAGAGATTATCAACTGCTAGGTTCATCCCCACGCATGTGGGGACAACGGGCTTGTCTGGCGGTCGCGCTTTCGTTTAGCCGGTTCATCCCCACGCATGTGGGGACAACGATGAGCCGCGACTATGAGCGACCCGCTGTGAAGGTTCATCCCCACGCATGTGGGGACAACCCAAACGGATACCACGATTGAGATCGAGATCATAGGTTCATCCCCACGCATGTGGGGACAACACCCGCCGCGCCTTTGTGCAAGAACACGGTCAAGGTTCATCCCCACGCATGTGGGGACAACCTGCAAACGGATCTAATTCCGTCTGTTTGCAGAGGTTCATCCCCACGCATGTGGGGACAACCGATTGTTTCCACCTGCCCAAACGTATCAAACGAGGTTCATCCCCACGCATGTGGGGACAACATGCCGCGCGTGTCCGCCGTGACCTGCGTGTTCGGTTCATCCCCACGCATGTGGGGACAACGATGCAGCAGTTCTGCTCACCTTTTCCCTGGCAAGGTTCATCCCCACGCATGTGGGGACAACGTGGTATGTAGCGGCCCCGGATGGGCCGCTACATAGGTTCATCCCCACGCATGTGGGGACAACCACGCGCACGGGTTCAATGGGTTCTGTGTCCACGGTTCATCCCCACGCATGTGGGGACAACAATATCTTAGTCGTTGAATAAGGTCGTCCGTCCGGTTCATCCCCACGCATGTGGGGACAACATGCTGCCCGTCCTTTCGTTTTCCCTCTGGTAAGGTTCATCCCCACGCATGTGGGGACAACCCGAACCGATCATTGGAGCAGGCAGTCCGCGCAGGTTCATCCCCACGCATGTGGGGACAACTGGGACGAGAGCCAGTCCATTTACGGGCTGACAGGTTCATCCCCACGCATGTGGGGACAACGGGTTGGGACGTTGAGCGGGCTTGCGCTACAAAGGTTCATCCCCACGCATGTGGGGACAACGGGACACACCCGTATTGATTGATGGCACTAATACGGTTCATCCCCACGCATGTGGGGACAACATTCGGGTTAATCGCCAGCCCCATCGAGGCATCGGTTCATCCCCACGCATGTGGGGACAACATCGTGGGGCAGGTGGGGCGGAACGTCACCACGAGGTTCATCCCCACGCATGTGGGGACAACTTGTATTCCTCGTTATTCGTCAGAGATTAGCCCGGTTCATCCCCACGCATGTGGGGACAACGCAAGACGGCCGAAGAAGCCAAGTTGAGCGAAGGTTCATCCCCACGCATGTGGGGACAACTGGATATTGAGGTCGCGTACCCTGGCTACTCGCCGGTTCATCCCCACGCATGTGGGGACAACAGCCACGCTGGCGAATTCCCAAACGCCTCTGTAGGTTCATCCCCACGCATGTGGGGACAACTACGCGCGGACGGAGGCGGAATTTACCATATAACGGTTCATCCCCACGCATGTGGGGACAACGCGTCCACGTCCACGATCTCAACGCGGAACCCCGGTTCATCCCCACGCATGTGGGGACAACGCTATGTTTGATGACGTCATACTGCTTGCTATCGGTTCATCCCCACGCATGTGGGGACAACAGACCTAGATATTTTCCTGGAAACATGGGTTGAGGTTCATCCCCACGCATGTGGGGACAACCAGAGCGGTTGACATCCGGACAGCGACGGTGACAGGTTCATCCCCACGCATGTGGGGACAACAGTCCGAGTATCGTTGCCAAATACACTCCTATAGGTTCATCCCCACGCATGTGGGGACAACTATCTGGTAGGGCAAGATAAAAGTTCACCCAAAGGTTCATCCCCACGCATGTGGGGACAACGTCCAACTTTCATTGGAAGTGATGGGTATCAGCAGGTTCATCCCCACGCATGTGGGGACAACGTGGACGACCAATCTACCGATGAGACCTATAAAAGGTTCATCCCCACGCATGTGGGGACAACGCCAATATTGGCGGTTTTTTTGATGATTACGTAGGTTCATCCCCACGCATGTGGGGACAACGAGCGTTTGGGACTTCCAAACGGATTTGATTTCGGGTTCATCCCCACGCATGTGGGGACAACGATCTCGCAAATCAAAACGTTATCCGCAGGCTAGGTTCATCCCCACGCATGTGGGGACAACACTATTACATCACATCGTCAGACGCATGGAGATAGGTTCATCCCCACGCATGTGGGGACAACACTACCCAGGAGAGACGCTGCCAGCCAGTTGTAGGTTCATCCCCACGCATGTGGGGACAACCATGGATGACCCCATTAAAAACATCACCGGGGAGGTTCATCCCCACGCATGTGGGGACAACCTAGAGTTCCCGTAAGAGGCAGGTCAGTCGTATAGGTTCATCCCCACGCATGTGGGGACAACTCCTCTTTTTGCTCCTGTCCAAGAGCTATAGCTAGGTTCATCCCCACGCATGTGGGGACAACGCCCACTGCGCTGATCGCCAAGCGCCGCCAGAAAGGTTCATCCCCACGCATGTGGGGACAACAGATTACAACCAGTATAGCAACGTTTACCCAAAGGTTCATCCCCACGCATGTGGGGACAACTGGCGTGTGCTAGCGGCGGCGGTGGAAGCGTTGAGGTTCATCCCCACGCATGTGGGGACAACCGTATGGTCGGATGTTGCTCAATCGTGCGGTGCGGTTCATCCCCACGCATGTGGGGACAACCGGTTTTATTTTGTGGGGTTGGACCCGTCACAGAGGTTCATCCCCACGCATGTGGGGACAACTGTGGGAGCAGCTGAAGGCGTTTACCGCTAAAAGGTTCATCCCCACGCATGTGGGGACAACGCGGTTTGACTAAACACAGTATGACTTTGCCACGGTTCATCCCCACGCATGTGGGGACAACATAGCGGCGCTGCCGCGCTTGTCGCCGGAGGCAGGTTCATCCCCACGCATGTGGGGACAACTCGTCCAACTTCGTGTGCGCTTGCTCAATTTCCAGGTTCATCCCCACGCATGTGGGGACAACGTTTACAGAGCCGATGCACGCGCTCTCCGTCAGGGTTCATCCCCACGCATGTGGGGACAACATATGATCGCACAGTTCCTGCAAGGCATTACCCCGGTTCATCCCCACGCATGTGGGGACAACGAAATTGGAATTCCAAAAGCGCGGCGCACCACAGGTTCATCCCCACGCATGTGGGGACAACGGATAAACATCAAGATATGTCATTGTATCCTCATGGTTCATCCCCACGCATGTGGGGACAACGTGACTAAAAACTCTGAGGAATACAGGAGCGTATGGTTCATCCCCACGCATGTGGGGACAACAAACCTGGGCTGATGGATGACCCCAAAACGTTAAGGTTCATCCCCACGCATGTGGGGACAACGTACGGGCAGATCATGTTACGAGATACGGATGGAGGTTCATCCCCACGCATGTGGGGACAACATGCTGCGGTACGCCAGATACGTCAGCTCCAATCGGTTCATCCCCACGCATGTGGGGACAACTGGCGAAGACGGTGCAGGGGAAGGATAAAAAGTAGGTTCATCCCCACGCATGTGGGGACAACTCAATTAGTTTACCTATTGGTGACTGTTTCAAAAGGTTCATCCCCACGCATGTGGGGACAACTGGGCGCATTGGTGCGCGAGATGAAACCATACAGGTTCATCCCCACGCATGTGGGGACAACAGAGCGTGGACGAGAACGGACTGCCGAGCAATCGGTTCATCCCCACGCATGTGGGGACAACCCAAGTAAAAGTCCGTCCATACCTCTAAAAACAGGTTCATCCCCACGCATGTGGGGACAACGGCGTGTATATAGTTTGCATTAGATGCATAAACGGTTCATCCCCACGCATGTGGGGACAACGTGATACTTTCTAGCATCATCACCCCGAACGACGGTTCATCCCCACGCATGTGGGGACAACCACATCGTCCACGATGAACTCCTTGCCGTCCCAGGTTCATCCCCACGCATGTGGGGACAACGGTTGGGATGACCTGGTCGAAGAACCAGTTAGCCGGTTCATCCCCACGCATGTGGGGACAACATCTATTTTCATGTTGACACATCTCACCTCCCCGGTTCATCCCCACGCATGTGGGGACAACTTAGAAGGAAGAATGTCATATTCTTGTGGCATCGGTTCATCCCCACGCATGTGGGGACAACGAGGCAAACAAATGACCTATGTAGATACACAGAGGTTCATCCCCACGCATGTGGGGACAACAGATGACCTTACCGCCCGCTTTGGCGTGGTCGCGGTTCATCCCCACGCATGTGGGGACAACGTGCATCGAAGCCATGATGTGACGCTGAATGAAGGTTCATCCCCACGCATGTGGGGACAACGCGTGAAATCCACAATAACTTTACGCACCGAGGCAGGTTCATCCCCACGCATGTGGGGACAACTAAATATGCAGATTTGCCGTTGCCGTGCCAATCGGTTCATCCCCACGCATGTGGGGACAACATTTTCATCCTCTCTTTTTGTGACATTTGTTTAGGTTCATCCCCACGCATGTGGGGACAACAGAATCAATGTTCGATAACATGCTACACCTTTCGGTTCATCCCCACGCATGTGGGGACAACCTCGGTAAGGTCTTATAGACATTTCCAATTTCAGGTTCATCCCCACGCATGTGGGGACAACGAACACGCTGCGGAATAGAGACACAGTGATAGCAGGTTCATCCCCACGCATGTGGGGACAACACTGCCACGGTTACGTTTCCTGGCAGTCCGGTAGGTTCATCCCCACGCATGTGGGGACAACGCACCAAGGCTTTGGCTTGCTCGCCTGCTTTGGGGTTCATCCCCACGCATGTGGGGACAACTTTGGGTATTGCAACCTTGAACGATTTATGTTAGGTTCATCCCCACGCATGTGGGGACAACAGAATAGCTATTCGGCTGTATGAACGCTATGTAGGTTCATCCCCACGCATGTGGGGACAACATGGTAGTCACACCCGCTGCCCGAAGCTGCCCAGGTTCATCCCCACGCATGTGGGGACAACCTGGTGACAAACGGGTGATGTAATATGATAGACGGTTCATCCCCACGCATGTGGGGACAACTGATGGACAGGCTACGTTTGCCTACCCTATGGCGGTTCATCCCCACGCATGTGGGGACAACGAGACCAGGAGTTCAGGCCTCGCAGTAGTCCAAGGTTCATCCCCACGCATGTGGGGACAACGTGCGACAATGGGGGAAAGCCCCCCCATAACCAGGTTCATCCCCACGCATGTGGGGACAACTTGTAACCTTAACATACCCTAAGAACTTCCCTAGGTTCATCCCCACGCATGTGGGGACAACGTTGCACCCACGAAGTTGAACACGTTCTCCACCGGTTCATCCCCACGCATGTGGGGACAACGAGCTAACGCCTCTATAACAGCACTGTCAAAAAGGTTCATCCCCACGCATGTGGGGACAACCATCCACCGCTTTGGTATCTGGCAGAGATACCCGGTTCATCCCCACGCATGTGGGGACAACATTCTAGAAAATGCTCCCCGCCTTGGATTTCCCGGTTCATCCCCACGCATGTGGGGACAACCGATTAAGCACGGAGTGACTTTATTGGCGGTGCGGTTCATCCCCACGCATGTGGGGACAACACAACAATGAATAAATTGCCGTATGGCGTAGGTCGGTTCATCCCCACGCATGTGGGGACAACTTATATAGCGACAAAAACCTCAACGAACAGCAAGGTTCATCCCCACGCATGTGGGGACAACGTCTTGATCTATGGGTTTATCTCTGTCGCATAGGTTCATCCCCACGCATGTGGGGACAACTACGTGTACGACAATCACCAAAAGGGCATCTACCGGTTCATCCCCACGCATGTGGGGACAACTAGGTGGCATCGCCACTGGTGTAAATGCAGTGAGGTTCATCCCCACGCATGTGGGGACAACGTCAGGCGCGTTTGGTTTGCTGCTGCGGTCGTAGGTTCATCCCCACGCATGTGGGGACAACCAGTCAGTTCCGTCTGCTTGTTCTCGAACTCAAGGTTCATCCCCACGCATGTGGGGACAACACTATATCTCCCCCCGCCCCATTTTTGACCCCCACTGGTGGGGGATGGGCAGAAAAAGATACAGGGTTCTTTCTCTATTTTACTCCATTTTTCCCGTTTTTTCCTTCGTCTTGCGGATCCGTTTGGCTTTTTCTGGCTCACACGGAATCTTAATCAGCTGCAAGCCCTCGGCGTCCACCAGCTGACGTGAAGTATCCCCCGCCAACCGCATCTTAAAATGCTGTTCCGTATTGGTACTCCACGCCTGCACCACGCCCCCCACATGCCGTTCTGTGCATTTCTCCCATAGCAAATCACGTACCCGCGCCGAAAGATGCCCCACAAACACCCCCGTATGCGGCTCGATAAACCAACGGGTCAGCTCGCCGCGCAAAGCAGCCGGCACATTTTCCAAAATCATAATCACCACCTTAAACCTCCTCTTCCCACAATTCAGAAGCGGGGTCCTCCCCCAGCGCATCCTCAGAAGGCTCCTCCACCCCCAGCAGAGCGTCAATGTCCGGCAGAATACGCTGAAGCAAACGAGCCGTAACAAACTTTTCGCGGCAAGCCATACGCACCCGCTTTTCTACCTCTTTCTCTGATTCAGCCGTAACCGCAAACGCCGCAGGGATGGTTAATTCCGCCTTATACAAATCCGCAATATCATAAACGAACGAAAGCTGCCTGCCTGTGTGGATAAACCCCAGCGCGGTGGAATATCCCCCCGAAAGGATGGCCGCATGACAAATCCCATTCAACAAAGCGTTCGCCGCCGACAGCGCCCGGTTGATCGCATCCGCCGCCGACCACTCATCGCGGCGGTAGTTGCGCCCACTCCATCGCACCCCATACTTCCGGCTGGCTTCCGCATACGCTGCCTTCACCCGCGCCCCCTCCATCCCCCGCAGTTGAATCAAGTCCTTCCCGATTGCAGCCTCCGCCCCAAACCGGTATTGATACATGGCTTTCACCACCTGCAAATGCTGCGCCGGGTTGAAGCATAATTTTGCCTGATGCAGCAGATGATACGCCTTGCGCGTTTCCCCCTGCCCCTGCGCGTAACAATGCGTCCCATCCTCCCCCACCCACAGCATGCTGCACCCCACCTCCCCCAAGAGCTTCACCGCGGCATGGCTGATGCTCGTCCCCGGACCCAGCATCAGCAGGCAGAGCGTCGCCGCCGGCGCCATCACCCGACCGTCTTGCTGAATATATTCAATCGCGCTATCTTTGCGATCCACAATTGCATGTTCAACATAAAGATACGTCAAACTATCCCGCAGTTTGGGCAATTCATGTAAATCAATCATTTTACCCCCATGATTTCAACAAGTTTTGAGGATGAAGAGAGGGATAAAGCGCCTCCCTTCATCCTCCATATTAAATTCAGGCGTCCAAGCGCGCCAGCGAAAGCAGACCGAAGCCAAACCCCTTCGCGCTGCCCACCCCCACTTGCACAGTCTGGGTGAACAACGTCGCATCCGTCACCCGCAGCTGACCATCAAAGCGCACCCCCACATGACTCATCCGGTAAGTTTCCGTCCCCGGGTGACGCTTGATGACGTCCGGCGGAGAATTGCGCGTCACCTGGGCAGCCAAAACCGCAAATCCACTTTGCTGCGCCTTACGGGTCAGCCAAGCCAGCTGATCTTCTTCCTTCACCAGCCCAATCCGCTTGCCAGGCTTTTCAGCATCCGCGGATTTCAATCGGCGGGTCGGGTTTGCCATCAGCCGGAAAGTAAACGCCTGCCCAGCCTCAAATTGCGGTGAAAATTCCTTCATCTGCGCCGCCGCAATCAGATAATCCCCCCTTTCAAGCGCGCTCCAATCCGGCTGTGCAGCAGATTGCACCAATACCACCACGTATGGCGGGGTTGGGCGCGTTTCCAAACGATACAGCAGCACGCGCTCTTCCAGGGTTTGCTTTGCCGGAAATGCGCTCATCAGGCTGCGGTGCAGCTCATAAGGGTTTGCCAACTCGGCTTGCACCCGGCGGTTGCGCGGATTCAGAAACAATTGAGAAAGTATCATGCCGCTCCCTCCGTTAACATCTCCATCGTAACCTTATTCATGAGCGTAGAAATGCGCCGGCTCGAAAAAAGCCGCTCCGCAAACGAAATCGGCACATCCGGGCGAACCTGACTACCGCTGGCATCTTCCACAATAAACAGCAGCTTTTCTTCAGGCGCGCCATGCCTCGCCACCCCTAGGCGTGGGTATTTCTGAAACGCTTCTTCCAGCCCCTCGCCTGCGCGGATGCCATCTTTTAGCCAAACCGGTTGGCTGGGCGGAAAGGCTTTGCGCCCCAAAAACAGACCCCAAACCGGATGCTGTAACGCGTGTTGTAATTCTTCCAACCGCCCCAAGTCAGCCGATTCTAACCCCACCAGGAAAGCTGCGTCCGCCAGGTAATAACGGTTAGACGTAATGCCTGACTTCGTGCCTTTGCCTTTGGCAGAAAGTACATCCTGAGCGATCTGATAATCGCGCCGCAGCGTTCCAGCCCGATCCACCCGCACGCCCATGCGCAGCCCAGCCAGGTCTTCCAGCCGCGCTTCACGCGGTCGTCCCAGGGCAGCGCATAGCAAGCCGATCACCCCACTTTTTGAAGGTTCCAGCCCACTGTCGCGCACCGTAAAATTACTTTGCACACCCCAGGATTGCATCGGGGCGATGATCCGCAAGAGGATCGTGTTCATTATCCCTCCTGGGGCAGTTGACGAATGACCGCCTCCACCCACTTTTCAAAAGAGTTCACCTGCGCCTCTTGCAGAGCATCCAGTCCGCCTTCCCCTTCCAGGCAGGCGACGACTGGCGTGGCAGAACTGCCATAGAAGCCGCTCAATTTGCCCCAATAGCTGTCGAGTGCAGACACTGACGCTTCTACCAACCCTTTTTGACCGTTGGCGCGCACCGGTTTTTCAAAAGCGTTCGCCAATGACCACGCGCTGCCATCCGCGCGGACAACTGCCATCATAAACGAGGGCGGATTCTGCGCGGCAAAGCTGTTTTGCTTGCCAGTCGGAATAGCATGCACGCTGGCGCGCAGGAAGGCTTCCACCGTCTTGCCAGCCATTGCCACATCCCCATTCAAATTCTTCACCAGCAGGTCAAAGTTGATGCAGGAGTAGCGATAAAAGCAGGCGGAATTGAACGCCGTCACGCCCATCATGCCCGCGCCGGTCTCTTCGCTGGGTTGTAAATCATCTACCGCGGTGAAGAAATCCAGGTCCATGCTGACCGCGTGCGTAGAGATGGCGTGCGCCACCTGGCAGGCTGCATCTACGTTCGTTTCAGGGCGATCCGCTAACATGCGTCCAAACAGAGCAATATCCGGCGCGCCGGGGCGGATGGCATTTCCCTTGGCGTATTCTTCCGCCATTTTCTTAATATCCCCAGCTGGGGCAGCCTGAAGTTGCGCTGCAATTCCTTCCAGTTCCATGCGGCTCAGGAAGAGCATCACGTTCGTTTTGCCATCATCCAGCTTGGCTTTTTTGCTGCTGTAATTCTTGGCAAATTCTTCCGCAAGTTTGTGCGCATCTTCCGCGCGCACCCCAGCTTCGCCCAACAATTTGCTCAATTCGCTAATCATCTGCTTGGTACGATGACTGACGGAAACGCCTGTCACCTTGCTGAAGATCGGGTCAAAGCGCACCGATCGCTTGATGCACTGTGACGAAATGCGCGCGCGGCGCACGCCGCCAAATTCGCAGTCTTTGGGGTTGTTGGTGTCATCGCGGTTCAGGTTCGATGGGGCAAAATTCTGGATCAGGTGTAGTTCAATCAACATGGCTTAGTTCTCCTCTAAATTTTCAATAGATGGGTCGGTGGAATCGTTCTCGATGGTGGGCTGATAGCCCCAAAACGCGTTCGCCCATTTACGCTGCGTCCTGCGCTGCGGGTACGACCAATGCGTCAGGTCGTCAAATAACGTTTGCCAGCATACGGGCGTTTCTTTTGCCTTCAAATAGCTGATTGTCTGGCGCAGCAGGCGCGGCAAGTCGTCAAAGTCCGCGTTCAACAACGCCGTAAACCGCCGTTCGGTGGCTTCCTGGCTATTCTTATCCTCAAGAATGGTGCGCGCCATGTGATTGCCCAGGTTGCCGCTCATCGCGTTCATCGGGTGAGAAGCATAGAGCGCAGCGATCAGGTAATAAACCTTTTCACGCTCCCGATTGCGGTCTTCTTCTCTCACAAAACGGGCAATATACGGGTACATATTCACATCTTCCCCAGGCGGGTATGCCAGCCCACGCCGCAAGACTGCCAGCGCGCCGCGATCTTGCTGCGTGCTTAGGCGCATGAGGTATTCGATGAATCCAGAAAGGTGTTGCGTTTTTTCATCCGTCATTTCTTCCTCCTCTGTTCAATTTTGCCCGGCGTATCCAGGCGGATCAACACAATTTTCACGCGGGCTGCCCTTCTGCAGAGACCGCAGGAAATACTTTCTTCAAGCCAGCGCGCAGCTGATTGCTGCCAATTGCAGCGGCTTTCAGCGATCTTCGATCTGCGCCGCATTGCTGTTCCATCACCTGGTCAAAGCAGTTTTGGGCAGTATGGCGTAAGGTCTGCTGCCAGCTTGCCAACGCCAGGGCAGGGTCAGCCGCCAGCGCATCCAAAAAGGCATAAAATGGAAATTCCAGCCCTGCCCAATAGGTATTTTCGGCTTGCCAATGGGTCAGCAAGTTGCCCACGTCTTTCGGGTCAGGTTTATGACCTTCTTCCAAATTGGCGGTTTCCGAAAGAATCAGCCCCGCGCTGGTGTTCAACGCGCCCCACAGTTGGTGGTCCGTGTCTTTCGCCCAATCCAGCGCGCGGGTCAGGGCGTTCACGCGGTTGGGGTCGGTCAACAGGTTGGAGGCGAAACTAAATTGCTCGCCGCGATAAAAATAGATTTTTTGCTTCCCTGGCTCTGTCGACATTCCATAAGCAACTAACCGCAGCCGCTGGGCAGGCAGCAATTCATGTTCAATCAGGGTTCGCACCCATCCTAATGCGTGAGGCGCTTCTTGTTTCTGCCGGTCAAAACTTAAGAACGAAGAGCTATCTCGCCAGAGGGCGCGCCCTTCACTAAAGCGGATCACTTTGCGCTCCCCTTTTTTATCGTACCAGTAGTGATGCATCGGGTTCAGCTGCTCCTCAGAAAGCCTTAACCCTGGTGCAAGCACCACTTGCTGCACCACCACTTCGCCGTTTTCCATCCCCGGCTGCAAATAAACGCGCCGGTTTTGCCAGGTCAGGTAATCCAGGTAGCCATCCGGAATGGTGCGCCCAGCATGATAGGGGTCATCCATTTCCCAGGCGGGCGGGTCATCTCGATTTTCCCATTGAATGGGCGTGGAGCGGTTATACTGCACCAGGTTGAGCATCAATGTCTGAAACAGAGTATCCCCTTGCAAAAAGAAGACCGGCGCGCGTGAGCAAGACCCATCCGTGTAGACCAGTCCCAGTTGCGGGTGACACAACCCCGCCAGCCCGTAGGACTGGGTAGTAAGCAGCAGTTGAGCAGCCTGGGCGGGCGATAAGGTGATCGGGGCGGTATCAATATGATGGTCAAACAAAGTGTCTGCATCCCCCCCACCTACCATAAAGAGCAAATCGTTGGCAGGCTTTAATTCCCGTTGTGGATGGCGGTTCTGGAAGAAACGGTGTTTCTCAGCAAACAAGTCAAACCTGTCTTTGAATTTTCCCCAATAGGCATCCAGCGCTGCCTTGTCAAAAGCGCCGCTTTGCCACAGGTCAGCCCATGCTTCTTCGTTACGCGGTCCAAAGTTGCGGTGCAGAATTGCCAGCAACAGCCGCAGGATGGCAGCGTTCGAATGTGGCAGGCTGGCGCTGATGCGTGCAACCGTATGCGCGTCTCGCAGCAAAGTACGCAGGCTCACCAGTCCAGTCTTGCCGTCCAGAGATACAACCGGAATCCAGGGTTCATCAATCAGGTTATACGAATAACTCTCCATACAGTCTCCTTTTTTTATCATTGCTGAACTTTTATAGTATATTACCTTATTATAAAAATATTGCCAATAACCAAAATCCTCCCTTTCTGCCTCTCTATGCCTTCATAAAGAGCCAGCCCCTACTTTTCACCTTCTCAAAGGAAGTGGGAGTCCACCCCCACAAATGTGGGGACACGTTTATTTACCAGGCGAAATACTATATCACCTTTGGTCCATCCCCACGAATGTGGGGAGATTATATGACCTTATTATAGCGGTGATTACGCTTCGCAAGTCTATTCTTTTTCGATCTTTAACCCCATTTTCTCATCCAATTGAATGACCAGCCCTTCTTTCAGGGTGCAGACCCCTTTTTCAAAGATCAGCGGAAAGGCATGTCGCAGGGCGGGCGTCCGTTTCCATGCAGGTAATTTTGGCTGACCATAGAAATGTTGCAAAACATAATAATTACTCAACGAAACCATCGAACGCAGCGCGCTTTGCACATCTGCCGCACGCGGCGCATGTTCCAGCGAACAAGCGCCATGCTGATCCAAATAAAAGAGCTGGTCGCCCTCCTTCACCAGGCACACAAACGACAGCCCAGGTCGCCCATCGCGGGTAAGCGCCTGCATATCCTCATGGATCATCGGATTATCCTCTTCCAGGCAAAGCATCTCCTGATCCAGCGCCGAAGTATCATCCACATCCCCCACCATGCGGTTACGCGCCTTAAGCATCTGTTCCGCTTGGTTCTTCGTCATATCAGCGTTCAACGCCACTAGCAATTCATTCTGCCGATCGCTCAATTGCGGCAGCGGCGTAGAAGAATACACCGCCTCAATCAACCGGTCTGAATCGGCTGGCAGCCTTAATTTCTGGCAGCCCTGCAAGGTGAAGAACGTGCGCTGTAAAATATACGCATCATATACCCAACAATCCGCTTTTGCCATGTCCGCCAATGCTTCCGGCTGCTGGGTGGGCATGCACACATAACACACCGGAGCCGCCAGCAATTCCGGGCGCATAGGCGGATACGCGCTGCCAGTGTGCCGTTGAAGCCGCCCCATGCGCTGGATGAGCAGGTCTACCGGCGCGAGGTCGGTGATCAGCAGGTCAAAGTCCAGATCCAACGACTGCTCAATCACCTGGGTTGCCACCACAATGGCATGGCGCGGCGCGCTTTGCGCAGATTGCCGCTTGCCAAACCGCTCCAGAATGGCATCCTCGCGCGCTTTGCGCCAGGTATAGGGCATGCGCGCGTGCAACAGGAACAGATCGTCCTCTGTTACCAATCCTGCAGCATGGATCGCCTCATAGACTTCCTGAGCGCGCGCCACTGTGTTACAGATGACCGCCGCGCACCCGCTCCCCGCCAACTGGGCGCGTAATACCCCCACCACCGCCATCGGGTCACGCGCCACAGACTGCAAAGTCACCTTGCGGCTCGGAACTTCCCCCAACCCAACGCAGCGGATGGTCTTCCCGTCATTCAGACTCAACCGCGGAAATTCCGCCTGCGTAGAAACCTCCTCCGCCTCCATCGAAAACGCCGCTAGCAAGTCTTTACGGGTTTCCGTAGGCAACGTGGCGGAAAGCAGAATCACCGAGCAGCCAATAGCGCGCAGCCATCCCAACAAACGTTTGAACAGCTCCGACATGTACGTGTCATAAGCGTGAACTTCATCAAAGATGACCACCTTGCGGTACAACCCAAAGGTCCGCAGGAAGAAATGCTTGGTTTGCAACACGCTAAAAAATGTCTGATCCACGGTTCCTACCCCGAACGGCGCAAGTAAGCTGCGTTTGCGCGGCAGGAACCAGGTTAATGCGTTAATCTCCCCCGCATCGCCCTCATCCGTAATGCCAGAAAGCAGCATCTTTTGGAAAGCATCGTTGAGCAGCGCGTTGCCATGCACCAGTTGCACCGCCTGGGAATGTCCATCCGCCGCAGGGAATTGCCCATTCAGGTAATTCACCGTGCGCTCGAACATCTGATTACTGGTCGCCTGGGTAGGCATGGCGATATACATGCCACGCAGATTCTGTTCTTTCATCGCCCATCCAGCGGTATACAGAGCCGCCTCCGTTTTGCCGCTGCCGGTCGGCGCTTCCAGGATCATTAAAAATGGGCTTTTCAGCGCGGAAGTATGCGCAATGACCGCCTGCTGGATCGAGTTGGGCGGAAAATGAAATAAACTCTCAAAGTCAGGCATCACCGCCGGGCTAACCGGTGGGTTAAGCCAGCCGGTACGCTCCAGGGCTGCCTGCGCCCGCTGCATCGAGAGCGTTTGATATTCCTGCGGCGAATAACGCGCCACTTCATACCTGAAAAATTCCTCCTGTGAAGCAATCCAATCTGCCGTCACCATGAATCCCGCCAACAGGTTGAAAAAGGCGTTATCTTGCGCGCCAGAGAGTTTAAAATCAGCCAGCGCAGGCGGCGTATACAGCTTCTGCAAACAGGCGAGCAACTCGGCGCGCTTCTCCACCCACAACCCATTCCCCAGGTTCTCCGACCGATAGCTGGTTTCAAGGCGTAACGATTTCGCTGGAAATACGCCATGATGCCCGCCAATCACCGTCAACAAATGTTTACGACTGGGGATATGCGCAATAGCAAGAATACTAGCTTCTTTCTCCAGAATCCAGTAACTGAGCAAGCTGTGATGCCCTTCCTTGCTGGATTCCAAAGATGGAAAAGCAAAGCCCTGCGCCGCGAGAAGTTCTCTTTGGGCAGCATTTTTCTTCTGGAAAGTAGGCGTGGCTTTGCCCACATCGTGCAAAGCCACCCAATACGCCAATAAACACTCCACCTCATCCGGCGGCAGCTTCAACCAGCGGCAAAAATCTGCCTGTGCGCTGGGCGTCAGCCCATGCCTCCAGAGCAAGGTAGCAACGGATGCCGCGTCAATCAAGTGATAAAGCAAGGGATGGGTGGTCTGCGTGCGCTTGTCATCCCACTTAGCAATAAACGGTGGAATATCACTGCGCGGCGCAAGCGTGGAATACAAAGCAGTCATCCGCGCCGCTTCTTTTTGCAAGGTAGCCCGCAGTTCGGGTGGCTCTAACACTTCCACATCCCCACCCCAGCCGCGTATCCAGGGCAGCATGTCGGTCGTATCCGGCACGTCACACTGCCAGAGCAAAAAACCGGGTCGTTCTGAATCTTCCTGCATTTTTTGAGACGAATGCCAGACCGATTCCTGCACCCGTTGGCTGACCTGCGGACTGAAACGCAGACGGACATGTACCTGCGCATTGCCATAATAAATAGACCAGGCATTTTTTAGCACATCTAACCCCGGAAATTCAGCTGGAATGGTGTAATGGCTGCGCGTGAGAGCTGCAGACTCGATTCGCTCCAGTTTGTAACTGCGTAAGGCATTCGCCGCCTCGCTAAATCCAATCAGGTAGGTGGAATATCCCACCTGTGAAGGCTCAATCAGATACGTGTCAAAGGTCGTTTCAAACGCCGCGCCATTCAACGGACGATAGCGAATGGCGATCCGCAAACGGTAAATGTACGCGCGTACCACCGTCCGAAAGACCGATTGATACCCCGGTAGGTTGGGTCGCTGCGCCAGTTGATGCGCCGCCTGCTGAATTTCGCTTGAGACGCCCGCATCCGCCGTCAACACGTCTGCCAACTTCGCCAGAGCTAATTCGGCGGGCTGGTTGCGCTTATCTTGCTGCTTCACCAATAGCCGTACCCCCAGGTATAAGGCAAATGCTTCTTCCGGCTCTAACTGAAAACTGCGCAGTCGTGTATTTTCATAATCAAGCGGATACCACAACATGCCGTCCTTATACAGCTTGCCCTCATCTTCCAAATCGCGCAGATAATTATTCACTGTACGGCGTTCCATCGCCAGGAAGTCGGCAATTTCCACTTCCGTAATCCCCTTCGGCGAGCGTTTTACCGCCAGCCACACCCCTTCCTTACGCTGTTGTTTAGATCGATCCGTTGTGCGTGGCATAAATAAATTCCTTTTCCCTCATCGTTCTCAATGAGAATGGTAAAATTGTCTACTTTTTTCCGGTCTGTAGGGAATCGTACCCTCTATTATATTCAATATAATGAAGGGAGGAGAGCAAGCCCTCTCTTGCTCTCTTCCCTCTACGGGATAGCCTTTCCCCTGAACCCCGTGCCCATCCCCTGGTTGTCTATCTTTAGAATAGCCCAGGGTTGGAAAATATATTTCCAGAATTAAAAATCACTCCGGCCCAAATCAGGTACAATTACCTCATGCAGCGCAGCGATGTCACCTTACAGGAAGCGTCCTTCCACCTTCAATATGAAATTGGCATGGTGTTTGAGACGGCTCACAAACTCAGCGAAAAGCCCGATATTGTGATCTATAACGCTCTGCTCGAGTCGTTCATCATCCACACCCGCAACTTGGTGCATTTCTTCTATAATGATCCACTTTACGATGATATTGTCGCCGCTCATTTTATTTTTGGCTGGGAACTCATTCGCGGACCCAAATCCACCATCCTGCGTCAGGTAGAAGAAGAAGCGAACAAAAAGGTTGCCCACCTCACCTACCAACGCTTCACCGGTGACTACATTTGGGATATTGCCGAAATCACCCACCAACTGCGCCAGGTGTTGCGCCTCTTCTGCCAGAAAGCAGATTCCGCCAGGCTGACCGCTCATTTCCTGCCTTACGTACAATCCCTGGTCAATTTGCCCCCTACCCCTGAATAGCTTCTAAGAGTCAAAGAACATGGATAAAGTTGCAGCGTGCTACAACTTTATCCATGTTTCTTAAACATTCTCTTACTTGCTCATCGCCCCAATCATCTTCTCTAAACCACCTCAAAAAAGCAGTCCACAATCTGCGGATCAAACTGCTTGCCTTTTTGATCCTGCAAATATTCGATCACATCTTTCTTCTCCCAGGCGCGGCGATATGCCCGATCCGAAAGCAGCGCGTCAAATACATCTACCACCGAAAAAATGCGCGCCGCCAGCGGAATCGCTTCCCCCGCCAATCCGCGCGGATACCCTTGCCCATCCCATCGCTCGTGATGGCAGTAGGGAATATCTACGCTCAACTGCAAGTAAGAAATTTGCCTCAGCAGGTCATAGGCATACCCCGGGTGTTGACGCATTATTACCCACTCCTCTGATGAAAGTGGACCAGGCTTCAGCAGAATCTTATCCGGCACGCCAATCTTGCCAATATCATGCAGCAACGCCCCACGCTGAATCGCCTGCAACGTAACCTCAGAGATTCCCAACCTCCGTGCAATGCGCATGGTCAGGTCCACCACCCTGCGGCTGTGATCCGCCGTTTCATGCTCGCGCAAGTCCAACGCGCGCACCCAGCCTTGCAGCGTGGCGTTATAGGCTTCTTCTAACAGGGCATGCGCCTCTTGTAGCTCTTGCTCCGACTGTTTCCGTTCAGAAATATCGCGCGTGATGGAAAGGATGCACTTTTCATTGTGAATTTCAATAATCCTGGCGGACATCAACGCTGTCCGCACCAACCCATTCTTCGCTCTGAATCGCGCCTCTAAGTTCTCCACCTTACCACGCTCTTGCAGTCCCTTCACCAACCGCGCGCGATCTTCCGGATTATCCCAAATTCTCAATTCTAACGAAGTCTTGCCTACCGCCTCGTCTCGTTCATACCCCAGCAGGCTGGTGAAGCCCTGATTTACATCCATGTAAAGCCCATCCAACAGGCGGTTAATGTTGATCGAATCCGGTGAAATCAAAAACGCCTTCGAAAACTTCTCTTCCGATTCTTTTAGCGTCTCATTCGCCTGCATCTGCTCGGTAACGTCCATAAAGGTAACCACCATCCTTCCCGGGCTGGTCTGGAAGGCTTTTACGTCATACTCACCGTTAATTCCATCGGAGTAGTACGGCACTAATCGCTGATACGATGCCCCCTCTTTTGCAATCTGCCGGTACATTTGCGGAATTTCCGTACCGGTCAGCCCTGGGAAAGCCTCTTCAATCGTCATGCCCATCAACCCGGCATGCCGAATGCCAATAATCCGATCTGCCGCCGGGTTATACCCGCTGAAAATCAGTTTGTCGTCTTCATTCAGAGCATAAATATAAATGCCCATTGGGAAAGACTGGATAATCGTGCCAAATTGCCGCTCCGATTCACGCGTGGCAGCCTCTGCCAGCTTTTGCTGATGAATATCGCGGCTTGTCACCACAAATCCAACTAAATTGTTCGCCTCATCCAACATAGGCGAACCGATTGTTTCAAAATAAAGATAATACCCATCCATGTGCTGCAGGCGCAATTGCATTTTCCCCTGCACCTTTTTCGCTGCATTCTCTTCCATCATGCGCATGGCAGCCGGTTGATCCTCTGGATGCAACAGGCTAGCCCCGCTTTTCCCAATCAAATTCTCCGGCGTATAGCCCAGGAATGTCTTATAAGAGGGAGAAGCATAGCGGATCACCCCGTCTAGTGACATTTCACAAATCAGGTCAGAGGAATTTTCCGCCAGGCGGCGATACAGCGTCTCTTGTTCGCGCAGATGATCTTCAATCTGACGGCGCAGCTCCACCTCGTAAGAAAGCGAGTGGTTCGTATTAGCATAATCCGCCAAAATCCGCTGAAGACGGCTGTCATAATACCACTGGATTAACGCCACTCCCACCAACAAAGAGCTGTTTGTCAGTATTATGCCCAGAGAGTTAAGAAACGCCGCCCACCCAAAGGTTAACGCAATGGCAAACATCGAAACAATCGCCAGCGCCATCATCTCCCCCCGCGCGCGCTGATTGATCAACATTCCAGCCAGCAAAATTGCCAGCGCAAAAAATAACCCTGTAATCACTTGCCCCGATTGAAAGCAGGCATACGCCCCCAGCAAATAATGTAACACCGGCGGGTAGAATCGCGCCCACCGCCAGCCGCCGTGATTCGCCCCCCACCATGCCTGAGCTATAAAAAGAAACAGGAAATACAGCGGCAGCATCTCTGACCACGTAAATAATCTTAACGCCGACCCCGCCATCACCAGCAGCACCACCGCCGATATGATGACTAGCATCATTTGCAGAACGTCCTGCGTCCATTGCTCTCTGCCGCTATCGCTTTGCAAGGGTTCTGATTTTTGCACCCATGTTTCCCAAAAATGGTAGATCCGCTTCATTTAATTTCCCTCTCTGGGAAAATCAGCCCGGGACAATACTCGCATCCGCTGAGATGTTGCCAATTTGCCGATAAAAAATTAATTTCTCATTGCGGGATATAACCTACAATATATAAATATATCACCAAAACAAGGGTTCACCACACCAGGATTCTTACAGATTATATATTGGAATGATCGAATTTAAGCAGCCCTAAACTTGGTCATCGCCATGTATAATCTTAATGTCCAACACATTATACAATCATAAAAGAGATTGACAAAAAGGTCTGTAAAAATGTCGTAAAATTTTTTTACAGATAAAATATCGCTTTGTAACTGCTCATCCCCCAGTCCGTGTAGCGGCATACTGCGTGCACCAAAAGTTATCTGCCTGGTAGAATGCCATTATTCCGACCGACCGTTAGGCGCACGCAGTGCGCCGCTACACGAACTGGGATACTTAAACAGGGTACTACAGCAAAATAGAAATAGGTTCTTGCCCACTCGCTATGGGTGTAATCAGCGTACCCAGGGCATGGTTTTCCGCCTGCCCGCCTTGCACGGATTGCACCGCGCCCACCCCGCGCAGCAGAATCTTCCATGCGTGAAGCTCCCCGCTTGCTGTCACCTGAAGGGTTCGCCCATCGCGCCGCAAAGTGACTTGCATTGCCGTTTCGCCGGTCACGGTTGGCACGCGGCAATGCAGCTCCGCACCGTCCTGTGGAGCGAATACGTGGATGGTCACTCCCTCCGCATAAGTATAATCCGGGCGTTGATCGTTCTCGCCCACCGGCAGCAGAGAATTTTCGCGCACCATCAGCGGCAGGCTCAGGTACGAATGCTGCTCGCGCCGCCAGCCGCCGCCCACCACTTCCTGACCGCTGAAGAAATTCGTCCACCGCCCGGCAGGCAGGTAATAATCCACCCAACCATCCGCGCGGAAGATCGGCGCAACCAGCAGCGATCCGCCCAGCATATACTGGCGATCCAACCCATCGCAGCCGGGGTCATCAGGGAACTCCAACAGCATGGCGCGCATGGTAGGAATGCCGCGCTCGTGAGCTTCCACCGCCGCCCCAAACAGATAGGGCATCAGACGGCATTTTAGCTGGGTGAAATGACGCAGCACGTCCACCGCCGTCTCGCCCGCCGCAGCGTTTGCCTCATCAAACAGCCAGGGAACGCGGTAGGAGCTGCTGCCATGCAATCGGCTATGCGAAGAAAGCAAGCCAAACGCGCACCAGCGTTTATATACATCCGCCGAAGCGGTTTGCTCAAACCCGCCCATGTCGTGACTCCAAAAGCCAAAGCCCGAAAGGGAGAGCGACAATCCCCCGCGCAAACTTTCCGCCATGGATTCAAACGTGGCGGTGCTATCCCCTCCCCAATGCACCGGGAACTGCTGCCCACCCGCGGTTGCTGAACGCGCAAATACCGCTGCCTGGCCTTCCCCAAACCAATCCTTCAGCACGTTAAACACGGTGCGGTTATACAGCTGCGTGTAATAATTGTGCATCTTGATTGGGTCCGACCCATCCGCATACACCACCTCGGTCGGGATGCGCTCGCCGAAATCCGTCTTGAAGCTATCCACGCCCATTTCCAACAAAGCGCGCAGCTTATCCCCAAACCACTGGCACGCCGCCGGGTTGGTGAAATCCACCAACGCCATGCCCGCCTGCCACTTATCCCACTGAAAAACATCCCCATTCGGGCGCATCAGCAAATAGCCGCGCGCCATACCCTCCTCAAACAGGACGGATTGCTCGGCAATATAGGGGTTGATCCACACGCAAATGTGCAGTCCGCGTTCCTTCAAGCGTTTCAGCATCCCCGCCGGGTCAGGGAATACGCGCTGATCCCACTCCAAATCGACCCAGTGAAATTCCTTCATCCAAAAGCAATCAAAGTGAAAGACGTGCAACGGCAAATTACGATCCGCCATGCCCTGAATAAACCCGGTGACGGTTTGCTCATCGTAATTGGTGGTGAACGAAGTGGTCAGCCATAAGCCAAACGACCAGGCAGGCGGCAGCGCAGGGCGACCCGTCAACGCGGTGTAGCGTTCCAAAACCTCTTTGGGCGAGGGGCCATAGATCAGAAAGTAATCCAACGCCTGCCCCGGCACGCTGAACTGCACCCGCTCCACCTTTTCCGAAGCCACCTCCAGCGCAACCCGCTCGGGGTGATTGATAAACACGCCATACCCGCGATTGGTCAGGTAAAAGGGGATATTCTTATACGCCTGCTCGCTGCCGGTGCCGCCGTCCTCATTCCAGAGGTCCACCGACTGCCCATTTTTCACAAACGCGGTAAACCGTTCGCCCAAGCCATAAACGCACTCGCCCACCCCCAAAGAAAGCTGCTCGTGGGTGAACGTTCCCTCTGGGGTATCCACCACGCCCATCGCCCGCGATAAGCTGCTGGTGATAATGCGGCTGCCATCCAAAAAATCCACCCGCCAATCGCCCGCCTTCTGCACGCGCGCCGCCAGCCGCCCGCTGGTCAGCGTGGCAGCCTGGTCATCCTCCCTGATCGTCACCTCCGGCGCGGGTAGATCGGCAAGCTCAAAGAAGGGTCCCCGTTTTTTCGTCCCCTTGTGGTGGCTGATTTGCACGCGGATCACATTCGGCATCGGCGATGAAAACCGCACCGTTAGCACTGCCCCATCCAGTGTATCCCCACGGTGAGCCTGCCGCCTGGTGGGCGCGAATACCGTCAGCGTATGCACATCTTTCTCGATCCGATACGCCTGCACCGCAAAGCGTGGTAATACGCCAGGTCGCATTTGCCAATAGCCATCTGTAAATTTCATCGGGGATTGCTCCGTTTCTGGAATGTGGTCAAGCAGGGAAAGTAATGATCCTTCCTTATTATATATTCATTTGTCGTTCCTACTCAGACGCTCCCCACCTATTCGCAGGGGTGATCTCAATCCGTGTAGTGGCTTCCGGCAGGAAGCCTGGGAGCAGTCGAAAATTACCCTTGCGAACCAGAAATGAGCGGATGAAGATTGGGCTTCCTGCCGGAAGCCACTACAAGGGCTCGGATGCCTGAGCAGTATCCATTTGTCGTTCCTACTCAGACGCTCCCCACCTATTCGCAGGGGTGATCTCAATCCGTGTAGGGACTGAGCGGTATCCAATTGTCATTCCTACTCAAGCGCCCCACTTGACCTTATACAAACATTTTATTTCTTTATACATCTCGACTACAATAATAGAAAGAGTAAAAGATTTTATGAAATCTTACATTATCCCCCAGGAGAGCCATGACCAAGACCAGGCAGCTTAACTTCAACCAACCCGCTCCCGACCTTGCCCTGCAAAACACCGCCGGAGAGCCTGTCCAGCTTTCTAAACTGTGGGCGCAGACCCCGCTGTTGCTGGCGTTCACCCGGCATTTCGGCTGTACCCAGTGCAAAGAAATGTTGGAGGAACTGGTCGCCGGGCGCGAACAGCTTGAAAAAGCCGGACTGCGCATCGTGGTCATCACCCAGGGGACGCCACAAACCACCGCCGACTTCGCCGCACAGTTCGCCCCAGGCTTGCTCTGCCTCTCTGATCCCACCCGCGCCGCCTACCAGGCGTATCGTCTGGAGCGTGGCAGCCTCTATCAGACCTTCCTCAATCCCAAAGTTTGGGCTGCCATTTCACGCTCGCGAAAAAAAGGCTATGCAGTAGAGACGCCTCCTCCAGGGCAGGACGCGATGCAGATGTCGGGCACGTTTATCATCAGCCGTCAGGGGCGGATTGAGCTTCCTTATTATTATGATCACATTGCCGATCATCCCCCGCTGAATCTGCTCCTCAGCGGCGTCCTCGCCACTCGCTGGGATCGTCTTTTTGACGGTCCAGTCGGTTCCACCCCAGATCAAACCTATTAATTCTTTCGGAGATTGCCTTTATGAAGAAATTCTCGTTGACCCTCGCCCTTCTTACCGCCGCAGCCATGCTCTTCGCCGCGTGCAGCCCCAAAGCCGCTACCCCATCCGCCGCTGCCCAAACCACTCCCCAGGCAGATGCCATTATCGCTGAAGGGCGGCTCACCCCCACCCAATCTATGGCGCAATCCTTCAGCATCCCCGGTCAGGTGAACGAAATCCTGGTCAAAGAAGGTGATACGGTAGCAGTAGGTCAGGTATTGGCGCGATTAACCCCATCCGCGGATGCGCAAACCGCCCTGGCGCGCGCCAAACAGGAAGCCCTGGCTGCCCAGCAGTCCTTGGATGCCCTCAAGACGGCCGCCAGCGTTACCCTTGCCCAAAGCAACCTGGCAGTAATCGCTGCCCAAAAAGACGCTGACAAGGCAAAAACTGCCTATGACGCCGATAAAACCGATGAGAAGAAAACGTTGCTAGACGCAGCCAATACCAAATTATCCGCCGCCACTGACCTGCAAACCAAATTGCAAGCCACTGATGGACTAGACGCGGATCAGCAAGTTGCTCTGCAAGCGCGCATCACCTCCGCCCAGGCTGCCATTGCCAGCGCGCAATCGCTGATCGATGCCGCCGAGTTGAAATCCACCTCCAGTGGGGTGATCGTAGACCCTACCCTGCTCGTTGGGGATAAAGTAACCATAGGGCAGCCCGTCTTCATCGTAGCGGACTTCTCTACCTGGCTGGTGGAAACGGATAACCTGACCGAAAAAGACGTGGTTGCCTTGAAGGTGGGTCAAAAGGTCACTGTCACCCTGGATGCGCTCCCCGGGCAGTCCTTTGCCGGGCAAATCACCCACATTAATATGATCTATGAGGTCAAGCGCGGTGATACCACCTACACCGTCACCGCCGCCCTCAACCAGACTCACCCGCAAATGCGCTGGGGCATGACCGCCGCCGTGCAGTTCCTGCCCTAACCGAAGGAGACGCCTTATGCCGCAACTTATCTCCATTTCCGCGTACCTGGCTGTCAAAGAGGTCTGGCGCAACCGCGGGCGATTCTTGCTCGTCAGTCTGGTGATTGCGCTCATCACCCTGCTGGTTCTGTTCATTGCCGCCCTGGGCGAAGGCTTGGGCAACGGCAACCGCGAATATATCTCTAAGTTAGACGCGCAGATCATCGTCTTTCAAGCAAAATCTGACCTGCTGATCCAGGCAAGCCGCCTGGGGCGTGATCGCCTGGCTGCCGTCCGCCGTGTGCAGGGTGTGGCAGACGCTGGAATGCTTGGCACCGCCAACGCAAGCCTGGTCTTGCCTGCTGGTACTGCTCCGCTCAAAGTAGCGGTGTTGGGCATAGAACCCGGTCACACCGGCGAACCACTCGTCAAGTCAGGTCGCCAGCTTTCCACCGACCTTTCCGAAGAAGCCATCATTGACCGCAACACCTCCCTGCGCAGCAAGCTCGCCCTGGGGGATACGCTTACCCTGCGCGTCACCCAAGGCACAAAAGATGAGTTTTTCAAACTGCGCGTGGTGGGCATTACGGATGGGCAGCAATATGGTTTGCAACCCGCCATCTTTGTGCCATTCTTCACCTGGGATCGCATCCGCCCGAAGTCTGAAGCCGAAATCAACAGCTCCACGCCGGTCGCCAACGTCATCCTTGTTCGCCTGACAGACCCCGCCCAGGTCAATTCCGTCACCCCGCGCCTGATGAACCAGGTGAATAATGTCGAAGTTGCCACCCTGGATGCCGCCATTCAAGCCCTGCCTGGCTACTCCGCGCAGCAAAGCACCCTCAATACCCAGGGCGGATTCACCCTGTTCATTGGCATTCTGGTCATCGGCGGCTTTTTCCAGATCCAAATCTTGCAGAAAGTGGCGCAAATTGGAGTGCTGAAAGCCATCGGCACATCGAACCCAATTGTCGCGGCTGCCTCAATCATTCAAATTATTGTGGTGACCGTGATCGGAGTTGCCATTGGCGGATTGCTCTCCTTCCTCTTCTCGCTGACCTTCCCGCCGACCATCCCCATCGTGTTCAACGGCACAACTTCCGCCCTGGCAATTGTCGCCCTGCTGCTGATCGGTCCGCTGGGCGGGCTGGTCTCCATCCGTTACGCCGTTCGCATTGAACCGCTCAAGGCGCTAGGGTTATCTTCTTAAGGAACACACTCATGACAGCTTACGCACTCGAAACGCACTCCGTCATCAAAACCTACCAGAGCGACTCCGGCGCCATTCAGGCAGTGGATGACGTATCCATCCAGGTATCCGCCGGTGAATTTGTTGCCCTGGTAGGACCCAGCGGCTCAGGCAAGACCACCATGCTCTCCATCCTGGCGGCATTACTGCAACCCACCTCCGGCAAAATCCTGCTGGATGGCGCAGACCTTTCCGGCATGGGCGATGTGGAACGGGTGGCGATGCGCCGCGAGAAAATCGGCTTTACCTTTCAGGCAAATAACCTCGTCCCCTACCTGAGCGCAGTGGAAAATGTTGAATTGATGCTGCGCCTTAATAATAAATTGGATAAATCGGGGAAATTGCGCGCCCGTGAACTCTTAGCCCGCCTGGGACTTGCCGAGCGGATGAATAACCTGCCGGGGCAGATGTCTGGCGGGCAGCAGCAGCGGGTTGCCATTGCCCGCGCCCTCATCCACAACCCCAGCCTCGTTTTGGCGGATGAACCGACTGCATCCCTGGATACTGAACGCGCCTACCAGGTGGTCGAAACCTTCGCCAGTCTCATCCACGAGCAGAATCGCGCCGGAATCATGGTCACACATGACCTGCGCATGTGCGAATACGTAGATCGCGTCTTGCAAATGCAAGATGGCAAGCTGGTGCGCATCTACACGGGTCATCACGATATTTTGGAATTGGTCAAAGGCGGGCAGCACTAATCTTTTAGCAGGCGAAGCAAAGAATCAGGCGTCAGCAGGTCCATCTCCGCGGGCTTTTCCAGGAAGGGGCGCACATCTGCCAATGCCGCTGTCCAATCCATCCGCTGCAAGCGTTCTACCAGAAATCCACGCCAGTTGGCAGGGGTAGGCATTTCCCCTAGCCAGTGCGTTTGCTCCAGCGCATTCCTTAAGAGGATCAGGTTCGGCTCAGGCCAGGTGGGGTCACTCAGATACCACATCAGATCGTACAAATCTCGCCCTTTGGTATAATTCCGTTGTAAAATAGCGTGAATTTTCCCTGCAAAAAGCGAAGCGCGGTCATGATGCTGTAACCGCAGCGGCAAATGGCGGCGCACCAGGTCGGTTTCTAGCACAGCCCCCTGCGGCGGGTTTGTGTCCACTTCCACTTTAATCGCCAACGCTTCCCCCGGCTGCTCGGAAAGTTGAAGCTCATACAGCAGCCCCGGGAAGCGCACAAACGCGGAATGTACCGTTTTATGATCATTAACCTTCACCTGCACGGTATACCCTTCCGCATTAAGTCCAGTTTGCAACATTTTCAATGCGCCGCGTAAATCATACCCCGCGGAAGGTCGCTCTAGGGCAAAATCCAGGTCTTCTGAAAAACGGGCAATCTGATAAAGAAAGCGCAAAGCCGTGCCTCCCTGGAAAGCCAGCGCGGACATTGCGCCCGAACGTTGTAAACTTTCAAGGATGCGCGCCTGCAAATACTCCCTCACCAAGTTGCGGCTTTGCCCATCATCTCGAGCCCCTTGCACAATGCCTTGCAATACCTCTTTCATAAATCTTCATACTCCTCTGCTTCGGCAATCATGATTTGCCGGATGCGCTCTGCCGCGCGCAGCAATTTCGGCTTATTCGCTTCCCTCGCCAGATTGAACAACTGCTCTACGTTCAGTTGATCCAGTGCTTGCAGGCGCAGCGATTCCAGGTAATCAACGGAATCGCTGTCCGGCGTCAGGTATACCAAATCGAGCAGCGCCTTTTCAGGGGTAGCGATCAAGGCTTGTTGCCCCGCGCCCACCTTTACCTGGCGATACCCCTTCAGCCAGCTGACTTGAATGTGCCGGAAAGCAAAATCACCCAGCGGCGTACAGTATTCCGTGGGCGGATGGGTGGTAACAGAGGTCGTTTGGGGTACATATTCGGGAATCATCCCATAATACCCAAGCGCCGATTGCAAGCTGACGTAAGATGCCCCTACCAGCCGGTTTGCCACCAAAAAAGGATGCGCCTTCTCCTTTTGGTACGGTGGAGCCAGGCAATATAACCCGCGCCGCAGCTGCCAAATCTTGCCCGCCGCCGTCCAGCGAGAAAGCTGCTTACGCACATCCAACGGGTCAACCTCGCCTGCCAATAGCAGCCCCGTCTCGAAAACCGGTTCATCTGCTACTGCACGCAACAGCTCTACAAATTCCATTCATTTAATTTACCACAAATGGGAAGTTAATTCAACACGTAAACTTTTTTCTACCATGATAGGATAGTCGGAAAGGCTATCCTATCATGGTAGAAATTTCTTTAACTCGCCTCAATGGGCAGGCGGTTGGCATAATCGCCAAACAACCCCAGCGAGGTGTAATTCTGTTGCAGGGCGTTCCTCATCCCCTGCACCCACGCCACCACGCCATACAAATACGCGGTGATCACCAGGGCGAACAATGCCATGGCGATAAAGAACAGGTAAGGAATCCACGAAATCACCCAGACAGCCGCAAACCAGACGACCACCGCCGCCACCAGGAACAGCGCCAGCCCAATGGATTGGCGCAGGTGAAAGAACGCCAGCTTGCTTTTGCGCGCAAACAGGAAGACGTACAGCCAGCCGATGACCGGAATATAAGCCAGAAATGCCGAAAGGCGGGGTGAATTGTTCATAACAAATCTCCAATGCCGCGTAAGTGCAGTTCAGTTGCAAAATGGCAGCTAGCATAATGCTCTGGGGTCACTTCCACCAGCGCGGGCGTTTGCTGCTTGCACACGTCCTGCGCATAGCGGCAGCGCGGATGGAACACACAGCCAGAGGGCGGATTCGCCGGGCTGGGCACTTCACCCGTCAGCTGGATGCGGTTGGTTTGTATATCCGGGTCCGCCGGGGGAATGGCGGAAAGCAGCGCCTCGGTATATGGGTGCAGCGGGCGACCCAACAATTCTTCCGTCTCCGCCAGCTCCACAATCTTGCCCACGTACATCACCGCCACCCGGTCGCTGACGTGTTCCACCACCGATAGGTCATGGGCGATGAACAGCACTGTCAGCCCCAAATCGTCTTTGAGGGCTTGCAGCAAATTCAACACCTGCGCCTGCACCGAAACGTCCAGTGCGGAGACCGGCTCATCCGCAATAATCAGGCGCGGGCTGAGCGACAGGGTGCGCGCCAGGCCAATCCGCTGCCGTTGACCGCCTGAAAATTCGTGCGGGTAGCGGCGCATCAGGTTCGGGTCCAGCCCCACCTGGCGCATCAGGATCGCCACGCGCTCTTCCACTTCTTTGCCATGCGCAATGCCATGAATAATCAGCGGTTCGCCAATAATATCCTTCACCGTAAAGCGCGGATTCAGCGAGCTGAACGGATCCTGGAAGATCATGCGCATCTCGCGGCGCAGCGGCTTCATCTGCTTCTGGCTGATGTGCGAGATTTCCACCCGCTCGCCGGTCTTCTTCGTGAACCAGATTTCGCCGCCGGTCGGGTCATACAGGCGCAAAATAGAGCGACCGGTAGTCGTCTTGCCACAACCGCTTTCGCCCACCAGCCCCAGCACTTCGTTCTCGTGCAGCGTAAAGCTCACCCCGTCCACTGCCTTAATGTGACCGGTGACGCGCTGGAAAAAGCCCGTGCGGATCGGGAAATACTGTTTTAAGTCTTTCACTTCCAGAATAATGTCTTTACCACTCATAAATACGATCCCTCTCTCTCGTCAAACCCGCTCCCGTGTTCAGGGAATTGTATATCTTATGTTACTGCTCAGGCGTTCCAGTCCACGTAGTGGCTTGAGATCACCCT
Source organism: Anaerolineales bacterium (assembly GCA_038206515.1). Lineage (GTDB taxonomy): Bacteria > Chloroflexota > Anaerolineae > Anaerolineales > Anaerolineaceae > DSYU01. Next base: position 86,785 of record JBBRAT010000007.1, on the reverse strand, counting down.
TGTGAAAATAGAGGAGTGCGCTCCTCTATTTTATGGAAAACGAGAAACAGCCTCGGTCAGGGTGCCAGCGGGATGGTCTCTTCTTCCATCACAATATCCGGGTCAGTCCAGCCCTTTTGCTGCTGCAAAAGCTGGAAGGCGCGCCGGTAAATCAGATGCACCTTGATCGTCACCGCCCCGTCTGGCGCGGCAAAGCGGTATTGGCTGGCGTCTGTTGCCATCGCAGCCAGGCGCGTATCCGAGATGATGGTCACCGCTCGCCACTGTGCAGCGGTCGGCGCTTCGCCCGTCTGGTCATCGCGCAGGATTTTGGCAAACGTCTTGCCGGGTTGACCGCCGTAATTGCCCGAATAGTCCGGGTTGACCGGTCCAGTCGTCAGCGTCAACGGTTTGCCGTTTGCATCTACGGCCTCCACCACCAAAATCATCGAGCGCAGCGGTGAATCCGTAGGCACGCTGTGACCGGTCTGGTCGTTGGTGATGAGTACATCCACGTTCACCTGCCCCGCGCTGCGCTCGGCGGTGGATTTCATTGTCACCGCGTTTTGCAGCAGATTCTCATCCGTTGCCCCTGGCATGGTGTGATTATGCAGCTCGGCGTAATCGCGGGTCAGCCCGCCTTTATCCGCAAAGACATAATACTTGGCGTCCGATACCAGCATGTGACACTGCTGGCAGGTTTTGCCTGTTTTCGCGTCACTGTACGGGCTGTTGAGCCACTCGCCGTAGGAGTTATAAATCAGGGTACCGTCCTTCACATCCCCATTGCCAACCACCCCGCCCGCCACGCCATAATGACACGGCGCGCAAAATTCGCTCTTTGATTCCAGCGGAGAATAGCTGACGCGGCGCGGAACGTCCACCAGCGTGCCAAAGAATATCTGCTGACCATCCGCCGGGCGATACAGGCGCATCGAAAGAATCCCCGGCATATCCGGCAGCGGCAGTTTGGTCTTGGGATTCAAAATCACGTCCCCCACCTTATGGCAGAATTCGCAGCTGATGCCTTCGCCCGCGTTCCCCTTCAAAGAGAGCGGAATGGGCGCAGGGGGAATCACGCCCCTGGAATGTTCAATCGTCAGGCTTGTGTGGCAGCCGCCCCAGGCGCAATTTTGCTGATTCGGCGTCTTAGAAGCGACCGGCGTATGGCACGCAGCGCAATTGCCCGCCCGGTTAGGGTTATCCAGTTGGAAGCCCGGTCCATAATAGGGCTTGCTCGGATCAGGCGGCAGCGCGATCCCCTTGCTGCTGAGAATCACCGGCTGACCCACGCGCCCATTGACATCTGTGCCGGTGTAGATGGTGATAAACCGCTGATTTTGCGCCGATTGCGAATGCGCGTCTGCCTGCCATTCCTTATTTTCGCGGTGGCACAGTGCGCAGCTGGCAGACCCCGTCACCCCGTTGAACGAAAACCAGTCGTACAGGTTATTATCCTTGCTCGCCAAAGGCTTAAGCGTCAGCTTGATCCCCGTGCTGCCTTTCCAATCCGGCGCGCTTGGGTTGAGGGTCACAGACCCTACATAGAATCCCTCTGACCACGCCGTCACGATCACCGGCGTTGTGCCATGCAGCCCTGTCAACGTGAACGTCCCATCTTTGGCAGCGACTGCCTTGATATTTTCGCCATGCAGCTGCACCATTGCCTCGCCCAGCGGACCGTTTGCGCTCATCACCACCCCCGAAACCGTCACCGGCAGCGGAATAAGGTTGACAACGGTCGGCGTAGGGGCAGGTACGGTAGCAGTCGCGCTAACAGTCGCGGTTAAAACCAGCGGGGTAGCCGTTAAAGCCGGATTGGTCGGTGTTGCAGTGAGCGTGGGCAATAAGGGTAATGTAGTCGCGCTCGCCTGTATGGCTACGATGGACGGCGGCTGAGTGGCGTTACTGGCAACTGCGCTTGGCGTGCGTAGATACGCAGCCAGCCCCACCGCCAGCAACCCTATTCCGAGCAAAACAGCCAGAGGTCCCAAAATTCTTCTCATTCAACTCCTTGTTTGTAACAAAAATCGTTCTTACTTCGCCGCATAGGGGTCAGCCGCATCGCGCAGCCCATCCCCCAGGAAGTTGAAGCCTAGCACTGCCACCACGATAAAGATCAATGGCGCCAAAATCCAGGCGTTTTGCCCCAAAGTCTGAATATCCTGCGTATTGCGCATCATCAACCCCCAGCTAATCAGCGGCTCGGTGATGCCAATGCCCAAAAAGCTCAGGAACGACTCCGCCAGGATGATCCCTGGCACGGTCAGCGTCAGGATCACGATGATATGGCTAAGGGTATTTGGGTACAGGTGCAGGAAGATAATGCGCGCATCCGATGCGCCCATTTCCTTCGCCGCCAGGATAAAGTCCGATTCACGCAGCGAAAGCACCTTGCCGCGCACTTCACGCGCCAGGGTCGTCCACGAAAGCAGCGCAAAGATCACCGCCATGACGATAAACACCGTGAACGAATCCGCCGTCTTTGGCACAAGGGCAGCCAACGCCATCCACAGCGGCAGGTTGGGGAACGCCGCCACAAACTCAGTGAACCGCTGCAAGACGTTATCCACCCAGCCGCCGTAATAGCCCGAAACCACCCCCAATACCGACCCGGCGGCAATGCTGATGATCGTCCCAAACAGGCTCATGCTCAACGAGATACGCCCGGCTTCGCACAGTTTGCCCCACAGGTCGCGCCCCATTTTATCCGTTCCCAAAATATAAATCTGGCCGCCATTCGCTACCCCGAACAGGTGAATATCCATCGGGATCAGCCCAAACATCTTATAGGCGGGTCCTTTGGTCAGGAACTGCACTTCGTACATCTTATCGGTCTGCTCCACCCACTTTACCTGGAACGTTTTCGGGTCAAGGGTATAAGCAAAGTTATAGACAAACGGGCGCAGGTGGAAATTCCCTTGATGATCAATAAAATGGACAATTTGCGGCGGGATAAACGAAGCCTTCAGATCAATTTGCGCTAAAGCGGTGGGACTGAAAAAATCCGCAAAGATTGCCAGCACCACCAGGATCAAGACCATCAGCGCGCCCACAATAGACACCGTACTGCGCCGAAAACGCCGCCAAACCAGGTGTCCGTAGCTCTCATTATCCGGCTGCGATACGTGCGGTTGGACAACAAACGTTTCTTCTATCGTTTCTGCGTTCATTTACACGGCTCCTTCGGTTAGCTATAGCGGATGCGCGGATCTAAGACGGACAGGAAGATGTCGGCAATCAGGTTGCCGAGCAAAATCAGCGCGCCATACATCAGCAGCAGCGAGCCAGAAATATAAATATCCTGATTAACCAGCGACTCGTAAAATAGCGGGCCCATCGTTGGCAGACCCAGCACAATGGCAGCTTCCAGCTCCCCTTGCATCATGTAGGGCAGCACCGTCCCCTGATACGCCACAATGGTATGCAGTGCATTCGGTACGGCATGGCGTAAGATGACAACGCTTTCTTTCAAGCCCTTCGAGCGTGCGGTTTGCACATATTGCGCGCCCAGCACATCCAGCAAGTTACCGCGCATCACGCGCATGTTACGCGCCACGCCGCCCAAGCCAGCGATCACCAACACGGGCCAGATATGCCTGAACATATCCACAATGCGATCCCAACTCCAGGGCGCCACCACATACTGCGGCGAGAAAAAGGACGCAATATTCGGTTGGTGGAAGGTAATCACCATCAGATAAAGGATGATGATCGCTATCGAGAAGCGCGGGATGGACGTGAAAATAAACGATAGGATTGCCAGGAAGTTATCCCAGAAGCCATATTTTCGCGGAGCCACAAAAATTCCCAACCCGACCCCCACGATAGTAGAGATGCCGTGTGCCAGCAAAGCCAACAACAGCGTTTTCGGCAGGCGTTCGGCAATCAGCTCACCCACATCTTTGCGATACGCGAAGGAATAGCCAAACTTTCCTTCCGTGACCATGCCCTTCACCCACAGAAAAAACTGCGTAGTGATGGGCTTATCCAAGTCATATTGCACCCGCAAATTTTGGGCTGCGCGTTCCGCTTCAGCTTCGGGCGCGCCGCGATCCAGCAAATATTGCTTATAACGACCGGCAAAGTCGCCAGGCGGCAGCTTAATCACCACAAAGGAAACAATCCCAATCCCGATCAGCATGAAAAACGCAATTACCAAACGCCGCAAAATATAATTAACCATACCGCCTCCAAAAATTGCTCTTTCTTGCTGTTGTTACTATTCACCGTCAAAGCAGTTACGATGTTTCTATTTTTCTGTAAGGGAAGGAGCATCCTCCTACGCTTACAGAAAAATAGAAAACACAACAAAATCAGGGGAGTGGGGGTGTCCTTCGCGGTATTATGCGCAAAAGACACCCCCATTTCATTCACAACGATCGAAACAAACGCTTACTTGGTGTAGACGGGCAGCGTTTCGGGGCGATTCTGCTTCAGTTGATCTGCAGCAGGCGTCCACATCGTATCCAACAGGATGGCATCTTCCACCCAGGTGTACATGAATACAGGGGTGCCAGCCGGAATGTTCTTGACACGTTTGGCAGTCCCTAAGCCGTAGCGACCCACAAACACACCCATGTTGTACACGTTCTTGGTGAAGATTTGGTTGTACTGAGACATGAGGGCTTTGCGACCCGGAGCGTCATAGGTGGTGCGATACTTGTTGACGATGTCAATCAGGCTCTGTTCAAAATCTAACAGCGTGCGGGGTTTGTCGCCTTCCAAATGCCAGACGAGACCCTTCTTGGTGGTGGGGGCTAACCCGGTGACATTGGTGAACGGCAGAGCGAACACCTGACCACCACGCGTGACGGAAACGTCCCACGTGCCAGCCGCATCCGCATCAGTGTGGGTCTGGCTGTCAAGAATCTTCATGTTAACCTTGATGCCCACTGTGCCCCACTGATTCACCAGAGCTTCGGCAACACTTTGGGTTTCCTTGGCATCCTGAGAGGCGAGCAGTTGCAGCACAACGCTCTTGCCAGACATCGCGCCAGTCGTCCATTCCAGAACGCCATCATTATTGGTATCTTTCAAGCCCATCTGCGCCAGCAGGGTCTTGGCAGAAGCCACATCGTAGGGGTAGTAGACCACAGAGGTCTGGTCAAATTCGGGAGCGCCGGGGTACAAACCACCCGCCCAACCGCGCAGGAAGGGACCCTTCATAATAGACTGGGCAATGCCGTCACGATCGGTGGCATAGCTCATCGCCTGGCGGAAGCGCACATCGCGCATCAGGTCGCGGACGGCCTGGTCGCTGTCGGTCTTCACGCCAACGTCTTTCGACAGGTTGAACTGAACGTAGTAGCCGAGGGTTTCAGGTCCCCAAGAGACATCGAACTTGGCATCCGCAGCTTGCGCTGAGGTCATCGCCTGAACGAAGGTGCTGGGGTTTTCCAGGTTCATATGATCGCAGTTGCCCGCGATGGTGCACAGGTCACGACCAATGCCGCTAGGACCCTTGGTGTATTGAATCTCATCCATATAGGGCAGCTGATTGCCGGCTTCGTCTACCTTCCAGTAGTACGGGTTGCGGCGCATAATCATCAGTTCGTCCGTCTTGTATTCGGTGATGACCCATGGGCCCATCGTAATGAGGGGCAGCTTGCTGGGGGGCAGAGCATCGGCGAAATCTTTGTAGCTCGGTTTCGGGGTGGCAGTGCTCCACTTGGGATGCAGCGCCTTCAGTTGATGGGCGGGCATCACGTGGAAGTTATCTTCGTTCAACAGATAGAAGATATCCATCGGTTTGGAAACCGGCAGGGTGAACTTGACGGTGTTATCATCTACCTTGGTCAGGGAAGCGGGCTTGCCATCCCAGCTGAAGGCGTCCTGATGACGAGGAGCGTTTACATTGTCATCCAAAACGTAGCCTTCCCAGGTGAACATGACATCATCGGCATTGAAGGCAACGCCATCCGACCACTTCGCGCCTTCGATCAGGTGCATGGTCAGTTCTTTGCCATCCGCAGACCAATCCCAGCTCTTCGCAATTTCGGGCATGGGCAGAATGTCCTGGTCAGCGCGGAACAGCGGACCGGTCTTGACCAGCGCGCCGTAGCGAGAGGTGTAGGATTCAATCCCAAACCAACCCATCGTGGTGCCAGCCAGGTCGTTATAGCCAGCGGTGGGGCAGGCGGAGAAGCTGCGCCACAGGTCGCCATACACGCCGATGCCGTCTTTCATCCCACTGGTCAAATAGACCTGGGGTTCTTTGGGCAGGCGATCTTTGACGGCGGGCAGTTTGCCATCTTTGACCAATTGATCTAACCAAGGAGCCTGCTTGTATTCGGGCAGCGCCTTGTAGGTAACAATCTGGTCAATGGGTTGTTTCTTGACTGCCACGTTGCCCAAGCCCAAATCAGGAGCGTTCGGGTAGGCAATCGGGGCTTTTACCGCACCAGTATCCGCGGCGGCAGCCGGGGTATTGGTGGCAGCGGCAGCAGCCGGGGTATTGGTGGCGGCGGCGGCAGCCGGGGTGTTCGTAGCCGCCACAACCGCTGCCGGGGTATTCGTGGCAGCAGTGACAGGGGCGGTGGTCGGAGCAGCGGTCGTTGTGCAGCTGATTAGCATCGTTCCTACGATAATCAGCGAAAGCACATTCCATAGAGCAGTGCGCGATTTCATATATTTTTCTCCTCAAACTTGTGATGCTGAGAGTAAACCTTGCTTTTACGAGCCTGTTTCTCTTGCAAAATGCCAACAGCGCATCTCCATACGCCGCCAGCAACCAACGGGAAGTACAACGTTTCAGCCTTTTCTGCGATTATTTCACCTCCTTGCAATTCCTCTTGCCTGCAAAAGATCGTAGGGCGAGAGGTGTTGAAACACGTACACCGCACGTATTTCAACACCTCGCTCCCTCTCTGACCGTCTTTAGCTACTCATACAACCAGCAGGACACCTTATGCCCTGGATGAATTTCTTTCAACTGCGGCTGCTGCGATACGCACACCGCCATTACCCTGGGACAGCGCGGCGCAAATGGGCAGCCCGGGATGAAATCCGTGGGGGTTGGCACAATCCCCTTGATCGGCACCAACACCTTCTTGCCCTTGCGCCCCAGCACCGGCACAGAGTTCAGCAGCCCCACCGAATACGGATGCAGCGGATCGTGGAACAGGCTGCGCGTATCGGTATATTCCACAATCTTGCCCAAATACATCACCGCCACCTGCTGCGCCATCTGCGAAACCACCCCCAGGTTATGCGTGATGAGGATGATCGAGGCGTTCATGTTCTCTTGCAGCTGGCTCATCAAATCCAAAATTTGCGACTGTACGGTCACATCCAGGGCGGTGGTGGGTTCATCGGCAATTAAAATGGAAGGGTTGCACGAGAGCGCGAGGGCGATCATCACCCGCTGACGCATCCCACCGCTCAGTTGATGCGGATATTCATGTAAACGCTGTTTGGGCGCGCCAATCTGCACCTTGGTTAACATCTCCAACGCGCGATCCCAGGCATCCTTTTTGCTTACGCCATGATGCGCCTGTACCGCCTCGGCAATCTGCTCTCCAATGGTATACAGCGGGTTGAGCGAGGTCATCGGCTCTTGGAAGATAATGGCAATTTCTTTGCCGCGAATACTGCGCATTTCCGCGCCGCGCGGGTCCAGCTTGGCAATATCTACAATTTCCTGATTATCCGAACGGCGCAGGATGATTTCCCCGTCCACAATCTTGCCCGGCGGCGTGGGAATCAGGCGCATGACAGACATTGCCATAATGCTCTTACCGCAGCCGCTTTCCCCCACCAGCCCCAGGGTGCTCTTGCGCGGCAAAACCAGGTTCACGCCATCCAAGGCACGAACAGTGCTGCGTTCGAGGAAGAAATAGGTGCGCAGATTATTGATCTCTAAAATCGGTTCAGTGGCACGATCTTGGTTCTGGGTCATGGGGCAAACGTTCCTTTTATAGGGGGAGAGTCACAAATCGCCTGGGGCGTTATTTTCGTCTTGTCACCTGGCGCAGCGTATCCAGCAGGGTAGCGGGCAGCACCGGCTTCACCAGGTAAGCCGCCGCCCCCATTTCCATCCCGCGCAAACGCTCATCTAAGGTGCTGCACAGCACAACCGGAATCCGCGCTGCGCCGGGCAGCTTTTTGACCGCCGTCAGCAACGACCAATCTTGCTTTTCGTGCAAAAAAGGCTCGAACACCACCGCCGCCACCGGCTGGGTGCGCAGCAGCTCCAGCGCCTTCGCCACCCGGTCACAGGTGAGGATCGTATATTCGCGGCTCAACTCACGCTGATAAAGCTCAAGCGTGGGCTGGTCATAATCCACGATCAAAATGATCTGCGGAGCAGAGTCCATAGCGAATATCTACCTTCGGTCAATCAGCGGATGGTGGGCAAGGCTTCTGCTTTACCCATGCTGCTATTATCCCCGAAGGTGACGCGCGTGTCTTGTAGAATTACGCTGAAAAGTTGGAAAAAAGATACCCGTCTATATTTACCCGATGGAGCGTGGGCGAACATAGACGGGTATTCAAGGCTGATTATTCGTTATGGGATATCTGTACTTGCGGGAACAGGGTAGGCAAGGTTTGGCTGTATGTCATTGTTTTGCATAGGCGCTGGATATCCTAGGTTTGTGGACATACTACCATGTATATTTTGACCAGGTGCAGGATATCCACCCTGCATAGTTGCTCCAGTTTTTACTAAAGCTGGAATAAAAATCAGAGGAGGGGCAGATAAGATATGGATAAAATGTTGTCGTTGTGTGTATATTCCGTCGTCGTGCATATTAATAAACTCTTCATAAGGATGATTGTAAAGGTCGGGGCTATGGCTGGCCACGCCAACGAATTGTGCTGATCTATCGACTAATACTACTATAACACTGTGATCATATACATATGTAGGGACAGGAGTACCATATCCAACAGGAGGGTTTTTCCAATCATATTGAATTATATCTCCTATTTTTAGGTTATAAGGCGATGCATAATCCTGTCCTGATGGTCCTATGATCCAAGAATTTTGATTTAAGACCAGAAACTCATAAAGTTGATCCACCCCAGCCCAAGCAGGTGACTTATTATCATCATAAATATAATTCGGCGTATTATTAAAGTCATACCACCATCCCCCCGCTATGTCATGAATATCTTTTCGACCAGTCATAGGCAATTGTCCCCCTATGTACATAGCCTGGCTTACAAAGTTTGTGCAATCTACACCTGTAAATTTAATAAATTTGTCATTATAATTGTTATAATGATCATAAGCATAATTTACAGCCGAAGATCTATCGTAATAGTTAAGAATATGTGAAGACGAAAGAGAAGAAGGCACTGATTGGTTGTCTGTTTGAATGTCTAATTTAGCGTTTTTTACCTGCGCCTCCCATTGCTTTCCCGCCTCAGCAATATTTTTCTTAAAATCATTGTGAGATAACTTGGTTGCCTTTAACTCCCGCCAAAAATAATCCTCATAATTATCGTTCGTTATCTTCCAAACATTATTTTCTTTCTGTAAGCCAATCAAATGCGTTTGATTTCTCATTTTCGAAGTTGGTTGTTTTGATGGTGCGTTTTCGAAAACAACATCACTACCTTCGACAATATTAACTGATGCCATTTCGGCTAATTGGTTTATAATGATATTTCCAAAATCGAGAAGAATGTGATAATTTTGATATCTAAGGTGAAATGTACTTGCATGAAATAATTGCAAATTCATTTTATCAATTTCTTTCTGCATCTCAGGATTATTTTTGGTCAAGCCGCTAAAATCACCTAAATTAAAGCTTTGGAAGGATTTATAGCGGGTATCGAAATACTTAGTAATCACTTCTTTGATTTGCTGATAATCTTCCTTTTGTGTTACTCCGGCAGCATTTGCTTTAGCTATATAAGTTGACGAATAAACTGCAAAAATAGCCATGGTTGAGAGCAAAATTGCGAGAAGCCAAAATTTTCTGTTCATATTACCCCTTTTGCTGAAATGTAATTTGACTATAGACTTATATAACGTGATTCGTCTGAATTATGTCGAAAGATTATGGCTGCTTATCATATGCCATATTTGAAAATTCTTCTATCTTCCACTCCCCATTTTCTTTCCCAACACGAACAAATGTTTCTGGTTGAATTCCATTAGAATATGCTAGATTGCCCTCAGCATAATAAATGACCATGTACCAGTCATCGCTAAAACTCTGGTTTGTTGCCCCAGTTTGTTTCAAGTAATCATTATAGCGAATAACTTGCAATACCTTAACTGCTTTGTAAACGGCTTTCAGGTCTTCTATTTCCCAAGACTTATCATGTTTCCCATTATTGCTTGACGAACTCATTAAATCATATGCTTGTTCATACAGGTGCAAGTCGAGCAGTGTGTAATAACGTACAATCACAATTTTAGGGTCTTGCTGATACCAATCAACCTTCTCGGTGGGTAATGAAGTTTTAGTAAAGGCAGGTGTGGGCGTAAAAGGCTGAAAGGTTTTCGTTGATACAGGGGTAGAAGTGACAGAAATTTGAATTATCTGAGTCACAATCATCGTTTGCTGTACGATTCGAGTTACTTCAATGACCTGGGGCGTTGCTTTGCATGAGCTAACCAAGGTTATTGCGATTAGACTAATCAAAATAAAAGCGATTATACGCTCCTTTTCTTGTACTCGAACAATCGTAATCACCGTCACCTCCTAAAAGTCATACCGTCATACGATCATTATACTGTTTTCCCTTTCGATACTACAATAGAGGAAAATGTACAGTTTGATGCAAATATTCCATGCTACAATGAACAACATGAAAGCAATTACGCCCCTGGCAATTCAGGAAGAAGATCAACTGGTGGCAGAATTGCACTTGTTGGGCGTTACGTATTTATCCAATCGTATCTCTGCAAGTTCCAGCATACCCCGTCCCCCCTCTCAACTGCTTGCGGATAGCGTTTGCCAGCCAAGCAGTCGCGTGCGAACTGCCGTTATTCCATTGCTGCTTTTACACCCTCTGTTTTCCGAGTTTATTCCTGATGCCATGCGTTTATTAAATGAAGACCATCGGCAATCTCTGATGCTGTTCTACACCGCGACTGTCTATCTGCAACGCCAGTACCAGGCGGAATTATCTCCTCTGCTGGAAGATCAATGGGTGTGGTTGCCTCATTTTTTTGATGTTCAACTTGGTTTATCACTTACTACAACCCCACAAGAAGCGATCCATGAACTAGGTCGCAAACATCAGCAACTCACCCACTCCATGATTAATTGGGCTGGAACGTATGAAAATGCAGTCCTTCACCTCATTCGATATAAACAAAGTGAACAGCGATGGAACCGGTTACCGTTGATTCCTTAAACACATTTCTACAACGGCTGGGCGAAAGTTTTCCACAGCATACCGCCTTCTATCTGCTGGGAGGCAGCGCGCTTTTAATTTTAGGCAATCCGCGGCAAACGTTAGATATTGATTACACCACCGACCTTGATCTACCAGGTCAACACGCCCTAGAGCAAGTGATGAATCGCCTTGCAGCACAATTTCGCTTAGATATTGAGTCCGTACCCATTAGCGAGTTTGTTCCATTACCGCCCGGGTCAGAGGCACGGCGTCAGTTTATTGGTCATTACGGAAATCTGGACGTCTATATTTATGACCTATATACGATTGCCTTAAGCAAAATAGCGCGTGGATTTGATACTGACCTCGAAGACGTTGTTTTTCTTGTCAGACAAGGTCTCATTACCCTGACCGAGTTGAAAAAAAATTTCCAAGCCGTTTTACCACGCGCAGCAAGCGCAGATATTTCTCCGAAAGAATTTCAGCAATACTTCCAAGACCTTCTCATTCGTTTAGAATAAGCAACCGCCTCTACCGCCGATCTGCCTTCTTGCGGAAATCTCTGGGGCAGATGCCCACCTGTTTGCTGAACGCGCGGCTAAAGTAAGCGGAATCGTCAAAGCCGACCTGCGCGGCGATGGCGGTGATGCTGGTGTCCGTCTGGATCAGGCGCGCCTTGGCTTCTTTAATCCGGTAACGGTTGAGATAATCCATCGGGCTGAGGGATAGCTCATGCTGAAAGATGCGCCCCAGGTAATCTTCGCTGACGCCCACCGCCGCCGCGATTTGCTGGCGCGTCAGGCATTGCGTGGCATAATTCTGTTGGATATACGCAGTGGCGCGCTTGACCAGGGTGCTGGTTGCCTGCGGGAGCATATCGCTATTCAGCAGCAGCCGCCGCAAGTTGCCCGCCGTCTCCTCCGTAGAGAGAATATCCTTGCTCTGATACACCACCTGGGCGTGATCCAGCCGCTTAATATCCTCCGGCGAAAGCAGCTGCCCGCTGATGACCAGCACCGGCACGCGGCTGGTACGGCAATCCGCGCGGATCTGCGCCAAGACTGCAAACCCGTCCACCTCCGGCATCACCAGGTCGAGGATCACTAAGGCAGGCACGACTTCCGCCAGGGCAGCCAACGCCTCTGCGCCATGATGCGCCACCTGCACCGCGTATCCGGGCGCAGCTTGCCCCACCATGCGCTGATACAGGGCGCAGGCTTGCGGGTCATCATCCACAATCAGGATCGGACCGGTCTGCCCTTCTGGGCGCAGCGCCTCGATCATCGCCGTCAGGGTGCGTTCCTCCATTGGCTTCATCATCACGCCGGTGGTATAGGTAGCCTTGTCCTCGCCCTCCCAGCCAAATAAAAGGAAGGGCAGCTGATACAACTGCGGATGGCTGCGGATACGCTGAATCATCATCCAATCGCAGGTTGCGGAGTGCGCCACATCCCATGCCAACGCCATCGGCTGCCCCTTGGCAAGCGCCTGCTCCACCCCCTCATCCGATTGCAGCGTGACCACAGTCCAACCGTGCGGCAGCTTGATTTCTTGCGCCACAGAAGTCATCGGCTGGCTGGTATTGGCGGAGATCACCAGCAGGAGTGGCTTTTCCGCGCTCTGTGCCAACGTTGGCATAGGCTGATTGCTGAGGTTGGGCAGCGGCAAATATACGTGAAAGACGCTGCCCCGCTCCACCTGACTTTCCAGGCTCATAAACCCGCGATGCAGCGCCACCAGCCGCCGCGTGATCGCCAACCCCAACCCGATGCCCTCGTTGCGGCGACCCAGGCGTTCCACCGTCACAAACGGCTCAAAAATGCGCTTTTGCTGCTCGGCAGGGATGCCGCTGCCCGTATCTTCCACCCACAGGTGCAAATAGGGCGGCTCCACCTCCGCGCCTAGCAGGATATGCCCCTCGGTGGTGAATTTACTGGCGTTCACCAGCAAGTTCAGCACAATCTGGCGCAGACGCACCGTATCCGCCAGAATCAGCGGCAGGCGATCCGGCAAACACAGCAGCCAGTTCACTTTTTCGGTAGATTGGCTACGCGAAACGCTGTAAAATACATCCTCCAAAAAGGAGCGCGGAGCAATCGATTCCGTCACCAGGCTTAATTCGCCAATCTCCGCCCGCGAAATATCCAGCAGGTCGTTAATCAGCCGCACCAGGTGTTCACCGCTCTTATAAATTTGGGTTAGATCGCGCCGCAGCACCGGGGATAGCTCGATATTATACGGGTTCGGGGTCGCTAACGCCGTCTGGCTATAGCCTAAAATGACGTTCAGCGGGGTGCGCAGCTCATGGCTGACGTTTGCCAGCAGGCGCGTCTTGAGTTGGTCGGCTCGTTCAGCCGTGGCGCGAGCCTGCACCGCTTCTTCATAGAGCCTTGCGTTGCGCATCGCCATCCCTAGTTGATCCGCCAACAATTGCAAGCCTACCAGTTCGTGACGGGTATGCTGAGTGGGTTGCGTGCTATGCAAATCCAGCACGCCCAGGGTCGCATCCCCCAAACGGATGGGCAGCACCACCCGCGACCAGGTTTGCGGATAGTGCGGGTCAGAGGGGAAGCGCAGGCTGTGACGCGCATCCGGCAAGAAGATGGATTCGTGGCTGCTAATCGCCTGACCCAGCAAGCCCGCCCGCGCCAGCGGGATACTGCGCCGTGCCGAGAGGGGCAGATCAGGTGCGTCCAACGTCAGGGTTTGCCCGGTCTCATCCCACAAATACACGTAGACCTGCGCATAACCGTAATGTTCGCGGATGAGGGCGGCAATATCATGCGAAAGCTGCTTGCGATCCAGGGTAGAGCCAATCCGGCGGTTGACCTCCAGGTTCAACTCCAACTGGCGCAGACGGCGTTGCTCCTCCTGCCGGTTGACCCCAATCAGGCGGCTGGGCAGACCGGCGGTGGCAATCAGCTTTTGACGCATCACCTCCGCCACGTTCTCCGCCGTCACCAGCTGCAGCAGGTAGCGGAAATGATCCGGCAAAGGCTGACCCGCCGCCTGGCAGGCAAGATCAATCATCTGCCGCCCAAAGTTCGCCGCGGAGGAATCTACGGTTGCCGTCAGGCTGCCATCCGCGATGGCTGCCAACGCCAGCAGGTCACCATTGATGCCAACGATCAGGGTATGGTCATTCACCATACCCGCGGCGCGTCCGGCATCCCGCGCAGCCAACGCCTGTGAGTCAGACAACCCAAAAATTGCATCCACTGGCGCGTCCAATTCCTGCATACTCACTTCCAGCAGCGCGCGCGCCAGGTCATACGCCCAGGGGCAGGGCAAAATCTGCACCTGAATCTCCGGGAAGTCCTTCATCACGTCACAAAAGCCATTGATGCGGCTCTGATAATTATTCTCAGGGGTCACTTCTTGCGGGCGCAGCGGTCCGCCGGTGATGAGTACCCGCCCCTGCCCATGCAATCGCTTTGCCAAGAAGTGCGCAGCAATCTGGGCAGCTTCATATAAGGTGACCGGCGACACAAACAGCGGATGTACCATGCTGACTTCGGTGGCGTACATCACCGGCAAGCCGGAATCAAGCAGGCGTTTGCACAGCCTCAGCGGCAAATCTTTGCTGATGATCGCATCCAGCTCCAGCGAAAGCAGCTCATCGCCCAAAAATTCCTGGGTAGCGTCATTAAAATCCGCCGCGTCCGGGGTATCCATCGAAAGCAGCTGCACGCCACATTGCTCGGCGCGTTGATAGATCGCCTCGCGCACCAATACCCAATAAGGGTCGCCAGGGGTAATGCATAATCCAATTCTTAATGTTTTTGGCATGAAATCCCTCGGTCGGCAAATAGGGTAAGCGCAAAATCACTTCAGCGTGGGTTTCCCTCATTCTACCCCGAAAGATGGGTTAAGTTCAAGGAAGTCGTAGGCTCTCTCATTCTATGGTTTTCTGTAAAGAATCAGGCAACCCTGGTTGTTTGTAGTGGCTACCCAGTCCGTGTAGTGACTTCCGGCCGGAAGTCACTACACGGACTGGAATATCACCATAAATACGAATATATCCGAACAATTATGGGTAGGAATAATCTACGTCAAGATGTGATAAATTTTCTATTTTTCTCGTAACCATTATCATTAAAGTATATAATAAAGCCTGGATGCTCCGCATGGCGTTTCTCACGCGCAGGCATCAGAGAGAGGGTCTTTATGTTTGAGCGTATTCTTGTCCCATTAGATGGATCAAAACTGGCAGAGCGAGCCATTCCGCACGCCTGTTACTTCGCACGCACCTTTGGCGGTCAGCTATTATTACTGCAAGTGCTTGATTCCGCCCCGCACGCAGACACCCCCGCCAACATGGAGCCACTCAACTGGCAAATTTACAAGGCGCAGGCAGGGCTTTACCTCAGCGGGTTAGCTGCCCAGCTGCGCGAACAGGGATTCACCGTGCAACATGCCCTGCGCGAAGGCAAAGTGGCTGAAAGCATTGTGGATTATGCCCACGAGGAAGACATCAACCTGCTGGTGATCTCTACCCACGGGGCGGATGGCCTAAGCCGCTGGAACATGAGCAGCGTGGCAAACAAAGTCATCAGCAAAGCCCATCTGCCCATCCTCATCGTGCGCGCCTACCAATCAACCCCCACCCTGCCGTCCGAGATCGCCGCACAAAAAGGGGAGGCTGCCCTGTATGCCAAGGTGCTGCTGCCCATTGATACCTCTCGCCGCGCGGAATGCACTCTGCCTGCCGCGCAAACTCTGGCAAAAGGGGGCGCATCCCTGCTGCTGGCAGCAGTCGTCTGCCCACCCAGCTTGCCAATTGCGCCGCCCTTCCCGGAGGAATTTCAACAACTGGCTGCCCGCATGATGGAAATTAGCCTCAGCGCGGTAAATCAATATCTGGAGGAGCAAAAAATGCGCCTGGCCCCTGGCGAAGTGGAAACCCGCGTTCTCGAAAGCGAAAATATCCCCGCTGCCATTCACGAAATCGCCGATCAGGAAAACGTAGACCTGGTGATCCTGTGCGCGCATGGGCAAACTGGCGGAACGCACTGGCCCTATGGCAGTGTGGCGCGTAACTTCATTGATCATGCCAACAAAAATGTATTGATTATCCAGGATATTCCCTTCTCACAGTTCCGCCCCACCCAGGCGGAGCTTGCCGCGCAGCAACAAGGGAGACGTTAGCCCATGTCGGATGAGACCCCTATTGCTCACACTATCGCGCCAGACATCGCTCCTGTACCCGCCCCAGGCAAGAATGAGGAGATCAGGCAGCTGGCGATCCAGCTGACCAGCGAATACGGCGCCGCCCCCGCGCATCCGCACGCCCATGACTATATGCTGCTGACCAACCTGGAGAGCTACCAAACCTTCCTGGGCAAGGCATATCGGGACTTTCACGATGCCACCCAGGAAGAGCTTTCCCTCTCCTATGCCTCTGAATGGCTGCTGGATAATTATTACCGCGTTCAGGAAGCCCTGCGTGAAATTAAAGAAGATTTACCGCGCGGATTCTATCAACGCCTGCCGCTGATCGAGAACGGTCCACTGCAAGGCTTACCGCGCATGTACGCGGTCGCCTGTGCCGCGCTTGCTTTTCAATCCCTGCGGGTAGATTTGCCCAATCTGCTGCTCTTATTGGCGGATTTTCAGCAAATTACCCCTTTTACCATGGGCGAGCTATGGGCGCTGCCTATTTTCCTGCGGGTTGGCTTGGTAGAAGCGCTCGCTCACGCCCTGGCGCAAATGTTAAGCACAGGCCCCGTCCACGAACCTCTAACGCTCTCCAAAAAAGCCTATCCCTGGGAGGCGGCGGCGGTGGAAGCCGTGGGAACGCCTACCAACGCAGTTGCCAGCGCAATTATTGGCTTGCGCACCATCAACGAGCAGAGCTGGAAGGATTTTTTTGAATCCGCCAGCCTGGTGGAACAAACCCTGCGCCAAGACCCTACCGGCGTTTACCCAAACATGGAATTTCGCACCCGTGACCGCTACCGCAAAGCCGTTGAGCAGATCGCTTATGCCGCGCAGTCGCCGGAAAATGACGTAGCCCAAGCGGCGTTGCAGCTGGCGCAGGCGCAAAGTCAGGCTAAATTGCCCGAACATCCCTCCGCGGATGAAGCTGCCCGTCAGCAGCGCATCACCCACATTGGCTATTATCTCATTGCCCAAGGGCGCGCAACGCTTGAAGCGCAGCTGCACGCCAAACCAGATGGACGAACCGCCTTTTTCCGCCGGGTCAGCCAATATGCTACCCCGTTTTACCTGACCGTCACCATTCTTCTTTCTGTGCTGCTGGTTATCCTGGGATGGCGCGCCCTGCCCGCCGCCCTCAGCTGGCGCGAACAGACCGTCATGCTGATTCTGCTCATCATCCCAGCCTTCACCATCACCACCAGCCTGATGAACTGGTGGGTGACGCTGTTCCTGCCGCCTACCCTGCTGCCCAAAATGGACTTTAAGGATGGCATTCCGGCTGAATTTCGCGCGGTGATTGCCATTCCCACCCTGGTGACAAACCATGAGGAGATTAATTCCCTCAGCCGTCAGCTGGAAATGCACTACCTGCGCAACCCGGATGCTGGCTTGCGCTTTGCCCTGCTGGCGGACTTTCAGGATGCGCCCACCCAAACCCTGCCCGAAGATGACGCCCTGGCGGATCACCTGCAGGCGGCGGTCAACGGACTCAACGAAAAATACGGTCGTCAGGCAAACACGCGCCCGTTCTATGCCATCCTACGCCAGCGATTGTGGAATCCATCCGAAGATTGCTTCATGGGCTGGGAGCGTAAGCGCGGCAAACTGCATGAGTTTAATCAATTCCTGCTGGGCGCCCTGACCGCAGACCACTTTTTGCGCTTTGCCGGGGATGACCAGACACTGATCGGCACGCCCTTTGTCATCACCCTGGATACCGACACCATCTTGCCGCGTGACGCCGCCCGCCGCATGGTTGGCACGCTGGCGCACCCGCTCAACCGCGCTATCTTTCAGCCTGACCCACATCACCCTGAGCGCAGCGTACTGCGCTCAGGCTACAGCGTCTTGCAGCCGCGCATGGAAATCAGCCCCACCTCCGCCAACCGCTCCTGGTTCACGCGCATCTTTGCCGGAGACGCTGGGCTGGACCTGTATACCCTGGCGGTCTCCGATGCGTATATGGATTTATTTGGGGAAGGCATTTTTGTAGGCAAAGGCATTTATGACGTAGCTGCCTTCGAGCGCAGCGTCAGCGGGCATATCCCTGAAAACAGCCTGCTTTCGCATGACCTGTTGGAAGGCGTGATGGGGCGGGCGGGCTTGGTGACGGATATTACCATGATCGAAGATTACCCGCCCACCTTCTTCAGCCACGCCCTGCGCCAACATCGCTGGATTCGCGGCGATTGGCAGCTGCTGCCCTGGCTGCTGCGTCCACGCGCTTATTCCATCCACTTTTCCGTCATTGACCGCTGGAAAATGGTGGACAACCTGCGCCGGTCGCTGCTCTCGCCCGACCTGCTCATCCTGTTTGTGCTGGGCATCCTCTATTCCCCCACCCTCGCCTGGCTGTGGACGCTCCTCTTGCTGCTGACCCTGGGCTTTCCGATGCTGCAATCGCTGGCGCACAGCAGCCGCCAGTGGATGACCGGCGAAACGCCCGCCACTGCCTTCCACGACACCCGCTGGAACTTCCTGCGCTGGGGGTTGGCGGTGGCTTTCCTGCCTTATGACGCATTTATCTCGGTAGACGCCGTCTTC
The DNA here is from genome assembly GCA_038206515.1 of Anaerolineales bacterium. Taxonomy (GTDB): domain Bacteria; phylum Chloroflexota; class Anaerolineae; order Anaerolineales; family Anaerolineaceae; genus DSYU01. Next base: position 67,801 of record JBBRAT010000007.1, on the reverse strand, counting down.
GTCACCCTCTACCGGCTGATCTTCACCCACGATCACTTTTTGCAATGGACGACTGCCGCCCACACCGCACGCATGCTGCAACAAAACCATCAGACAACGGTCGCCTGGCGCAGGCTGATCTTCTCGATGCTGCTAGGGCTTGGGCTGATCCTGTGGTGCGCATGGCAATACCCGCCCGCCTTATGGAGCGCGGCGCCGGTGCTGCTGCTGTGGATGCTCTCCCCGCAGATCAACCTGTGGCTGAATCGCCCGGTCAAGCAGGCAGACGTGCCCCTTAGCGATGCGGAACAGGCTGCCCTGCGCCGCATCACCCGCAGCACCTGGGCATTCTTTGAACGCTTCGCCGGACCGGAAGATCACTGGCTGCCGCCGGATCATTATCAGGAGCATCCGGTGGGCATTGTGGCGCATAGCACCTCCCCCACCAATATTGGCTTGCTGCTGACCTCCACCCTGGCGGCTTACGACCTGGGCTACTTGGATTTGCTGGGGCTTTCGGCGCGCATGTCTGCCACATTTGAGTCGCTGCATCAACTGGAACGGCACAATGGGCATTTCCTCAACTGGTACGATACCTCCACCCTGCGCCCCTTGCAACCGCGCTATATTTCTACAGTGGATAGCGGTAACCTGGCTGCCTGCCTGATGATCGTTAGTCAGGCGAGTCAGGAAATCACCCGCGCGCCGGTGATGCGCTGGGAATTGTGGCAAGGCTACCTGGATAGCCTCTCGCTGCTGACAGAATTTTTGGATCAATGGATGACGTTCCGCGCCCCCGCTGCCGCGCCGTTGCCCGCCATTAAAGCGCAAACCACCCCGCCAGCTGCCCCCCTCCAGATGCAATCCATTCAAGAGCAGGTGCAGACGGTAGCCGCCCAAATTGCCGCCGCCCGTGAGCATCCCGAGCAGTGGATGACGCTGATGCGGGCGGTTTCTGGTCCCTTCTGGCAGGAGCTTTCCGGCTGCCTTGCCGAACTGATTACCACCCCCGTCAGCGGTTCGCGCCTGGACTTGCTGCACAACTTACAGGAAATTGCCAGCCAGATCGAACGCCAGCACGCCGCCATGCAGCGCACCGTAAACGAACTCGTCCCATGGATTCCATTGCTAGAATCGCTGCCCGCCGCCCTGAACCAGCCCCCCTTGCAAGAGGCTGCTAATACGCTGCGGTCCACCCTGCCATACACCCTCTCGCTGGATCAAATCCGCAGCCTGATTGCCCCCGCCGGACAACAGATTGCCGCGCTGCGCGACCAGCTGACTCGTCAGGATGGACAGGCGGCGGAAGCACACTTTGCCCCTGCTGACCTGACCGCCGTGGGCGCGTGGCTTGACCAGTTGCAAGAAGTCATTGAGCAAGCCGTCTCCAAAGCCGGCGCGCTGAAAATTGGCTTTATGCAGATGGCGCAAGAGTCAGAAACCCTCTTCCGCGATATGGACTTCACCTTTCTTTATCATCCGCAGCGGCGCGTTTTCCACATTGGCTATAACCTGGATACCACCCAGCTGGACACGAATTTCTACGACCTGCTTGCCTCGGAAGCCCGCCTGACCTCGTTGATTGCCATTGCTAAGAACGAAGCGCCCCAACAGCACTGGTTACAGCTCGGTCGCCCGTTAACCAGCATTAACGGGCAGCGCGTGTTGCTCTCGTGGAGCGCGACCATGTTTGAATACCTCATGCCGCCCCTATTTGTGCGTTCCTATCCCGGCACGCTGCTGGATGAAAGTGCGCACGGGGCAGTGCAATATCAGATGGAATACGGTCACAAGAATCACGTCCCCTGGGGCATCTCTGAATCGGGCTTTTACCGCTTTGATGCCAGCCAAAATTATCAATATCAGGCGTTTGGCGCGCCAGGGCTGGGCTATAAGCGCGGATTGGGGGATGAGCTGGTTATTGCGCCGTATGCCTCGCTGATGGCGGTCGCCTATGACCCTCACGCCGTAGTACGCAACCTGAACGACCTGCAAAAACATGGCGCAGTCGGCATTTACGGCTGTTATGAAGCCATAGACTTCACCGCCAGCCGCATGTTGATTGGCGAAAAGCAAGCCTTGGTGCGCGAATATATGTCACACCATCACGGCATGGTGATGATGGCGATGACCAACTTCTTCCATAACAACATCATGGTGCGCCGCATGCACGCTGACCCGCGCATCCAGAGTGTGGCGCTGCTGCTGCAAGAGCAAATTCCGCTGACCGCCCCGCTGCAAAACCCCACGGATAGCGGCGCGAAGACCGTGCAATCGGCAGGGGCGGACAAAGTGGAGCTGCCGCCCTGGAACGTCCCCGTGCAGACCCCCATCCCGCAAATGCACCTGCTTTCCAACGGTGAGTACAGCGTGTGCATCAGCAACGCGGGCAGCGGATACAGCGCATGGCAAGAGATTGACCTGACCCGCTGGCAGCCTGACCGCGCCCTGGATTCCTACGGCGCGTGGCTGTATTTGCAAGAATTGCCCATAGACGAAGCCGCACCCACGTCTGCTGCGCCCTGGTCAGCCACCTTCCAGCCGATCCCAGGTGACCCGGCGGAGAATCAAGTGACCTATTTTGCGCATATGGCGGTTTTTCAACGCAAGGAGAACGGCATCGTCTCCACCCTGGAAGTGACCGTGCCGCCCGAAGACCCGTTGGAAATCCGCCGCATTCACCTGAACAACACCAGCGCGCGCCCCCGCCGGTTACGTTTGACCAGCTATGGCGAGATTATTCTCACCAGCCAGGCAACAGACGCGCGTCACCCTGCCTTTAATAAACTCTTCATCGAGAGCGAATGGGTGGAAGAGCTGAACTTGCAAATCTTCCGCCGCCGCCAGCGATCTGAGGAAGAAAAACCGGTTTTTGCCGGTCACATGCTGGTGCTGGACCCCGGCGATACCCAGCAGATGCCCACGCTCGAACACGAATCCAACCGCGCCCTGTTCCTGGGCAGATACAATACCCCGCGCACCCCGCAGGCAGTGATGCCAGAGGCGACCCTCAGCGGCGTCAGCGGCGCAACCCTCGACCCGATCTTCGCGTTGGGGCAGGAAGTGACCCTGGCGGCGCATGCCACCCTGCAATTGACCTACATCACTATGGCGGGCAGCTCGCGGGATGAAATCATCGCCCTGGCGCAGCGTTACCACGTCTGGTCCGCCACCGAACGCGCCTTCCAGCAGGCAGATCAGGAAGCGCAGACCTGGGCAGCCCAACAGCACGTGGATTCACAGGGATTGCGCAACCTGCTTCAGGCGTTCTCCTCCCTGCTATATCCATCGCCCGCCTCACGGGCTGCGCCAGAAATTTTAGCCACCAACCGCCTGGGGCAATCCGGGCTGTGGCGATTTGGCATCTCGGGTGATTTCCCGATTCTATTGGTAGAGGTGAACGACCCGCGCCAGCTGGATTTGGTGCGCGAAGCCCTGCAAATTCACCGTTACCTGCACACCCGCCGCTTTAAGGCAGACCTGGTGCTGCTGGATGCCCAACACGTGGATTATGGCGCAGAGTTGAACGGGATGCTCTATCGCTTAGTGAGCCGCGTCAACAGCGAGCAATGGCTGAACGAGCGCGGCGGCGTGTTTATTCTCTATGCGGATCAGATGCAGCCGGAAGAATTGACCCTGCTGAAAACCTCCGCGCGCCTGCTGCTGGTGGGGGAGCGCGGGACGCTGGCGGATCAGGTGCCTGGATATACGCATCAGGTACAGCATTTACCTGCCCTGATGCCCATCCGCAACACCATCCCCCTTAGTTCGCTCAACGCGCGGCGCAGCGCATCTTTGCCGAATTACGGGCAGGAAACCGGCGCAACCATCTACCCCACTGCCGCCACCTTCGCCAACGGGTACGGCGCGTTCAGCAAAGATGGATGCGAATATATCATTGACTTGCAGCCCGGGCAGCATACCCCCGCCCCCTGGACGAACGTCATCGGCTACCCCGACTTTGGCTTCTTGGTGACGGAAGCGGGCAGCCAATGCACCTGGGCGACCAACTCCGGCGAAAACCGCCTAACGCCCTGGTCTAACGACCCAGTCTCCGACCCAAGCGGAGAGGCAATCTACGTGCGCGATGAAGAAAGCGGCGCGTTCTGGTCACCCACGCCCTTGCCCGCTGGCGAACCCGCTCCCTTCCGCATCCACCATGCCGCTGGATATACCCAGTTTGAGCATGAATCGCACGGGCTGGAACAACGCCTGACCCTGTTCGCCAGTCCCGAAGACCCGGTGAAGATCATTCACCTGTCGGTGCATAATAAACTGGATCACCCACGCCGGGTCACCGTGACCCAGTATGTGGAATGGACGCTCGGCACTACCCATGCCGCCAATTTGCCCTATATCCTGCTCGAATTTGAGGCAACGACCCAGAGTCTGCTGGCAACCAACCCGTATCAGACCGAATTTGCCGAGCGGGTAGCTTTTTTGGCAGCCAACAAGCCCATTCATGGCTTTACGGCGGATCGCACCGAATTTTTGGGGCGGAATGGCTCGATGCGCTCTCCGGCAGCCCTTAAACGCATGGGCTTGGAAACGCGCCTGACCCCTTCCGAAGACCCTAGCGCCGTTTTGCAGCTCCATCTGGATTTGCCTGCCAATGGCACAGAAGAAGTTTATTTTATTCTGGGCGAAGGACACAGCCGCGCCCAAGCGCTCGCACTGATCAACAAATATCAGCAGCCGGATGCCATTGGGGATGCCTGGCAGCGTACCCATACCTTCTGGGATGCGCTGCTGAACGCGGTGCAGGTGCATACCCCCGCCGACCTGGGCATGGAGCGCATCCTCAACCGCTGGCTGCTGTATCAGACGCTCTCTTGCCGCGTATGGGGGCGCACCGCGTTCTACCAATCCAGCGGAGCGTTTGGCTTCCGCGATCAGCTACAGGATGTGCTTGCCCTGCTGGCGGTGGATTCGTCCATCACGCGCGGGCAAATCCTCAACGCTGCCCAGCATCAATTTGAAGAGGGTGACGTGCTGCACTGGTGGCATCCGCCCTCCGGCAGAGGGGTGCGCACGCGCTTCTCTGATGATCTGCTGTGGCTGCCCTACGTCACCGCCCAATACGTTCAGGCAACCGGCGAGGATGCCTTGCTGGACGAGCAAACCCAATTCCGTCAAGGCGCGCTGCTGAAGCCCGGCGAGGATGAACGCTATGACCTCTATCCCATCAGCTCGCAGACGGCTTCCATCTACGATCACTGCGCGCGCGCTATCGAGAAGGGCATGACGCACGGATCACACGGCTTACCGCTGTTTGGCACGGGCGATTGGAATGACGGCATGAACCGCCTGGGTGAGAAAGGCAGCGGCGAATCGGTCTGGTTGGCGTGGTTCTTGATTGACGTACTCAACCGCTTTGCCGCCGTCTGTGACCGCCGCGCCGACTCTGAACGCGCCGCCCGCTATCGCCAGGCAGCCAAAGACTACGCCGCCGCCGTAGAACGTTCCGCCTGGGATGGAGCGTGGTACTTGCGCGCCTACGATGACAGCGGCGTTCCGGTGGGGTCTAGTCACAATGACGAATGCAAAATTGATTCTATCGCGCAGTCGTGGGCAGTCCTCAGCGCCGCTGGGCAGCCGGATCACACCGCCCAGGCGATGCAATCCGTCCTCGACCAGCTGGTGCGTCCGGCGGATCGCCTCATTCTGCTGTTCACCCCGCCCTTTGACCGTACCTCGCGCGACCCTGGCTACATCAAGGGCTACCTGCCGGGCATCCGTGAAAATGGCGGTCAATACACCCACGCCGCCACCTGGGTAGCCCTGGCATTTGCCCGCATGGGCAATAGCAAGCAGGCGATGGACTTATTCAGCCTGCTCAACCCTATCTATCAGGCGGATACGCGCGCCAAGGCGGATGTCTACCGCGTGGAGCCGTTCGTCATTTGCGCAGACATCTATTCCGTGCCGCCTTATCTGCGCCAGGGTGGCTGGACGTGGTACACCGGCTCGGCAGCCTGGATGTACCGGCTGGGCGTGGAAGCCTTGCTGGGCATCAACCGGGAGGGCAATACCCTGCTGGTCAACCCGGTCATCCCGCCCGAATGGGACGGCTTCAGCGTGGATTATCGTTATGGGCAGACCACATACCATATTGAGGTCAAGAACCCCAACCACGTTACGCACTCCGCACCTAACCCGCCCATCCCACTGGTGGATGACGGTCAACCGCATGCGGTGGAAGTCACGCTCAAAGAGAAATAAGCATATCTACCCCTATAGATGGATCTATAGGGGTAGATATACAAGTGCGCGCAATGGTCCTGCGGGGGAAAAGCCCAATTTTGACGCTTGACAAGCATTCCTGCTTCGATTAATATTATGGGCGGGGGTTTCCTCGTCAAGAAATCTCAAATTTCTACTTAAGGAGGTGCAATCACATGACAGCTCAGTTCGGCAGAATACCTTTGTTATGTGAGTGCATCCGTTAACCGCCTCTCTGATCTCCAATGATCTGAATGCAGGCTGCGGGCGTACTCCTCCCGCAGTTTTTTTTATTTAATTCTTACTGTTTTTTTGGAGATCATAGCGCTATGAATCCTCGCGCCAAAAAGTTTTTATCCTACTACAAACCCTATTCCCGTTTGTTTCTGACCGTGATGCTGTGCGCCATGCTTGCCGCAGCCTGCTCGCTCGTCATCCCTCTGTGCATTCGTTACATCACCAAAAATATTTTGGAACCCCCCCAGCCCAGCGCACTGCAACAAATTTACCAGGTTGGCGCGCTGATGCTGATTCTGGTAGGGGTGCAAACCGCGTCCAGCTTTTATGTGGATTATCGCGGTCATGCGATGGGCGCAATGATGGAAAACGACCTGCGCAAGGAGTTATTTGACCATTATCAAAAACTGCCCTTCCGCTTTTACGATGAGCAGCGCACCGGACAGTTAATGTCCAGAATCACCAACGATTTGCTGCTGCTTTCTGAGTTTTATCACCACGCGCCCGAAGATTATCTGATTTACGTGGTGAAGTTTGTGGGCGCATTTGTCATTCTGGTCAATATCAACCTCAAGTTAACCCTGATCGTGTTCCTTTTCCTGCCCATCCTGGCGGTTTTCTCGGTGTATATCAACCAAAAGATGCACATTGCCTTCAAGCGCAACAAAGAGCGCATTGGCGACGTCAACGCCCAGGTGGAAGATACACTCTCCGGCATCCGCGTGGTGAAATCTTTCGCCAATGAAGAACTGGAAAAGCAAAAGTTTGGGGTGGAAAATAATCGCTTTCTGGCAAGCCGCAAAATTGGCTATAAAAGCGAAGCCACCCTCTACCAGGGCGTTGAGACGATTACCCAGCTGATTACGGTGGCGGTGATTGTCTTTGGCAGTGCCAGCATTGTGAATGCCTCCTTAGACCTGGCTGACCTGCTCACCTTCTTGCTCTACATTGGCAATTTCATCGAACCCGTCCAAAAATTAACCCACATGACCCAGCAATTTCAGGAAGGCTTCACCGGCTTTGAGCGATTTATGGAAATTTTGGAAATCAAACCGGATATTCAGGATTCCGCCAATGCGATGGAATTGAAAAATGTGCGCGGCGATGTTACCTTTCAGAATGTGGGCTTTAAATATCAGGAAAATCATGCTTACGTTTTAAAAAATATCTGCCTGAACGTGAAAGCGGGCGAATATATTGCCCTGGTTGGCTCCTCCGGGGTGGGAAAATCCACGCTATGCTCGCTCATCCCGCGTTTCTACGAGGTCAATGAGGGGGAAATTTTGCTCGATGGGATCAACATCAAAGACATCACCTTGCAATCCCTCAGGCGGAATATTGGCGTGGTGCAGCAGGATGTGTATTTGTTTGCAGGCACAATCTACGAGAATATCCGCTATGGCAAGCCGGGCGCATCACAGGCAGAAGTGATCGAGGCAGCCCGCAAAGCCAACGCCCACGAATTTATTATGAGCCTGCCGGATGGCTACTTTACAGATATTGGGCAGCGCGGGGTGAAATTATCCGGCGGGCAAAAGCAGCGGGTGAGCATTGCGCGCGTCTTCCTCAAAGACCCGCCTGTGCTGATTTTTGACGAAGCTACCAGCGCGCTGGATAACGAATCAGAGAAGGTGATTCAAGACTCGCTGGAGCAGCTGGCAAGCAACCGCACCACGTTTGTGATCGCCCACCGTTTATCCACCATCCGCAACGCCAAACGGATCATCGTCCTCACTGATCATGGCATGGAAGAACAAGGTACCCACGCGGAATTGATGGCGCTCGGCGCGGAATATGCCCATTTGTATAACATGCAATGATCTATTTCTTATTCCTTCTTCCCCAGCCCCATGCGGGTGGCGCGGGCGGAGGCAGCAGAGCGGGTGTTAACTTCCAGCTTGAGAAACAGCGATTTTAAGTGGCGTTTGACCGTGTTGGCGGTGATGCACAGGTCGCGGGCGATTTCCTTATTGGTCAGCCCCTGGGCGAGCAATGCCAGCACCTCACGCTCGCGTTCGGTGAGCAATGCCATCGCCGGGTCTACGGCTTCCGGCATGGGTTTCAGGTTTTCCACGGTATGCAAGAAGGTTTTGCGGTCAAATGCCTGTTTTTCCAGGCAGGCGTAGATTAAATTCTCCGCATAGGCTTGCTCGATCCGCGCCGGGTCGGCATATCCACTGACCACAATGGCAGGCACTTGCGCCTTTCGAGTCGCCGCCAGCAGACGGTAGCCGTCCAGGTTGGATTCGGATAACGAACTCGCCAGGGATAGATCCAAGACTGCCAGGGTGAACTTTTCACGCTTGAGCAAGCCAAGGGCTTCTACATAACTGCTGGACGCGCGCACCTGATAGCCCGCATCGGTCAATAACTCGATCAACAGCTCGCGCCAACCGGCGTCATCTTCCACCACCAGCCCCAGGCGCGCCACTTCCGCCGTTGCAGCGGGCGCAGCTTTGGCGGCGGGCGGCGTGGATGGCGCAGCAACAAAATCCACCGGCAGCGCGGGAGCCTGCGCCAGCGCCTGATGAATCACCTTGCGGAAATCCGCCCGCCGGAAAGCCTCTTTTTGCAAGCAGGTAAACGCGCCGCGCTCCTGCATCACGTGAACCGCCAGCTCCACCGTAGCAAAGCCGGTCAGGAAGAGGATCACGCAGCCAGGGTCATGCCGCTGCAAGGCTTCCGCCACGCGCAGCCCATCCTGATTATTATGATCCGTCCCGCCCAGGGATAAATCCAAAATTGCCAGCCGGTGCGATTCCGCCCGCATCTTCTCTAGGGCAGCGTCATACTGATCCGCCACATCTACGATCAACCCCATATCCGAAAGAATCTCGGTCAAGAGTTGCTGCCAGGAGGGATCATCTTCCACCACCAGGGCGCGAATGACGCCGCCAACCGCGTTCAGGAGGTTTGCCATACGTCCTCCTTGGCTTGTGGCAGAGTCAGAATAAAGGTCGTGCCGTGTTTGCCGTCACTTTCCACCGCCACTTTCCCCCCAAACCGCGCCATTAGCGATTTCACCCACCACAAGCCAAAGCCTAATTTGCCAGGATGAGCGGACGCTCGCGCGCTGTAATTAAATTCAAAGATGCGTTCGTGAATCTCGGGCGCAATGCCGGGCCCGTTGTCGGAGACGCGCACTTCCACCTGCCCATTGCACACCTTGCCGCTGATGCGAATATGCCCCACCCCGCCCATCGCGTCAGAAGCGTTATCCAGCAAGTTGCTAAAGACCAGTCCCAGCCGTTTGGGTCCCGCCTGCACCGGGGGGAGCAAGTCCAAGCCTTCCAATTCCAACGCCACCCCTTGCGGCAGCCGCGTAGAGACAATCGCCTCATGCACACTGCCAGCCACTGAGACCGGCGCCAGCTGGATGGGGTGCAGATGAAACAGGCTTTCGCGCACCACCTGCATCGCCTCTGACGCGGATCGTTCAATCTCCGCCAGGTTCTTTTCCAGGTACGGGTCGGCTTCCAGGGCAGACTGACATTTATCCTGAATGCCTTCCACCCGCACCGGAATCGTGCCGACCTTATTATTCAGGCGGTGCAGAAGGTTGGCGGCAATATCCCCAATGGCGGCGAAGGCTTCCGTCGTGGCGCGCTGATCCTCGGCTACGCGCAACGCTTCCCGCTGCGCCTCGCTTTGCATCGCCAGCGCGGCGTAATGCCCCAAAATATCCAGCACTTTGCGATCCCAATCGGATTGATCAAAATTGCGCGGGTCGTTTTGGGCGGTATAGACGCTGAACGCGCCCAACGCCACATCTTCCTGATTGGTAAACAGGGGAACGATCAACGCGGCGCCGTTGTGCGTAAAGCCCGGCAAATCCGGGTACGGCAGATCTGGCGGCGGATTTTCCTCGGCATACACCAACGCGCGCGGCTGTCCTTCGGCGATGACTTGCGCCGTCAGGCTGCCCCGCATCTGAATCCGCATCCCCTGCCAGGCGGCATCCGTAGCCGCCTGTAAGACCAGTTCTTCCCCGGCTTGCAGCCAAATCAGTCCAACCGGCACGTTGAGCAAATCACAAGCCTGCTCCACCAATCGGTGATATACCAGCACAGGCGACTGCCCCGTCAGCAGCGCGGAGACCTGCTGCAGCGCGTCCAGCAAGCGCGCCTCCTGAATGGCTACCACTGCCTGCGTGGCTAAAATTTGCAAAATATACAAATCCTGCTGATCAAAGGCGTTAACGTTGGGCGATTCCAGGTTCAGCACGCCCTCCAGCCGCCCGCTTGCGCCAATCAGCGGCACCGCCAGCTCCGAGCGCATTTCCAGTTCCAGGTCAAACGGGTAATATATGCTTTTCCACGGACCTTCGCGCAAATCAGAAATGATAATGGGTTCGCGCTTCAGCGCAACCGTCCCCATAATGGATTTTTCGTTGATTTCCAGGGTTTCGACCGCCGGTTTGCCCAGTCCAACGCCGGAAATTGCCTGCATAACCATGTGGCTGCCCGAGCGATCCACCAGGCGGAAGATGCCATAAATGGCGTCCGTCACATCCAGGGCTACCTGCAAAATCGTTTCCAGGGTAGCTTTCAGGCTGGTGCGGGACGAAATCAACATCCCGGCGCGGCGCAGGCGGCGTAATTCACGCTCTTTGCGCCCGGATTCCTGCTCGCTGAGGGCTGCCTGCCGCCCCAACGAGAGCGCGAGCGCGGCATACACGGCAAAATTCGCCAACAGCAACTGATCCGCCGCGCTAAACGAGGGCTGCTCATAGCGGTAGACGTATAGCACGCCCAGGGTTTCTTCGGCATATTCCAGCGGCAAAGCAGAGGCGGCTTTTGCTCCGTCCGCCAGACGTGCCGGATGCAAATTCGTCTCAGGGGAAGAAACAACCGCGCTGCCCACCTGCAAGGCTTTAAATCCCAGCCCATCCGCGCGGGGCAAGTCGCTCAAGCCAATCCCTTTGCCTGCGCTCACCCGCGCGTCCGGCAAAAATACCTGGATATGCTCATCATAAGGGCAAATGCTGACCCCCGCGTCCGGCAAACAGTCCGCCAGGCAGGCAGTGATCAACTGCAACGCCGCGGATGAATCGCCACATGCGCCCTGGCGGGTGAGGAACGCGCCCACCTGCTGGAGTTTGTTTAACGAGTGTGTTAAGGATAGGATCTCAGTCACAATTAGATCATACCATGTTCCCATGCCCCCTCCGAGTACCCGAAAGGGGCATCTTAAAAATTAATTCGCTTTGATCAGCGTCTGCATCAGGCGCAGATTCAATTCCTGCACATCCCGGGTATAGGACATGAGCGCATCGCGCAGGCGAGCCGGGTCAGCGCCATAGGGCATCCGCCGCGCCAGGAAGGCAAATTCTTCGCCCTCCACCCCCGGCAGGGTAATGTCACGAGCGTTGCCGCGCACCACCCGCAGAGAGTCGATCATCCAGCGCAAAAAGGTATGCGCCTTGCGCAAGCGGGTATAATCCGCCTCCGTCAGCAGTCCAGCGTCCGCCAAGGCAGCCATTGCCTCGCGCGTATTGGTCTGACGCAGGGCAGGCTGATCTTTGCCATAGGTGATTTGCATACCCTGGATCAGGTATTCCACGTCCACCAAGCCGCCGGGGCTATACTTCAGGTTGAACGCGCCGCCCGTCACCAGGTGACGCACCTGCCGCTCGCGCATCGCCCGCATGGCGGTGACATTATAGGGCGCGCCAGTGTAAATAAACGCATCGCGCAGCTGGCAGATTTGCGCGCCCATCGCCTCATCCCCTGCCAGCGGGCGCAGTTTGACCAACGCCTGACGTTCATAATCCCAGGCGGGACCCTGCAAGCCAAAATATCGCCGGAACGACTCGACCGAAACCGCCAGGCTGCCGGCTTTGCCATACGGACGCAGCTGCAAATCAATCTCAAAAATACCCTCACGCCGCGCGCGGATGGCGCGCACAAAAGCCGTCACCAGCCGCTCATAAAACTCGGCGGTAGAAATCACCTGCGGACCGCTGGTCTTGCCGTTGCCCGCATACAGGAACATCAACTCAATATCCGAGGCGAAACCTAATTCCCTGCCGCCGCATTTGCCTAGAGCGCACACGCTCAACCCGCTCGGCTCGCCATTTTCCAGCAAGGGTGAACCAAACGCCGCCGTCAGGTCTGCCAGACATAAGCGATAGGCTGCCGCAATCACCACCTCCGCCAGGTCGGTTAACTCGGAGGCAAAATCCCAAAATTCAGTGGTCTGGCGCAAAATATGGCGCATGTCAATGCGGAACATTTCACGGTCTTTAAAGCCATTCAGCGCATCATGCCAGGCGGGGGATTCCGTCAGGCGCATCCCGCCGCCGTCAGCATTCCTGCCAGGAACAACGGCAAGCAGCTCGTCTAATTCCGCCTGCATCTGCGCGCGCGTTTTGCTAGTGGATAGGGCGGATACGTCCCGCACCACCGGATACAGGTTGGCGTACTGCATCCGCAAAAAGTCATCCCACAAGAAATCACTGACCCCCAGCAGGCGCGCCAGCGCACCCAGCACTTCAGGTCGCTCGATGGAAGCCAGCTCATCCGCCCAGTTCGGACGCTGGAACAGCTGGGCGATAAATTCGCGGAAGTGCAGCAGCGCGGATTCAGGGTTGGGCGAATGCGGCAGCAGGTGGGTAAAATGCTTAATCAGCACGGTTGCCGCGCTCAATTCGCGTTGACGGGCATCGCTGCTGATCTTTTGCCCATTCTCATCCGTCACAAAAAGGGTATCCTGCACGCGGCTGCCCTCCGCGCCCACCGTCACGCGAGCGATGTAGATGCGATACAGCGCCAGGGCGTTGGTGATTTCATATAAAAAGCCGGGCGTATCCGGCGCGGTGATGCGCAGCAAGGTATATTGATCAGACGAATCATTATCAAAGACAATTTCCACCGGATAGAGCTGCGGGGTCATCTCGGCTTGCACTTCACCCGGCTCATCCGCCGTCACGAACGGGTCAACTTCTGCATCATGGGGAAGGGCAGCGTGTTGGGCAGCGAAAAGGCTCGCCCCCACCCGTTTGGCAAGCTCACCACGCGCCTCACGGGCTTGCCCCGCCGACACGCTGCGCAGCAAGTTTTCCAAATCGCGCTGATATTGCTGCCACGTCTCCGCGTTCACTTCGTTGGCGCGCACCGGGCGCACGGTGAACACGTCCACCAGCTTGCGCTCGCCGGATGCCGCCTTGCTGCCCAGGCTGCCGCCTGCACTGCTGGCAGGTTCGTAGGTGAACACCTCGCCGCCCAAAATATCCAACCCATAGACGAACATCAGCCCACAGATGAGGGAAAGCTCGCCCGGAAAGTCTACCGCCACAATCGTCACCTGCCACGTATCGGACTGCTCCTCCAATGGGCGACCTTCTACCGCAGCCAGGCGTTGACGGTTCAGGCGTGCCGCCAGGGTAGCGTGCAGGGCAATATCCGCCTCGCTGAACGTCTCACTATAGGAAGGACTCATCCGCGCGCGGTGCTGATCCACGTTAGGCGTTTGCCCAGGCGCAGCGGAGGGGGTAGGCTGAGGGATATTTTTCATTTCCATCTTTCCCATGATACGCATATAAATCCGGCGGATCGCCACCGCGTGTTGGTGGAATCGCGCCAAAAATTGCTGCCCGCGCTGAAATCCCAGCCGCCGTGCCAGGCTATGAATGGCTTGCGGGTCTTCCGGCAGGGCGTGCGTCTGGCGATAATCCATCATTTGCAGATGATGTTCAATGGTGCGCAGGAAAATATAGCCATCCGTCAGCACGCGGCGATCTTCGGAGGAAATTAACCCCGCGGCTGCCAGCAAGCGCAAACTTTCCAGCGTATTCGGGCTAAGAATCTCAGGATGATCCGCCGCATGGGTCAGCTGCAACACCTGGACGCAAAATTCCACATCGCGGATCGAGCCTTGCCCTAATTTTACATCCTCAATGGCGCGCCCCTTTTGCTGGATAAACGCTTCGGTGCGCTGCTTCATGGCGAACACGTCTTCGCGGACGCTTTCGGCTGCGCTGCCCAACAGCATGGGCTTGACGCGGCGCAGGAAGTCCTCACCGGTGCGCCGGTCGCCTGCCACCACCCGCGCCTTGAGCAGCGCCTGCTTTTCCCACAAGAGGGCATGCCGCGCCAAATAGGTGACGTACCCATCCGGCGAAGATACCAGCGGACCCACCTTGCCCCAAGGACGCAGGCGCATATCCACGCGGTATAAAAAGCCTTCGGTTGTCACCCGCGCCAGGGCATCAATCAACTTCTCGCCAATTTTCACCTTTTGCGGCGAGGTGCTGGCTGCCAGAAAGAGAAAATCAATATCCGAGCTGTAATTAAGCTCCATGCCGCCCAATTTGCCCATGCCAATCACGGTGAAGCCATCCGGCAGGGTATTATTGCCGCTGACCACGCGCAGGCAGCTTTCGACCAGGCTATCCGCCAACATCGAAAGCTGGCTGGTGGCGGCAGGCAAGTCAAACAAATCCAGCAGGTCGCACACGCCAATCCGCAGCAATTCACGGCGTTGATAGCGGCGCAGCTCATCCAACGCCTCCATGCCCGAAAACACATCCCCCAAGCGCGCGCGTTCCTCCCTTAGCATCTGATCCACGCTCTTGGGGGTGGAGAGTCGCTTAAAATCGAGCAAGTCTTCGTAATATTCAGGGTTGCGCAGCAAAATCTCGCTCAGAAACTGACTGCTGGAGAAAATTCGCGCCAGAATCTCAACCACGCGGGGATGATCGGCGAAAAAGGCGCAGGCAGCCAGCGGCGCAGCATCTAGCAAACGTTCAAAACTGCCCAGTACGCGGTCAGGGTCCGCGCCATCCGCTAAGGCAGCCCATAAAAACGGAGAAAGGCGCACGAAATGATCCCTCAGCGGCTCTTTGCTCATTAAACGTCCCAGAGAGCGCGCCGCGCTTTGCGGGTCCAAAAAACCCATCGTCTCCAGACGTTTACGCACTGCTTCCGGCGCAGCCTGCCCATTTTGAAGTTCCCATAACCATTCGCTCATAGGTTTATTATGCCTGAATTGCTGTCCCGCAAAAATGACCCAAATGGGTAGTAGCCCCGCCGCCTGCTTGAAAGTAAAATCAGGACTGTTGATCTGAGAGTACCTACTGGCAAACAGAACGCTTTTGGCTGACCGTTTCAGCAAATCGCGCCCAAGCCCGCATTACTGGCAAAGATTAAAGGAGATTGTAACATGGCGAAGACCCCTAAAGACGTTATCAAGATGGCAGAAGGCGTGAAGATGGTAGACCTGCGGTTTACTGACTTACCCGGCACCTGGCAGCACTTTACCATCCCCGTACACCGCTTAACGGAAGAATTTTTCGAGGAGGGCATTGGCTTTGACGGCTCATCCATTCGTGGCTTCAAGGAAATTCACGAATCCGACATGCTCTTAATGCTAGACCCGTCCACCGCCTTCCTTGACCCGGTGTTTGAAGTGCCTACCCTGGTGGTTATGTGTGATGTGTATGATCCCGTCACCCACCAGCCGTATAACCGTGACCCACGCTACATTGCCAAAAAAGCCGAATCCTATTTACAGCAGACCGGCTTAGGCGAAACGTCTTTCTGGGGACCAGAAGCCGAGTTCTTCATCTTTAATGATGTGCGCTACGGCAGCGGCATCAACTCCTCCTTCTATCACATTGATAGCCAGGAAGGCTCGTGGAAATCGGGCGAAGAGCTGAAGCCTAACCTGGGTGGGCAGATTGCCCCCAAGCGCGGCTACTTCCCCGTCCCCCCCACCGACACCCTGCAGGACCTGCGCAGCAAGATCGTCATGGCGCTCGAAGATGCCGGCGTTGAAATTGAACTGCACCACCACGAAGTGGCGACCGCCGGTCAGACCGAAATTGACATGCACTATGACACCCTGACCCGCATGGCGGACAAAGTGATGATGTATAAGTACATCGTCAAGATGGTGTCACGTGCCAATGGCATGACCGCTACCTTCATGCCCAAACCCCTCTTTGGGGATAACGGCTCGGGCATGCACGTGCATACCTCCATCTGGTCTGGCGATACCAACAACTTCTACGATGAATCCGGCTATGCAGGGTTATCTCAGAACGCCAAGTATTACATCGGCGGTCTGCTGAAACACTCATCCGCCCTGTTGGCGCTGGCAGCCCCCACCACCAACAGCTACCGCCGCCTGGTGCCTGGCTTTGAAGCGCCCGTCAAACTGGCGTATTCGCAGCGCAACCGCTCGGCGATCTGCCGCATCCCCATCTATTCCACCAGCCCCAAGTCAAAGCGCATTGAATTCCGCGCGCCAGACCCATCCTGCAACCCCTACCTGTGCTTTGCCGCCCTGCTGATGGCTGGGTTGGATGGCATTCAGAACCGGATTGACCCCGGCGAGCCTTCGGATAAGGATCTGTACGAGCTGCCTTTCGAGGAAGCCAAGCTGATTAAAGAAGTCCCCGGTTCCCTCGGCGCTGTGTTAGACGCGCTCGAAACCGATTACGAATTCCTGCTCAAAGGGGACGTGTTCAGCACGGACCTGTTGGAAGCCTACATCAGCTACAAGCGCGATACGGAAGTAGACCCCATGCGTATGCGCCCGCACCCCTATGAATTCTCGCTGTATTACGACTGCTAATCTGCAAATCTCCCATTCGCCAAAGGGTTGAGAGGTAAAAAGGAGAACTCCGGTCTGCGCCGGAGTTCTCTGATTCTCAATCACCCGTACCTGCTTAGGCATCCTATTCTCATGGCGGCGTCCCGTCCGTGTAGTGGCTTCTGGCAGGAAGCCCAGTGGGATTGGAGCAATCCTCTCTGCACAGCCAAAATTATCTGATCATTGCTGGGCTTCCTGCCGGAAGCCACTACACGGACTGGGGTACCTGAGCAGTAATAATCACCCGTACCTGATTAACCTTCTTGGCGTGCAGGCAGGGTTCGGATGCCTCAAGCCTCATTCAACGTTCGTGATTTTGGTGGCGTGAGCAAACCGCCCGGCTTCCCGCCCATGCAAATCCGCCAGGGCAATGGTCATCGCCTGAATGGGCAAGATTTCAAAAATAGGCAGCAGACTTTCGGGGAAATGAGCAGGCAGGCGGAATGCACCTTCACTTTCCGCGGAAATCAACGCACCGCGTCCTCCGGCCCGCCGCACCGTCTCCAGCAAGCCACGGTTCAACCCCGCCAGGGCAGCCGTCCCCTCAAACGTGACCAAAAACACATCTTGGGCAGCCATTTCCAGCGGACCGTGCCGGAACGCCGCCGAACTCATCCCCTCTGCGTGAATGTGCGCCGCTTCCTTTAAGATTAACGCCCCCGTTTCAGCAGATGCCAGCGAAGCCCCGCGCCCCACCAGGAAAAAGTCATTGACCGAGGCGATCCGCTCTTTTAAATCCGCCAGATGCGCCGGATAATCGTTCAGGTAAAGCTGCACCCCATCCGCCGCGGATTGCAGCTCCGTCAGGCGCGCTGCGATTCCATCCTGCGTAGGGGCAGCCGCCAATAAGCTGACTGCCAGCAAACTAGCAAGATACGTTTTGCACGAGACGGACGTCTCCTTGCCTGCGCGGATCTGCAAAACCATATCCGCCCCGCGTGCCAGGGGACTGTTGCCCATATTGGTAATCGCCAACAAGGTGAAATTCTGCGCGGCTTTGCGTTCCACCAGGCGCAGCATTTCGGCGGATGCGCCCGACTGCGAGACCGCCACCACCAGCGTATCCGCGCGCAGCAGCCCATTCTGGGCATAGAGCAGCTCGGCGGTTTCCACCCAATGCGGCGCAAACCCCAATTGCGTCCAGGCAAGCTGCAACGGGTAGAGCGCATAAAAGGAAGACCCCATGCCCGTCAACACCACGCGGCGGTATGTCCCCCCCTGCAACGTCCTGGCAACCTGATTGATCACGGCTTGCTGTTCAGCGAACCCGGTGCACGTATCCCGCAGCGCCTGGGGTTGGGCAAATAAATCTTGTTGATAAGCAGTAAGCATCATAGTGAAAACCCTCTTCTCTCCATTCATTTTAGCGTGCTTTTCAAAGATTGGGAATAATTTCGTTATTAGTCTATTATTTAGTCCGTATAGTGGCTTCCCTGTAGTGGCTTCCGGCAGGAAGCCTTGCGGCAGTCAAAAATTTAGCCTTGCAAAGCAGAAATTGGCTGATGATGATTAGGCTTCCTGCCGGAAGCCACTACAGGGAAGCTACTACACGGACTGGGGCTTACACGTTCAGTTACAAATTTTACCTAAAATTTCTTGCGCGCGTCCCTTCCACGTGATACACTTTTAACATGTCTGTTCTACTTCTGGTCGCCACCCCGCATGCCTCCTTTGGTGAACTCATCCGGCTCAGCCTGGAAGAGCAAGGCATGTATAAAGTGAAGCTGGCGGTCAACGCACAGGATGCCCACGCGCTGATTGAGAAAACCAGCTTTGCCCTGGCAATTTTGGATAGCGACCTGGAAGATGCCCCCTTTGCGCTGCTCTGCCAACAGTTTCGTCAACGGCAGCCCGCCGCGCGGCTGGTGGTGATCCCGCCCAATAATCAACGCCATCACCCCTCGCTGGAAGGCATCCAGGTGGATGGCTTCCTCGACCGCCCCTTTTACCTGCCCGACCTGCTTCACCTGGTGGAAAGTCTGATTGGGGTCGAAAAGAGCAAACCCGCTCAGGCAGTGGTTGCCCAACCAGCCGTCAGGATTTCATCCGTTGGGATTTCATCCGGCAGAATACCTACCCGTCTATCCAATCAACCCGCAGCCATTCCGGTATTTACGGAAGCGGCGTTGCAGTCGCTGGGCGCATTGGAAGATAGCCTGAAGGAACAACTGACTGCCAGCAACGCTCTGGCAGCCCTGTTAATCAAGGATGGGCAGCTGTATCGTTCTTTTGGTAAAATCGCTGAAGGTATGGCGGAAGAACTGACCCCCATCCTGCTGCGCTCGTGGGATTTTGCCCATCCCACCGACCTGACCCGCTTTGTTCACCCCACCAGCATCCAAGGCGACCTGCTTGCCTACGTCACCCCCATTGCGGATCGGCTCTTGCTGGCGCTGCTCTTCCCGCCGAGCATTTCCATGCGCCTGGTGCGACCCATCACCCGGCAAATGGCGCAGACCCTGGCGGAGGGCTTGCTTTCCGCGGCTCTCCCCCCCACGCAAAGCGCAACCAAACAAGAAGACGCGGCTGATCTGACGATTGACTCGGCGGAGGATTCGAATGACCCGCTGCCCGCCTTTGACCTTGCCGCCCTCCTTGGCAACATCCCATCCCCCAACCCAGGTGATGATCTGGCAAGCGACTTGGCGGCTGACCTGACGCTCGCGCCGGGCGAAAACATCCCTCCGCCTTCTTGGAGCCGTGCCGATTGGGACGCGCTCGCCACGCCGGATGCGCCCGCCGCTGCTCCTATCCCTCAGCCACTGGCTCAGTCAATAGCGCCGCCCGCGCCGCAGCCTGCGCCTACCCCTTCGCTGGACGATCCCCAGCCGCAAGGGAACATGAACTGCGCGCGCGTCTACGATCCCCACGCCGAAGATGCGCCATCCTATCCCCTCAGCTTGCTCACCTATACCTACCTGCTCGTCCCGCGTATGCCCGAGCCTACCCTCACCGGCGCGCTGGCGGAAGGCATTGAGCAATGCGTGCGTCAAAGATGTCTGGCGTTTGGCTGGATGTTAGTCAATATCGCCCTCGATCCGCAATATTTGCAATGGACGGTGCAGGTTGCCCCCAGCGTTTCGCCAGGCAACGTGGCGCGCATCATTCGCCAACATACCTCCACCACCGTCTTTAACGACTTCCCTGCCCTTCAGCAGCAAAACCCTTCCGGTGATTTTTGGACCATTGGCTACCTCATCGTCAGCGGAAATCAAAGCCCCTCGGCGGAGTTCCTGCAAGAATATATTCAGCAAGCCCGCAAACGCCAGGGCGTTCCCTCAACCCCCGTTTGGTAAAATGTTCCGACTGCCAAACGGCACCCTGTCTGGCAAATTTTAGGAAAACCGTATGCCTCCCATCCTTTACCTGATTGACGGCCACGCGCTGGCTTACCGCACCTTTTTTGCCATCAGCGCCAGCACCTCTGAACGATTGCAAACCCACGCCGGAGAGCCAACCGCCGGCATTTATGGCTTTGCCAGCGTCCTCATGCGCCTGTTAGAGGTGGAAAAGCCGGAATATCTGGCGGTCGCCTTTGACAGCGGGCATTCTTTCCGCGATGTGGTCTTTCCTGCCTACAAAGCCACCCGCGCCAAAATGCCGGACGACCTGCGCAGCCAGGTAGAGCGCATCCGCCAAATGGTGGACGCCTTCCACATCCCGCGCCTGGAGCTGGAAAATTACGAAGCCGATGATGTGCTTGGCTCCATCGCCCGCCAGGCGGTTGCCAAAGGCTTCGGCGTGAAGATTATCACCGGCGACCGCGACCTGTTGCAGCTGGTGGATGATCGCATTCTGGTCAACCTGCCGGGCAAAAGCCTATCCGAAGCGCGCGATTATAACGCCGCGGACGTGATGGCTTACCTGGGTGTGCGCCCCGATCAGGTGGTGGATTATAAAGCCCTGGTCGGCGACAAATCGGATAATATCCCCGGCGTAATGGGCATTGGCGAAAAGACCGCCCAAACCCTGCTGGCAACCTATAGCACATTAGATGAAATCTATGCGCACCTGGAGGATTTAAAGAAAGGGGAGCGCGCCAAACTGGAAGCCGGGCGCGATTCTGCCTACCTCAGCCAAAAATTAGCCACCATCCTGACGGACTTACAAATTTCGCTCGACCTGGAGCGCGCAAAGGTCAGCCTGGCGGATGTGAGCGAAGTGGAAAGCCTCTTTTTAGACCTGGAATTTCGCACGCTGCTGCTCAACCTGCGCAAACTATCCGCCAAATCCATTGCCCAGCCGCCCGCCCCCAATGAACAGTTGAGACTATTCGGCGAACCCGTCACCCAGATTGGCGAAGCCCCCATTGCCCCAGTCATCCCGCGTTATGAGTTAACGGTGCATATAGTGGATACGCCCGCCGCCCTGCAAGACCTGACCCGCGCCCTGGCGGACGCCAATGTGATCTCCTTTGACACCGAAACCACCTCCACCGACCGGATGCGCTCGCAATTGGTGGGCATCTCGCTGGCGGTGCGCGAGGGCGAAGGCTATTACATCCCGGTCGGTCATGTCACCGGCGAGCCGCAGCTACCCATCGTGCAGGTGATCGCTGCGCTGCGCCCCGCCATGACCGACCCCAGCAAGCAAAAAGTGGGTCAAAACCTGAAATTTGACAGCATGGTGCTGGAACGTTACAAGCTGCATGTTGCCCCCCTCACGTTCGATACCATGATCGCCGCCTGGCTGATTAACCCCGCCTCGCACAGCGTGGGTTTGAAAGAAATGGCTGGCTCTTACCTGAACGCCAGCATGACCCACATTGAAGAACTTATCGGGCGCGGCAAGACCCAAATCACCATGGCGGAAGTGCCGGTGGCGCAAGCCGCCCCGTATGCCGCTGCGGATGCCGAAATCGCTCTGCGCCTGATGCCTATTTTGCAGCAAGAAATGGACGAAAAAGGCGCGCTGCGCATCTTCCACGAGGTAGAAATGCCCCTGATTGACGTGCTGGCGGACATGGAGCGCAACGGCATCACCCTGAACGCCCAAATCTTGCACGATATGTCGCAAGAGGCAGCGCTGCGCTTAGCGAAGATGGAAGATGAGCTATATGCCCTGGTGGGCTATTCGTTTAACCTCAATTCCACCCAGCAGCTTTCTAAAGCGTTATTTGAAACCCTGCATCTGGCTCCCCCTGACCGGCGCAAAAAGACCGCCAGCGGGCATTTTTCCACCTCGGCAGACGTGCTGGACGAAATGCGCGGGCAGCACCCAGCCATTGACCGCATTTTGGAATACCGCGAGCTTTCCAAGCTCAAATCCACCTACCTGGATTCGCTGCCCCTGGAAGTGAACCCAGATAGCGGGCGGATTCATACCTCCTTCTCGCAAACCGGCTCCGTCACTGGCAGGCTGGCTTCCTCAGACCCGAATCTACAGAATATCCCCACCCGCTCGGAGTACGGTCGCCTGGTGCGCGGAGGGTTCACCGCTGCGGAAGGCTATCAACTGATTTCGGTAGATTATTCGCAGGTGGAACTGCGCATTTTGGCGCACATTTCGGGCGATGAAGCCATGCTGGATGCCTTTCGCCAGGGTCAGGATATTCACGCCACCACTGCCGCCGCCATCTTCGGCGTTCCGCTCGCCTCCGTCAGCAAGGATATGCGCCGCAAGGCAAAAAGCATCAACTTTGGGCTGGTGTATGGGATGAGCGCGTTTGGGCTTAGCCGGACTACCGGGCTCACTTTGGGCGAATCAGAGAATTTCGTTAAGGCTTACTTCAAGCAGTTCCCGCGCGTCAAGGAATATTTGGATGGCATGCGCCGCACCGCCGCCCTGCAAGGCTATGTGGAAACGCTGTTGGGGCGTCGCCGCTACTTCCCCAACCTCAGCGGGCAGGCGAACGTGAATATGCGCAACCGCGAAGAGCGCGAAGCCATCAACGCCCCCATCCAAGGCACCGCTGCGGATATTATGAAGCTGGCGATGATCGCGCTTGAGCCTGCTCTGAAAGCCGCAGACTGCCCAGCGCGCCTGCTCCTGCAGGTTCACGATGAACTGGTGCTGGAAGCCCCGGATGCCAAAGTAAAATCCGCCGCCCGTTTGGTACAAAATGTGATGGAAAAAGCGTATACTTTATCTATCCCCTTAGAGACCGAAGCGCGCTGCGGCAAGACCTGGGGTGCCATGGAAGTGATGAAAAACGACTAAAACCCTGTTTATCCGTCCCTGTAGTGGCTTCCTGCCGGAAGCCTGATGGTATTTGGTTACTGCACAGACATCCCAGTCCGTGTAGTGGCTTCCTGCCGGAAGCCCAGCGCTTTCAAGCAGTTTCTGTTTTGCAGAGAAAATTGCGTGAAAAACATTAGGCTTCCTGCCGGAAGCCACTACAGGAATGAGCACGCTGTTATCAATACAGGGATGTCTGAGCAGGGATCTGCAAACAGAAATCGCTTGATGATTGCCAGGCTTCCTGCCGGAAGCCACTACACGGACTGGACTACCTTCACAAATACGGGATTGACTGAGCAGTTATAAAACAACGAGGAATCGAGAAACCGATGGCTGGTAATAAAGACATATTCCAAAAAGCAATGAACCAGGGACATTCCGCTGCCTGGGATCAGGATTGGGAACAGGCTGCCAAACTCTACGCGCAAGCCCTGGGCGAGTTCCCTGAAAACCCAGTCGCGCTTTCCAGCCTGGGGTTGGCGTATTTTGAATTGCAAAAATTCGACCTCTCGCTCAAATGTTACGAGAAAGCCGTGTTGGTTGCTCCGGCGGACCCTGTGCCGCACGAGAAGATCGCCCGGCTGTATGAGCGCATGGGCAAGCTGGATGCCGCCGTGCAAGCCTCGAACCGCGCCGCCGAAATGCACCTGAAAGTCCGCTCAGTGGACAAAGCCATTGATAACTGGTCGCGCATCCTCAGCTTGCAGCCTGAAAATATCAACGTGCGTTCGCGGCTGGCAACCGTTTATGAAAAGCTAGGGCGCAAAGAGGAAGCGGTGAACGAATATATCGCCACAGCCTCCATCTTTCAGCATCTGGGAGATTTGACGCGCGCGTTGAAGATTACGGAATACGCCCAACAGCTGATGCCGGAAAATCAGGAAGTGCGCATGGCGTTGTATATGCTGCGCAGTAACCAGATGCTGCCCCGCGCGGCGCGCCCCAAAGGCGGCACAGGACCCATGCGCATGGCAAATGTGCGCAGCGCAACCGGCGCGGAAGTGAACGAAAGCAAAGCAACCGACCCCATCAGCGAAGGTCGTCAACGTGCCCTGGTGGATTTAGCCTCGCAGTTGTTTGATCAGGCGGATGAGAATACAGAGGCGCTGCAAAATGCCCCCACCCACCGGCGTGATATGGACGCCATCACGCGCGGGGTGGCTGCCCCCACCGGCGCGCAAACCGATTCCTCCGAGCATACCCGCATCGTCATGCACCTTGGGCAAGCCATTGATTCACAGTCGCAGGGCGATTTGCCTCAGGCGATTGTAGAACTGGAACACGCCACAGCCTTGGGCTTCAACCTCGCTTCCGCGTTCTATGACCTGGGTATGCTGCTGCGCGGGCAGGATAACGACCGCGCCCTGCGCTATTTGCAACAATCCGTCAAACACCCCGATTATGCCCTGGCTTCGCATCTGCTCATTGCCCAAATTCACGAAGCAGGCGGAAAATCTGCCCAGGCTGCCACCTCATACCTGCAAGCCCTCGCCCTGGCGGATGTGCAAACCGTCCCGGCGGAGCAGGCAGACGAATTAACCCAGGTCTATGACCCGCTGATTGATGCGCAAAACGCTACCGATGACGCAGAAGCGCATAAACATCTCTGCCAGACGATTGCCAATCAACTGCTTCGCCCGGACTGGCGCGCCACTCTGCGCGAAGCCCGCCGTCAGATCCCGCCGCAACCGGCTGGCAGTCCACCCGTTCCACTGGCGGAAATGCTGCTGGAAGTGCGTTCGACCCAGGTGATTGAAGCCATGACCAAAGTCCGCGCACTGGCGCAGCAGAATAAAATCCGCTCGGCGGAAGAAGAAGCTCTGTACGCCCTACAATACGCGCCCACCTATCTGCCCCTGCACCTGCTGATTGGCGAGCTGCTCCTGCAAGAAGACCGCACCTCTGAAGCCGTCACCAAGCTGCTGGTCGTGGCGGATTTATACATGGTGCGCGGTGAGACGGCTCGCGCGGTGCGTACCCTGCAGCGGCTGGCGCAAATTGTGCCGACCGACCTGAATATTCGCCGCAAGATGATCGAATTGCAGCTCTCGCAGGGCAGCATCGAAGAGGCGTTGAAGGAATATCAGCAGCTTGGGGAATTATATTATGCCCTGGCTGAACTGGATAAAGCTCGCCAAACCTACCTGGACGCGCTCAGAGTCGCCTCCAAAGCCAAGGATAATCGCACCTGGGGGGTGAAGCTGCTCCTCAAGGTGGCGGATATTGACATGCAGCGGCTGAATCTGCGTCAGGCGTTGCGCATCTATGAGCAAATTCGCACCATCCAGCCGGATGACGCTGCCGCGCGCGCGCAGCTGGTCGCTCTCAATTACCGCCTGGGGCAAAACACTGCCGCCGTCAAAGAAATGGACGATTATATTACCCTGCTGGAAGGCAGCGGTAAGATTCAGGAATGTATCCGCTTTTTGGAAACACTGCTGCAGGAATATGCCGCCAAATTAGAGCCGCATCGCCGCCTGGCAGACCTGTATGCCAAAAATGGGCAGGTAGACAAGGCAGTCGCCCAGCTAGACCTGGTGGCGGATGCACTCCTCACCGAAGGCAAGCACCTGGAAGCCATCAACATGATCGAAACCATCATCGCCCTCAACCCCGATAACGTCCAGGATTACCGCGCCGCCCTGGCTGCTATGCGCCGCGATATGCTGAGAAAATAAATATAGATAGAGAAATGCTACGCATTTCTCTATCTATATTTAAAATATTGCTACTGCTCCGTCTTCCGCGTAGTGGGGCGCTGCGCGCGCCTGTGCAAGCAGGGATATATTCCGGTGGACACGCAGAAATATGGATCCACCTCAGGCGCGCGCAACGCGCCACTACGCGGAAGACGGAGCAGTGACAAAATATTAGAGGAATCGTTCGATTGCGGCTTTTAATGCCTTCAGGCTGAGCGGTTTGGAGAGGTAATCATTCGCGCCGGCTTCCAGGCAGCGGGCACGGTCGCCAGGCATCGCCAACGCCGTCAGGGTGATGACCGGAATGCCGTGCGTGCGCGGGTCCAGGCGAATGCGGCGGATGGCTTCTAACCCGTCCAAGCCGGGCATTTGCACATCCATCAAGATTAAGTCGGGCGCGCTATCACGGGCGCGCTCGATGGCTTCCATGCCGTTATGGGCTGCCACCAGGCGATAGCCGCAAGCGCGCAGGTAATCCCCAATCACCTTCAAAGCCACTTCGCTATCATCCGCCAGCAGCACGCGCGGGGCATGATCCAACGCTGCCGATTTGCGCTCCACAAAGATCACCGCTTTATGCACCAGGCTGGCAGTGCCGCCCGGCGCAATCGTCCTGATCAAACTGTGAACTTCCTGGCGGGTGAAGGGAAACGACAGCACCGCCGTCCCTGGCAGGCTGGGGAGGTCATGCTGCTGGCGCGAAAGCAGCAGCACCGGCAGGTTTAACGTCTTAGGGTGCGACTGAATCCGATTCAACAGGTCGCGCCCCTGAGTGAGCAGCGAGGCTTCCATGACGAACAGGTCATAACCACCCTCCAGGGCGCGTTCCACTGCGCCGCGCTCAAACCAGAAGGCGGTTGGCTCAATCATCATGCTCGCCAGGTAACGGCTGATGCGCTGCACCGGCGTATCCGCGCCCACACCCTCCGGCGGCTCATCCTGAGGCAGGTCAGGCTCGCCTTCCAACATGCGCAGCGTCTCTTCCGTGTGATTTTCTTCCCACTGCAAGGTGATGATAAAGCGGCTGCCCTTGCCTTCCTCGCTGGTCACCTCAATGCCGCCACCATGCAGCTCCACCAGGTTATACACCAACGCCAATCCCAGCCCAGTGCCTTCATAGTGGCGCGACAGGCTGTTATCCAGCTGGACAAATGGCTTAAACAACTGCTTCATGCTCTCTTGCGGAATGCCGATGCCGGTATCCGAGACGATAAAGCGCGCCATGCGGTGTTCATCATCGCCCACGACCTCCACGCCCACCCGTCCGCCCTTGGGGGTGAACTTGACAGCGTTACTGAGCAGATTCACCAAAATCTGCTTCAGGCGGCGTTGATCTGCCCAAACAGTATGCACCTGCGGATCGTATTGGGTGAACAGGGTGATGCCTTTTTTGCGGGCAGCCTCGCCCACAAACTGCACGCTGGCTTCTACCAGCATTTGCACCGGCACATTATCGGGCATAATTTCTAGCTTGCCCGCGCCAATTTTGGAAAGATCAAGAATATCGTTGATAAGCGAGAGCAAATGCTTGCCGGAATCGTCAATCATCCGCGCCGAACGCATTTGATCTTCGTTCAGTTCGCCATACACCTGCTCTTGCAGGGTTTCGGAGATATTCAGGATGGCATTCAGCGGGGTGCGCAATTCGTGGCTCATCGAGGCGAGGAAAGCGTCCTTCATACGGGCGGCTTTGGCAAGCTCGGCGTTTGCCGCCGAAAGCTCGGCGGTGCGCTCCTCCACCCGCAATGCCAGCAAGGCGCGTTCCTCTTCCAGGTCTTGCTCGGCTTGCTGACGGCGCACCAGCTCCATCTGAAGCTGCTCGTTGGTGGCTTTCAACTCGGCGGTGCGGGCAATGACGCGCGCCTCCAGGTGATTACGCGCCGCCTGCACATTTTCATACAGCCGCGCATTCACAATCGCCACCGCCGCCTGATCCGCAAAAGCGCACAGGCGTTCCGCATATTCAGCGGTATAAAAGCCCGGCGTGCTGCTGTTCAGGTTTAGGAATCCAATCGTCATCCCTTTATGCTGAATCGGCGCGCTGACGTAAGAGCGAATCCAAAACGAAGTGGTGAAATTAACCCAATCCGGTGAGGTGCGTGTATCTGGGATAAGAATGGGCTGACCGCTTTCCGCCATGCGCACCATGTTTGGCACGTCCGCAATGCGGCGCACCTGCCCCAGGATGGACTTGCTGACATCTGCGCTCAGCCGGTCATAACCGCGAATGGCGGTCATGCGCGCGTTTTCGCCCTCCACCAGCATAATATTCGCCGCGTCATACTGCACCACCCGCCCCATATAATCCATGATGCCTTCCAGCACTTCACTGAGCAGCAGTGAGCGGTTCAGCACCTTGGCGGTATCGCGCAAGGCTTCCGCCAACATACGCTGCTCATCTTCCTCATGCTGCAGCTGGATGGAATCTTCGCGGCTGAAGAACGTCTCTACCTGATACGTGACATCCTCAATGACGATGCGCATACTCGTCTTGTGAATATGCACCCGTTCCTCGCCCTCCATGCCTTTATAGGTGATGAAGTTCTCGTTTTCCTCCGCACGAAAAAAATCCGTGCAGGGTTTGCCAATCACATCCACATTGGACAGGCGCAAAATCGCCAACGCCGCCGGGTTAACGTCCACCACCATGCCGGTAGCCGCGTCCATCACCATCACCCCTGCTTGCACGGAATCCAAAATGGTGCGCAGAGCATCACGGCTGGAAAGTTGAGAAAGTGAAGAGGTCATGGATTTCATTATAGGCGTTTTCCCTCGGACATCCCCTTGCAGAATCGCAAAGTAAAATCTATATCGCTTTCAGCGCGGCGGCATACACCCATGCCAACGGCGCGCCCTTTTCCTTTGCCAGCCGGGCGCAGTCATCGTATTCTGGCATGGCTTGCACCGCGCGACCGTCCAGCAGCTTCACCTTCACCTGCACATCACCGTATTCGGTTGTCACCGTGCGAAATTCACGCTCGGCGG
Source organism: Anaerolineales bacterium (assembly GCA_038206515.1). Taxonomy (GTDB): domain Bacteria; phylum Chloroflexota; class Anaerolineae; order Anaerolineales; family Anaerolineaceae; genus DSYU01. Next base: position 38,903 of record JBBRAT010000007.1, on the reverse strand, counting down.
TATAGCGGTAAATCGGCTGGACGCGCAACCCCAGGGTAGTCGTTTCAGACAGGATGATCTTTGCCAGGGCAGGTTCATCCACGCGGCGGGCGACCACCCCCAACAGCGTGCCGGGGCGGTTTTTCTTCATATAGATGGGCGTCAGATACACATCCAACGCGCCTGCCTCAAACAAATGCGCCATCACCCCGCCAAACAGCTGCGGATTCATGTCATCAATGTTCGTTTCAATCTGCACCAACGGAAGTTCGGATTCTGGCGCGCTTTCACCCAAAATCAGGCGGAAAATATTCGCCCAGGGCAGGGTACGCTTGCCTGCGCCGATGCCAATGCCCGTCAGGGTCAGGGAAGGACGCTCAAAAGTCGCCAGGGTGGCTAAAATCGCCGCGCCGGTGGGCGTCACCAGCTCCACCTGCGCCGCGGAAGGCGTCAGCGGGGCATGTGCACGGATGAGAATTTCCAGCGTGGCGGGGGCGGGTACGGGCAGCGAGCCGTGATCGGTCTGCACCTGCCCGCCGCTAAACGGCAGGGCGGAAGCATACAGCCGCTCAATGCCCAAATAATCCAACCCAATGCACGTACCCACAATATCGCTGATCGAATCCAGCGCGCCGACCTCGTGGAAGTGGACGTGTTCAATCTCACTGCCATGCACGCGCGCCTCTGCCACTGCCAGGGTATGAAAAATGGCAAGCGCCATGCTGCGCACCCGTTCCGGCAGTTCCGCCGCGCCAATCAGCTCGTTAATATCCGACAGATGGCGGTGATGATGGCTGTGCGGGGCGATCACCTCCACCGAAGTGCAGCGCAGCGCGCCCTGCTTGGTCTCTTCCGCGCGTAATTCCACCCCTTCCGGCAGTTTCAGCGCGTTAATCCCAGCTTGCAGCACCTCCAACGGCACGCCCGCATCCACCAATGCACCCAGGAACATATCCCCACTCACCCCTGAAAAACAATCCGCATAAGCATATTTCATTCCACAGTTCCCTTTTTTAATGTTTCATTCATGCTGCCAGAGCGATACCCGATTAAATCCAGGGTGACGTAGGCAAAACCCAATTCGCGGAAAAAGGCAGATACGTCCGCGTGCTGTTCAGCGAGGCGGGCAATCGCATCCGGCGCGACTTCTACTCTTACCGTATCGCCAAAATGACGGACGCGCACCACGCTAAACCCGCGCCCGTGCAAATACGCCTCCCCCTTCGCCACCTGCGCCAGCCCTTCGCGCGTGATGGTGGTGCCATACGGAAAGCGAGTCGCCAGGCAGGGCGCGGAGGGACGATCCCAGACCGGCACGTTCATGGCATGCGCCAGCGCGCGGATTTCCGGCTTGGTCAGCCCGGCTTCCGCCAGCGGCGAACGGATACCCAGTTCGCGGACTGCCTTCACTCCGGGGCGGTAATCCCCCGCGTCATCCGCATTTGAGCCTTCCACCACCACCGCCAGCCCTTCGCGTGCAGCAATCTGCTGAATCTCACCCAGGCGCGCAAATTTGCAGTGATAACAGCGATCCGGCGGATTTTCGGCAAAGTGCGGCGTAGAAAAATCGTCAAAATCCACCAATAAATGCCTGAACCCAACCGCCTGCGCCACGCTGACAGAGGCTTCGTGATCGCCGGGCGTCTCTACCGGTGAGCGGGCGGTGATGCCCACCAACCGGTCGCCCAGGACAGCATAGCCCACCGCGCACAGCAGTGAGCTATCCACCCCGCCTGAAAATGCCACCGCCACCGAGCCATACCCCGCTAAAATCTCCGCCAGACGCTTGCCCTTGGCTTGCGTATTAACGGGTAAATCTTGCCATTGCGTCATCCAATCTTGCATAAATACCTCTAAATTTCCAAAAGAAATATCGTTACGATATTTACATCCCCAAATTAATCCGGCTTGCCAGGCTGCCCGCGCCGAATCCGTTATCAATATTGACCACTGCCACGCCAGTGGCGCATGAATTGAGCATGGTCAGCAACGCCGCCAAGCCGCCAAAGGACGCGCCATAGCCCACACTGGTTGGCACAGCGATCACCGGCACAGAGACCAGCCCACCCACCACGCTGGGCAGCGCGCCATCCATGCCCGCCACCACCACAATCACCCGCGCCGCTCGCAGGCGATCCATCTGATTCAGCAGGCGGTGGATGCCTGAAACGCCTACGTCATACAGCCGATCCACCGCGTTGCCCATCAGGTCAGCGGTCATGGCGGCTTCTTCCGCCACCGGCACGTCCGCCGTCCCCGCGGATGCCACCAATACGCCCGGCTTCTTGGGACGATCCGGCACAGAGTCATAGATCAGTAGGCGCGGCAGCGCGAAATACGTCATCTGCGGAATGGCGGCGGTGACGTATGCGCCCATCTCGGGCGTGACGCGCGTCACCAATACGCGATCATTGGCTTGCATCAGGCGCTGCGAAATCTGCACCACCTGATCCGGCGTTTTGGATTGCCCAAACACCACTTCTGGGAAGCCCGTCCGCAAAGCGCGGTGCTGATCGAGATGCGCAAAGTTGCCGACCATCTCGTAAGGCAAGGTACGCAGCCGCTCCACCGCATCCTCAATGGGCAGTTCCGCGCGGCTAACGGATTCTAATAAAGCACGAATTTGATCTTCTTGCATTGTTTTACTCCACAAGACCGATAAAGAAAGATTCTATTTTTTCGTTTCTAAAATAGAGAGGCGCGCCTCTCTATTTTAGAAACGAAAAAATAGCATAAAACCGCAGAAATACAGCCTCTATTGTACCTGTTCTATCTGAAAATCTCTAGGAAAAGGGAAAAGGGGGCAAGAATCAACCACTTTGCCCTAAATTCGCAAAATTGTTCTATAATATTCGTATGATTGAAAAATCCGCCTCGTTTGATTATGCCGAAGCCCTGGCGTTTGAATTGCAAATGTCTGGCTTGCCCGCCCCACAGCGTGAATTTTTATTCCACAAGCGGCGCAAGTGGCGGTTTGACCTTGCCTGGCCCGATTTGCTGATTGCGGTGGAAGTGGAAGGCGGCATTTGGACCAACGGGCGGCATGTGCGCGGCGAGGGCTATGAAGGCGACTGCGAAAAATATAACGAGGCGCAGCTGGCAGGTTGGATGGTGCTGCGCTTTACCCCTGGCATGATTAAAAAAGGCCACGCCAGCGATGTGATTCTAAAGGCGCTCCGCCGCGCGGCCGCTGGGGAAATTTAATCGCCTGGCAGATTCAGTTCCCGGCGCGCCTGGCTGACCAGTTTGCCCACCTGCTGCTGATTGCGGCTGAGGGCGTAAGCGGCTTGCTCATAGCTTAATCCCAAAACGTCAATCAGGATGATGGCAGCCTGTTCTTCTTCTGGCAGACGATGCAGGCGTTCACAAACCGGGTCGCTCTTGCAAGTTTCAATGGGCGGACGTTTGCCGCGGCACTGCTGCAAAACCTGACGCAGCGCCTCTAAGCGGAAGTGTTCCACCACAATATCCGGGCGATACACCTTCTGGAATGCCGATTGGGTGGCTTCCATTGCCGCCTGCTCTTGCCCTAAGAAGTAATACGCCAGGGTATACGCCTCATCCTGATAGCGCAACACCAGATCGTTGAGCGTGGTATAGGTCGGTCGGGTTGGAGCGGTCATTTTTCCCTCCTCTATCTAATTCATTCTTTGTTATCATGATTATTGTGCGCAGCGAAAAATAATCATGATAAAACAATTACGCATTCGGCGGATCGTCAGGCGGCGCGGGGTCATCCGGCGGATCGAGGTTAACATCATCCATCCTATTCAGCAAGCGGCGCAAGTTTTCTTCCCACACGTCATCCAGCGGATTAAACTCCACCTCGTGAAATTCCTTCTCCAGGCGATCAAAATAATCGCGCACGCCCAATTCGGGGTGATCGGCTTCCATCTCTTCCATCTTCGCCTGAATCACCCCCATCAGGCGTTGACTCTTGCCTTCCAGGTCCGCCAGAGGCAGGTGCAGCTTGAGCATAAAGTTAATTCGCCGCAGGATGCCCAGCCAGGCGCGATAATCATTTTCAATGCGCACAGAGCCAACCCCCGGCGTCTCCATCGAAAATTCGTAAGCCGGCACAAAGCCATACAAGCCTACATATTCCATGTCGCGTTCGTTGGCGCGGTGACAGAGGAACGAGCCAATGCTTGCCCCGCCGTGATAATCCGAGTAAATGACCGCCAGGTTGTCCAGCTCACGCTTCAGGGCGGGCATACTATAATTGCAGGTGACGGTGCGCTCCTTGTTATAGGGCAGCTCGCCATACACCCCGCCTACCCCAATAATGCGTTTCACGCCCAATACGCGGGCGGCGTCCAACAATGATTGAATGTAGCGTTCCACATCCATGTGCGGCTCATCACCAATAAAAATCACCAGCCCCCGTTCCGCGTCACCGGTATAATAAAATTCATTCTGCTGAGTTTGCAGCGATTCGGGGAAGCCGTGCGAAAAGCGTACCACCGGGCGCATCAGGTCATGCAAACCCGGCACCTGGAAGATATAGAACCCATCCGGGCGAATTTGACCAATTTTGCGCGCGCTGGTTTGCTGAATCAGATATTGCGGCAAGCCAGAAGACAGCGAACCGGCATCCGCCCACTGCCGCCAGCCCACCACCATATAAATCTCATCCGCTTCCGGCTTGCGCCAGAACTCATAAGCATCCGCCATAACGTTCTCTTTTCTCATGCCCCCAAAGATTGTCACTCTGATCGAGTAATTTTATAAGAATATGGAGCGCGCTCTATATTCTTATAAAATTACTCGATCGTCACTTAGAGTATATCACGCTGCAATCAAGAGTTCAAAAGGCAGAAAAGATCACCCAACAAAAGACAGGCTATTTTTGACCGAAAGCGTCAAAAATAGCCTGTCTTTTGATTCTAATTTTTAGCGCAGCATCGCCGCGCCGCGCCGCCCGAAGAAGCTCCAACCCAGGGCGAGCGCGCCCATGGCGATGAGGACGAAGGGCAGCACCAGGCGTGCACCCCAACTGCCTGCCACCACAATCCCCAGCATCGAAGGCACGATGATGCCCGCCATCAGGCAGAACAGTCCGCCCAGAATAACCAGGGCTTTTGAATGCGTTTGCGAAGCGATCAGCAAAAAGACGAGACCCAACGAGAGGGGTTCAACCGCCCACAAGAACGCCCACCAGCTCCACAGCCCGGTAAAAGCGCAGAACGCCAGCACCAGCGAATTCATCCCAATCAGAATAGCAGGGATGCCAAACCAGACGTTGCGCATCATCACACCCGCAACCACAAACCCCAGGGCAAGCGCCAGCGGGATCAGCGACCAGGCAAAGCTCCAGATGTGCCAGGAGTCAAATACACTGGCGGCGAGCAAAATTCCGCCGGTGGTCAGCACAGGCAGCGCGGGGATGAAGACCGGCGCAAATCCACGATTACGGAAGGATTGCAGCGCCAGGAAGAGCAGCCCATCCCCCACCGCAATCACTGCCAGGGGCCAGTAATTGACCATATTCAACCAGGGCAGATTGATGTGGAAAATCGGTTCCAGCAAACTGCCAAACAATGCCATCACGCCCCATAAAACCAGGCTTAGACCCACTAAAACCGTTACGACCTTATTGTTCATTGCCATTTCTCCTTATCAGAGGCGTGTTGAAGACAGCTCCCTGAACGCAGCGATAAACGCCGGCGGTTCAAGAACCACACATTTGCCCTCAACGGTTTATAAAACGCGAGAAGTTATCCGAACACGGCGTGAAATGCGCCGATAATCAACGAGCCAAACCCCACAATCACCACCATCGCCCCAAAGACCAGCAGCAGGAGTGTCCCCAACAGCCGCGCCAACTGCCTGGGCTGCGGGGCGTTGCGCACCAGGAAGAGCGTGCCAAAGATGCTCACCAGGATCAGCAGCGGCTCAAGGGGCCAGAAGACGCTCCACAACTGCCACTGATTGGTGATGGCGTAGAACGACATAAGCAGTCCGTTGCCGCCGATGATGCCCACCGGAATGAGCATACCCAAATTTTCCAGCGAAGCCATCAGCAGCGTCAGCAAAATGCCCACCAGCAGCAGTTCCATGGGCCAACCATACGCGAACGTTCCCCAGTTGTTGAACGCCATCCCCACCCAAACCGCCAGCAGATTAAAGCCGAGCAACAACGAAACCCCTGCCATAGCAGCTTGCCCGGGTTTGCCGCGCCTTGGGGAAATTCGCGCCAGCTGCGGCGGCAAAACTTCGGCATCCCGCGCTGCTTCCGCTTTGCGATTCACCCAGACCGGCGCGTCTTTCAGGTCAGCCTGCTGCGGAAGCGTCCATGACGGCTTCACAGGTTGAGAGGGAGCCGCCCTTTGCATTCTGTTCTGCGCCGGGGACTGCTTTGCTTCAGCCACTTTCGCCTCGGCAGCTTTCGTGTCCGCAGCCCTGCGCACGCTTTCCGCCACCGAACTCATCGCCATCGTTGCCACCCCACCCAGCGCGGATGCCAGCGATTGAAACGCCTGCGACAATTCTTCCGAAGTGTTCCCCTGCGCCGCAACCGATTGCCCCAGGACGGGTTGCGGATCCGCAGGCTGCGCTTCGGCGTGCAGGCTCTTCTGTAAATCCATATCCGTTTCATCTTCCGTAAAGTGCGCATCCGCCAAAGCATGACGCGCCTCACCGGAATAAACGGGCGGAACAGTTAGGCGCTCAGAGGGAGAAGCCTCATCCGCACCCTGAACGGAAGCAGGCGGTGGCACAATCGCCTCCATGCCTGGATCAATGCACTGCTGCACCGCGCGGGTGATCGCATCCGCCATTGCTTGCGCCGACTGATAGCGATCATCCGGCTGCTTTTCGAGCGCCTTCAGCACCACCCGCTCAAACGGCTGCGGGATGGTCATTTCAGGGGCGCGCGGCAACGGCAATGGGTCGTTCAGGTGCTTGAGTAAGATCGCCAGCGGGGTATCTGCATCAAAGGGGGGATGACCAGCTAACATCTCATACAGCACCACCCCCAGCGAATACAGGTCGCTGCGCTCATCTACTTTTTGTCCCATGCCCTGCTCGGGTGCCATATAATGGAGCGTCCCCATCAACGCGCCGGACATGGTGTAATTGGTGCCGCCCACAATCTGCGCAATCCCAAAGTCAGTGACCACCGCTTCGCCCTGGCGGGTAAGCAGGATATTCGCGGGCTTGACGTCGCGGTGGATGATGCCCGCCTGATGCGCATACCCCAGCCCGCGCAGCACGTCCTGCATAATCCGCACCATCTCGCCCAGTGGAATGACCTGCCCGTGCGCGCGGTAAGCGTTCAGCCGCGCCTTCAAGGTGTCACCTTCCAGCAGTTCCATCACCATATAATACAGGTCATCCTGCACATCAAAGTCAAAGACCTGCACCACGTTCGGGTGACGTAAACCGCCCACCGCGCGCGCCTCACGTTGAAACCGCGCCAAAAATTCCTCTTGCTCCACCAGGTCGGTTCGCAGCACCTTGACAGCAACATACCGTTCCAGTTGAGGGTGATACGCGCGATACACTTGCGCCATTCCGCCGCGCCCCAACGGCTCTAAAATGCGATACTTGCCTAAAACTTGTCCTTCGAGGGTTCGTGGGGTCATCTTGATCGCTCGCTCTTCTCTCAGTGGCTCGTGTTTGTTAGATACATCTTACCGGATTGTTGGCAGGTCTGCCTATTCGCTGGCTATCCACCGGCTATAAGTTGGCTATCTCATTCGCTCTATTCCTATTGATGAATAAAAAATGGAGCGCGCTCCATTTTTTATTCATCAATAAACTTCTCATCCCATCAGCCGATAGCCTAAGCCGCGCATGGTGATTAGCAGCACCGGGGCGTTTGGGTCCAGCTCGATTTTGGTACGCAAGCGGCGCACCAGGTTTTCAATCTGATAATCATAAATACCCGCCTGATATTCTGACCAGACCGCCTCTCCAATTTCTTCTTTCGAGCAAACCCTACCGCGATTGGTAAACAAAAACGCCAGCAAGGCAAATTCCTTAGGAGAAAGGCTGACGGTGTTGCGCTCCAGCCGCACCACCCCGGCTTGCAGGTCAACATCCAGGTCGGGGAAGGGTGTTTCGCGGGTGGTCGTATCCGGGTCATGGAATTGCAGGGTGACTTCGCCTATGGTGATCCAATCGCCATCCCGCAAGAGGGTGGGCGAGCTGATGCGCTCATTGTTCCAATACGTGCCATTGGTACTATTCAGATCCTCAAGCAGGAGCTTGCGCCCAGAGCGATAAATTTTGGCATGTTCGCGCGAAACGCGCTTGCTGGCAACGACAATATCGTTATCCACCCCGCGTCCAAGGGTGGAAACTTCTTTATTCAAAGGGTGTTCTGTGCCGGATGGATCCGTCAGAAAGGGTGTGGGTTCAGCAGACAGCATAAATGACCTCGCAACAAAGGGGTTCTGAACAAGAACCTATCCAGAACTTTTATTATAATCATAGAAATCACTCCGTGATTTCTATGATTATAATAAAAGTTCTGGATAATTCTTAAGTATACCCTGAAGCGCGGCAATGGCGGTGAAATTCGGGATGCGCGAAAAAATATGGATTATTCGGTCGAATTGGCGCGCTGCACTGCCTGGGCAACGCGCTCGTTGATAAATTCTAGTTCTAATTCTTGCGTTATGGGGAAATAACGGCGGATTTGCACCGCGCGGCGGGCAGACCTGGCAAGCGGCGCGCCAAAATAAGGGGCTAACCCGTATTTCGCGCCCATCCACACCGCCAAAAAGATGCCTGCGCCCGGGACGAGCGCGATCAGGTCGTTCAACCAACCGCCCTGCCCGCTTGATTCCCAATACAGGATCAGCGAGACGGTGACCACCACCCCCAACAGCGCGCCGGTTGCCAGCCCAGCATGTTCAATGGCGCGTTCCAGCGGGTCCGGTTGAACAGCCAGGTCATAATGCGCTGCGCACATCGGCACAGGCAGTTGAATCGTCACCGAACGGCTGCCGTAGCTTAACGTGCGTTCCAGCGGATAATCACAATCCGCAGGCTGCCCGCAAACCACGCAGCCCTGCGGAAACTGAATTTTCGTCCCCCTCAAGCGAATCCGTGTACCCATTCCCCTCCCTCTTTGTTACTGCTCCGTATCCCCGTCCGTGTAGTGGCTTCCGGCAGGAAGCCCAGCAATCATCAGCCCATTTCTGTTCTGCACGGAAATTTCTTGACTGCCATCCGGCTACCTGCCGGAAGCCACTACACGGACGGGCTCAGGCACCGCTGCGAATAGGGGTGCCTGAGCGGTAACAAAAATATTTACACAATGTTACCCGGCGTGCATGCCCTTTACCGAAAGGCTCTCGCCCAGGTCTAGCAAGATAACCAGGCGATTCTCCAGCTTGACAATGCCGGTAATGAACGAAGAATCAATCGTAGAAGCCATGGGCGGGGGCGGCTCAATCGCCTCTTCCTGCACCGTCAACACTTCTGACACGCCATCCACCAGCATACCCGCCGCGGAGCCGTAGAACGTCACCACAATAATGCGGCTGGCTTCGGTGGGTTCGGTTTCCGCCAGACCGAAGCGGCGATGCAAATCCACCACCGGCAAAATATTGCCGCGTAAATTCGTCACGCCCAACACAAATTGCGGCGCATTCGGCACCAGAGTGATGGCTTGCATTTTGATAATGCTTTCCACCGAGGCAATATCTAACCCATAAAATTGATGATCCAGTTCAAACACAACCAGTTGCTTTTCCATACAGTATCCTTCCTACAAAAGAGCTTCTCTTTTAACAATACAATCCGTTTACGGAAATTCCCATAAACGGATTGTAAATTTTTTGCGTTTTTTCAGATCTCTTGCAGCGCGCTTAGGAACTGCGGAATTGCCTCTTGCCCATGCGCCAACTCTGGGTGCCAGAGCTTTTCCCATTCGTAGGAGATAATCACCCGCTCGGGCAGGGACTTCAGGTAGGTAAGCAATTCGCGGATGTGCAAATCGCCTGCCAGGAAGTCCGTATAATGCAGCTCCCCTGACGCGGTGCGCACCCCATCTTTGACGTGCAAATAGCGAATATACGGGCGCAAGGCGGCATACGTATCTTGCCAGGCTTCACTCGCAATATTTTGAGTGTGCGCCACATCCCACAAGACGCCCAACGCGCCGCTGGTGGATTGCGCCACCTGAAGCACATCCGCCGCATGAGTAAAGGTATCGTGCGTTTCCACAATGGGGGCAACGCGAAACTGTGCCAGCACGCCCACTACCGCTGCGGCTGCGTCCATCAGATGCGTGCGATCCGCCGCGGAAGCCATTGCGCCGCCGGCAAAGAAGCGCAAGTACGCCACGTCATAATCATCCGCCAGCTGGGCGTACCGGACAATCCGCTCGGCTTGCAGAGGCGAAAAATCCGCCAACCGCTCGCTGAGGTTCAGGGAAAGAATCCGCACCCCGCAATCCGCCAAGAGCAATCGGTTCCGCTGAACGGACTCTGGCGCGCTAAACTCGGGCAGGGTGAGCAAATCCAGCTGCCCAGATAGCCCGCGCAATTCCACAAACGGCACGTTCAAGCGACCGGCAAAGCGAATCACCTGCTCAAAGGACCAATCCGGCAGTCCCATCGTATTAATAGAAGGGATCAGCATTCCGATTGGCTCTTACGCTTCGCGGATGGTCACTTTATTCATTTTGTCGCCCTGTTTGATGGCATCCACCACTTCCAGTCCGGAAATGACTTTGCCAAAAACAGTATGCTTGCCGTTCAGGTGCGGCTGCGGCGCATGGGTGATGAAGAACTGGCTGCCGTTGGTGCCTGCGCCCGCGTTCGCCATCGAAAGCACGCCGCGCTCGTGTTTGAGGGGGTTCTTCTTGGGGTCGACTTCATCGCCAAACTCATACCCCGGACCGCCGCGACCGGAGCCAGTCGGGTCGCCGCCCTGAATCATAAAGTTCGGGATGACGCGATGGAAAACCACCCCATCATAAAAGCCTTCCTGCGAAAGGAAGACGAAATTGTTCACCGTCATCGGCGCATATTGCGGATAAAGTTCAATCTCAATACTGCCACGATCCGTCTCAATGGTGGCAAAATACTTTTTTGCCGGATCAATCTTCATTTCCGGGGCTGCATTCCATTTTTTTCCCATCGTTTATTCCTCCATAGAATAAAATTGGTCTATCAAGACACAAATTTCTTCCTCTATTATAGCGTATTTCAGAAACAGCATTTAATATTTGCTCTTTGGGAATTGGCGTGGTGTTAGTAGGGAGCATGCTACGCATGCTCCCTACTAACACCACGGAGAATCCCAGAGACCCTTAATATTTATCAACAGATGAAAAACGCGCGCGTTTTTCATCTGTTGATAAATATTATTTTTTCTTTTCGCGCCAATAGCGACTCATGGTTTGCTGAGTCTGCCACGCCATGCGGAAAAAGTGAATCACATGGCGCAGCGGCTGGATGTGGCTTTTCTGATCGCCATAAATGGTGCGGATCGGCACCCAGCCCAGCCCAAATTCGCGCACAATGCAAATGACAATCATCTCCACTTCAAATTCAAAGTTGGTTTCGCGGCTGGTGAGCATTGCCAGCATCATGCGCCGCGAGAGCAGCCGATACCCCGATTGATTATCTGGGATGGGTCGCCCCAGGATACGGGTAAAGACCCACGTCCCGAAGGTATTGGTTGTGCGGCGGACGCGCGGCATGTATTGAAATTCGCGTCTGCCAATAATCAGGTCATCGCCGGTTGCAGCGAACGCCTCTAAAAAGCGGGGGATTTCGGTCGGGTCGTGCTGACCGTCCGCGTCCAGCATGACCACCGCATCCAGCCCATCTTCCACCGCCTGACGGTAGCCGCGCATGAGGGCTGCCCCCTTGCCCTGGTTGGGGATTTGGCGCAAAACCCGCGCCCCGGCTGCCTCCGCCACGTTCACGGTGCCATCCGCCGAGCCATCATCCACCACCCACACCGGCAGATATGCGCTCGCCGCCTGCACCACCGCCGCAAGGTGACGTTCTTCGTTATACGCCGGAATCAGCGCAATAATTTTAGGTTGCTCAGTCATGTAGATTGCTCCCCTCTAAAACGTACATTCCACCCCATCGCGCGCATCCAGGGTTTGCACCGGTTTACGCGCGGCGGAATCTGCAATGCTGGCAACGTGCAGCATCACCTCGGCGGGGAAGACTCGCAGCGTGCCAGCCTTCCATTCCAGGGTGAGGGTGCGCCCATTTTCAGGGATAATCAGCCGCCTGCCGGTAGACTGCTCGCCTTCAGGCGGATATACGTCCAACGCCATCGCCTTGGGTGCAGCATCCCCCAGGCGGCGTGGATGATGCGTGTAGCGGGGGATGACTGCCCCGGCGCGCACAAATACCGGAATCCGCTCCAGCGGCGCAGCCACCCGTTGATAGCGTCCGCCGGTATACACCTGCCCACCCTCCAGCGCGTACCACTTGCCTTCTGGGAAGTACACCCAACGCCCACGCGCACCCTCTACCAGCACTGGCGCAACCAGCAAATCCGCGCCGAGCATGTATTCATCCTCAATCGTGTCAATATTCGGCTCGTTCGGAAATTCCAATGCCAGCGCGCGTAAAATAGGCAGTCCGGTTTGGGTGGCTTCGTAGCCATACGCAAACAGATACGGCGCCAGGCTGTAGCGCAGCTGAGCATAATGACGCACGATCTCCAGCGCGGCTTCGCCATACGCCCAGGGTTCGCGCGGAGTGGTGCCATGAAAGCGGGTGAACGGGCTGAACATGCCAAACTGCACCCAGCGGATATATAACTCAGGGGAAGGCTGCTCGCCGACAAATCCACCGATGTCATGGCTCCAAAACGCCTCGCCGCCAAACCCTGCGCTGATCCCGCCCCGCAGTGCGCCGCGCAAGCCCTGCCAGGTGGTTTGGGTATCCCCCGCCCAGGTGCCGGGGAAGCGCTGCGTCCCCAGGTAGCCCGCCCGCCGCCAGACGATTCCATCGCCGGTTGCCGCCCGCACCGCCTCGAAGGCTGCCTCCGCATACAAATGCAAATACAGGTTGTGCATCTCCGCGCCGGTCTTTCCATTAAAGAAAAGCGCATCGGCTGGTACGCTGTCGCCATAATCCGGCTTGACCACCGCCGCCCCACGCTTCAATTGTTCGGTGATGCGCCCCTGCCACCAGGCGCGCGCTTCAGGATGGGTGAAATCTACAATGCCCACCGGTTGAGCGCGTTCCAGGCGCGCCCATCCGCCCTGCGTGGATTTCACAAGGTAGCCGCGTTCGGCGGCAAAGGCATACAGCGGATGTTCTTCGGGGATATAGGGATTGATCCACAACGAGGTATGCACCCCGGCGGCGCGCCAGCCTGCCAGCATTTCCTCTGTTTGGGGCCAACGTTCTTCGTCCCACTCAAAATCGCAGGCATCCACCCCCAGGCGGACGTAATAATGATTCTTCAGCCAGGCATCCAGGTGAATCACGTCAAAGGGGATGGCTTCCCGATCCAACCTTGCCAGCACGCCCTCCACCTCCTGCCGGGTACGATACGCGCAGCGGCTCATCCACACCCCAAACGCCCACTGCGGCGGGAAAGACGGTCTGCCAGTCAGCGCGGTATAGCGTTCGATTAGCCCCTTCAAGGTTGGCGCAAAGTAGAGGAACAAATCCAGCTGCGCCTCCTCGATCAGCGCAGAGCCGGAGGTATACGAAAAGCTGCCCACTTCCCAAAACGAGCGGAACGAAGAATGGATCATCGCCCCCCAGCCGCGCGTGGAATGGATCATGGGGATGGACTTATAGCTCAGGTCGCAGGTATTCGTGCCGCACGTATCCGCTGACCAGATGGTGGCGCGGGTGGAGGTCTTTTCCACCTTGTTCCACTTTTCGCCCAAGCCAAAGAAACGCTCGTCATTTTGCATCCGCCACGAGAAAAACGCCTGACTGCCTGCATTGCCCGCGCTGCGCCGGAAACCCATCGGCGGGGTGATCCAGTCCCCAGCGACCTGTTCCGTCTCCAGGGCAAAAATCGCCTCGCCTTCCGGGTTCGTTGCCGTCATCGAGAAGGGTTGGCAGGTGATTTTCAGCGTATACCCGTTCATTTTCAGCGCAAATGGCTGACCGTTGGTCTGCTCAGAAGGCGCGCAATCCTCCCATAAGGGACGCAGGGGAGCGGTCAGCGGGGTGAGCATGGGGCTAGCGGCGGGCGGCGGCGTGGGTCGTTCCGTCAGCCGCACGCGGAAGGTGTTACGCGCATACGCAGTAACTGTTAAGACCGCCTCCGTCCCATCCGAAAGCAGCGCGCGCGCCTGAAATTCCCCATTTTCAATGCGCGCCTCCGCCAACATTTTCACAACGGCATAGGTATAATGAGCGCGATGAAAAATGCGCCCGTCTTCTGGGTAAATGGATTGCTCGGGCGCATACGCCGAGGCATACGATTCGGAGGTATAAAGGGGCTGTTCGTCTGTCATAGGAGGGGAGTCTCCGTTAGAAGAGATAAGAATATCTGCTCAAGTGTAGCATAGATTGAGGGGGGCTGCCCGGTCATTCACGCGCTTATCGTAACATTCCAATCGGTGTAGCGGCTTCCGGCAGGAAGCCTGGTGTTATTCGATCCATTCTCTCTGCAAAACAAAAATGACTGATCGTATCAGGCTTCCTGCCGGAAGCCGCTACACTGACTGAAACGCATTAACAGGTATGATTTTACATCCTTCTTACAACCAGCACACACAGCGATGAACCCCGCCAGGTAGAATAACCTTTGTACTCACACGGAAACAAAATTCCGTGAAATCTTACTCAATTTTGGAGGAAACACATGTCTCTCATTCGATCATCGCTCATGAAATGGATTACCGGTGGATTGTTAGTAGCGTTATTGGCGGGTGGATTGGCGCTTGCCCTTCCCTCGCAGGTATTTGCTGCCACTACTCCCCCGCAGAAAGCCACCCCCGAAGAAATTGCTGCTCGCCTCGAAAAACGTTATCAGAATGAGCAGAAAGCCGCTGCAACCCAGGGAACGCGCATTGACCGCCTGACCGGGCTGCTGCAAAAAGCCAGCACGCGGATTGACGCTTTGCAGGCAAAAGGGTTAGACGTTGCCGTGCTGCGGGATGCCCTCAAAGCCGCGCAAGACCGCGTCACCGCCGCCGGGCAGTATCGCCAGGCTGCGCTGGACATTCTGACCACCCACACCGGCTTTGATGCCAACGGCAAAGTAACCGATGCCGCCCTGGCGCGCAAAACCCTGACCGCCGCCGCTGCTCAGTTGAAAAACGCCCATCAGCAGCTCACCCCCACCCTCAAGGACTTACACCAGGCGATCCGCCAGTTTGTCCAGGAGAATCGCAAATCGAATAAGAAGTAAAGCATTCGTATTCTCCTCCAAAAATTGAACAAGCTCAATTTTTGGAGGAGAATACATTTAAAATCAAATCGCCGCGCGCCGCTTCCACCAATAACGTTCATACACCGTTAAGGTAAAGGCAGACCAGCCCACCCCCAAGATCAGCCCCGCCAGAATATCCGTGGGATAATGCAACCCCAAAAATAAGCGGCTGAAGCAGACAATCCCCACATACAGCGCGCCCAGGAAAATTGCCCAGGCTCGCCGTCCGCGTGAACGGATATTCGGCAGCAAGAGATACAAGATCAGCGCCACAAAGACAAGATTGGTGGAGGCGTGACCGGATGGATAGCCAAAGCCAATGAGATTCTCGAAGGGGTCTTTAAATTCGGGGCGCACGCGCTGCACCAGGCTGCCGATCACCTGAAAGAGCAGCTCTGACCCTGGCACGCCCAATACCAGCAGCCCTAACTCGCGCTCCGCCCCTCTGATCCCCCAACCCACCGCCAGAATCAGCAACATCAGCATCACGCCATCCCTGCCAAAGGCGGAAAATCCGCGCAAAGGCAAGGAAACCCATAGCGGCTGCCCCTTTGCCCAATCGTGCAGGCGGGTGAGGACGGCTAAATCCCAACTGCTGACCGCCGGGACGGACTTCACCAGCCAGGTCAGCAGCCCAAATGCCAACACGCTGACGACCATCAACCCCACGCCCCATTGTGGATGACGCGCCCAGGCGGAAGGCGACAGAAAATTTTGTCTGCGCCAGGTGACGGTAGAAGTATGCTTAACAACCCTTACGCTCATAGTCTCTGCTCCTTTTCCCCCTCGTTAGGCAGAGTATAGCCTAATTTCAATCAAGAAAAGATAAACAGTTCCTAATACATTCCTTTTTCTTTTCCCTCAGAATCGAGTACAATTTGTTTGGCTCTCTGGAGCTTCGCGAGAGGTCGCTCGTCTAAAAATCCCCAGAGACTCATTCCATTTGGGAGGATAACAGAATGGTAAACTACGTAAAATTTGAATTGACAGACGGCACCCTGGTGTACATGGAAACCAACGAGTCCAACAAGGGTGGCAGTGGGTTGATTCCAACTCACGAAGCAGCGTTGGATACCAGCGCGCATTCCTTCGAGCAAGCCATTGACGGCGTGCGCAAGATGGCTGCGGTGATGATTGACAGCTTCCATAACGGAATTGAGGAGCCGCCCTCTGAAGTTTCCATCAGCTTTGGATTGCGCGCTTCCGCTGAAGTCGGCGCGCTGACGGTAGGTCGCGGCGTGGGGCAGGATAATATCAACGTATCGCTGCGCTGGTATAAGAAGGACGAAGAAGACAAGAAAGAGAAAGAAGACAAAGAAGACAAAGAAGAGAAAGCCGAAAAAGAAACCGAAAATCAACCCGCCGCAGAAAAATAAGCCACCGAGTTGAGGAGAATGGCAATAAAAAGGAGACAGAATTACCTGTCTCCTTTTTTTATCCCTATTTCTTTAATTCGCGGGCTTCAACGATCCTTCCACCCGCCATGGACCTGTCAGGCTGTAGCTGACCTCGTTGACAATGATTGTTTGCTTGCCAGTGGGAAAGGGGATGCCGTGAATGTTCGAAATTTCCTGATGAATGATGCCATTTTCCACCGCGCTGCTGCCTGATTCATCCGGGAAAACCGCCCCCAAATCCATGCTGACAAAATCAACCTGCTTGCCGGTCACGTCAAAGCCCAGGCGGGGTTCATCGGGGACAAGCATGTATTCCGCGCTTTGAATCGTGGCGGTATAGTCTGGGGTGGATAACAGCTCATTAATCACCCAACGTTGCCCTTTCTGCGGAGTTGCGCCAAAATCCACTTGAAAACGATGACCGGACTTGACCCGCACGCGCACCCGCTCGACCACCAGCGTCAGCGGCAGAGCAAGGTCCTTGGACTCCGTCCGATACGCCCAACTGACCTGCTGATCCGTCTGCGCGTGAATCCCATCGGTACTATCCTTCCATTCAGCATTGACCACCTGCCCTTTGGCATCCACTAGCTTTAGAAAACGATCTGGCAATGAAACCTCGGTCACATCCGCGCGATCCCATTCTGTGTGACCGCGCACCAGGTAGCCGCCCGACTGCCAGGAGAGAACCGAATCTAGCAGAACGCGGATGCCCGCCGGAAACGCCGGTTGCGCAGCCGGTTGCTGGGTGGGCAGAACGGCTTGCGGCGCGCTGGTAGCTGCTGCGGTGGGCGCAACGGTCGGCACAGCTGTTTGGGCGGGTGGCGGCAGAGATGCAGGCGCGCCAGTCTGAACTGGGTTAACGGCGCAGGCGGATAGAAAGACCAGAAGGAGTAAATTGCATAGTTTTCGGATGTTGTGTTTTCGTTTCATAGGATTATTTCCTTATATCGTAGCATTTATCATTCGATACAAATTCTGATAGCTCATTATTTTTTGACAGGTGCAAGCAAATGTTGATAATTATTGTGTACTACGCTATTAATTTCTGCATAACGGACAAACGTCATGACCATTTTGTGAGGTTTGTTACAGTTACATGCCTTTCTCTGCGTTTGAGCATACCAAGGTCTTTGCGCATTCGCCACAATCACCCTTCCTTTAATCCTCAAAAACAGGCATAATCAATAGAACCTGTAAATTGTTCAAACAAGGAACTCCCCATGCCCAGTGTAACTCAATTAACCCATAAAGGCAAGAAAATTATCGTGATAGACGTTTCGCGTTGCAAACCGGCTGAAACGCTTACTATTCTACCCCAAGCGCGCCGCCTGATTGACGCCTGCGCCCCGGGCAGTGCGCTGATCTTGACCAACGTCGCGGATGCCGTCTATGATAAAGCCGTCTCGGAAGCCCTGAAAGCCTTCAGCAAGGCAAACCTGCCCTATACCCGCGCCTCTGCGGTGATTGGCGCAGACGGGGTGCGCGGCGTGCTGCTGACTACCATCAACCTGCTGCTCCGTCGTCAGATTCGCACCTTTGATACCCAGCAGCAGGCGTTGGACTGGTTGGCTGCACAAAATTAACCCAGCCTGAAAGGAAATTACCCGGTATGCTCTTTCAAAATATCGAATTTCATAACGTGCGTGAGATTCTGGCGTTAAATTCGGGGATGGGTTACCGCCTGTGCCGCGTGCCAGACGGGGTCTGTGAAGAATTAAATTCGTATGCCCAAAGCACAGCGTTTAATACCCCCGGCTGCGAGTTGCGCTTTAACCTGGAAGGCGAGAGCGCGGAAGTCACCTTGCAGCGCGCGCCAGGGGGAGAAGTGCCGCCGGTCGGCGTGGGTGAAGTATGGTATGGCAGCTTCCAAGGTCCATGGCAGGAATGCCCCTTTAGCGTGGCGCAAACTCCCAGCGTGGTGCGCGTCAAACGCCCGGCGGAACTGCATACCTTGCAACAGATCACCCGCCAACAGGGATTGCCTTTCGACCCCTCGTTGGTGCGCATCCTGCTGCCGTATGATTGGGCAACCTGGTTCGTGGACGTGCGCGGCGAAGTCAGCCCACCCCGCCCTGAACAAACCCCCGCGCGCCGCCTGTTGACGTATGGCTCCTCCATCACCCATGGCGGCAGCGCCATCCACCCCAGCCAGACCTATGCCATGCAAACCGCCGCCGCCCTGGGCATGGATTTGGTCAACCTGGGCTTTGCTGGCTCCGCGCACATGGACGCGCCGCTGGCGGAATTTATCGCTGAGCAGGTAGACTGGGACGTTGCCACCCTGGAAATGGGCATCAACGTTCTTGGCTGGTCCCTAGAGCAGTTCGAGGCGCGCGTGAATGCCTTTGTGGAGCGCATCGCCCTCGCGCACCCGGATCGCTGGATTTTCTGCATAGACGTTTTTTCCTATCTGGATGACTTGCGCGGCAACCCGCACGCGGAAGCCTTCCGTCAGGTGGTGCGCAGCGCGGTCGCCCGGCTGAACCTGCCCCGCCTGATCCACCTGGAGGGGCGCAGCCTGTTGGCGGGCGGGGTGACGCTTTCCACCGATTTGGTGCATCCATCCGCGCAGGGCATGAACAGCCTCGCCACCCACCTGACGGCATCCATGCGTCAATATATGGGGTAACGGAGCATATAGAGATGAAGCGCGTACTCTTGCTCTGCCTCTTATGGATATGCGCATGCCTGCTGACGGGGTGTGGCGCATCTCCATCCACGCCCAAAGCGACCCTCTCTGTCATGGCTACGCGCAGTATTGCTGGATCAAGCAACCCAACTGCTACGCCACCCTCCATCCCCCCATCCCCTTCGGCAACGGCACAAACAACGGCAATTTCAAAGCGGCTGGCTGGCTGCAATGCCACAGAAGAAACCAAAAGTCTGCTGTCAACTACTTCCGCGCGGCAACCTACCTTAACCGCCCTGCCAAACACCCCGCTGACTGCTCGCGCCGGGTTTAGCATCGCTTCTCCTGCTGACCCGGTGTATTGGTCAACCCAGCTGGGCGCGCGTTGGTATCTGGATTGGAGAGTCCATGCCACACCGCCAGCCGCCGCTGAACCCGTTCATTGGCAGATGGTGCGTCTGTTTCCGACCTGCATCCAACCTGGCTTGCCTGATATTGGGCGCATTGCCGCTCAATTCCCTGGGCAGGTGTGGGTCATTGGCAATGAGCCGGATGTAAAAGTGCAGGATAATACTTCTGCTGCTGACTATGCGCATCTTTACCATGACCTATATGCCGCCATCAAAGCCGCTGACCCCACCGCTCAGGTGGCAGTGGGCGGCGTCTCACAGGCATCCGCGCTGCGCCTGCGTTACCTGGACGAGGTATTGCAGAAATACCGCCAAAGCTATCAAACCTCCCTGCCTGCTGACTGGTGGACGGTGCATGGCTATGTGCTGCGTGAGGAGCGCGGTAGTTGGGGCGTGGACATTCCCCCCGGCATGCCGGAAACCCAGGGTAAGCTCTACGAAGTGGAAGATCACGGTCGCCTTGACCTGTTCCAGGCGCAGTTAATCGCCTTCCGCAAATGGATGGCGGAGAATGGCTACGCCTCCACCCCGTTGGCATTGACCGAATTTGGCATCCTCATGCCCGCCGACTACGGTTTCCCGCCGGAGGTAATCGCCCAATATATGAAGGACACCACCCACTGGCTGGCAACCGCTCAGGATGGCGTGCTAGGCTATCCCCCTGACCAGTATCACCTGATACAAAAATGGGCGTGGTTCAGCCTGTCTGACACACAATTTACGGTGGCAAACCTGGGCGACCTGACGACCGGTAAACTCACCCCCCTCGGTGAAACGTTCCGCAGCCTGCAAGCAGAGCCATAGCGATTTTGGCATGCAAGTTGCAACAGCAGAGGAACTGCCTTGAAAATGACCTATTTCCCTCTCCTCTAGCGAGTGTTGAAGAATCCGTGGTTAATAGATGAAGCACTCGGCTTGCATAGCGCTTTCCTCTTACCCCAGCCCTTTCTCCCCTGGGAGAAAGGGCTGGGGTAAGAGGAAATTCTCGGCAAACATTGACTTTGCAAATCGCCCTACCCTACTACGAATTCTTGTCATTCCTTACAAAAGGGAGAACTGTCTGGAAATTGCAAGGCACGGAAATTCAGGCTTGCGCGCCAGGCAGTGCTATAATTTAACAACTATGCAGATTGTCCTCAGTCTCTTTGGTACAGACCTTTACCTGACCTTGCCAAACCATCTGGTTGGTTGGCTGGGTCTGTTGGCAATGGCTGCCCTGCTGGGCTGGGGCGTTTGGAAAATAGGGCGCGAAGAGGGGAAACGCGCCTTCACGCGCCGTCCGCTCCTTTTCATCGGGCTGCTCATTGCCGCGCTGCCGCTCGCGGGGCTGTTGGGCGTGCGCTTACCCGGCGAAACGCTGCCCCAACCCAGCATGCCCATGGAAGTCAGCTCGCCAGTGTTGATGCTGCTGGCTGCCTTGCCTTGGGTGATGGCGAGCGGATTGTGCGGCGCGGTCCCGGCAGTGTTGTTGGCATTGCTGGATGGGCTGATCCTCGCGCTCTTTGAAACCCACTCTCCCTTTACCATGTTGGAACTGGGACTGCTGGCGCTGGTGTATAGCATGCTGGTGCGCCAAAATTATCGCACCCTGTTTTATCGCCTGCTGCGCCATCCATTTGCGGCGGGCTGGGCTGCCATGCTGCTATTTACGCCCGTGTTGATCGTCAGCTCCATTGTAGCCACCAATGGCAGCCTGGCGGCGCGTCTGGATTATGCCTTCACCCAAACCTGGTTGATGATTCTGGCACGCAGCGGTGAAGTATTGCTGGCGGCGTTGTTCGCGGAGATGGTTTTCCTATTTATGCCGCATTGGTGGGGCAGCAGCAAACCGCTTCAGCCTTCCCCCTCTGAAAGCAGCCTGCAAGCCCGCTTTTTGGTAGTCACCGCGCCCCTGGTAATTATATTGGTCGTTACCCTGGTCATCAGCGACTGGCTGGTGGCGGGCAACGCTGCCCGCTCCATGCTGGAACAACGCCTCTCCTCCACCGCTCAGGTGGCGGCAGATAGTCTGCCTTATTTTCTGGAAAGCGGCGAAAATCTCATCCTCACCCTGGCAACCCCAGACCTGGCAAGCGCGCCGCAGCCGGGGGTGATGGAGCAAAAGCTGCGCTCCGTCCCCTTCTTCCGTCAATTGTTCCTGTTTGACTCCAGTGGCACCCAAATCGCCTCCTATCCGCAGCGCGATTTTGCCCAGGTAAACCCCAGTCAGGAAGAAATTGCCGGGCTGCAACTGGCATTAAAGGGGATTAACGTCCAACATTACATTCTGCCCGCCCAAAACGGGGATCTTTCCGCGCAGATTGCCTTTGTGGGCGCAGTGCATGATGCGGATGGCAAAGTGGTGGGCGTGCTGGTAGGGCATACCGATTTTCGTTCCAACCCATTTGTGCAGCCTGTCATTCAGGCGCTCAGCAGCATGAAAGCCCTGGGCGGCGAAGGTATTATTATCAACGAAAAGGGTGTGATTATCTACGCCCCCAGCGCTGACCAGGTGATGACCGCATACTTGGGGACGAAGCCCGTCAAAGCTGCCTTCTTTAACGAAATTTCCCCCAACAATACCCGCCAATACGTCTACTATCAACCTGCCAGCGGGCGACCCTGGGCGGTCATTCTTACCGTTCCGGCGCAAGAAGCCCAGCAGATGTCCTTGGATATTGCCATTCCGCTGTTGCTGATCTTGCTAGCGGTCTCTGCCCTCGCGCTGGTCTTTTTATGGCTGGGGTTGCGCACGATTTCTTCCTCTATGGGGGTTCTCTCGCAAGGGGCTTCTTACATCGCACTAGGGCAGCTGGATCACCCGCTATCCTTGCAAGGGGTGGATGAAATTGGTCGCCTGAGCAGCGCGTTTGAGCAGATGCGCGCCAGCCTGAAAGCCCGCCTGGATGAACTCAACCGCCTGTTGACCGTCAGTCAGGGGGTCGCGGCAAACCTGGATATTCGCGAAGCGGTGCGCCCGATCTTAGAGGCAGCCGTTAGTGATGGGGCAAGCGCCGCTCGACTGGTGTTGGTGCATGAAGTCACCCTGGACGCTGGCGAAGAGTCGTTGGTGACGTATGGGGTGGGCGCTATGAGTGCCCATTACGCATGGATGGACGCACAGCTCTTTGACCTCGCCCGCCAGCAGGATCCCATTCAGTGGGGCAGCGTGGCGCGGGCGCGGCATTTACAATTCCCCCCCGGCGAATCCGCCCCGGCAGCCGTCTTGGGGTTGGCGGTGCGCCATGAAAATCAATATTACGGGGTCATCTGGCTTGGCTATGATCGCGTGCGCACCTTCAGCGATGAAGAAGTGCGCTTCCTTAGCACCCTGGCAGGTCAGGCAGCCTTGGCAGCCACCAGCGCGCGCCTGTATGCCACCGCCGAGGTGGGTCGTCAACGCCTGGAAGCCGTGCTAGCCTGCACACCCGAACCGGTACTGGTGGTGGATGAAGCCCAGCGTCTGCTGCTGCTGAACCCGGCTGCCTTGCAAGTGCCAGGGTTAATCCAGGCTGCCATACAGGGAACGCCCATTCAGGAAGTGGTCGGCTCGCAAGAGGTGATTGATCTGATTACCATGCCGTTCGATGCGCGCAGCCCCTCGCGTGAAATCACTCTGGCGGATGGGCGCGTTTATTATGGCAGCATCGCTCCGGTGCAGCTAGAGGGTCAGCCATTGGGTCGCGTGTGCGTCCTGCGCGATATTACCCAGTTTAAAGAGCTAGAGACGATGAAATCGGACTTTGTGGCAACCGTCAGCCATGATTTGCGCTCGCCGCTGACCCTGATGCGCGGATATGCCACCATGCTGCAAATGTTAGGCGAATTAAACGACCAGCAAAAGGGATACGTCACCAAAATTGTGTCCGCCGTTGAAAATATGACCCGCCTGGTAACTCATTTGCTTGACCTGGGGCGAATTGAAGCCGGGGTCGGGCTGCAAATTGAGCGCATCTCCGTCAAGAAAATTATTACTGACGTGGTGGATGAAGTTCAGCCGCAAGCCTTGCAAAAAGAAATTCGCCTGACCGCCGAGCCGATTAACGCACGTGAACCGCTCCTCCTGCAAGCCGATAACGCCCTCATTCACCAGGCGATTGTCAACCTGGTGGAAAATGCGGTCAAATATACGCCCGCAGCGGGTCAGGTGCGCATTCGGGTGGAAGCTCGCCCCGGCAGCCTGGTATTTATCATCCAGGATAACGGCATTGGCATCGCCCCGCTGGATCAACCGCACGTGTTTGAGAAGTTCTATCGCAGCGGGCGGCGCGAAGCCTATCAGCAGCGCGGCACCGGGCTGGGGCTGGCGATTGTCAAATCCATCGCCGAGCGGCATGGCGGGCGCGTTTGGATGGAAAGTCAGCTAGGCAAAGGCAGCACTTTCTGGATGGAAATCCCCTGCGAACAGGTTTAATCGCTAGGGCATGGAGCCATTCATTTGCAAGCCTTATTTGTATATTCCCGCCAAATAGAGTAAGATAAATACACAAGGGGAGCAAAGGAGGCTTTATGGTAATCCGCTATTCCTGCAAAGATATGGGGCTGGACTGCCCTTACGTGGTCAAAGGCGAAAAGATGGCTGAGGTGATTGCTCAGGCGTTGGCGCACGTCCGCGAAGAGCACGCCGCTAATTTCAACGATATGCAATCCCCTGCCGAAATTGAGCAGATGGAAAAATCACTCACCCGCTCCACGAGAGTCGTGGAACACTAAAATTCATTCCGAAAAGCCTGCAAACAAAAGAGGGATGTGTTTTTGCTAAATTCTCTAGCAAAAACACATCCCTCTTTTGTTGAATCAGACCATTCCCCTATCCTTTTGCCCCTCCAATGGATATTCTTAATAGAGGATCCTCTTACTAGCGCGCTCGAACCCCTATACCAAAGGCATCGGTGCAATGATATTTCCACATCCATCTTCGGCTTCTGCCGAACAACAAGCGATTGCTCAACTGAAACAAGGTGATCTATCAGGGTTAGCTATGCTCGTACAAATCTATCAAGTGCAAGCTGTGCACACCGCGCTTTTTATTGTGCAAGATCGCAGTCTGGCGGAGGACGTAGCGCAAGAGGCATTTTTGCAGGCTGCCCGCAAGATTGGGCAGTTTGATGACCACCGCCCATTCGCCCCTTGGCTGATGCGCATGGTGATCAACGCCGCGCTGAAAGCTGCTGCCCGCCAAGAGCGGTTCATTCCGCTGGAAGAGCCGGGCGCAGAGAGCGAAACAGCCCATTGGCTGATAGATGCGCGCCCCAGTCTTGAAGCCGCGCTGGAATCCGCCGAAACAGGGGAAGCCGTGTGGCAGGCGTTGGCGCAATTGACGCCAAACCAGCGCGCAGCGGTGGTACTACGTTATTTTTGGGATCAGAGTGAAAGCGACATGATGACTGAGCTGCACCAACCGCGCGCCACCATCAAATGGTGGTTGCACGCCGCACGCCAGCGTCTGCGGAAACTGCTCCGCCCGCTGCATGAAGCCAACTCTGAGGAGGCTGACCATGATTGAAAAACGCATCCGTTCATTGCTGCGCGAGGCAGCCGAACAGAAAGCCCCTGCCGCAGAAATTGACCTGTGGCCCGCCCTGCAAACTCACCTTCCGTTGAGGGATCGCCCCTTTTCAAGAGGAATCCCTATGAACCAGAACGCTCGTATCTCCCGTTACCGCCTAGCGTTGGCGCTGACCACCGCGCTGATCCTGGCAGGAATCGTATTTTTCACCGCTCCGCAAACGCACGCCATGGCGCAAACGTTTCTACACTTCTTCACCCGCAGCCAGAGTGACGCCCTTGCCGCCCCCACCTCCATCCCGCTGGTCTGGCAAGATACCACCCCCAGCGCGCCACCCCTCCCTACCCTGACGCCTACATCCGTGCTGCCCTTTGAAAGTGTATGCGGTCCACGTCAGGCAGCGCATTGCAGCGTGGAACAGTTGCGCAGCATGGTCAAGTTCCCCGTGCAAGAGTTGGGGCAGATGCCACAAGGCATAAGCTTTGTGGGCGGCAATGGCGGACCGGACTTGATTGTTCTTACGTATGCGAACCCTGACCACTCCAACCTGCTGGTGATGTTTGAATCACCTTGGACAGGCAGTCCGCAGCAAACCCATTGGGATGTAGGCGCTAGCGCTGCCATCGAAACCGTCAAAATGAAGGATTCGAGCGGCGAATACGTAAAAGGCTCGTTTGGCTATTCATCAGGCGCAGCCACCGAGCAGTGGGATGCAAACGCTGCGGTGCAAACCCTACGCTGGACCGAAAACGGCGTCTTCTTCACCTTGCAAAATGTAGGCGACTCGCTGCTGACGCGCGCTGACCTGGTGTCCTTGGCTTCCGCGCTGACGGATCAGTCCGTTTCTGCGCAGGTGAACGTCCCCACCGTTACCGCCGCCCCCACGGATGAGCCGTTCGACCTCCATAAAGCCTATCCGCTCACCCTGGCAGAAGCGCAAAAAGCTGCCGGGTTCACCCTGGCGCAGCCCGCCAAATTGCCAGAAATTCTCTCCTTCCTTGGCGCAGCCTATGACGCGGATCATCAGATTACGCGCATGATCTACCCTCGCGCGCAAAGCGATATGGCAGGCAGCACAGACAGCTTGTCCCTTGCTCAGGAGCGCATCCCTGCAAAGGGCGCAGTCTGCAACCTGTGCAGCATGGTGGTCGGAGATAAAACCATGATTGACCAATACCCAGCCGGTACACTGGTCGGCGATTTCCAAGAAGTGAAAATCGGCAGCGGTAGCGGGCAATACACCGAAGGCGGTTGGCATGGCACCAATTGCTGCGGCTGGGAGTGGGCATCAGACCCATACCTGAAGACCCTCCGCTGGCAAAAGGACGGTATCGCCTTCGAGTTAACCTATATGGGACTCGACCTCAACCAGCAAGACCTGATCCGCATTGCCGAGAACGTGAAATAACCTTACCCCATTCTCAATAGAAGAGAGGGAGATATTTTGAGAACCAACATCTCAAAATATCTCCCTCTATTAAAAATTGTTACTGATCAGGCATCCCCCAGTCCGTGTAGTGGCTTCCGGCAGGAAGCCTAGCAATTATCAGACAATTTCTGTTGTGCAGAGAAAATTACTCGATTACCGCAGGCTTCCTGCCGGAAGCCACTACACGGACTGGGGGCATCACTGCAAATAGGGGAATGCTTGAGCCGTAACGATTCCGCTAAGTGGATAGGCGATCTTCCTCGGCGTGCATCGCCCGAAACGTCCAGCCTGTTCCTTTCTGATTGATCTTACCGATAAGATATTCAGAAGTAGCTCAGAACTGGATCGAATTTGGTTCGGAGGGCGAGGATCAATTGATCAATTTCCTTTCCTTGCATTACGCCCTGATTTACGTTAAGATAAGGCTGAAAGGAGAATAGACTATCTCCCTTTCAGACCTGCAAGGAGGTCCCTTATGAAATTCCAATCGGTTCATCAAGCGCTACGTACCCTGGAAAACCTGGCGATTTCCGCTGCCCAGCGTGATGAAGCCGCTCAATACTTGTATAACCTGGATGATGCCCATGATGTAGACACCCTGGTAGAGGAGTTGGATAACCCAGATTTCGGCATGCGCTGGGAAGCCGCCAACGTGCTTGCCAAAAAGGGCAAACGGGCGTTTGGCCCACTCCTGCTACTGCTCACAGATCCGCAGCGCGTCTCGAATGGGCGGCTGCGCGAAGGGGCCTATCACGTGCTGCATTACAACGCAGATTCGTTCGTGCGCACTCTGGCGCAACCGCTGATGATGGCAATCAAGGGACCGGCGGCGGATATTGAAACCATGCGCGAAGCCAACCGCTTACTCATCAAGATTAATAATCTTAAGCAAGAATAGAACCCCTTCTCTTTAAACGAGGTGCCGCCCGCCATCCAGATGAATGATTTCGCCGGTGATGAAGGCGGGTCCCGCCAGCAAAAACAGGGCTGCCTGCTGCAATTCCTCTAGGGTAGACCAACGCGCGGCAGGCACGTTTTGAAGG
Source organism: Anaerolineales bacterium (assembly GCA_038206515.1). Lineage (GTDB taxonomy): Bacteria > Chloroflexota > Anaerolineae > Anaerolineales > Anaerolineaceae > DSYU01. Next base: position 11,192 of record JBBRAT010000007.1, on the reverse strand, counting down.
GCGCGAGCCGTTTCCGCCGCGCTTCCGTTACTGGGGGGCAAAATTGCGCCCAACGCCAGCCCGTTGACAGTGATGCGCGGGGCAAGTGCGGCTGCCAGCGATTGGGTGAGCGCGGCTAACCCGGCTTTGCTGATGGTATACGCCAGGTGATCGCTGCCTGGGCGCAGGGCGCGCCAATCGAGCAAATTAAGGATGCGCCCAGTCTTTTCGGAAGGCAGAGCGCGTGCAAACGCCTGACTAAGCAAAAAGGGGGCTGTCAAATTGATTGCCAGAGTACGCTGCCAAATTTCCAGGGTCGTTTCATTCCACCCCAAAGGTTCAAAAATAGAAGCGTTGTTCACCAACGCAGTCACCGCACCGCCTGCCAACGCCTGTTGGAAGAGCGCATCCACCGCCTGCGGGTCATCCAGGTCTGCCGAAAGCACATCCGCGCGGCGACCCATTTGCCTGATCTCCTGCGCCAGGCTTTCCGCCTCCGGCATAGATGCGCCAAAGTGGATCACCACGTCCGCGCCAGCCGAGGCAGCTGCCAGGGCAATGGCGCGCCCCACCCTCCGCGCCGATCCGGTGATGAGTATCCGTTCATCTGTCATTGAAAAATTCATCTTTGTATTCATCCATTGTTCCTTACTTATGTAAAATTCCCGCCATTTTTATGGGATATCTTGTCCCAATATGATATGATCGAATTAATTCGGTTCATTGAGAATGGGCTTCCCATACAGGGTAGCAGCGGGTTTGGGCGCAGTACCGTATTGATTGCTTTACCACAAAATATTATCACTCTTTACATTATTTTTACGGCTCTTTCGGAATTAGCGTGGTGTGAGTGGAGAACATGCTGCACACGTTTTCCGCTCATACCGCGGAGAATCGCCGAGACCCATTTTTACCACAAGGCTCCTTGGGGGGAGGACTTTTGAAGATGAAAAACGCAAATCGCTTAGATCTTCTGATTATATTTACGGGTGTATTCGCTTTTGCAGTGCATCTGATCCTTTTATTTTTGCCTGGGCAAAGAACCGCTACTTCCCTTACCCTCAACGACGTTTTTGATATTGTCGGCGGCGCATCTACCGTTGCCGCACTGGTGTGGGCGGCGCGCAGCTTCCCATCGAGCACCAAAGAATCCAAAGGGTGGAGGTTGATCGCCATTGCCCAAGCCCTGTGGTTATTGGGCGATCTCATCTGGGCGATTTTTGAAATCATCCTGCGCATCAACCCATACCCTTCCATCGCCGATATGTTCTATCTGCTCTATTACCCCTGGGTAATTGGCGGCATTCTGCTCATTACCAATCAAATGCCTCAAAAGAAAATCCACCCCAAAATGGCGTTGGACATGCTGATGATTATGTTCAGCACCCTGGTATGTTATTGGGCGTTGATCTTTACGCCCCTCGTTCGCTTAGATGGAAACAGCAGCCCGTTAACCTATCTGTTCTCGTTCACCTACCCATTGATGGACCTGTTCTTGTTGTGGGCAGTGCTGTTTGCCATCATCCGCAATCGTAACACGCCGCATAAACGACCGCTGTATCCGCTCTTTTTGGGGATGCTGATCATGACCCTGACAGACACCTTTTTTAGCAGTCAAGCTTTGCAGGGCATTTATCCGTACAGTAATTTTCTCAAGCTGGGCTGGTCGCTAAGTACCCTATTCGTAACGCAGGCTGGTCTGGCAGCTGTGTATTATCAGCAGCGATCCAGCAAAGCGCAAAAAACCATCCCCACTCCTTCCGTCAACACCCCAGATCAGCCCTCCGCTGCGCCTATCACCTGGCAAATTTACATTCCCTTCTTTATTGTCATCCTTGTGTGCGTCATCCTGCTGTTGCAGCCCAACTTGAGCGCCGTCCTCAATACGCGATTACTGAACATTGCCATTGGAATCATTTTACTGCTCATTATTCTCCGGCAAGTCCTCAATCTGGAAGAGAACCGGAAACTTTACCTCACCGTTCAAAAAGAACTACAGAATCGGGTTCAAGTTCAAATTGAACTTGTTCGCGAACATCGCCTGCTAGAGACGCGCGTGGCTGAACGCACTGCCAAACTAACGGAGGTCAACCGCGCCTTGCACGCAAGCGAAGAACGTTATCGCCTGCTCATTCAAAGCTCGCCGGATGCGATTATTGTCACCGACATTGATTTGCACATTGATTTTGTCAATCAAAAAGCCTTAGAGATGTTAAAGGCTGACTCGACAGATCAATTGCTGGATAAATGCGCCATTCATCTGGCAATCTTAGAAGACCGCGAACGCATTATGGAGCTGCTCCCCCAAATAATCGCCAGCGGACGGATTGATATGCAGGAGTGCAGCGTGCTTTGTTTTGATGGCAGCATCCTGTACGTTGAATTTCACGCTACCGTAATGGAGGACGAAGCCGGAAGTCAGGTAGGCATCATCATCGTCTGCCATGATATTGCCCTGCGGCATGACCTGGAAGTCAGAACCCAGAAATTGCTCCAAACCATTCAACAACAAGCCATGCTCGACCCGCTGACCAACATTTATAACCGGCGGTATTTCTTTGAGGCTGGCGACAAAGAGATGGAACAAGCCCGCAGATATGCGCATACCCTGAGCGCGATGATGATGGATATTGATTATTTCAAGTCCATTAACGACCAGTACGGTCATCAGGTAGGCGATCAGGTGTTGATTCAGTTTGTGGAGCGAGTGCAGAAAACTTTGCGTCAGTCCGATTTATTCGCGCGCTATGGGGGCGATGAATTTATCATCCTGCTGCCTGAAACGGATATGATCGGCGCGCAGCAGTTGGCGCAGCGCATTGGGAACGAACTGGCGGATGCGCCCATCGTCACCACCCCTTCCCCCTTCCATATTACCGCCAGCATTGGTATTGCCGTCACCAGCCCTAGCTGCCAAGACCTGGAAGGATTGGTGCATCTGGCGGATGAAGCCCTGTATCAGGCAAAAAAGAGCGGTCGCAATCGCATTGACACAGGTTCGCTTCGGCTATAAGAGAGGAAACCGCTATCATCCCACCCTCAGCGAGAAGATTACTCGCCAAGGGTGGGATGACTTAAGATAAACCCTTACGCCAATTGCGCCATCACTTCGGCGCGCAACTGCCTATCCGTCTCATACGCGCCGAGGAAGACGTTGGTGCGCATGGTGGCATCTGCCTTCTTCACCCCGCGCATCATCGAGCACATGTGCGATCCCTCAATGACCACTGCCACGCCACGCGCATTCAGCGTATCCTGCAAGAAATGGGCGATTTCGGCGGTCATGCGCTCTTGAATCTGCAAACGGCGGGCGAACATATCCACAATCCGCGGAATCTTGCTCAGACCAATCACCTTGCCATCCGGCAAATACGCCACATGCGCATGACCAAAGAAAGGCAGCATGTGATGTTCGCACATGCTATAAAATTCAATATCCTTCACCAGCACCGTCTCGCGGTAGCCATCTACGTCAAAAATGGCGTTATTGACCAGCTTGATCGGGTCGGTGGTATAACCAGAAGTAAGCTCTTCATACATGCGCGCCACACGGTCAGGCGTTTTCAGCAAACCCTGGCGGGCGGGGTCTTCGCCAATCGATTCTAAGATGACGCGCACCGCTTCGTGGACAGGGTCTTGAACGCTGGTCACTTTGGGGGCGGGTAACAGAGCAGCCGATAAGGTAGCAGTGGACGGGGATAATCGGTTATTGCGGATTTCACGGTACATGGTAAGGGGTTCTCCTTGAGAAGTTATGGGTTGGATGTGTTTCATTAGGGCTAGTATACGGAAAAGGATATACAAAATCAATACAATAAGATACTTTGTATAATGTTTTTGAGAGGAGATCAATATGCGTAAAACCTTTCTGATCGGACTGCTTATCGGAGTGGGGATGCTGATCTTAGCGGGCTGCGCCGCGAAACCGGATAACATTCCGCTGCCTTTGCCCACCTCACAACCGGCAATCATTGGCATGGCGAACCCTGCGGCGGTTTTCTGTCAAAAAAATGGCGGGCAGAACGAAACCCGCAAGGACGCGGCAGGCAACCAATATGGCGTATGCGTCTTTGCGGATAAAACCGAGTGCATTGATTGGGAATATTTCCGCGGTGAATGTCAGCCGGGGGATCACCAAAAGGCAGAACCGCCCTCCACCACCCCCAATGCGCCGATCAAGTACCTTAGCTCCAGCTTTCCGCTGGGGTTAACCCGCCTGGCAGGTTGGCAAGCCACGGAACGCGCGGATGGCGTGCAGTTTGACCATGCGGGCAATCACCTGATCCTCCTCTTCGCCAGTCCGGAGGCTGCCCTGCCGCCCCTGCCCGCCCCGGCGGCCTCCGCAAGTTGGAGTGCGTCTGACACGTTAAAAATCCCCACCCTGGGCGTAGACCTGCCTCGCCAGCGATTGATGAACGCAGAAAAGGTAAAGGCGGTGCTGTTCGGCACACAGTAAGGGACGGTGGTTCATTCCACCCGCGTGCGCTTCCTGCTGCAATCCGATTCCGGCGAGTTGACCCAATCGGTCATCGCGCAGGCAGTGGAAATGATCGCATCGCTTGAGGGCAATCCCTAGCCAAAAAGGATCACGTTCCCTATTTTTTGGAAACGTTGTGAATCAGCCTGGGAGTAGTCGAGTTGTAAAAGTCTTTCCCGCTCGACTACTCCCAGGCTGATTCACAATGAACCCATTTTTTTGGGGTATAATTGCGGACATGGTAGAACAAGATCAAGAAAATACAATTCCTACACCCATTTCTTCTTCGCATGAGGAGACGCAGCCGGTGAATACGGGCGCAAAGCTGCCTTCTGACGAAGAGGTGACGCAAGCTTTTGCGGTAACGCCCGCTCTGTCAGATCAAGCAGAAGGTTCACAAGCTGCAACACAGGCAATGAGAGCGTCATCCGGCGCGCCAGTTGATTCAGGGGCAACGCAGGGGATGAGAACGCAGTCAGGCGTTGTACCGCCGGTGATTCCGCCGGTTGTGCCGCCTGCAACGCCCGCAGCGCAGAAACCCGAGCGGAAGCGGCGTTGGCTGTTGTTTTTGGCGGGTATTTTGCTGGTGATCCTCCTCGGCGGGGTGGGCAGCTATTTCGGCTATCAATCCGCGCTGGAACTGCGCATACAAAAGCAGCAGCAAGCCAGCTTAACGAAGGCGACCGAATATTACCTGCGGGGGGTGCAGGCGCAGAAAGATAAGAATTACGACCTGGCGCGGCGATACTTTGAGGCAACCATTAAGCTCGACCCGCAGTTCCCCGGCGCAGCGCAGGGCTTGACGGAAAGCCTGATGGCGCAGATGGCAACGGCTACGCCCACGCCCGTCACCCCCACAGTGACGCCTACCGAGATTTTGCCAACGGCAACGCCTGATGTGCGCAGCCAGGATGATAAGTTAAACGAAGCCCGCCAGTTATACGCCGCCAAAGACTGGGATAAGCTGTTTGTGACCATTGATTCGCTGCGCACCATTGACCCGAATTATCACTCCGTGGAGGTGGACGGGATGCTGTTTATGGCGCTGCGCTTCAGGGGGATCAGCAAGATTTATCAGAGCGCGAACCTCGAAGGCGGCTTGTATGATCTGGCGCTTGCGGAGCGAATTTCTCCGCTGGATCGGGAAGCCTTGGGGGCGCGCAATGCTGCCCGTATGTACCTGAATGCGATTGCGTTTTGGGGGGTGGATTGGCCCAAGGTGATTGATTTGCTGGAGCAAGCCGCCGCGGCAATGCCGAATATGCGCGATGCTTCCGGTCAAACCGCCAGCCAACGCTATCAGGGCGCGCTTTCTACGCAAGCCTCGGTGTTGATGGGCAGTGAAAAGTATTGCGATGCAGAAAAAGCATACGGCAAAGCGTTAAATGCGGGGATTAACGCGCTAGCGCCCAAAGCAACCGAAGCCTACGAGAAATGCCATCCCGCCACGCAGACCCCACTGCCAACCGGGTCACCCACGCCTACCGCAACAGGCGCAGCCACCGATACACCCGCGCCGGCTGGGGCAACCGATACACCCGCACCCGCCGCGCCTACGAATACGCCCGCACCCGCTTCGGCAACCAATACGCCCGCACCGGTCGAACCCACCGCAACCAAGAAACCGTAAAATAATGATGATTACCTGTTGATCAATTTGACGTGCGTGTCAAATTGATCAACAGGGTTCTTTTAAGAAGGCTCCTATGACAACTTCTCCTGCGTTGTTAACCATTTTATATGCGCTGCACTTGCTGGCAACGGTGGTATGGATTGGGTCATTGGCGGCGGTGGCGTTGATTGTGCTGCCTGCTGCGCGAAAGTCGCGTCAGAGGAGGGGGTATCCGCGCTGTTGACTGCCATTCAACGCCGGTTGCAGCCGGTATTGTGGCTATGTTTGGCTGTCTTGGCGGCAACGGGGATGTTTCAGATGAGCGCAAATTCGCATTATGGCGGATTTTTGGAAATTAATTCCCCTTGGGCGGTGGCAATTCTGCTGAAACATGTGACCATTGGCGTCATGGTGGTTGTGGCGGCAGCGCAGACGGGCTGGCTGCTGCCTGCCTTACAGCGCAACGCGCAAAAGATGGCGTTATTGCGCGCCAAGGGGAATATTCTGTCTGCCGAACGCGGCGCGGCGCAGCTCCGCAAGGGGCAGCGCTTAGAGACTGCGCTGTTGTGGGTGAATCTGGCGCTTTCAGTGGTAGTGCTGATCCTGACGGCATGGGCGCGGGCAAGTTAACCGCATTGGAGCCCCCCTTTCACAACTTACGCTATACTTAATCCCATGAACACTGACCAAGCCGAAATTGAACGCCTGCGCCGTGAAATTAACGAGCATAATTATCGTTATCACGTCCTGGATGCGCCGATCATCTCAGACGTGGAATATGATCAGCTGATGACCCGCCTGCGCGAACTGGAAGCCGTTCATCCCGAATGGCTCTCGCCGGATTCACCCACTCAGCGCGTGAATGAGCAGGTAGCTGAAAGATTTGTGCGCGTGCCGCACCCTGCGCCCATCCTCTCGCTGGCGAATACCTATAATCAGACAGAACTGCGCGCCTGGTATGAGCGTCTGTGCAAGCTAGATGACCGCGTGCGCGCCGCTGATTTTGTGATTGAACCCAAAATTGACGGTCTTTCGGTGGTGCTGCACTATCACAACGGGGTATTCAGCCTGGGGGCTACGCGCGGCAGCGGTGAAGTGGGCGAAGACATCACCGCCAACCTGCGCACGGTACGGTCACTGCCGCTGCGTATTCCGGTCAACCCGCAAACGCCCCCGCCGCCTGATTTATTGGTGGTGCGCGGCGAAGCCTTTATGAACGTTGCCGATTTCGAGAAGCTCAATGAGCGTCTGCTGGAAGCCGGAGAACGCGCCTACCTCAATCCGCGCAACACCGCCGCCGGCAGTCTGCGCCAGCTTGATTCCGCCCTGACCGCCAGCCGCCCCATTCGCCTGCTGCTCTATCAGGTGGTGCAAGCGGATGGCGCGATCCCCACTCATCAATGGGATCTGCTCGCCTATTTCAAAGCATTGGGGCTGCCCGTCACCGAGTTCGCCCAATACTGCCCCACCTTTGAGGCGGTGGAAGAATCCATTGAAGCCTGGCGCACCAAACGCAAACAACTGCCTTTTGAGGCGGATGGGATTGTGATTAAGCTCAATGACCTGCGCCTGGCAGCTGAACTGGGGATTGCGGGCAAAGATCCGCGCGGCGCAATCGCTTTCAAGTTCCCCGCGCAAGAAAAGACCACCAAGCTGCTCGAAATTGGGGTCAACGTGGGGCGCACCGGGCGCATGACCCCTTACGCCGTGCTTGAACCGGTCGAAATTGGCGGCGTGGTCGTCAAACAAGCCACTCTACACAATTTTGATTACATCCAAGAGAAAGACATTCGCCCCGGCGACCGCGTGCTGGTAAAGCGCGCCGGCGAAGTCATCCCCTATGTGATCGGTCCGGTGATCGAGGCGCGGGATGGCTCAGAGCAGCCCTGGCAGCCCCCCACCGTCTGCCCCTCCTGCGGTCAGCCGCTGGAAAACCTGGAAGATGAGGTGGATTGGCTGTGCGTGAACGCCGCCTGTCCGGCGCAGCTGGTGCGCAACCTGGAGCATTTCGTCTCGCGCGGCGCAATGGATATTGTGGGACTGGGGATTCAGATTGTCATCCAGCTCATCGAAGCTGGGCTGGTCAAAGACATGGCAGATTTATATACCCTGCAGCGCGAGCAGCTGCTGGAACTGGAACGCTTCCGCGAGAAGAAAGCTGATAACCTGCTGTCTGCCATCGCCGCCTCGCGTGAACGCCCGCTGGGTAGGGTGATTAACGCCCTGGGCATTCGCGGCGTGGGGGATGTGGGCGCGGCTGAGCTGGCGCGCGCCTTCCGCAGCCTGGACGCGCTCGAAGCCGCCTCATTGGATACCCTGATAGACGTGGAAAATGTAGGACCCTCCACCGCTGAATCCATTGTCGAATGGTTTGCGCGCCCTGCCAACCGCGCCCTGATCGAGAAGCTCAAGGCGGTAGGTGTCTGGCCCGTGATCAAGGGGGATGCCGCCCAAACGGATGCGCCCCGTACACTGCAAGGGCAGACTTTTGTTATCACCGGCACACTGCCAACCCTCTCGCGTGAGCAGGCAAAAGCCCTCATCGAAGACGCAGGCGGTAAAGTGACCGACAGCATCAGCAAAAAAACCTCGTACCTGCTGCTGGGTGAAACGCCCGGCTCCAAGCTGGAAAAAGCGCGCTCGTTGGGCGTGACCATTATTGATGAAGAAGCACTGAAAGGACTGCTGAGGCGCGCATGACCGCTATTCTCACTCTCAAACCCGGACGGGATAAATCCGTCCTCTTCCGCCACCCCTGGGTCTTTTCCGGCGCGGTAGCTTCCATCAGCGGCGACCCAGGCATGGGCGAAACCATCGAAATCCGCAATGACAAAGGGCAACGCCTGGGCTGGGCTGCCTTTAGCCCACAAAGTAAGATCACCGCGCGGATGTGGAGCTGGAACCCCGATGAAACCATTGACACCGCTTTTCTGCGCGGCAAGCTGCAAGCCGCCCTCGACCTGCGTCAACGGCTGATCCCTGCGGCAGAGACGGACGCGCTGCGCCTAGTGCATGCTGAATCAGATGGACTGCCGGGGCTGATTGTGGATCGCTACGCCGATGTGCTGGTGATGCAATGCCTTTCGGCGGGCATGGAACGTTGGCGCGATGAAGTTGCCGACCTGCTGCTGGAATTGACCGGGCTGACCTGCATTTACGAACGCTCCGATGCCGAAGTCCGCCATTTAGAAGGGTTAGCCGAACGCGAAGGCGCGTTACGGGGACCCCTTCCTACCGCGCCGCTGGTCATCACCGAAAACGGGCTGCGCTTTCAGGTGGATTTAATTCGCGGACAGAAAACCGGCTTCTACCTCGATCAACGCCGCAACCGCGCCCGCGTGGGGGCTGCCGCCGCCGGTCGGGACGTGCTGAATTGCTTCTGCTACACCGGTGCATTCAGCGTATATGCCCTGGCTGCCGGGGCTGCCTCGGTGCTATCCATTGATTCTTCCGCCGAAGCGATGGCGATGGCGCGCCAGAACGTCACCCTGAATGGATTGGATCGCCCTGGGGTAGACTGGCTAGAGGCGGATGTGTTCCAGGCGCTGCGCACCTTCCGCGATGCCGCCCGTTCCTTCGACCTGATTATCCTCGACCCGCCCAAGTTCGCCCCCACCGCTGCCCAGGCGGAACGCGCCGCGCGTGGCTATAAGGATATTAACCTGCTTGCCCTCAAGCTACTGCGCCCCGGTGGGCTGCTGTATACGTTTTCCTGTTCGGGCGGCGTTTCGGCGGACCTGTTCGAGAAGATTCTGTTTGGCGCATCCCTTGATTCCGGCGCACACGTGGAAATTATCGAGCGGCTCTTCCAGGGCATAGATCACCCGGTCGCCCTCAGCTTCCCCGAAGGCACATACCTGAAGGGATTGGGATTGTACGTGCAGAAATAGCCTCTCTCTATTTTATGCAATCGAACGGTGAGAAAATCCCCCCTCTTTCAGCGGACGAGATCATCGTCCTCCTCGCCAGCGTGGATGGCTTGGATGTGCGCCTGCCTGAGTTAGAAGGGTACTTGGATGCCCAAGAACGCGCCAGAGCGGATCGGTTCGCCATGCCGCAGCTGCGTCAAAGGTTTGTAGCGGCGCATGGTCTTTTACGCGAATGGCTGGGGCAATGGGTGAACGCTGCGCCTGACCAGGTGGAAATCGCCCATGCCGAGCAGGGCAAGCCGTATCTTCCTGGCTATACGCAAGTGCAATTTAGCTTAAGTCACAGCGCGGGGTTGGTCGCGGTGGCAGGGACGCTTGGGCATGCAGTCGGCGTTGATTTGCAGCAGATGGACGGGCGCATGGATTGGCAAACCATCAGCGCGCATTTCTTTTCATCCGCCGAACAGGAATATCTTCATCATTTGCCTGAAGTGCAGCAGCGCGAGGCTTTCTTTGCGTTATGGGCGCAGAAAGAAGCCTATGGCAAGCAGCTTGGCGCGGGTGGACTGCCGGAACTACCCCCTTCGCAGCGGATTGAGGTTTGCTATCCCTCGCCTGACTTCGTGATGGCAGTCAGCTGCGCGGAGGTTATAAATTTCAAAATCAGAAATCTTCTCAAGAAATATCCGTAAATGGGTCTCTGGGGATAAGCGTGGTAGTAGTTCGAGGGGGGAAGATCGTCCCTCTCGACTACTACCACGTTAGCTATGGAAGAACCCTGTAAATTTTTGGCAAGGGGGTGACGAAAAATGATACAATTTAGAAAGTTCCCCAAAATCCTTCGCCCATTGGACGTAAAGGATGGGATTTTTGTTTTGACGTGGAATTCTGGGAATATACCTCAAACTCAAGAAATTGCCTTGGAGAAGTTTGAAGGTAACACCTAAAATCCAACATACGAGGGTTTTTAGAATTGAAAAAACGAGTTGAAAAAGATATAACTTCTTGGGTTACGCCGAAAGCGAAAATTATGTTATCTGATATTGGCGGGAAAGGATTATTTGCTTTATCGGATATTAATAAAGATGAAAAGGTGGTTATTTGGAAAGGCATTTATGACTCTTCTGCAAAAAGTCGATTTTAGCGAGCCAAAACTGGCATAAAAACGAAAGTGGGGCTTAGCAGGCGTTCGAAAAAGCCCCGCACAACTCCCAAAAAGACGACGTAAGCATATTCGATGTATCATTTTGGGGAT
>JBBRAT010000006.1:0-134828 GCA_038206515.1 Anaerolineales bacterium | reverse complement strand
CCATCCCCAGAGGGCGCGCTGGTGCGGGTGTTCTGTAGGATGTTATTATCCAACGTGAGCGTAGCGCTACCCAAATTATTATTGATATTAATCAGGTCATCCCCCGCAGAAGAGGAATTATCAAACTGGCTGTAATTAATGCTGCTTGATCCGGTCAGGTTATTGGCATACACTCCACCCGTCCCTGCGCCGCTCGCGCCGCCGTTGTTCTGGAGGTTCATCTGACGCAGGTTTACGTCCTGCGCGGCATTAATCAAAATGCCGCTGCCCGTTGAGTTCTGAATTGTGCCGCCTGAGCCGTTCCTGGTATTCCCACCATCCCCAGTGACCGTAAACGATCCGCTCGTATTGACCAGCGAGATGCCATTCGCAGCGCCGTTCGATGAAATACTGCCAAAAGTAAAGGAACCGCTGGTGTTCGTGAGCGATACCGCCCTGCCGGTCGTCGTTCTCACCGTCACATTGTTATCCACCGTTACACCCGTAGGATTGCCAGCGCTGACCATTCCTGGCTGATTTAGGGTGGCAATATTCACTGCTCTAACATAAACATTGCTCGCCAACGTTACCGTTCCACCCAAGGTGGGTTTGCTGGTCGCGCCGGGCAGCGCTACGCTAAATGTCGCCGGAGTGAAGCCAAGCGTGGTTGCATTAAGAGCCACCCCCTGCCCAATCAACCGCTGAGAGCCTTTCAGGGCAACACTCCCGTTGTATACGTCCTGACCTTGATAAACGAAGATCGTATCCCCCGTATTGCCAAAAGAAGATAACATTCCAGTAAACGGATTACTGAGGCGACCATTACAATTGCTGCTGCACGCGCCGAATGTGTTGTCTACGAACCAAATCATGTCCGATACAGTAATCGTTGCCTTGCCAACACTGCTGCCGACACTATTGGTCAGCGTATACGTGAACGTATCCGTTCCCGTATATCCAACAGGCGGATTATAGGTAAATGCGCCCATCCCTGCCCCAGAGGTGGTCATGGTCACCGTACCGCCATGCGCGCTGGTCGTGTCAAAAGCCGATAGGGTAGACGTTCCACTTTCAAGCACATCATTCGCCGTAACCCCGCTCGCCGCAGGCACAGAAATGCTGACGTTTCCCGTTGCCTGGTAAACATCATCCACAGTTAGAGGCGAATAGATCAGAGACCCGTCCACATACGTAGTGTTCGGGTCAGGGGTATTGTCAAAACTTACCCCGCTTACATCTCCCCCTGAGACGTTCGTGACCAGGATCGTATATTCTAGTGTGTCGCCGGGATCAGCTTTCCCATCGCCATCCGCATCCACAACCACGGCGCCCGTCATCGTTGCGGTGATCGAGCTTCCCGCCCGTACTGCAGTGGATTGGATGAGCAAAGAGGCGACAATTATTACGGAAAGCACGATTTGGAAGAGTCTTGAGAACCGATGCAAAGCCAGTTTGTTGATTTTCATAGGTTTGTCCTTTGGTTCAATGAAGAGCGATAAGAAAGGCTGTTTCAGTCAAGCAGCATCGTTAATTGAAGATCGCCTGATATTGCATCCGCTCCCCTTGTAACCCAAGCGGAACGATAAAAATGTCCAGGTTGCCCATTCGCACATGTTCCAGCCGGTAAACCGATTGGAGCAAATACTTACGGCTAACAGGTCCTAAAAAAAGGAGCGAAAACGCCTGTCGCCGTTCAGGGGTATATGATTGTCCCAAATCCGTCACCTCTACCAGTTCCAGCTCGATTGGCTCGATCCCTTCCCAATGGATGGTGAATTTTTCGTGCATACAGCCCAGAAAATCACTGCTTTGCAATTGATCAAGCATGTGGGGTCCACTCCATCAGCAGATAAACGCCCTTATCCTCAATGGGATGAAACCCCAGACGGGTATAGAGGTTCAGAGCAGGATTAAATCGCTCAACGTGAATCGTCACCGGCAGCCCTTTTTCTGCGCCTTCCACCAGTATTTGCTGAAGAAGGCTTGTTCCAATCCCACGATTGCGAAAAGCAGGCAAAAGTGCAATGTCAATGATGTGAATCCCCTTCGCCCTCCGCATCACATACAGCCTTCCCGCAGGCGCACCATCCCACAGGATCATCTGAAGCAACGCGCCTGGGTAATTTTCCGTATAAGACTTGTGCTGCGCGGCAAACTGCATCTGCAGAAATGCTTGCTTTTGCGCTTCCGTCCAATTGACCAGTGCCATCTCGTTTTCGCGCGTACTGGCATAAAGTGAATACAAAAAGTCGCGGTGCTGTGGCGTCTCCGGGCAAAGAGTGATGGGTTGCATCATTTTGGTCTGTGCCTAGCTACGCGGCGGATAGATGCCTTGTAGAGCGATGCAAAAATTAAGCGTCAAATAGGGCATCATGTTATTGTGGGGTTGGTCACCCCCACTAGGACTAAATACCCGCATAGATTGGTTCGGCGCACCGGTCTGATACGCAAACCCATTGGTGGACATTGCCATAGATCGCGCCGGTGAGGGAGAGGATATATCCGCTGGGTCAGGCGAAACATAAATCGAATGTTGATGCGCAGGCATCTCTGATGTTTGCAGCATCACCGTATCTGTGCCCATTGATTCGCCCCAATCGTGCAAAGATAGACCAGGTCCCTGCTCAGGGTGCATGGGCGCCATCCCTTGCAGGTCCGGTAAAGCAAAGTTTGATTTGCCGTCCCCTCCATAGGTTGTCCATAGCAATGAAAACAAAGCAGTGTTTTGCGAAATCGGAAGAAGTTGACCTGCGCAAAATGCCCAGCCCTTCGGGGCAAAGTTAAAGGGGAAAATACGAATTTCTGCAATAAAAGGATCTGCCATAAACCCTCCCTTAAGTTTGAGACGGAAAAATACCAAAAAGCGCGATAATAAAATGAATGCATAAATAAGGCTGGAAATTGCTATGCGCCTGACTCCCCCCCCTCGTCCCTTCCGCCTGCGCGTTGAGCTTAACCGAAGGCGCATCCTCGATATAGAGCGTCACCGAAGGCGAATCAGCAGTCATATTGTCCGAGGGCGAATTGCTATTCCCCTGCGTGATGGCAGCCAAAAGCGTATGCGCATGCGACGGAATCTGCGAAACCGTCAGCGTCACCGTTTCCACCCCCCCAGTTTGAGCTAGCACGAATCCATTTCCTTGGTGGATAGGCAACCTTCCTCTTAAGTCTGGCAACCCGAAGGTACTTTGACCATCGCCTCCATAGGTGGTGCCGATGAGATTAAAAAGGGTATCATATTCCGAGATGGGTAAAAGCTGCCCTTCACATAACTCCCAGCCAGCAGGAGCAAAATTTCCCGCAAACATACGAATTTCACCAATATAAGGTTGAGCCATAATTTCCCTCCTAATTCTGTGATGGGAAAATGCCCTGTAAGGCAATACAAAAATTGAGGGTCAGGTAAGGCTGCATATTCGCATGAGCCTGCCCACCGCCCATGGAAGTAACGGAATTAGGATGGAGCCCGATCGCAGGAGCATTCCCCGCCGCATACAGGTCTTTTGCTTGCGCCAGCACGTGACCTGTTGAGTTAGGCGTATTTCCATCCGCACCAGATGCTTGCTCAGGGTGCGTATGAGCGGGTAGTTCAGCAATCGTCAACGTATGGTTCTGCTCCCCTCCTCGCTCGCCAAGGGTATGCCCTTGTCCTTGATTGATGGGAACGCGCCCTTGCAAGTTAGGAAGGGCAAAATTAACCCTTCCATCCCCTCCATACGTTGTGCCAAGCAAAGAGAAAAGCACCTGGTTTTGATTGATTGGCAAAAGCTGCCCGTTGCACTGCGCCCAATCTTTTGGTGCAAAACCAAAAGACATGATGCGAATTTCACCTATGAAAGGTTCAGCCATGATTATTCCTCCTTGCACTCCCAACAGGCGCTGAGTATCCGGCGAGAACTGTATTAAAAACAGCTATGTAATTTTGTCCTTCTGGGGTCTTCATTCCAGGCGTGATAAAGAGCAAGAATTTGCCAAATTGATCATTCTTGAATTCGTAAGTCCCTTGTCCAATCGCCTGGTTGCGTGGGGCTTGAAACACCAAGATAAAACATTCTGTTACCAGCCCGCTAGCCTTTTCGCTCGTTGCGCTTGCGGTCTTGACGTTGCCATCCTCCACTCGCAAAAGTTGGAAGGTTAGGTTTTTCGCCTCGCCACCATTTACCACAAACGCCAGTCCGATGCGATTGGCAAACAGAGCAGTGTTCCAATGCTGCATAGGAACAAGCGCAGGATGACTTTCTGCCAGTATGCGCCGCGGGTCTACCGCCGCGGCAAGCAAAATAGTCCAGGCGCTTACCCGTACCAGGAAGTCGCGGCGCGACAAGGAAATAGAAGGGCTTTCAGGATGGGTAAATAAGGGCATGGTTATCTCCTAATGGTTAAAAAACTGCGTTGGTTATATAAAAAGCCTCAGAATCTTACTCATCTTCGGCTTATTGGTGATTATTGGAAAATTTGATTTCAGTTACTCTACAGTATATAATTATACATCATTAATCTTCATTAAATCAACAATTGTGAACAGATTTTACCCAAACCCCAATCCTTTTTCCTTCAACGATACCCATCGCCCCAACCCAATTACCACGTGATCCAGAACCGCAATATCCAACAATTTGCCCGCCTGCACCGCGCTGCGCGTGAGCATCACATCCTCGGGGCTGGGGGAAGGGTCGCCAGAGGGGTGGTTGTGAATCAGCAAAATAGACGCGGCGTTCCGCTGCACCCCAGAGCGAAACAGCTCCCCCACCCGCACAGATGAGGCGTTCAACGAGCCAACGTACAGCTTTTCAATGTTCATCACCTTATTACGGGTATCCAGGTTCATCACCCACAAATGTTCCTGGGTGAGGGCAGCCATTTCGTACTGCACCAGCGCCGCCGCATCCGCCGGGGATTGAATGGCGGTGCGCTCTTCGGGGCATTCCACCCGCAGGCGCACGCCCAACTCAATGGCTGCCTTAATCTGCGCTGCCTTTGCCATCCCCAATCCCTTCTGCTGGCATAATTCCGTCAATGTAGCGCGATGTAAGCCAATCAACCCGCCCATCTCTTGCAATAACCGCTGCCCCACCTGCACTGCGTTTTCCCCCGTCACGCCCACCCGCAGCAGAATCGCCAATAGCTCGGCGTTGCTCAATGCAGATGCGCCCTGGGCAGCCAGACGTTCGCGCGGACGGTCAGCATCCATCAGGTCAGTGATTCGATAGGCGGCGGGTTCTTCACGGGGCATGGCGAAACCTCTTTATTAAAATTGGGATGCGCATATTTTAACCCCAATTCGTAATTACTGCTTGCCCATTCATGCTATAATTTTCCCTATGACCCTTGACCCAGCTACCCTCAGCACTCTGACGCTCATCATCGTTAGCTTTTCCGCCGCATTCCTGGCTGCTTTGTGGGCAAGTTTGCTCATCTGGACGTTCCGAGACGTGCGCCGCCGCACCAAAGACCCCCTCGCTCGCATCCTGGCGGTGTTGGTGGTCGCTATTCTTTTCTTGCCCGGCATGCTCGTCTACTTTATCCTGCGCCCCAATCAGACCCTGGAAGAAGCCTTTGAGCAGACCTTAGAAGAAGAAGCCCTGCTGCAATCCATCGAAGATAACGCCCTCTGCCCCGGCTGCGGACGGCGCGTGCGCGATGCCTGGGTGGTCTGCCCCAATTGTCACACCCGCCTGAAAAAACCCTGTCGCCAATGCGGCAAGCTCATGGAATTACCCTGGGATTTATGCCCCTATTGTGCCAGTCCCGTCCCCGGCGCGCGCCGTGAAAATATCACCCTGGAGGATGCCCTCAGCAACCTGCCGGTGGAACATGAAGAACAGACGCCCGAGTAATCTTTTTCTCATTCAGGAGATAAACGATGAATATTCTTATTGCAGGCGGCAGCGGATTGATCGGAAGATCGCTGACCCGCACGCTGATTCAATCCGGTCACACCGTCAGCATACTCACCCGCGCCATTCGCCCTGACTCACCAGGCGGAACGGGCGCGCGTCAGCTCGTTTGGGATGGCAAAACGGCGAACGCCCCTTGGGCAAACGAAATCGAACGCACCGATGCCGTCATCAATCTGGCGGGCGAAAATATCGGCGATTCTCCTTGGACGGCGGAGCGTAAATTGCGCATTCGCGCCAGCCGCGTGGACGCTGGCTTTGCTCTGGCAGAAGCCATCACCGCCGCGCAGCATAAGCCGGCTGTCCTGCTGCAATCTTCTGCCATTGGCTATTACGGCATCTCCGGCGATCAACCCCTGACGGAAAATTCCCCCTTTGGCAAGGATTATCTCACCAGCGTATCAGTGGATTGGGAAGCCTCCACCCAGGCGGTTGAGCCTTTGGGCGTCCGCCGCGCCATCCTGCGCACCGGCATTTATCTTTCCCCAGAGGGCGGCGCATTTTCGCGTTTCCTCACCCCCTGGAAAATGGGACTTGGCGGGCCAATGGGGTCAGGCAAGCAGTGGCTTTCCTGGATTCACCCGCGTGATGAGATCGCCGCTATTCAATTCCTGCTCGAACATGATTCTGCTGCCGGCCCCTTCAACTTGACTGCCCCCAACCCGGTGACCAATGCCGAATTTGGGCGTACTCTGGCAAAAGTGATGGGCAAACCCTTCTGGGCGCCCATTCCTGGCTTTGCCCTCAAAGCGCTCCTGGGGGAAATGTCCACCCTGGTGCTGGATGGTCAGCGTGTATTGCCCGAAAAGCTGCTCGAATTGGGCTACGCCTTTGCCTTCCCGCAGCTTGAACCGGCGCTTATGGACTTGATAAAGTAAAGAAATTACGTAACTGCTCAAGGCATCCTTTTGTTTGTAGGGATCGTCTCCGTTCGTGTAGTGGCTTCCTGCCGGAAACCTGCTGTTATTCAAGCCATTTTCTCTGCAAAACAGATATTTTCCTGATGATTGTCAGGCTTCCTGCCGGAAGCCGCTACACAAACGGGATATGCCTGAACAGTTACGGAATTACTTCTCCGGCTGCATTAACGTCTGGCTGATTTGCTCCGCCAGCGCAGGGTTATCTTCTTCTAACAGTACCGCCAGCGTGAGCGGCATGCCTGGATGCGTGGGTAATGTGCCTGCCAGCAGCCAGGTGAGTTTGCGATTCTGTGTCACAGCGGATCCCACCGTCTGCCAGTAAGGATCGCTCTCGTGGCGCAGATCAAGGATGACGGCGTTTGTTTTGCCAGCCCATGCGGTGCTTGTAGCAGAGGTGTCTGCGGGCAGCATAATCCAACCCTGTGCAGGGGTCTGCACCGAGCTGGCAATCTGCGGAGCAGGGCGCATCCCATCCTGGGTGAGGGCTGCCGCCGCCAACGCCATTTGCAGTGGCGTTACCGTCAGCGTATCCTGACCCGCCGCCGCCAAGTCAACCTCAGCCACCGATTTAGTACTCGCATTCGCCGTCTCGATCATAATTTGCGGCGTTTGCAGCAGTCCCAGGCTGCGGAAAAGATTCTGCAAACCTTCTGCGCCAAGTGGCATACCCAACGCCTCCGCCGCAGTCGGGCATCCGCTCGTCACCAGGCTAATCCACGTAGCAGGCGCAGCCGGCGGCACGGTACAGGTATAGGCTCGCCCCTTCAAAGTCACATCCGTTGTCTGCGGAACAGGGGGCAGGGTACGCATTGCCGCCGTCTGCATATACAAGAAGCCCGTCAACGCCGTCCCAGGGGGATATTGCCCCTGAGTAGCCCGATTCAACAGCGGAGCATACGGATCCTTCGTCAGGGTTGCCCAGGTTTCATCAATTTTAGCAGGGTCAAAGGTGGGCGCGGAAGAGATCGTCAAAATCTCGCCTGTCTGACTATTCAGCAGCACCACCGCCCCGGTATGCCCCTTCAGCAAGCCATCCGCGCGGCGCTGCAAATTCAAATCAATGGTCAGGCGCACATTCAACCCCGGCGGCGGCTGCCCATAAATCATCCGATTCCACCAGATCAACGAAGCCGGGCTGCCCTTCAATCCGCGCAAATAAGGGTCAAGCGCGGATTCTAAACCCGCCAGCCCGTATTGCGTGGATACATACCCGCTCGTATTGCTCAACAATGGGTAATCATAAATGCGCTGATAGCTGCCCGACAGCCCTTTTGAAGAAGCAATCAGCAAATTGTTGCGGTCGGTCAGCGCGCCACGCTGCACATACCGGTCATCAATCGCCAGGCGCGGGTTATCGGCGCGCGCCAGCAAATCATCGCTGCGCCAGCCCGCCCACCAGCCCGCCATTAACGCCACCGCTGCCAGCCCAGCCAGTAACCCCGCACTCACCAGCAAGTACGGTCGCGGATAGGCGAGTGGCGCAGGTTCTTCCTCCTCGTGGTTGCTAATCAACAGAATCAGCAGCGCCGAGATAAACGCCGTCAGCAGCGATGACCCGCCATACGAGACAAACGGCAAGGTAACGCCCGTCAAGGGCAGCAAGCGCAAATTTCCACCCGTGATGAGAATGGTTTGCAGCGTCAAATAGATGGATAACCCCGCTGCAAGATAACGCTTATAATGATTGGTCGCAAATAACGCCACCCTGAATCCGCGCGTCAGCAGCAGCGCATATAAGATCAACATGCCGATAATGCCCAGCAGCCCGGTTTCTTCGCCAATAGAAGCAAAGATAAAATCGGAATGCGCCACCGGCACTACCCCAGGGTTGCCCAACCCCGGGCCGCGCCCCAAAATTTCGCCGTTCGCAAACGCCAACAAAGATTGCACAATCTGAAACGAGCGACCATTGGAATCCAGCCAGGGGTTGATCCACGAATCCACACGCACACGCACCACGTCAAACAACAGATAGCCGCCCACTGCCGCCGCGACCAGGGTCAACGCGCTCATCAGCAACACGCGCCGCCGCCCCGATGCCATATACGTCACTAGGGTATAAATGAGGACGAACAGTGATGCCGTTCCCAAGTCGCGCTGACCCACCAAAAGCAGCAACGCCCCACCCATTAGTACCAGGGTAGGGGCAATCAACGCAGAAAAGTGAAATGTGATCGGCAGTTGATCGGCTAAATATGCCGCCAGATAGATAATCAACAACAGCTTAAGCGGCTCGGAGGGTTGAAAATATAACCCACAGCACCCAAGCCACAAATGCGGACCCACCCCGCCCGGGTAGGTGCCAAAGAAAAAGGTCAGCGCGGTAATCAGCAGCCCACCCGTCAGCCAGATGTACTTATAGCGCCGCAGCCAACCGAGTAGATTCGGCGCACGCAGCCCCACCCAGAATACCAGCAGACTGACGATCAGCCACAGCGTTTGGCGCAGACCGTTCAGCGCATCCAACCGCCAGATTTCGAGCAGCCCCCAGCCAGCCAGCAGCGCCACCACCGGAAAAAGGAACGGGTCACGCTCCGGCAGCAGGCGCATGATCTGCCCATGCAGCCACACCACCCCCACCAGCCACACCGCAAAGCCAATCCAGTGATTCCAGCGATACTCCACTGCCCATGAGTGCATCCGCGCCGCCGGCGATACGGTCAGCACCACTGAATACAGCAGCAAGAACAAAGCTGCCAGCTGAATCAATCGATTCTGACGCTGATCAGTAGGGGTGATATTTTCAGGAAAAAGGAAGTTCACAGATACTTTTCTACCAGCAAGCCCACTTTCTGTCGGCTGGCGGGGATAATTTTGTCTTTTTGGGTGATGATCGCATCCTTCAGCGCGCTTTGGCAGGCGCACGGGTCGTCATCTTCCTCGGGTAGCGCATTCACCAGCGCGCGCACCGATTCTTGCGCCAGTTCGGTGTTGTGCATCAGCGTGCGAACGACCATATCCACCGTCACCGCCTCTTCGCTGATATGCCAAACATCAAAATCCGTTACGTGGGACATAATGGTATAGCACATCTCCGCTTCACGCGCCAAAAAAGCCTCCGGACAAGCCGTCATCCCAACCAGCGACATGCCCCAGGCGCGGAATACGTTGGACTCGCCCCGCGTGGAAAAGCGCGGACCCTCAATGGTAATCAGTGTGCCGCCCGCGTGAACGGTTGCCCCAGAACTACGCACCGCCGTCAGCAAACGTGCGGAAAGCTGCGGACAAACCGGGTCCGCTACCCCCACATGTACCACCAACCCTTCCCCAAAGAAGGATCGCTGGCGGTTGCGCGTGAAATCAAATAATTGGTCAGGAATCACAATTTCACCCGGAGCATAATCCTGCCGCAGTGAACCGCACGCACTAATCGAGACCACGCGCTTCACCCCCAGCATTTTCAAGGCGTAGATATTGGCACGGTAATTCACCTCGGAAGGTGAAATCCAATGCCCCAAACCATGTCTCGCCAGAAAAGCCACGCGCTTGCCCTCTAACGTGCCGACTACAATTGGCGAACTAGGCGCGCCGAAGGGTGTAGAAAGTTCTATCGTCTTGACTTCAGTCAACGCCTGCATCCCATACAAGCCAGAGCCACCAATAATGCCCAGAGTAGGCTTATTTTCTTCAAATTGTCGTAGTTGAGTCATTCGAGCTTTCTCCTTCTTTCTCGCCAATCGAGAGCAGCAGATTGAGGTCGCCGATGCGCAATTCATCTCCGCTGACCACCACAGTGGGAACATTGAGACGCTCATCGTTGAGGAATGTGCCGTTTGTTGAATGCAGGTCTTCAATCCACCACTGTTTATGGTGATAGCTAAAACGCGCATGTCTGCCAGAGACGGTATCATCCGCCAGCGGATATTCGTTAGCTGCGCTGCGCCCCAGCACTACTTCTGGCAATTGAAATTTGCCGCGTGGATAGGCTTGTGCTGCTTCGTCCCCCACCGGGATTAACACGAGAGTAGGAATTTCCGGCGCGCTAATCAATCCTCCCTGGGTGTGCAGATCCTTCCATAAAGTATAGATCGCCCAGCCCAAAAAGGCATACAGCGTCGCCATCACCAGCACGCGCACAATCAATACCACAATCCCGCTCATTCGATAATCTCCGGTGGTGGAGGGGTGTTCAGCGTGCGGGTCGTCCCCAAATCATCATCTGTACGAGAACCGAGTGGCGCATCCTCCCCATAAATCAGCTGCACTCCTGAAAGGGAAATTACATCCCCAGGTCGCAAGATGTATTGATGAATGCGCTGACCATTGACCATCGTCCCTCCACTGGAATTCAGGTCAAACAAGATATACTGCCCTTTGACCGCGCGGATTTGAGCGTGCGTCCGTGAGACGCGCGGGTCTGCCAGCGCCAGGGTATTGTTTGACCGCCGCCCAATATTAATCACCGCTCGATCCAACGGAAAGGTCTGCGCGCCATTCACGATCAAAAAAGCGTTGCGCGGTAATGCTCTTTTCCCAGGCGCGCCTTCTTCTGAAAGATTCAAGGCTGTCTGTTCGCGGTTAAGAACCGGCGCCGGTGGGGCAACCACTGCACTGACTCGAATTTCATCTCCCATCGCTTCCGTTGCCAGAGTAAAGTGCAAATTTGGCTCATTTACGAAAAAGATGCCATACTCACGCGCCGTCTCTTGCAAACTACGCGCCAGAGTTGTCAGCAATGCAGTGGGATCCTTTTGATAGGCTTCTAGGGCAAGCGGCAAGCTGATCTGATATTCCCCTGGCGCCATTATCCGCCCATCCTCCATCAAGGTCATATTTTGCTGCACCGCTTCCACCAATTGATGCGCAAGGCGATGCTGTGGGTCTGGTCCCGCCAAAAAAGTGGCGCTGCTTTCAACCAGAGCCTGCAACCTCGCCTCAATTTGATCTAATCTCGTTCTCATCATAGAGATTTCTCATCCTGAATATCATCATCGCAAGTCTAAAATTCCTCAGTGAATTGCGCCGCTTCCTGGCTAATGGTGGCAAACCGCGCACGGGTCAAAGTCACCAGGTCTGCTACCGGCAGGCGCAGATTCAAACCCCGCTGCCCGCCTGAAACATGAATTTGCTCAAAACTCTGCGCGGAATGATCCAAAATCACCTGAAAGCCGCGATTGATTAACGCCAATGAGGAAATTCCCCCCGCCAATAGCCCCGTCATTTGCTCTGCCTCTTTTTGGGTGGGCAGACGCATCTTCTTTTCCCCTAAGAACGCCGCCAGGGCTTTCAGGTCTACCTCGCGGTTACCCGGAATAACTGCCAATACCGGCTTGCCCGGCTTTTCGCGTGATACCACAATCGTTTTAAACACCACTTCCGGCGGAACGTTCAACCGGCGCGCCGTTTCCATTGCCCCAAGTTTCTCTTCGGGTAACTCAAATGCGGTATATTTGATTTTACGCGCATCCAGCAAACGAGTAACATTGTTATTCATAATAAATCATTCCCAAAAGGTTTGCCCCTCATCCCCAATCATTCTTCTCATTTTACTCCATGTTCGCAAATCCTTCTTCCTACTCCGCTTGGCTCTTTGGGATTCTGCGCTTGGAATTGCAACAGTTTTCATACCGGTTCAAGGATGGGATGCAATTCTCATTTGCCTCTTGTATTTATATTGGATTGTGCTATTATAGGATGTATCCTATATAAACGGAGTCCAATCCTGCTATGATCCTTGAGTACGCCATTATGGGCTTTTTGCGCTTTCAGCCTGCCACCGGATATGACCTTAAAAAGCTCCTCGATCAATCTATCCGCCATTTTTGGGCAGCGGATCAGAGTCAAATCTATCGCACCATTAACCTCCTCGCCGAAAAAGGCTGGGTAGAGGTAGAGCGCGTGGCTCAAAATGATCGCCCTGATCGTAAATTGGTTCACCTGACCGAAACCGGCAGAGTGGAGCTGATAAAATGGTTGGAGGGTCCCTTCCCTTCTGAGGAACCCCGCAGCGCGCCCCTGGTACAAGTCTTTTTCACCGGTGCATTGCCTGACGAATCCATTCAATCGCGCTTTGAGCAAGTTTCAGACCTCTTCCGCGCTCATCTTGCTCAATACGCGCAGGTAGATGAGATTATGCAATCTTTTATCCAGCAGCTTTCTTCCCTCCGGGATGCGTATTTCTGGCAGAAAACCCTTGATTTAGGCAAACGGATCGCTCAGGTACAGATGGAATGGGCGGAAGAAATTGCCCGAGACGCCCAAACACACACCATTCCCGCAACAGAAATTCAAAATAAGGAGATACTCTCATGAAGCGCGCCACGAACACACGTCAACGCATTCGCCAGGGATTGTTACTCACCTCTCTGTTACTATTCCCCATCACCATCAACTATCTTTCGCCCTACGTCATTATGGATGGCGCATCACAGGGTATTGTAAACGGCAGCGCTATCGTATTTAGCTTCCTGTTCCTCTCCTCGTTATTCCTTGGGCGCGCCTGGTGCGCATGGGTTTGCCCGGCTGGCGGACTGGGGGAAGCTTGCAGCAAAGTCAATGACCGTCCAATCCAAAGCAAATGGGCTGACCGAGTAAAGTGGATCATCTGGTTTCCCTGGCTGGCGTTGATTATTTTCCTGGTCGTCAAAGCAGGCGGTTATCACCAAATTAACCCGCTGCTCGACACGGTAAATGGCATTTCCGTTGCTGGGGACGCAGACCGCCCTGCCTTATATGCTTATATCATCTATTATGGCGTAATTGTTCTCTTCGCGGGCAGCGCTGTAATTTTCGGCAGACGCGCGGGCTGCCATACCCTTTGTTGGATGGCGCCATTTATGATCCTCGGGCGCAAATTACGTAACCTGGCTGGCTGGCCCGCCTTACGCTTACAGGCGCAACCAGATCAATGCACCAGCTGCAAGACCTGCACCACCCATTGCCCCATGAGCTTGCCCGTCGACCAGATGGTGAAGAGTAACCAAATGGAACACAGTGAATGTATTCTGTGTGGCTCTTGCATTGACGGCTGCCCTAAGAAGGTTATTACCTATACCTTCCAAAGTGGCAAGGCTTAAGAAGAGTTATCTCACATAAATAGGGTTGCTATAAATCCAGCCGCGCCTGCGCCCCAAATATTGTACATAACATTCCACGCGATACACCCCCGCCTGGGCAGCCTGAAAAGTGCAATTCGCTCGGTCTGCCCAGGTTTTCACTACCTGCCCATCCCGCAGCAGGCGGCATTCCACTGCAAAGGGGAGTTTCACCTGCAACGTGACGCCCGTCCGCAGGCGAATCTCATCGCCCATCTGCGCCGTTCCCTCCTGCCCCTGGGCGGTGAAGCGAAATCCGCGGGTGGAGGCAGGCTGATCATACCCAATAAAAGCATGACCCTTACGCAGCGCATCCATCACCATCAGGCGATCAGCAGCCGGGTCGCCAGAAAGGTCGCGGTCTGCAAGGATATGGGTATTCACCGCGCGGAAATGAAATTCATATGGGAATACTGTGATTTTGATCGGACCCAGGCTAATCTTCATAGCATGCGCATCCGAGCCACCCACCACCGCCACGTTCTGCCCGGCGCGGGTCAGGTCATCCCACTTCTTCAAAGTCTCCACCTGCGGACCGTGCGCGATAAAGCGTGGGAAGAAGACATAAAAGGCTGTCTGGAGGATATTATGCGCATGGCATTTGATCTCGCTAAAGCCATTCCACAACTCCAACCCGGTGTAACCCCGCGCGTCCCAATCCTCCCACGAAATAGACGTCTCGTGGATAGCGGGCATATCTCTATCGTAAGGGTGCGCCAAAAAGGTCAGCGCGCCCACCCTGCCTGCCTGATCTATCAAGGTCTGCGGGCTGCTGCCAAAGGTTGCCATTTCACGCGCCGCCCCCAGCACCAGCGTATGACTCTTCTGCGGCTGGCGCATCGGATTATGCACTTCTTCCCCCACCAATAGCAGCACGCGCCGCTCTTTATCGTTCGGGAGGGTGAAGTAGCCTTCGACCCCCTCCACCCAAACGTTATGATCGGTGACAATCACCACATCCAGCCCGGCGCGCAAGGCTGCCTGAGCAATATCCTGATGCGTACCTGAGCCATCAGAATAACGAGTGTGCATATGTAAGTTAACAATGAGTTCTGGCATGATCGTTGACGAATCCAGGGTAGAAAAGGTATAATCGCATTTGAAGTATCAACTGGAGGTAAATGAGTGGTTAACTATTTAGATATTGCCTTGATTATAACGTCAATCGCGTTGATTGCCAGCGTCATCTTACAGAGTAAAGGCGTTGGATTGGGCGGTTTAACCGGCGGTGATAGTGGCGGCGTGTTTACTGCGCGGCGAGGGATTGAAAAAACCCTGTTTTATATCACCATTGGACTGAGCGTAATCTTCTTTGTTCTCATTCTAACGGTCATACTCGCCATTCGGTAAATTGAGCTTATTCATCTTTTTACGCACGGCACAGAGGTGAAGCTATTTGGGGCGATTATCGAATATTGGTAATTCGCCCTTTTGGCGTTGATTCCCATGAAAAAATTACGTTGGCAATTGCTTATTATCTTCATCACCGGCTTGGTGGTTGGCGTTCTCCTCTTAGGGGAACAACCCAAACAAGGGAATACGCCATCAACGCCGAATAACCCGGGAGATACCCCCGCCGTCCCAGGCGCAACCCAACCTGCCAGCGGCGGCATCTACACGGAAGCGCTGGTTGGTTCGCTCATGCGCCTGAATCCCCTGCTGGGCATGGAAAATTCTGCTGACCGAGACATCAGCCGACTGCTCTTCAGCGGCTTGGTTCGTTTTGATGGTCGGGGCGCAGCCCAGGTGGATCTGGCGGAGACTATGGGCATCTCTAAAGATGGCACATTGTATAACTTCCGTCTGCGCAAAGATGCCAAGTGGCATGATGGCGAGCCTGTCACTACGGATGATGTGATCTTCACCGTCAACCTCTTCAAACAAGGTGGCGGACCGCTCTCGCAAGATATGCAAGACTTCTGGAAATCGGTGGAAGTCGTCAAACTAGACGATCAAAACATCCAATTCCGCCTGCCAGAAGCCTTCTCCCCCTTCCTCGATTACCTTTCCTTTGGCATTCTCCCTCAGCATCTGCTGAACGGCGTCAGCCTGGATCAGATGATTGATTCGCCTTTCAATCTGAACCCCGTTGGCACAGGTGCCTATCGCTTTGATCATCTCCTGCTGGAAAACGGCGAGATCAAAGGCGTGGAATTGACCGCCTTCTCCCAATATTACGCCGATAAAGCCTTGATTGACCATCTCGTCCTGCGCTACTACCCTGATTCCGCCGCTGCCTTACGCGCTTATCAAGATGGGCAGGTGCAGGGCATCAGCCAGGTGACGCCGGATACCCTCAAGCAAGTATTAGCCGAGCCAAATCTATCCGTTTATACCGCCCGCGAACCCAAGTTAAGCATGGTGCTGTTTAACCTCAAAAGCACGGATGCCACCTTCCTGGGCGATGCTAAATTCCGCAAGGCGATGATGCAAGCCCTCAATCGCCAGTGGATCGTGGATCACATCCTGGGTGGGCAGGCAGCCGTTTCCGATAGCCCCATTTTGCCCGACACCTGGGCATATTACGATAACCCGGCTGCCCCTGACTATAATCCAGACGCCGCTCGCGCCCTCCTCAAAGACGATGGATTCGCCTTAGCCAAAGCCGAAGATACGGTCCGCTCTAAGAAAGACCCGAAAGACAATACCAAGACCATTTCCTTGCAATTTACCCTGCTTTACCCGCAGGATGACACTCACAAAGCCATTGCCGAATACATGCGCTCTGCCTGGCTGGCAATTGGCGTACAGGCTGATCTCACCCCCCTTCCTTATGATCAGCTCCTTCACGATCATCTGGACGCTCGGGATTATCAGGCTGCCTTGATAGACCTCAATCTCTCGCGTTCCCCTGACCCCGATCCCTACCCCTTCTGGGATCAGGCGCAGGCTACCGGCGGGCAAAATTATACCCAATGGGATTCGCGGGTTGCCAGTGAATATCTCGAACAGGCGCGTACTTCCGTCAACATGGTGGATCGCGCCAAGTATTACCGCAGCTTCCAGATGGTCTTCAGCCGTGAACTGCCCGCCCTGCCGCTCTACTTCCCCATGTATACCTACGCAGTGGATAAAAACATTCAGGGCATCCGCATGGGTCCGCTGTTTGACGCATCGGATCGCTTTAACACCGTCACCACCTGGTACCTCGTCTCTGGCAAAAAGCCAGCCAGCTCTACCAGCAATGTTGAATTGGGGTTCTTACCATAAGCATTTTCTCTAACGGGAGCATCACCTATGAGTCTGGATCAAGACTGGCAATTTCTGCGGGCAGCGATGCCCGATGTGCGCGAATATTTGCTCTCTAATGTGCTTTACTGGTCCCTGAACGCCTCCGGCGCATCAGGAGCTTCTTTGCCGCAGCTCACTCTGGGGAATTTCTTGTTAGCTCAGGCGCGCCTCTCCGCCCTCTCCCTCAATAGCGCCCAGGCAGAAGAGTTGGCGGATATTGCCCACCGCATTCATGCCCTGCGCGAAGAGTGGAAGTCAAATTGGGGATTAAAAGCCGGAGTGGAATTTTCTGCCCGCTTGCACCTTTGGCAAAGTTTTATACAAGACCTGCGTGGTGAGGCTGCCTCGCATCAAGGCATTTACGCGCAAAAAGTAACCCAACGCGCCATCCTGCGCCTGTTGCAGCCTGAAATGATCCAGGGGACGCCCGCTCATGAGCAGGATCAATTGAACGGGGTAGACCAAATCCTGCGCGGATTAAGTCAACATGGCAGCTTTGTCTGGGAGCCAGAAGTGCAGCCCGGCTTCCCCGAAGAAGGCTTTTGGTTTCTCTATGTAACGCTAGGAGCGCATTCATGAACCCGCCCTTTTTCACTGCGCGCGGCGATGATGGCAGCACGGGCTTGCTTGGGGAAGGGCGCATCGCCAAAGATGACCCGCGCATGGAAACCATCGGCGCGGTGGATGAAGCCGGAGCCGCCATTGGGGTAGCGCGCTCCCTGTGCGCCGCTGCGGAAACGCCCACCTTGCTCTTGCAAGTCCAGCGTGACTTGTATGGTCTGATGGGCGAAGTCGCCGCCACACCCGAAAACGCCTCCCGCTTCCGCGTCATTGATAGCGTGCGCGTCACCTGGTTGGAGGAGCAAATCCGCCGCCTGGGACAAACCGTCATCATGCCACGTGAATTTATCGTCCCTGGCGATACCCAATCTGGTGCGTTCCTCGATCTGGCGCGTACCATCACCCGCCGCGCCGAACGCCGCATGGTCGCCCTTTTCCATACCCATCAGCTCGAAAATAAAGCCTTGTTAGGCTATTTAAATCGTCTCTCTTCCCTGCTCTTTTTATTGGAATTGGTCGAAGCGCAGCACGCCGGTCACGGCAGGTTAACGCTCGCCAAAGAGGAATAATATGACTGGTACATTGTTAAATGTAATGACCATCCTGGTGGGTGGCGCTTTGGGCTGTCTGATGGGCGCGCGCCTGCCGGTACGATTGCGTCAAACGGTTGTCGCAGGCTTAGGCTTATTTTGCCTGGCGTTAGGGGTGCAAACGTTTTTCAAAACGCATAACTCCCTGGTGCCGCTCGCCGGATTACTGGCAGGCGCGCTGCTTGGCGAATGGTGGCAGGTGGAAGAAGGCATCCGGCGCATGGGTCAATGGCTGGAACGCGCCCTGATGGGCAATAAAAAAAACCTCGCCAATCAGACTGAAGAGCAACAGCTAGCCGCCGTCACTGCCCAGGAACGCTTTGTGCGCGGCTTTTTCACTGCCTCGCTCGTCTTTTGCGTTGGACCGGTAGCCATCATGGGGTCGCTCAATGACGGGATCAGCGGGGATTATCAACTCCTGGCAGTCAAAGCCATTTTGGATGGTTTCGCCGCCCTGGCGTTTGCTTCCAGCCTGGGCGTGGGCGTCTTGTTTTCTGCCCTGCCTATCCTCATTTACCAGGGAAGCATTACCCTGGCAGCCGGGCAACTCAAGCCCATTATGACTCCCTTGATGATGGATGAAATGAGCGCCGCCGGTGGGTTGATCCTCATGGCAATTGCCATCTCCAGCCTGCTGGAGATTAAACCCATCCGCGCTGGAAATTTCTTGCCCGCGTTGATCATCACTCCCCTGATCGTGGTCATCCTCACCGCTCTCGGTATTCACTGGGTGATGTAGGCAGAAGGCAGGCAGTATGTCTATTGATTGGTTCTGGGTAGCCGCCAATTTCTTATGGATCGCAGCCCTTGCGGTTGCTTTATCCGTCTACAGTTTTGCTTATTATCAAAAAAGCATAAATGAAAAAGCCTGGCGAACCCTATTGGCAGCCGCCGTGACTACGCTACTCGGCTTGATTCTCAGCGGATCAGAATGGCGTTGGGCAACGGTTTGTGTACTGTGGATTGCCTGGTTATTGCTGGATCACTTCTGGTTTAAAAAACAAACCGGCTAATATTCGCAAATATAGACTGGGAAACGCTCGCCCGTCTCTTGAAAGCCAATCGCATGATACAACGCCACCGATGCGTGGTTATCATGCTGCGTATTCAGCGTCACCCCCCAACACAGCGGCGAATGCAAAAAGTGATACAGCAAATCCTGCACCAGGCGATACCCCAACCGTCTGCGCTGCACCTTGGGGTGAACCGCCAACCGGGAGAGGTGCGCGTAAAATCCATTGTTCGAACTCATCTGGTAGCCCACAATTTCCCCGCCCATTTCCAGTACTGTAGTATAGGCACTTCGCCTATACGCATGAGTTAGGTCATCCTGCGAAAGCTGCCAAATCGGCTCAAACGAAAGGTGATCTACCTCTGTCACACTCGCTAAGTCCTCCGGCAGCATTGGGCGCAGCGTCAGGCATTCATCCACAGCCAGTGGGTCCGGCGGAGATTGATCATATTGAAAAACCACAATCTCCTGATGCAATTTAAAGCCATTGCGCACCAAAAGCGCCTCGTACCAATCGCGCAACGCCAGTGAAACTAAGGTTGGTTTCGGCGTCATCTGCGAAAGCGATTGCGCGGCAGTGCTGAGTAATATCTGAAAAGCCTTATCCGGCGAAATGCTCGGAGATACCCCAAACAGGCGCAGCCATGCCACAGTGCTGGGTTCGGGCGTGCAATCCAACGCTGCCAACAGCCGCCCCTCCTCTTCCAACAGATAAAAAGCAGGATACCCAAGCCATTCCAGACAATCCCGCCAATCCAAATGACGGTGCAGGTAGCTTTGGGTATTGATGAAAAATTGTAATCGTCCTAGGTCCGACTTTTCAGCAGGTCGCAGTTGATAAGGCATGGCACAGCCCTTGTGCGTGACGGCAAGCGCCTACTTAAGCGCAGACAGCTTACTTAAAAAGAAAACGATTAATGCCGGTTGAGCATGCTAAAAGGCACTTTAAGCAGCTTTTGTAACAACTTTTCCGGGGCAGATAGCTTCTTTTTATTATCTAACGCCGAATCCATCGAAGCCAATGCTTCTAGCTGATGACCGGTGCGCATTTGCAGCTGCGAAATGCTCTTCAACACCACCGCGCGGGTATCGTTATCGCCCACTTCTTTGAGCAAATCCGCGCATTGGCGGTATTTCTCTAACGCCTGATCATTCTTCCCCACTCCCTCCAGCGCAGCAGCTTCATTCCCCAACGCCAGAGCTTGCTTTTTGCGGTCGCCAGACAAGGCAAACACGCGATCCACCCCCTGGGTTGCCTCCAATGCCGCCGCAGCATCGCCCGCTTGCAGTAATGCCACCGAACGACTGGAAGCCATCTCCGCTGCAGAAACAATCTCATTTCTTTCAGCATAGCTTTTGCCCGCCGCCTCAAAGAGTTGGGCAGCCTGGGCATATTTCTTAGCGCGGAAAGCATCTTCCGCCTGTTTTTTCAGGGTCTGAGGGTCTAAAGAAGTAGTCATTAATAGGTAATCTCCAACAACGTTTCAGCAACCGAGCGTAATTTATCCACATTCAGCTGACTCAAGCGCATGGCAAGGTCCAGATACGGCTGGTTGACCGGCTTGCAGATAAATTCCTGCACTTCTGGCTCCAGCTGTAAAAATCGCTGCACGTTGTTCTGCTGGGTGCGCCACCGCCCGATCGGTCCACGCTGATCGTAAAATTGCTCAATTGAAACCTGCAAAACGTGAGCCGCCACTTCCAATTCCGCCAACGGCATGCTCACCGCGCCCGCCTCATAGCGGCGCTGCATCTCTTCCGCGATGCCGGTGCGCTCGGTCATTTCGGCATACGAGAAGTTCGCAGCATTGCGCGCCATGCGCAGGTTCGCCCCAATCATGCGGTTGCGCAAAGCAATCAGCCGCGCTTTTTCTACAATGGGTTGCGCAGCTTCCATCTCTTCCAGCGCTTTTTTCCCCCAAAACTGTTCCAATGGAACGTTCAGGTAGAGCGCCAATAGCTCTACCTGCGGCAAACCAGGCGCCACGCTGCCACTCTCATAGGCTTGTAAATCGGCTGGCGTAGCGCAGATGGCTTCAGCACACTCTTCCAGGCTGCGCCGGTTGGCTGTACGTGCATTCGCAAGCAGCAACCCCAGTTTTTTGGTGCGAATTTGCATCAGTTGACGATAATTGCTCATAATGAACCTTTCTCCATCGCACTACCTGCGGCGGTTGTTCAGCATATCCGTAAAATTCACCCCAAATACGTCTGGTCCTAGCCGGAAGCCAGCCGCCTCCAGGCGTGGGGTAAACAGTGGGCGGATGCCGGTTGGCTTCAATTCGCCAATCACTTTCCCATCCGCGGTGATATTGGTCTGTTCAAATTTAAACACATCCGTCAGCACCACCGTCTCACCTTCCATCCCAGCTACCTCCGTGATCGCGGTGATCTTTCGGCTGCCATCCCGCAGGCGCGTTTGCTGAATAATCAGGTCAATTGCGGAGGCAATTTGCTCGCGCACCACCTTGATCGGCAAATCCATGCCCGCCATCATGCACATCGTTTCCATGCGGCTCAACGCATCGCGCGGGGTGTTCGCGTGCAAAGTCGTCAACGATCCATCGTGCCCGGTATTCATCGCCTGCAACATATCCAGCGTCTCGCCGCCACGGCACTCCCCTACAATAATCCGATCCGGGCGCATCCGCAACGAGTTTCGCACCAGGTCGCGTACCGAGACAGCGTTTTTCCCATCAATATTAGAGGTCTTCGTCTCTAATCGCACCACATGTTCCTGCTGTAATCTTAGCTCTGCCGCGTCTTCAATGGTGACAATTCGCTCATCCTCAGGGATATTGCTCGAAAGCACATTCAGCAGAGTCGTCTTGCCAGAACCAGTGCCGCCCGAAATAACAATATTCAGTCGAGCAATTACACACGCGCGGATAAATTCAGCCATCTGGGGGGTCAGCGTACCAAACTTAATCAGCTGCTCTACCGATAGCTTCTCTTTCTTGAACTTACGAATAGTGATGGTGGGTCCATCAATCGCGCAGGGTGGAATGACCGCATTCACGCGCGACCCATCCGGCAACCGCGCGTCCACCGTGGGGTTATCTGCGTCAATTCGCCGTCCTAATGGCAAAATAATCTTTTCAATGATCCGAATGACCGCTGCATCATTCTCAAAGGTGATGTTTGTCTTAATCAACTTGCCTTTGCGCTCAATAAAAATCTTTTTCGGACCGTTCACCATCACTTCGGAAATCTCTTCATCCTCCAGCAAAGGCTGTAAAGGACCAAATCCGAGCATTTCATCCATGACTTCGTGAAAAAGCTGCTCACGGACCGTATTCGGCAGTTGAATATGGGTGGAGGTATAGCTTTGCTGCAAACACTGCACAATTGCCTCATGGCGGTTGGCAGAATTCGCTGGCGGATTTCCCTCCATTTCGCGCGCCACAGCGTTAATCAGGTATGATTTTAACTTGGCAAGATCAATTGTGCGCGCATTTGAAGCAGATGTAGTCATAAACTTAACGTACCCTATCTTTAAAAACGGCTAAATATTCCTTAACGGTTCGTCTCTTCTTGCGGAATCAGCCATACAATATGGTCAGTATTGACCACTAAAAATGGCACGCGAGATATTTCTTCACCCTGACTATTGTAAATGACTGCATCTGTTACGGCAATGAACCTTTCATTTCCGTTCATTTCATCTTTTACCCGCGCATTGGGGCGGACGTGTATCGTGCCACGAATGCTGGTCTGCTGATCGGTCTGAATAACGACCGCCGCCGGGTGCTTGCTAACTACTTGGGTAAAGATCTTCCCTTTTTCATCGTATTGCGTAACCATAAATTCATACGTCCTTATCGTTAATCTCTTTTTCGCTCGGCGGCATTAAATATCCCAACCCCGACCGCGTGACAATATGTAGTGGACTGTGCGGGTTATCTTCCAGCTTTTGGCGCAGCCGCGCAATGGATACCCACAAAATCTCTTTATCATCCTTATACTGCCCGCCCCACACTGCCACCAGCAAATCTTCCGCGGAAAGCACCTGCCCAACGTGATGCGCAAATTGAATCAACAGCCGATATTCCGTAGCCGAAAGGTAGACGGCTTTATTATCCCGCCAGACTTCGGCGCGCGCGAAATCAATTTTTAAGTTGCCATGTGTAAAATAGCGATTCGGCACAGTAACATCTGAGGTTTGCGCGCGCCGCAAGACTGCCTTCACCCGCGCCACCAGTTCCGTGGCAGAAAAAGGCTTCACCACGTAATCATCTGCCCCCACATTCAACCCACGCACCCGATCCTGCTCTTCGCCCTTCGCCGTCAGCATGATAATCGGCACGTTGGAAAATTGCCGGATGCGCTCGCAGGTGGTGATCCCATCCAGGCGCGGCATCATAATATCTAAAATGACCAAATCGGGGCTTTGGTTTGACATAATTTCCAACGCCTCTTCCCCATTGCTTCCCGTGATTACATCATATCCAGCTGCCTGCAAATTCACTTTAATCAAATGCAGGTAGCGCATTTCGTCATCCACAACCAAAATTTGAGGGGCCATAAAAGTCTCCTTTGGCAAGCGAACAACTCACTCGTCGTTTGAATGCAGATAAGGCAATTGAATATGAAAGGTCGTGCCTTCTCCCACGTGTGAGGTGGCGTAAATTTGACCATCGTGCGCCAGGACGATCTTCTTGCAGATAAATAATCCCAGTCCTGTTCCATGTACGTAAGGTTCTAGCTCAGGGTTACGGAAGAAACGGTCAAATAGATGCGTCAGATACCGCTGCGGCACCCCCGGACCGTGATCTTCCACTTCTACTTCCACTCCCTCCGCCTGCGTCAAAAAGCGGATATAAATCAGACTGCCAGGGGCATACTTCATCGCATTGTTGATCAAATTCTCAAAAACCTGCCCCAGCCGCCTGGGCGCGCCGCGTATCAGTTTATTATCCTCACGCTGATCGTCATAAACCACCTGCAACCCCGGAAAGTGTTGCGTCAGGCGATCCGTCACAGAACGCACCAGCGCGTCAATCCGCACCGGTTGGAAGTCCATTTTCATCGCCCCGCTCTGCAACCGGGCTGAGTCAAGCAAATTCTCAATTAACTCCTGCAAACGGTCAGCTTCCTGGTCAATGATTCGCAAGAATTCCTGTTGCGTTGGCGCATCCCAACTGGTATCTGCCCGCAACAAGGTAGTCGTATACCCTTTGATAAAGCCCAGTGGCGTGCGCAGTTCATGCGTGATCGTGGAAATAAAGTCTTCTTGCAAGCGCGCTTCCTGGCTCTGCGTCTGAAGAATATCATAAGCGCGCTGCATATTCTGTAATTCTACCAGAAAGGAAATCTGACGGGAAATATATTCGCTCAGGAACACTGAATCTGGTTCAAACGGCGGCCCACCAAAGCGCACAAAGATCAGCACCCCCAATGTGCGATCCACCACCTGCAAGGGTACGCCCAACACATAAGGATGCTGCAAACGGTCAGCGCTTTCCGTCTCTGAAGGTTCGCGCATAATCGTTTTCGGGTGATCCATTACCTCGTTGGCAACGCTCTCCCCCCAGGAGATGTCCGCTTCCGCAGACCGTCCACGCCCCATCGCCCGCGCATACATCACATCCAGGTCATGGCGTGGCGGATTTGCCAGGTAAACCACCAGGTTATCGAAAATAAAAATAGACCGGATCAAAGAAGCAATTTCATCTAAAGCAGGCTTCCATTCGGCTGTTTCTGTCACAATCCGACTGATTTGATACAGGTGGTTGATATTAACCGCTGCAGATGAAAACTTTTGAACCGCCATAATGCTTTATCCCCTTTTCGCCTGAGTCAATTTTAATATAAACGGTTGTTCTCGCCCAGCGAAAGAGATAACTCTCCTCCATCTGACGATTTAGCTATCGTGATGAAATATTAAACGGCTCCAGCGGGGAGGCTTTGAGCAGAAATTCAAAACAACTGCCCTTCCCCACCTGTGATTTGACCGTAATTTTCGCGCCGTGTGCCTCAACCAATTTCTTCGCCAGCGCTAGTCCCAGTCCGGTACCCCCTGCTCGGCGCGTACTGGAGCCATCCAGCTGGTGAAACGAGTCAAATATCTCATCAATTCGCTCAGTAGGAATGCCCATGCCCGTATCTTCTACCGAAATGGCAATCCATTCCCCTTTTTGCCTCACCCGCAAAGTGACGTTTCCCCCCGCAGGTGTAAATTTCATCGCATTGTCAATAAAGTGCATTACCACCCAGGTGATTTTTTCCTCATCCGCGTTCACATTGGGCAGTTCAGGCGGGCAGTCCAGGCTCAGTCTGATGCTGCGTTCGCGCGCCTTGGCCGCTGATTTGTGAATAATTCCTACGCACATCGGCGAAAGCGAAAATGTACTGGCATGCAAATGAATCTGATCTCGCTCCGAAACAGAAAACAGGATCAAATCTTCGATGAGGCGTTCCAGCCGCTCGGAGGATTTGCCCATCACCTGCAACGCGCTGTGCTGCGCGTCACTGATCTCGCCCAGATCACCGGCTAACAAAAGCTCCAAATATCCCTTCAAATGGGTGAGCGGGGTACGCAATTCATGCGAGATATTCGCCACAATGTTCGCCTTCAGTTGATTTAATTCTGAAAGCTTTGCCAGCGCATCCTGCAATTCAATGGTACGCTCTGCCACCCGCTTTTCCAGCTGCTGATTGGATTGTGTCAGCTGCAAATTCGCCTCTTGCAGCGCGGCGCGCAACTGGATAATTACCTCAGTAATCACCGCATCGCGCGTAGCTGCATCAATCATCCCCATATCAATCAGCAACTGCCCAAGTAGCGCCGTTTGCCCTTGCTTACGTAAATCTTTTTGCCGTTGCAATGCGCGCTGTAAATCTTGCTTCGAAAGCAATCCCTTCTCAACCAGGGTTTCGCCCAGGCGAGGCACCAGCACTTCAGGCACGAGAGGCACGTTATTGGGTAACATGCAAACTTTCGTCCTTCTGCCACACCCATTGCCCACCAATCATCGTGGCAACCGGCTGCACAAATTGCAAATCTTGCGGCGCAAGGGTGAACGGATCCACATCCAGCACAATTAAATCCGCAAACGCATTGGGCGCTAACCTCCCCATCCGGTCTTCCATCCCAACCGCGTAAGCCGCTCCTGCGGTAAACCCATGCAAGGCTTGCGCCAGAGTCAGGCGTTGGGCTGGGTACCAGCCCTCCGGCGCAGGCTCGCCCTGCGCATTGCGGCGCGTAACGGCAGCATGTAACCCTAGGAATGGGTTCGGCGATTCCACCGGCGCGTCTGAGCCAAAGCATAGCGCCGCGCCACTTTCCAGCAAACTGCCATACGCATACGCCAGCGCGCACCGCTCCCCCCACAGGCGATCCGCCATAGCCATATCAGACGTAGCGTGAATAGGCTGCACGGATGCCGTCACATTCAACTCCGCCAGGCGATTTAAGTCTGCCGGATGCAACACCTGCACATGTTCAATGCGGTGACGCAGGTGCGGCAGTCCGTGATCCGTCTCATATTGACGCAATGTCGCCAGCCCCACCAACACTTCATGGTTGGCGCGGTCGCCAATCGCGTGAATTGCCAGGCTTAAGCCGTGTTCAGCTGCCAGAATACCGATCTCCAGCACCTGTTCATTATCGAGTAGCAGAATACCGCTATTGTCGCCATCACTCTGGTATGGCGCGAACATCGCCGCCGTGTGCGGACCAAGCGCGCCGTCCGAAAACAGCTTCACGCTGCCAATCCGCAAACGATCATTGCCAAATCCCATGCGCAGCCCCAGGGCAGCCGCATGTTCCAACTTATCCCCTTGAATGCTTTTGACTACGCGCAACTTAAGTCGGTTTTGCGCATCCAACAGCTGCAATGCCTCAAAACAGCGGCTGCCGTCAAAGTCATGTACGCTGGTTATCCCATAGCGCCACAAATTCACTTGCGCTGCGGCAATAGCTTCCGCGCTCTCAGCGGATGTGCGCGCCGGAATAACA
Source organism: Anaerolineales bacterium (assembly GCA_038206515.1). Classification (GTDB taxonomy): domain Bacteria; phylum Chloroflexota; class Anaerolineae; order Anaerolineales; family Anaerolineaceae; genus DSYU01. Next base: position 107,644 of record JBBRAT010000006.1, on the reverse strand, counting down.
TCTTCCACCAGCGACATGGCTGCCTCAAACAAAATACCAGTCGGTTGACCATGCTCATCGCGCTGAATCATTCCACCCGCTGGGTCAGGCGTATCCGCCGTAATGCGCGCTTCCCGCAGCCCCGCAGCGTTTACCCAGGCAGCGTGCAACGACTTGGCAGTTAAATAAACAGGGATATTCCCAGCCACAACATCTAGTTCAGCAGCGTTGCCCAACCCATCCGCCCAAACGTTATGATTCCATCCATGCCCGCGCAGCCATTTCCCCGCCGGGGTACTCCGCGCGCGTTCCCCCACGCGCCGCACGCATTCAGCGCGAGTAGCAGTTTCACAGTTGACCATTTGCAACGCCAGGGCATAATGATCCAGGTGAATATGGGCATCTGTCAGTCCAGGCCACAGCACCGCCCCTTGCATATCCTGCTTTTCCGCTTCAGCCCCATATTGATGCAGGAGTTTTTCTTCCGCGCCAATCGCCAGAATACGCTCACCTTCCATCACCAGGGCAGTTGCTTGCGGCGTAGCCTGAGGCATAGAAGGGTCTTGGGTGAAAATGCGGGCATGATATAACAGACGCACCGGGCTACTCCTTCATAATTTTGGTCATCATATCATTCAATTCTTCATCCGAGAAGTAATAAATGGTCAGTGAACCGCCATCTTTTCCATAACGCAGCTTAATTCGCGTTCCCAGGTAGCGGCGCAGCTGATCTTCCATCTCCTGCACTTCGGCAGGAATATCAGAATGCACCGTCCGGTGTGGGCGATCTACGGTCAATTCCTTAACCAACGCTTCTGTCTGGCGCACCGACAATTTGCGGTTGAGGATGGTCTTATATACCTCAATCATCGCCTGTGGACGGGCATCCAGTCCTAGCAGCGCGCGCGCATGCCCTTCGGTAATCCAGCCTTGCGCCAGCCCCTGCTTCACTTCATCGGGCAGTCGCACCAGCCGATGCGTATTGGTGACCGATTCGCGGCTCTTGCCCACCCGCAACGCCACTTCCTCATGGGTCAGCCCAAATTCTTCAATCAACTGATGATATGCCTCTGCCGTTTCAAGCGGAGTCAGGTCAGCGCGCTGCACATTTTCAATCAGGGCAAGTTCCAGGCGCTGCTGTTCACTCGTCTGGCGGACAACCACTGGCACCGTTTCCAACCCCGCCAATTTCGCCGCGCGCATCCGGCGTTCCCCCGCAATCAAGATATACCCGTTGCTGCCCGAATCAAACGAGACCACCAGGGGTTGCAGCACCCCATGTTCACGGATCGATTCCGACAAGCCGCGCAGCTCCTCATCATCCATTTGCGTGCGCGGCTGGCGTGGGTTCGGGACAATCTGACTTAAAGGAATTTCGAGCGCTGCGCCTGAAGCCGCGCTGCCCCCAACCCCGCCCTGATTCATCCCTTCCGCTGGTCCAGGAATAAGCGCTTCTAAGCCTTTGCCAAGTCCGCCTTTACGCACCATAATCCGCTATTCCTCTATACCTGTATATTGGGGATCACTACGCCATCTTTGGCAAGCACTTCACGCGCCAACGCAGCGTATGCTTTGGCAGCGGTGGAATCGGGCGCATAAATGGAAATCGGCAGCCCATACGAAGGCGCTTCTGCCAGGCGGATGCTGCGCGGAATGACCGACTCAAACACCTGATCTGGAAAATGTTTACGCACTTCGCTGACTACATCCGTTGCCAGTCGCGTGCGCCCATCATACATGGTCAGGATCACCCCACGCACTTCCAATTCTTTGAACAGACCCGCTTGCACCCGTTGGATGGTTTGGGTCAGTTGACTTAACCCTTCCAACGCCAAGTATTCGCACTGCACCGGAATAATTACCCCGTTCACCCCTGCCACCAGACCGTTCACCGTCAACAAGCCCAGTGAGGGCGGGCAGTCAATCAAAATATAGTCATACCGGTCTGCAACCGCGTTCAACGCATCGCGCAGACGAAATTCACGTTTAGGCAGGTCAATCAACTCAATTTCAGAGCCAGCCAGCGCAGGGGAAGAAGGCAGTAACGAGAGCTTCAGCCGTGGGTTATGCAGCACCTGCGCGCCAATGGCATTCTGACGCACCAAGACTTCATACGTTCCACTGCGCACCGTGTTTTTGTCTACCCCCAGCGAAGAGGTGGCATTGGCTTGCGGGTCAATATCCACCAGTAACACGCGCTGACCATAATAGCCCAGGTAAGCGCCGAGGTTGATGGCGGAAGTCGTTTTGCCAACACCGCCCTTTTGATTGACGAGGGTATAGATCCGAGCCATAGGTCTTCTCCCTTTTCAGCGGAGCTTAATCAACAATTTCAATCAGGCTTTCCTTGATTTCATCCTCAGTGGGGATGCCTTGCAGCCCAGCGCGTTTGACAGATTGCGCTGCCAGCAAGGTGGCAAAACGGGCAGCCTCCCACGGGTCGCGGGTGGCATGTAAGCGGGTGAAAAAGGACGCGGCGAAAACATCCCCCGCTCCCACGGCGTCTACTTCCGTCATTTTCGGCGGCGCAAAGTGACGCACATCCCCATTCCAATACAAACGCGCCCCGCCAGCCCCTTCCGTCACCGCCAACACGCGGATGGACGAAGCCATGTCATCAATCACGCTTTCATCCCCTTGCACATCCTCAATGCTGAGGACAGCCGCGTTGGCTTGCTGAAGTACATACGAGGCTTCGGGCCAGTCGGTATAATGCACCCGCCCGGCATCATCCCAGGTGCGCATCCAGCCCTGCGGCGTCAACCCAATCAACGCGCTCTCAAACGCGCGTAGGATGTTTGGGTTAATCTCATGCGCAACCGGTCCCAGGTGAACAATCGGGGTGTTGCGCCAGGCTTCCGGCACCATCGAAAGGTCAATCATCGGCGCTACACTGTGAATAAACTGCACGCGCCCATGCGGCGTGAGAATATTCTCAAAAGTAGTCGTCTGATCTGCCAACATGCCCACGACCGTAATTCCTGCAGCCTCTAATTCTTTAGCGGAGAGGCATTCTTCGCAAGAAGTAAGCACGCCTACGCGCAACCCCAGCGCGCGCGCCGTCAGCGATGCGTATGCCGCTGTCCCCCCCAGGCGAGGACCATCCGCAGTCAGGTCACGGGTCAAGTGACCGATGACCAGGTAATCAATTGGTTCAATAGGAGAAGTTCTATACATTTTCTTATTATACCTGATCCAGACGAAAACAATGAAAGATTTTTCGTGCCAGACGGATCAGACATGCTATAATTTTTGGTATGGAGTAGAGCGTATGCAAGCACCGGTCTTAGTGTTAAATGCTAATTTTGAGCCTCTTAACGTTTGTGATCTGCGGCGCGCCCTTGGACTGCTCTTCAACAACAAAGCCTCCCTCGTTATCAACGGTCGCGGTGAAGTTCACACCACCCAGGCTTCTTTCCCTTGCCCGTCCGTCATCCGCTTGCAGCACATGGTCACGCGCCCCCGCCCGCAAATTAAAGTCACCCGCCGCGAAGTCTTCCGGCGTGATAACTACACCTGCCAATATTGCGGCAAACATACCAATGACCTGACCATCGATCATGTGCTGCCGCGTCACATGGGCGGGCAACACGTCTGGAAAAATGTGGTCGCCGCTTGCCCCAGCTGCAATCATCGCAAAGGCGGGCGCGTGCTAGAAGAAGCCAATATGCGCCTGCTGCGTCCTCCCACCGAACCGCCCACCTCCGCCCATTATATGTTTGGTCGTAACCTGCCCGAAAACGCCGAATGGGAATCTTTCCTGACGGGTTGGTAATCCCTCAGACTGTCCGTTTTTCAACACATTAAGCGCGCGTCCCTGTTTTGTTGAAAAATTCTTATTCCCCTATCGGGATACGCAAGAAATCCACCGCTAAAAAGACTGGACCGCTAAAGGTTTGTCGGGCTTCTGCCACCAATGCAGCCTCTTCCGCCATACTGCAATCATAATGAATGAGATAGAGCGACTTTGCCCCCGCTTCGCTGGCAATCTCCCCGGCTTGTTTAGCAGAAGTATGCCCAATCGAATTGCCGGTCGCTTCATGAATCAGAATATCCGCTTCTTCCGCCAGACGCACCACCATCGCGCTCGGTTCCGTGTCACACGAATACACCAGAGTACGCTGGTGAAACTCAAACCTCAGTCCAATCGTGGGAATCAAGTGCTGCACCGGTGACGCAAATACGCGCAGCCCCGCAGACTGAAATACATCCGCCCTCTCATGCCCCTCCACCGCAATAAACTGCACCGGATAAAAATCGGGCCAATTCTTCCAGCTGTAAAGCGCCATCATCTGCTGCGCCCGCTCAATCGTCTCAGGCAGACCATACACATTCAGGAGCGTCTTGCGCCCCATCAACCACAAATCCATCAACAGCGGACCGAACCCTGAAACGTGATCCGGGTGAAAATGGGTTAAAATCACGTCCGTCAGCGCCAGCGGGTCAATATTCGCCTGCCGCAAGCGCACGACCGGGTTGCCGGGGCAATCTACCAACACAGAACGGTCTGCCGATTGTACCCAAAAATGGGTATTCTCATGTTGCAGACCCGGAACAGCATTTGCCGTCCCCAAAATAACCACATGCCCCATAATGCCCCAATCTCCCTTTCAGTGGCGGTAAACGCTTCAATTTCAAATCACTTACACTCTACCCCGCGCCAAGGATTATCCAGCAGAGTCTTCTTCGTGAGAATCGTCCGCCTCATCTTCATCCTCCAGGTCAATGACTTCCCCTTCGGGGGAAGGACTATGAACGTCAGAGCTGGAAACGCGGGATGATTCGATCAAATCAACCCCCTCAGCAACGGGAATGGGGATATATCTCAAAATCGCAGAAACTTTCGTCCCCCAATTTAAGGAGTGACGCAAGATCAACGCAATCAAAGAGCATACGGCTGTCACCCCCATCAACGTCTGATTGATATTCAACCCGGCGACCGGCGAAGGGTCGAGCCGTAAAAATTCAAGCAAGAATCGCCCTAAGGGATAAATGATCAGATACATCAAGAACACATCGCCCAGCTTCAACCAATGGCGGAACCGTTTGCTCACCCACAGCAGGATCAGCATATTTAGCACGTCATAGATCAGTTCATACAGGAATAGCGGATGATAATAGGCTACGCTTTCATAGCCCGGCAACCGGTGCGCCTGATCAATAAACAGCTTCCAGGGCAAATTGGTCGGCGCGCCATATAATTCCTGATTCGCATAATTCCCCAGGCGACCCATCCCTTGCGCCAACGCCAACCCCGGCGCAACAATATCCGCCCAGGCAAGCAAGCTGACGTCATGGCGGCGCGTATAGATCAATACCGCCAAAAATCCGCCGATCACTGCGCCCGGAATGCCTAACCCGCCATTCCAGATCGCTAACATATCCAAAGGATGCGTCAGGTAAAATTGTGTGGTAATCCCAGCAGCCACCATCGAGGCGGGCGGCGTGAGGATGTGCCAGATGCGCGCGCCAATAATCCCGCCAATCAACGCCCAGGGCAGAATATCCCAGGCAGAATCACCATTTTCGCCATATTCAGCCGCACGGCGAGTGGATAACCAGGTTGCAAACAGCGCACCCGTAATAATAAAGACTGCGTACCAGCGCAGCGCAAAGGGTCCAATCTGAAAAATAATGGGATTCACGGATGCCTATTCCTTTTCTTTGTGAGGTTGATCAGCCTGCTGGCGCACAAAAAAAACGCGCTGCAGGGCGGTAAAATTAGCTAAAATGGCAATCGCCCATACGGCAATCATGGGCTGTTGAAATATCAAACAAGGCGCCAACACCAGAAAGCGTTCCACCCGCGTAAAAATGCCCACCTTGGCTTCAATCTTCAAGGCTTGGGCGCGCGCGCGAGTATACGAAACCATCACCGAGCCAGCCGCCGCCAGGTAAATCAGCCCACAAGCCAGCCCGTCATTCCGCTGTACAAAATAGATTAGCAGCCCCCCCAGAATCACCAACTCCGAATAACGGTCGGTTACTGAATCAAGGAACGCGCCAAATTCGGTCGTAGCTCCACGCAAGCGAGCCATCGTGCCGTCCAGTGCATCTAACGGACCCATCAGCAAAATGATTAGCCCGCCAATGGTCAGTTGACCGGTGGCTAAAAAGTATGCGCCAATCACATTGCCAACCAGCCCTAAAACGGTCATCCCGTTGGGCGTCAATCCAAGACGATTCAAAAACGCAGCGATCGGTTCAACAATCCCTTTAAATCGAGTACGCAGCATATCCGTAAGGGTAACAGGGTCTTTTTTGACAGTTCGTTCCACAGACTTTTCCTTATTCATCAAAATCGTTCACATCCCCGCCCTCGCCCGTGGGAGGCAGGAGGACATCTCGTTCTTTGCCGCCTGATTGGGACGGCCCAACCACGCCAAGGTTCTCTAATTCATCAATCAGACGAGCTGCGCGCGGATACCCAATCCGCAGTCTCCGCTGCAACAACGATGCACTCGCGCGCTGCGTCTGGCGTATAATTTGCGTAGCCTGCTCCACCAGCTTATCCGAGTCATCCTCATCAGCAGATATGCCCGCAGTCACCAGCCCTTCCCAGGGCGCTTCTTCCGCTGCTACCCCGGAAGCCTGGGCTTTTTCCTTCCAGAAAGCAATGATGGCGTCAATTTCCGTATCTGAAATCCACGCTCCCTGCGCGCGCTGCGGCGTACCCGCCTCGGGGTTGAGGAACAGCATATCCCCCTTGCCGATCAGCGTTTCCGCGCCATTCGTATCCAAAATGACGCGCGAATCAATCGAAGAAGACACCATAAACGCCAGCCGCGCCGGGAAGTTTGCCTTAATTAATCCCGTCACCACGTCCGTAGACGGGCGTTGCGTAGCCACCACCAAGTGAATCCCCGTGGCGCGCGCCATCTGCGCCAGGCGGATCAGGCTATGTTCGGTCTGCTCTGGCGCAGTCATCATCAGGTCAGCCAACTCATCCACCATGACTACCAGGCGCGGCATAGGCTTTTCCCCTTTACGCGCCGCCCGTTGATTGAACGCATCAATATCCCGCACATGCGCTTCTTCGAGCGTGCGGTAACGGCGATCCATCTCGTTCAGCGTCCACTGCAATACCCCCAACATGCGCGCGTGTTCCGTTTCCACCTTACCAAACAAGTGCGGCAAGCCGTTGAATCGCGCCAATTCCACCATCTTGGGGTCTAACATCGCCAAACGCAGCGTCTCAGGCGTATTATTCATCACCAGACAAGTGGTGAGGGTCATAATGCAAATGGATTTCCCTGACCCGGTTGCCCCGGCAATCAACAAATGCGGCATGCGCGCCAAGTCTGCGATCAGCGGCTCGCCGGAAACATCCCGACCCAGCGCCACCGCCAGCGGAGCAGACATCTTGTTGAAGGCTTCCGATTCTAACAAGGATCGCATGTGAACAATGCTGATCCGCGCATTCGGCACTTCAACCCCCACAAAAGCCTGCCCAGGGACAGGCGCTTCGATTCGCAAGCGCTCAACAGCTAAGGCAAGCGCCAAATCCCGTGCCAGAGCTGAAATTTGCGAAACGCGCACCTTCTGACGAGTCATTTCACCCTCTGGATTCGGCTTTTCTACAAAGCCAGGCTCCAGCGCAAATTGCGTGACGGTTGGTCCCACCCGATACCCAACCACAGTTGTAGGAATCCCAAACTCCGCCAGCGTATGCTCAATCAGCGCGGCGGTCATCTGAATTTGCTCTTCATCCGGCTTCAGAGCCTGGTCTTCCAGCAATAAGCTAAGCGGGGGCAAATCTACCCCACGCTGCAGAATACGTTGCGGGATGGCTACCGAAACGGCAGGTACACCCACTTCCCCGGTTTGCATAGATGAAATATCTGGCGTAACGGTGGAGACTGCGGGCATAGTAGCTCCCCCCGGGTTCACCTCATCCAGCCATTTCACCAACAGAGCATGCGCCCAATGCAGCAGCCCCGTACCGTATGCCAGCAAGAACAACAGCAGCGCGAAAATGAATACTGTGCTAAATGGGATAGGCAAAACTTCATCCAACAGGGCAGCCAATCCCCAGCCGATGATGCCACCATCCCTGCCCGCCTGCGCGTTGGTCAACGAAATGCCGCCAAAGATGGAAAAGAGCATCAGCAGCGCAAACCCTGCCCCTTCTACCGCCAGCACGTGCGTCAGGTGAATGCGGGGCCAGCCAGCCGCATATCGCCGCCGCAAAGCCAGCAATCCCAAAAGAGCCAGCGCAGCCGCCAATAGGGGCCATCCCCAGCCAAACCCCATGCTCACCACGCCCACCCAGCGCGAAAGCAAAAAGCCTTGCGCCCATGCCTGCCCCCGGCTAACCACCCCAATCATGGTCAGCAACGCGGCAGCCAACAGCGTTACCCCCACAATATCCCAACCAAAGCGGGCATAGCGCAGCCACAACGCTACCAGCACATCCCCTTTTTCTGGGGCAGATGCGGCTTCTGATTCCGGCGCAGTGATGGGCTTCTGAGCAGCGCCTTTCTTCGAGGTCTGTGGGGATTGCTGCGCAGACTGGCTCATTCCACGCTCACCAACCCTAGTCCCAACCGGCGTTTTTCAGAATCAACGTGTAAGATGCGCACTTGCACCGCCAACCCTGCCCGCAAATAGCTTTCCAGGTCTTTATACCCATTGGGAATATGGATCGTTGAAATGTGGATCAACCCTTCCACCCCCTCCAAGAGGCGCGCAAAAGCCCCAAAGCGCGTAATGGACGTAATCGTAGCCGGAACCACATCCCCCGGGGTGTAATTGCTGACCAGTTCGTCCCACGGGTTAGACATCAGTCGTTTAAGACTGAGCGCCACTCGCCCGCTCTCTTCAGAAATCATCAATACCAATGCTTCTACCGATTGATTTACTTTCAAGATGCTGGAAGGATGCTGCACGCGCCCCCAAGAAAGCTCAGAGACGTGGATCAGCCCTTCCAGTCCGCCCAGGTCTACGAATGCCCCAAAATCTGTGACGTTCGTTACCGTTCCACGCACCACTTCCCCAGGCTTCAGGCTGTTAAACAGTTGGCGGCGGCGACCTTCCCCAGCTTGCGCGGCGCGCTCAGAAAGTACAACCCGCTCCTGAGCTGGCTCACACTCAATCACCTTCAATTCCAACGTGCGCCCCACATACTCGCTCAAAACTTGCCGCCGGTCTTCTTCCTGCACGCCACACGGCATATCAATTAAATGAGAGACGGGCACAAACCCCTGTATTCCCTCACTTTGCACCAACAGCCCGCCGCGATTGTATCCGTATACCTGCAATGAAATCACTTCATCCATTTCGTACAGGCTTTGCACCCGTTTCCAATCTACATTGTTCCCCATAAGCCCAGGCTTTGATACTGAATTGGGTCGCTGTGGACGGGCATAGGCTTCTTCATCTGCTAGCACAGACGCCCACCAGCCTTCATCTATTTCCTGTGGCTTTTGTTTCGGTTGACTTTCTTCGTTAGACGGAAAACGCTTAGAGAGCATTGTCCCACCTCCGCGGTTGCTCAATCATGTTTATTAATTTAATTGAGGTATGCTGTATGCAGCTCGTGCCAGGTTTCATTTAATCACCTTAACCTTTGCGCGCTTGCGCTTCCATCTCATTAATGACCCTGGCGATGGTTTCTATCGCAACCCGTTGTTTACGGTACAAATCTGCTTCTGACATTGCCAATCGCAGAGCCACTTCTCTCACCTTTTTGCCTTCCAGGAATTTCATCTCTAATATATTATACAGTATCCATTCGCCTGTGAAGCGGCGTTCTCCCTCTGGTTTTACGCGATCTATCGCTGAACGCAAGATCGCCCGCAGTGCATTCGCATGATTCCCATCGTGCTCATTCAACGCATCCTGAACGACTTTCAAATTCATCAGCGGATTCTCGGTCAACTTCGGGCCGCCCCAATAATGGGTAAGCGCATCCCGCACCCAATTGGAAAGATCGCTTTCGGGTTGCAAATGATCCTCATCCGCCAGCGCACCCATGCGGTCATATTGCCCAGCCGCGCGCAATTTTTGGATGAAGCTCACCTGAGATGAAAGACTCTCCAGCGAGTCAAATACCTTTTGCTGCACGCGCCAGTCTCGTAACGCCATCGCCGCACGATCCACCAAAATACGCATCGCCTGATGCTGCTCCACGTCAAAGCTCAGGCTAGAAGCATTGGTGACGCCCAACAAACCGATGAGAACCGGCTTTTCAGGTGTGCCATTCATCAGCGGGAAAAGCGCATCCTGCCCCCATTGGAAATGTTCCACCGAGTCATTTTCAGCAATCCGCTGCAACAATTCATCGTTAACCATGGTCGCCGATTCCAAAACCGCGTTTGCAGCGCCACCCTGCGCGGATGGGCTTGCCTCACGCAGCTTTACCTTCCCAATCGTCACCATCAATTCCATGCCATCCGCGTTTAAACCCACAATATACGCGCCCTGCGCCTGTAACCGGTCAGATACCGTTGCCAGAATCGCTTCCAGAAATTGACTCAAGTCATCCCGCGCCAATAATTGATCCTGCAAAGTGCGGATTTTATCCAGGTCATCCCGCGCCATTCCCGAAAATAACCAGCGCTGACCCACCCGCGAAAAAATCGTAATGAGATATTCACACAGCAGAATGCAAGCCACCATCGTAATCGGCACTAAGGCAGTGTACGGCACGCCAAACGACTCCCCAATGCGGCGGATAATCGTTACCAACCCCAGGGTAACGCTGGCAGTGAAAGGCCCGCGCATAATCCACTTAAAAAGCCGCACCTTCACCACGCGGTCGGGCCACGAAACGCCAAAGAAGGCGACCACATACGCCATGACCACCAGCAGCACCCCAGAAATGAGATTAACCAGCACCGCCCCGCTCCAGAATAAGATAGGGTGCTGTACAGAAAAGTTGGGAGCATACGGCAGGAAGGGGAAGCAGCTGAGAGCAGGCGCAAGCGAGCAAAAAATCAGGTAAAAGATACGCCGGCGGCTAGTCGGCGTAGTGGTGCGGCGATAGGCGCGGATAAAGTTAAACCACGAGAGGATCACCGCCACCACGTACACCGCCATAAACAGGTCCGTGATCAGAGTAGGCTGCAAATAGGTGGTTTGCCCCAGCGTGTTTAGCCCAGAACGCAGCAAGAAGGAAAATGGCAGTCCAAACAGGAAAAGAACCGCGCCCGCATACGAAAGTCTTATCGCCCACCGGCGTTTGCCACGACTCGGTCGCCCAGTAAGCGTCAGAACCGCGTCTGAAAAGTGCAGGTACGCTGCGGGTAAGAAGATGACCCCCACCCATTGCACGCGTATCCAGAAATTCACCGCCTCCAGAGTCGTCTGCGTGCTGCCAATCGCTTCCGCCGTGGAAGTAATCACCACACAAGCCATGATCACTGCAAACGAGCGCGCCACCCGGTCGCGCAAGTTAAATGCCAGGGCATATAACAGCAGCGAAAAAGCGGTAATGGCGACCCCGGCGGTAAGAATTTCACTAAGCGTCTGTAAGAAAATCACTACAACCTGCCCACACCACATCGAACAATAAAGAAAGGCTTTGTCCTCTAACGCAATGACCGCGCAAAGAACAGTACAATATCTTGATTCACTGAATAATGATCATTATACCCACAAAATTCATAGTTTAGTTTACGAGCCAGCTGAATGGCAGGTGAATTTTTTGATTCAATTTCCAACATGCAGCGCATAAACCCATTCTGCTGCCCCCACTCTTCTGCAGCCAGGTGCAGCGCCATGCCGATCCCTTTACGCCGTTGATTTCCATGCACTGCGCAATCCGTAACCCAGATCGTCTTTGGCAAAATTTGGTCAGATAAGGCAATGTACCCTACCACTTCCTCCTGAACCAGCGCCACCAGCACCGCCTGATACCTTGACCAGTTTTCTGCATTTAAGATCGGATGCCGCCCGCCATACTGCACTTTCAGCGGATGCGGCAAGCGCACCTGGTGAAAATTTACGGTAATCTCGCTTCCCGTCACCGTATGTTCCATCTGCCAGACATATAAACTTTGATAGTCATGGCGAATAGCAACGAGAGAGAGCAAATCTTCTTTCACAGCCGAGCGAATTTCAACTTCAGGCATGGCTTTACCTCAATGGATACGGTTAACTACTTTTTTGTGACGATATTCACCTGAATAACGCAGGCGGGTAAAGGTTTATTCTGGTTATCCAAAACAATCAAACGCAAAAAATACTGCCCTGGGGAGAGTTGGGTAGTGTTCCAAAAGCCAATCTCCCCATTCACTTTCGCGCCTTTGTTTGCCGCAATGGACACCCACGTGTTGTCTTTAATGGGCTGCGCAGCGTATTCATATTTATAAAACCCCAGGTTCGGCACGTTCACCGTCCCTGTCAACTGGACTGACCCGCTCACCGTTTCGCCAGATTTGGGTGAAATCCACTCAATTTTGCCAGCCACGCAGCCTGTTTGATCCACTGCTTCGGGGGTTGGGGTTGGCGTACCCGTACTTTGCGTGGAAACGGCATCCACCCGCGCTGCCAGCGTGACGGTTGGGGTTGCCAGCATGTCCAGCGTAGGGGTAGAAAGAATTACCTCGCGCGGATATGCCGGAGCCACAAACGATACCAGCACATATTCTGTCACTGCAAACAGGATCAGCAACGCCATGACCGTCAGCAGCGAACGAAACCGCCGCATCGCCAGTTCGCGCTCCAACCCAAAAACCACCTCACGCACCCCTTCCCACGCAGAAAACAGCCTCACCGCATAAAACACAGCCACCATCCCCAGGATGGCATAAATAGCGGCTTCATAGCTCTGCAAAAAAGGAAGAAAATCTTGCATAATCCTGTTTCTAGCGAGCAACCTGGCGGAGCACCCCACGTAAAATCGCAGTGAGCTTAGGAACAATCACCTCGCCGGCTTCCAACACTTCGTCATGCAGGGTGGGCGTATTTCCATCCAAGTTCGCTTTGTTGCTGATCCCAGAAAAGCCCAAAACGCGCATCTTCCCATGCCGCGCAATGGTCACTTCTGGCACAGTGGACATCCCCACCGCATCCGCGCCCATCACTCGCAGAAAGCGCAAATCTGCTGGCGTCTCAAAGGAAGGCCCAGAAAGCCCGGCATACACGCCCTCGCGTAACGCCACCCCATTTTCACCCGCCACCTGACGGGCAAGCTGCATCCATTCGCGGTCGTATGCCTGACTCATATCCGGGAAGCGTACCCCAATTTCATCCAAATTGGGTCCGCGCAACGGATTAAAGCCGGTCATATTCACCAACCCAATGTGATCGGTAATCAGCATCACATCCCCAGGGTTAAACGCAGGGTTAATTCCGCCCGCCGCATTGGTCACAATCACCCCTTCCATATTAAGGCGCTGCATTACCCGCACCGGCAGGGTTACTTCAGCCATCGAATACCCCTCATAAAAATGCGAGCGACCCTGCAAGACCATCACTTCCGCGCCTTCCAGCTTGCCAATCACCAGGCGACCCGAATGTCCTTGTACGGTGGACACGGGCCAGTAGGGAATTTCGTGATAATCAATGATTTCACGCTCTTCCACCAGATCCGCCAAATGCCCCAATCCAGACCCCAGAATCAACCCAATCCGCGGCTGATGGGTCATACGGGCGCGAATAAATTGCGCCACTTCGTCAATTTCTGCTAAGGTAAACGTTTCTTTGTTCATACGCTCTTTAGATGTGGAGAAAATTGAATGAGGAGGGATTGAGCCTGTCGCGGTGGCGGGAGGAATGACAACGCACGCCTCCTGCCACCACGATAGCCCCAAAAACAACAGCTTTCACAATCCAGTATACCCTAAACCCTTAAAGTACCTGGGCGAAAGCCTCAGCGGCGCATTCCACCGCTTCATCGTCAATTCCATGATGCGTCACCAGGCGAATACGGCGCGCACCGGTTGCCCCCACCTTGACCCCCTTTGCCAACAATCGCTGAACCACTTCCGCCGCGCTCAATGGCACATCTTCCGCCAGCCGCACAAAAACCATATTCGTAGGCGGCGTTGCCGGATCAGGAAGGATGCCAGGAATGCGCGCCAGGGAGGCTGCCAGAGTGCGCGCGCGGCGATGATCTTCCGCCAGACGCTCCACCATCGAATCCAGCGCCACGATTCCAGCCGCTGCCAAAATGCCCGCCTGACGCATCCCCCCGCCCAGTTGCTTGCGGATGCGGCGCGCTTTGCGGATAAATTCCGCCGAACCGCACAACACCGAACCCACCGGCGCGCACAGTCCCTTACTTAAACAAAAGGTGACGCTATCTACCCCTTTCGTCAGCTCTATGGCTGGAACGCCCAGGGCGACCGCCGCGTTGAAGATGCGCGCCCCATCTAAATGCACTTGCAGCCCATGTTTATGCGCCAATGAGCCTACCTGATCGGTATATTCCACCGTCAGCGGCACGCCCCCGCAGCGGTTATGCGTGTTTTCAATCGTCACCAGGCGCGTGATCGGGTAATGTGGGTCATCCGCAGCCCGAATTGCGTCCTCAATCTCTTCCAGGCGCAGCGTACCATCTGCCTGCGTAGGGATTTCATACGAATGAACCCCACCCAAAGCAGCAATTCCGCCCCCCTCAAACAGGAACGTATGCCCCAGGTTGCCCAGAATCACCTCATCCCCGCGCCCGCAATGCACCAGCACAGCAACCAGGTTGCCCATCGTGCCAGAGGTAACCAATAAACCCGCTGCCTTCCCCATGCGCTCGGCGGCAATTTCTTGCAAGCGATTAACCGTAGGGTCGTCTCCATAAACATCATCCCCCACAACCGCAGATGCCATCGCCGCGCGCATTTCTGCCGTAGGCTGCGTTACCGTATCAGATCGTAAATCAATCCACTGCATACCAGAATTTCCTCATTTTTAAGATTCGACAAAATGCTCAAAATCCCATTTTCAAATTGGGGATTATTTGGATCGCAATTCATCCAAAATGGATTGCAGCTCAGGCGGCAACGGAGATTGGAAGGTACGCGGCTCGGTTTCCCCAGGCAGCGTCACCGTCAACCGCGCTGCATGCAAAAACTGCCGCTTGATCTTCAAACTCGGGTGACTATGCCCATATAACGTATCCCCCACAATCGGACAGCCAATCATCGTCAGATGCAGGCGAATTTGATGGGTGCGCCCGGTGTGTGGGTAAACCTCAAACAGGGTATGCTCCGCGAAGCTCTCCATCACCAAATATTCACTCACTGCCGCGCGCCCTTTGGCATCTGACACAATTGCCATCTGCTTCCGCTGCGCAGGATCGCGCCCAATTGCCGCCTCAATCCGCCCGGTAGGGGTCTTCGGATGTCCATCCGAGAGCGCCAGGTACACTTTTTGCACCTGACGAGTCTTAAACTGCTCTTGCAGCCAATACAGAGCGCGGTCATTTTTGGCAATCAAAATCAGCCCAGAGGTATCCTTATCCAACCGATGAACCACGCCCGGGCGACCTTCCCCCGCCACGCCTTCCATTTCCGGCGCATATCCTAATGCTGCGTTGACCAGGGTTCCAGTCGCATGCCCCAGCGCAGGGTGAACCACCATACCAGCAGGCTTATCAATCACCAGAATATCGTCATTCTCAAACACCACTTGCAGCGGAATATCCTCCCCTTGCAACTGCGTAGGAAGCGGCTCAGGCACTTCCACCCGTACTTCACTTCCTACCCCCGCATCAAAACCAGTTTTTGTGACCACAGCTCCATTCACAAAAACATGACCTTCCTTAATAAGCGTCTGCACGCGCGCCCGTGAAAGGTCAGTCATCTGCGTAACCAAAAATTTATCCAGTCGTTCAGCGTGTTCTGTTACCTGAAAATCAAACGTTGCATTCATACTTTTTCTTCATCTTCCTGGAAAGGCGAACTCGTTTTAGAGGACGTAGGCTGCCCGTCATCTACCGGCAGCAGTTCTGCCATAGATGCGCTGACAGTCGCAGCTGGTTTCTTGCGCTCCGACTGCCAAGCCCACAAAAGCAGCACCACGACCCCCACTGAAATGGCTGAATCCGCCACATTGAACACGGCGAACGTTCCCACCGAGATAAAATCCGTCACATGCCCAATTGTTATCCGATCAATCAGGTTGCCCAGCGCGCCCCCCAGCTGCATTCCCATCGCCAGGCGCAAAAGCCATTCCCCAGTGTCTACTTTGGGATAATAGTAGATGATCGCTGCGGCTACCGCCAGCGAGACAATCATAAAAATATTTCCCATCCCTTGAAACATGCCAAACGCCACACCGGTGTTATACCAATGGACAATGCGGACATACGGAAGCAGCCAGCCCCATGGCGCCCAGATTTCACCAATCGCCAGGTGCGAGCGCACATAGTATTTGGTATACTGGTCAACGAGAATAATCATCCCGGCGACCAGCGCCAAAAAGAAATACCCGCGCATTAATTTCTTCAATCCGCTTCCTCCATTCGCAAAGTGTTCTAATTGTACCTCATAAGAAGCCTTCTGATTAAAAAGGCCCTGCTTCCTTCCAAACTCACAACAACCTATGTTATACTTAATTGGATGGATTATTTGGGAAGAAATCCTTCTGCCTCTTTGAGAAAGTGAGCTATCTTCATGAAAACTTTGTTGCTGATGCGCCATGCCAAATCGAGCTGGAAACACGCTGAATTGTCAGATCAGGATCGCCCTCTGAACAAAAAGGGCAAAAAAGACGCTCCCGTGATGGGTCATTGGATCAAAGAGCATAATCTTATTCCTCAACTGATCCTCTGTTCCAGTGCATTGCGCGCCAAGCAAACGGCTGAAATTGTCGCCGAAGTTTCTGGCTATACGAATAAGGTCGAATGTCAGGATAGCCTCTATATGGCGGAAGCCGATGGCTATTTAGCCGCGTTGCAACTGGTTGCAGAGGATGTAAATTGCGTCATGGTCGTTGGGCATAACCCTGGGCTCGAAACCCTCCTTCAAATCCTCATCGGCGAAATTGAATCCCTTCCCACTGCTGTGGTTGGCTATCTCTCTTTACCCATTGACCACTGGTCACAGATCAATAGCGACACCCGCGCTGAAAATTTTGAAATCTGGCGTCCCCGTGAAGTCCGCAAAGAGGAAGAAAAAATCAGCGAAAAAGAAAAAGAGAAAGACAAGAAGAAAAAGAAGTAATACCCATTCGGAAAGAGATCAAAAAAAGAACCCTATGAGTCTATTTGTCAATATTTTCGATTCCACCTTTGAACAGGAAGTGAAACAATCTGCAACCCCCGTTTTAGTAGAATTTGGCGCGGAATGGTGCGGTCCCTGTCGCCAGATGGAACCTATCCTCGAACAGCTGGCGAACGGCGAATGGAAAGATAAAGTTCGCCTCGCCAAAGTAGACGTTGACCAAAATGTGCAGATGACCATGCAATTTCAGGTGATGAGCGTGCCTACTCTCATTCTATTCGTGAATGGTGAAGCACGCCAACGGGTCAGTGGCAAACAACCTTATCATCGCCTGATTGAAAAATTCTCCCCCCATTTGATTGTGTAAACTTCGTTACATCACTTCTACTGGCTCAGGATGTACCGTCACGTCTGAATCGGGCGCAATTTCTTGAATGGCGCGCTCAATTCGCTCTGTGACGGCGTGTGCCTCCGTCAGAGATTGGTCGCCATTCAACAAAACGTGAACATCCACAAATAAAACTGGCCCCGAGTAGCGCACGCGCACGTGATGGCAGTCCTGCACGCCCGCCACGCCCTCTACCTTTGCCTTGATCTTCTCCACCATCCCCTTCGGAGCCGTATCCAGCAATCCCTGGATCGTGCGCCAACCCATTCGCATGCTGACGTACAACACAATCAGAGCCACGCCCAAAGCAGCCACCGCGTCGGCTTTCTCTAAGAAAGAGAGGGATGGAATCATCTTCCCCACCAGCACCGCTGCCAGCCCGAAAATAACCACGCTCGATGACCAGATGTCTGTGCTAAAGTGCAGTGCGTCCGCCTCTAATGCCTGGCTGTTATGCTTCTTCGCCACGCGGAACAACATCCGCGAGCGGCTGTAATCAATCACAATCGAGACGGCCATCACCAAAAATACCCAAATCGAGATTTCTACTTGAACATTGCGTAAGAAAAGGCGCTGTACTGCTTCATAAATAATCCAGGTACAGGTAAGCAGTAGCAGGAACGTCTCAAACAAAGCGGAAAGGTTTTCTACTTTGCCATGCCCATACCGGTGGTCTGAATCAGCTGGTCGGTCAGAAATGCGCACCGCCAAAAACGTCACTAAAGCCGCCACCAGGTCTAACGCCGAATGCGCCGCCTCTGCCAAAATACCCAAACTACCCGAAAACAAGCCAACCACAATCTTAAAACTGGTCAGGGCAATCGCTGCAACCACCGAACTTAGGGCAGCCGAGCGTTTTTCTTGACCAAAATGTTCACGACTCTCTGTCTTTTCCACAAGATCCTCATTCCCCTCTAATATCGTAAATCTATAAAGAAAACGGCGGTGTGAAGCGAATTCTTTTTGTTAAAGAAATTCAGCCGTTCGCTGAGTATAAGCGTTAATTGTACGCCGTTTTACCAATCGTGTCAGGCGGGACTATCCTTTTTTAAACATGACTATTTTCCTCTAAATTCTTATTTAACTGCCTCCAAAAAAAATTTTTCTCCAATGCAGATTGTAAATACATTTTCCCTAAAATGAAGGGATTCTCTTTTCTTTATTTCGCCCAAAAACATGAACAAACTTATAAATTACCTATAACTGCCTATTGCATAATCTCAATATCATTGTTACAATGATATTGTAATAATTTAGAAGCGGAAGTTTTATACTCCGATAAAGGCAAACCCGGTGAAAGCCGGCGGCGCAAAGCCATGGGTCTAAAGTCAACCATTCCGTTGATGATGATTGCCAAGCTACCGAAGAGCAAGGGTAAATGGTTTCTTGCCTTTGCTTGGTTTGCCTGATTGTCATGAGAATTAACGCAATCAGGTTCTTTGTTTTTAGGAGGCAATATGAAATCCACCCCCAACACGTTCAGAAGAGTTACAAACCTGGTCATCCTTGCTGTGCTGCTGGTTGGTATGCTTCTGGTTCCCGCCAGTAATGGCGTCGTTGCCACAAGCAAAACCGCTATGCAATCTGTTATTGTCCAAGGGACAAACGTTGAGCAAGTCACTCAACTGGTCGCCAAACACAATGGACAAATCACCTCAACCCTTTCCATCATCAAAGGCGTTGTCGCAAATGTTCCTGTGGATCAATTGGCAGCGTTGCGCGCCGAAAACGGCATCACCCAGGTGACGCCCAATGCCAAGGCTGAAGTAACCGATTACGGCATCGAAGCCCAGGCAAAAGACAGCCCCAACAAAAAGGATTGCAAGAATCCCAATACGGATTATCCCAATAACGTAGGCGCTAATCTCGTTTGGGATAAGAATGTGATAGGTCAGGGCGTAACCGTTGCCGTTTTGGATACGGGCGTTGCTGAACATGCTAACCTCATCAAAGATTTAGATGGCAGCCGCCGCGACATTATTGCATGGAAAGATTTCATCGCCAACAAACGCAACCCGGTTGACCCGAATGGTCACGGCACACATGTCGCTGGCATCATCGCCAACGCCGCCAAAGGCACAGATTGCGATTACGAAGGCGTTGCCCCCGCTACGCGCCTGGTCGCCGTCCGCGTTCTCGATGAAACCGGCAGCGGCACCTATGAATCCGTCATCCAGGGCATTCAATGGGTGGTAGATCATAAAGATCGCTACAATATCAAGGTCATTAACCTCTCGCTGCACGCTATCGTGCAGTCCCCCTATTGGGCGGATCCGCTCAATCAGGCAGTTATGCAAGCCTGGGCGCACGGCATCACCGTTGTGGTCGCTGCGGGCAATGAAGGACCCGGACCCCTCACCGTATCCGTTCCCGGCAACGTTCCTTACGTCATTACCGTTGGCGCTTTTACGGATAACTACACCCCCAACGACTGGTCTGACGACTATATTACCCCCTTCTCTGCCTCTGGTCCTACCCTCGATAATTTCGTCAAGCCTGACGTGGTTGCCCCCGGCGCTCACATCGTCTCTACTATGATGAGCGATAGCTACATTGCGAAGAATCATCAAGCAAACAAAATTTTGGGCAACTACTTCTCTATGGCTGGCACATCTCAGTCGGCGGCGGTCGTTTCGGGCGTGGTTTCGCTTGTCCTCTCCCGTAACCGCAATCTGACCCCCGATCAGGTCAAATATCGCATCATGTTCACCGCTTTACCCTGGATCAATGCTGATGGCAGCGATGTTCCATACAGCATCTGGCAGCAGGGAACGGGTCGCGTCAACGCTTTTGACGCCGTCTTCAAAAAGGTCAACGGTGAAGCCAATAAAGGCTTAGATATTCAAGCCGATATCAATGGCACGACCCATTATGAAGGCTACAGCTACTTTGATACTACTACCGGCCTCTTCCGCCTCAAGAATGAATATGGCGACATCCTCAACACTGGCTTAGGCGCATGGTCTGGCGGTCTCGGCGCGTGGTCTGGCAGTCATTATGGTTCCTGGGCGGATGGACTCGGCGCGTGGTCGGGTGGCTTAGGCGCGTGGAGCGGTGGCTTAGGCGCATGGTCGGGTGGACTCGGCGCATGGAGCGGTGGCTTGGGCGCATGGTCGGGTGGTCTGGGTGCGTGGTCTGGCGGTCTGGGTGCGTGGAGCGGTGGCTACACGACCTGGGTGGATGGCTTAGGCGCATGGTCGGGTGGTCTGGGCGCGTGGTCTGGCGGTCTGGGTGCATGGAGCGGTGGACTTGGCGCATGGTCAGGCAGTCTCTATATTGACCCCGCCTATGTCTCAACCTTTGCCTCTGGCGCAAGCCCCTCCTCCTCTAACACTTCCACATCTCTTTCTCAGTGGATTGAAGAACCAAAACCGTAAGAGAAGCGTTTCACAACGCACATCCTTTTTCTAAAAAAAGAGACTGCTTGCAAAGGCAGTCTCTTTTTATTCCTTTTATCCATTCCTATCCCAAGGCGGCGTTTCTATTCGCCTCACAACACGTCTTTGACGATCATCTCCAGCCGATTAATCTTCTCTTGATAATAATTTCCACCTACATGATTGAGAATTTCCTTCGCCACGCTCAATGTTTGCCGTGCCCGTTCAGGCTGCCCCACCTGCACCTGAAGATCTGCCAGGTCAAGCATGGAACGCGCGCGTTCCATACGGTTGCCCACGCGCTCAAAGTTGGCGGCGCTCTTCTCTAAATGGCGGCAGGCGGTTTCATACTCACGATAAGAATGAGCCAACCCCGCCAATAGACGCAGCGCCCGTCCTTCCTCTTCTCCCCCTGGCGCAGTCCCGCCTTCCTGATTACGCAGCAGTTCAATGACCACCACTGAAATCTCTTTGGCATGTTCTAAATCCCCTAATCCTAAATATGCCAGACCAATAAAAGTATTCACATCCAGCTGATGATCCTGCACCCCTATCCGCTGAAAGGTATCCTGGCTAAGTCTTCCATTATCCAGCGCCGCCTGCCATTTTTCTTCGTATAAGTAAAGCAGCGAGAGGTGATGATACACATACCCAATAAAGTAAGAATGCCCGATTTGTTCCGCAGTGATAAGCGCCTCTTCAAAATGCTTTTCGGCAGACGGAAACTCGCCGCGGTCAATTTCCACCAATCCCATATTAATGTGCAGCTCAATCAGCGCTTCCACATCCCCCAGGTTGGATTGCAGTCGAAAGGCGCGATTAAAACTCTCCAACGCGCCATCCAAGTTGCCTTGTCGCCCCTTTAACAGCCCTAAGTTATTATACGAACGCGCAACGTTCACAATGTCCCCAATTTTTTCGCGCAATTCCAAACTGCGGCTCAAATAACTGGAAGCTTGCTCCAATTCATCCCGATGATAAAAAATCCCACCCAGTCGGTTATAGATCGAAGCAATTAAATCAATCTGATCGCCCTTTTCAGCCATGGAAAGCGCCTCTTGCAGAAGTTTTTCCGCCTCGTCAAATTTTCCACGCCTTGAATAGATCCAACCAATATCATTTAAGACGCTAGCGCGTTCAATGTGGAAATAATTGGCGTCATCTCTTTCCAAAATATCCTGCGCAGCATACAGCCGCAGCAAAGACTTCTCGTAATCGCCCTGACGCTCAAAGGTTGTTGCAATCTTGCGCTGCAAGCTAACCATTTGCGCCACCCAGATGTCATCATGCGCGCTCATATCCAATGATTCAAACGTAGACTGATAATGGTCACGCGCCGCCTGATATTCTCCAGAAACAACCAACGAGTTGCCTACCCCCAGGTGAATTTGAAAAGCCTGCTCAGGGGTATACGCCACACGCGCCAACAACCCCAGCGCCTGCACAAAATGTTGACGCGCCTGTTCATTGGCAAAATCACGCGCAGCCTTCTGCCCCGCCAAAATGGTATATGCCAGGGCGCGATCTAAATGTGCGCTGCGCTGATAATGGTTCGCCAGCAGCTCAATCTGCCCATCCAGCTTGCCAATGTAAATCTTCTCAATCGCTTCAGCCACATCGCTATGCAAATCGCGCCGGTCACGCTGGAGCAAGGTGCTGTATACCGCATCAGACACCAAAACGTGCTTGAACGTATAATCATCACTCAGCGTGCCCATGTCAGACTGAATATATTCGCGCTCCGTCAACCAATCCAACGCGCTCTGAATTTCATTAGCGGGCAGCTTGACTAAAACTTCCTTAAGCACCCTGGCATTAAATTGATAACCAATCACGGCAGCCGTCTGTAAGACCTGTCGCGGCAGTGGGGATAACCGGTCAAAACGGGTCAAGATCAGGTCTTGCAGCGTCTCCGGCACGCCAATTTTATCAATTTCCGCATCCGCCGACATCCGCCAATTTTCGCCATCCCGGTAAATGACGTTATCTTCAATCATCATTCGCAAAATTTCTTCCAAATAAAAAGGCGAACCTGCCGCCCGCGAGATGATGTTTTTGCGCAGGCTCTCCGGCAAATCAGGCACGGTCAGCAGCGCAAAAAAGAGTTCCGTACACCGTTCCAGCGAAAGCGATTGCAAGTGCATCAGCACAAACTGCGAAGAAAGACGCTGCTTGGCTCGTTCGGATAACGCTTGCACCACACCGCCTTCGAACGGGCGCGAAATGGCATAAATCAGCAGCGGAACGCGCCGCGTAGAATCAAGCAAAAATTGCAGCAAATCCACTGAGGCATCATCCGCCCAGTGTAAATCTTCCAAAATCAGCAGCAGCGGCTTACGTTCTGCCTCTGCCTCAATTAAATCGCGCACTGCCAGGAAAATTTGCTGGCGCAGCTGACTCGCATCCAGGTAATGAATACCTTGCGCAGCAGTCGGGTCACTCGGTTCAAGGGCAAGCAAATATTCCAGATAAGGCAACCGCGCGCGCCAATCCTGCCCGCTCTGAAAGACGTATTTCACCTCATCCAGCAGACGTTGACGCAGCTCCCCTTCCGAGATTTCGGCATGAGCGTCTAACAACCCGCGCAAAATATCCTGGAACATCCAGTACGCCATCGCCTTGCGATACGTCAGACTACGCCCTTCCAGAACGTGTACCTCGGTTGGGTCAAGGATAGATTTCATTTCCAACGTCAGGCGGCTTTTTCCAATCCCAGCTTCCCCAACCACCAACACCGCCCCACCCAGGTGATCTTGCGACAGGCGATGCACCATCTGACGCAGTTGGCGCATTTCCGTCTCACGACCAATCATGGGCGCGCGCAGCCCCTCTACCCCGCGCGTAGAAGCCGGGTGTTCCTTGGGGTGCAGCACGCGGTAAGCCGTCACCTGGCGCGAAATTCCCTTCAAGGGCTGTGCGGGCATTACCTCGAAGTCAAATAACCGCCCGGTCTGACGATACACACTTTCACTAACAAAAATCGTCCCCGGCGATGCCACCTCTTCTAACCGTCTTGCCAGGTTGACCGAGTCGCCAATGGCAGTGTAATTCATCACCGCATCATTCCCCAGCCCGCCCACAATCACCGAGCCAGCGTTCAAGCCAATATGCAACCGTAACGTCTGTCCCTTCAAATCCTCTACT
The DNA here is from genome assembly GCA_038206515.1 of Anaerolineales bacterium. Taxonomy (GTDB): domain Bacteria; phylum Chloroflexota; class Anaerolineae; order Anaerolineales; family Anaerolineaceae; genus DSYU01. The sequence continues at coordinate 83,651 of JBBRAT010000006.1, read as the reverse complement.
TCTGTATTCAAGCGCGCCACATCTTCTTGCATATCCAATGCAGCCCGCAATGCGCGTTCAGCGTTATTTTCATGGGCAATCGGCGCGCCAAATAATGCCATCAGCCCATCCCCCGTGAATTTATCCACCATGCCTTCGTATTTATAAACGTCATCCGCCAACACACGGATATATTTCTGAATTAACTCATACAACACCTCATCGGATAGCATCTCCGATAGGTGCGTATACCCCGTCAGGTCTACAAACAGCACCGTAACGCTGCGCCGCTGCCCGCTTGCCTCTAATCCAGCGCGCTTAAACCGCTCCACCAGGTCAGGGCCGCTCATCACCCCCACATTCGGGCGATCCACCATCTCCCACGGGTTTTGACGATATTCCCGCGCCGACCCAGGCGGAATCTCCGGCATGCCTTCCAAGCGTAAAGGGCCCGTTCGTACTTTGCCTTTATCACCCAGCAAGTCCGTTTCCGGCAAGCGCGAGCCGCAATTTCCGCAGAAGCGCATTCCTGGCGGGTTTTCAAATCCGCAGTTTGTGCAGGTAAGGTTAACCATATCGCTTTTATCTTACCAGATTATCACTTATTTCGTGCGTGATAATAGCGTAAAAAATGCGTAACTCTCTCCTGAAAAAATAGCTGAAAATGAATAAAGAAAATGGTTGACCAGATTTACCAGTCAACCATTTTTCGTCTACGTGTTTAACCAATTTCCAAGGGTATTCGTCAACCGCTGCACTGCCGTCATCACAGCTTGCGAGGGCGGTTCGTCAAAATGCAGTTGTTCCGGTTGAATGCCCACCAACGCCACGCGGCAACCGAGTTCATGGATCAGATATTTTGCCAGCATGAAGGGCGGCATCGTATGGGTGGATGCGCTCAGTCCTTCGGCAGCTTGCCAATCGAACCACTCCACCGTACCCACCGCTGCGCCCAGCTCCGCCGCGTCAATCCACAGCACCAGTTCCGGCTCAAATCGGCGCAGCTTGCCCGTGAAATTCTCCGGCGCAGCGCCTGCATCCATCACCAATATCTGTGGCGCGGATTCCGGCAAGGGTTGCGCCTCCAGCATTGCCTTCAGACCGCGCGCCACCAGCACCCCGGCAATGTCATCGCCTGTTAGCTCGTTACCCACCCCCAAAATGGCAATTCGCCTCCACGTTCCCTGCGTCAGCCATTCCGGCAGCTCTATCTTACTGCTCACGGTGCGTCTTGATGCAGATGCGTCAAAAAGCCTTGCACGTCTTCTTCGCGCCCATAATATACTTCAAAGGGTGCTTTGGTCAGCGCAGCCATTTCCCACTGCTCATCAGACATACTCAGACACTTAAAACGGCAATTAATCACACACTGCGCGCAGAAAGTACACCGATCTTCGTGATAACGCATAATAAAGCGTTTGTTTGCCTTATCAATGGTAATCAGTTCAATCGCATTCGAAGGGCAGTCTTTGATGCACAACTGGCAGCCACTGCATTTTTCCGGGTCGTATATCAGCTTGCCGCGGAAGCCTACCGGGGCAGGTTTGCGTTCAAATGGATACGGTTGCGTTACCGGTTTTTTGAAAAATGCGCTCAGCACATCGCTTAACATGGATCCAATTTTCATAGAATACCTTTCGCAAACAGGATCACAAACAGGATGTTTGCCAACGCCAGCAGCGACCCCAACCGCCACCATAACCCCACAATCTGATCAATGCGCAGCCGCGCAAAGATAGATTGCAGCCCAGAAAGGAACAGCAGCAGCGCGCCGGTTTTCAGTAAAAAGTCCAACGGATTCGCCAGCCCGCCCAGGTAAAAGGCAGCCACCATCGTCAGACCGATCACCAATTCCACATCCTTGCCCAGGCGGAAAAGCGCAAACCCGCGCCCAGAGTATTCCGTCAATGCCCCAGCCACAATTTCCGTTTCGGCTTCAGGCGCATCAAACGGGGTCAATTCTAGCTTGCCCATCAGCCCCACCAGCGCAATCAGGAAGCCAATCGGCTGCGTAACCGCCATCCATAGGTGATGCGTAGCGTAATCGTTGACCGCCCCAATTTGCCAGCTGCCCACTACCAACGCGGGCCCGATCAACGCTAGTAAGAACGGCGCTTCATACGAAAAAAGCTGCGTAAGCGTGCGGGTTGCGCCAATCAGCGAGAACCGATCCAGCGTATTCGCCCCCGCCAACCCCAGGCACAACGTCAGCATCGAAAGCATATACAATGCCACCACCAGGTCACCGCGGAAGCTGTAAGCCGGCGCAAAGCCAAAGATCGGCACATACAGAGCCGCCGTCAACGCCGCTGAAAGAGCAATCACCGGCAACCAGAAGAACAACCGCCGATCCACCCCTTCCGGCGTCACTTCTTCCTTCGAGAGCAGCTTAAACGTATCTGCCAGCGGCTGAAACCAACGCGGTCCAAGGCGGCTTTGAAACCGCGCGATCAGCTTGCGATCTGCCCACTCATACATCAGCCCACTGGCGAGCAAAAACAGCCCGCCAGGGAACAGCAAAATGGATATCAACGGGGGAATACTCAGCTTCATCGATAATACTCCAGGCTGTAACGTCTCAGGTCTTCCCAACTCCAGGTTTGGCGCGAATGGTCGCGCCGGATAGTCATCACGCGATCATTGCACGAAAAGCACGGGTCGATCCCTGCCAACATCATCGGCATATCCGCCAACTTATGCCCAACTGCCAGCTGCATGACAGATGCCCAGTTGCACAGGGATGGCGTGCGAATCTTCATCCGGTCCGGTTTGTCCCCGCCATTGCTCTTGAGGAAGTAAAATAACTCCCCGCGCGGCGCTTCCACCCGGCTGATGACCTCGCCCGCCGGAATCTTGCGTGGAACGCGCACTGTCAGCTCGCCCTCCGGCAGATGATCCAATATTTCGCGGATCAGCCGGTAGCTCTCAAACAGCTCCTTGACGCGCACAATAAAGCGTCCTTCCAGGTCGCCATGCGTATCCGTCACCCGGTTGACCTTAAACTGGTCGTATGCCGCGTAAGGCGCATCCACCCGAATATCCATCTCTAACCCAGAAGCGCGCGCCGTGGGTCCCACTGCCCCAAACAGCAGCGCCTGATCCTTCGTCATCGTCCCCACCCCGCGCGTGCGCGCCAGGAAGACCTCATCCTGCGTGACGATATTGAGATAATGCTGCGTGCGGCTCTCTAAAAAGTCCACCCCGCGCCGGATTGCGTCCGACTGCGCGCTGGAAATGTCAATCTTCACCCCGCCCAGCACATTTGCAGAATAGTTCACGCGGTTGCCCGTCACTTGTTCCAGCAGATCCATCACCGTCTCGCGGTCGCGCCAGGAGTACATAAACAGGGTATCAAAGCCACCTTCGTGAGCAATCACCCCCAGCCAGAGCAAATGACTGTGCAGGCGTTCCATCTCGCCAATCAACGAGCGAATTGCCTGCGCGCGTGCCGGGGCCGTCACCCCAGCCATCTTTTCCACTCCCAACGCCAGTGCGGTCGCATGGATGTGCGAACAAATCCCGCACACCCGCTCTACCAGATATATATCCTGCGTCCAGTTCCGGTCTTCCGCACCCTTCTCGATCCCGCGATGCACATATCCCAACCGCACCGATGCGCCCGTCACTACTTCACCATCTACGGTAAATTCAAAGTGACCTGGCTCTTTTAACGCCGGGTGTTGTGGACCAATTGGAACGATAAATTTCTCTGATTTCTCTTTGGTTTCCATATTTATAACCCCTTAAACGTTTTGCGCATCGGGTAAACGCCCACTGGCCAATCATCCGGCAGGAGCAGTCGGTCGGTAGAAGTCGTGCCAGGGATTTCAACGCCCAGCATTTCAATTAATTCGCGCTCATACAGCGTTGCCGGTGGAATCAAGTGACACACGCTTGGCACCACCAGGTTGCTATACGGCAGGCTTAGGCGCAAAGTCAGGATGGACGCGCCGCTGCAAAAATGATACAGCAATTCAATCATGCCCTCTGCCTCGCTGCCTTCCGCGGCAGGCGAATCAAAGCCGGTGATCGCCGTAAGGTACACCCAGTGATGCGCGAACAGCACTTCCACCGCTGGCAATAAGCGGTCGCTGGTGATAAACACATCCAGGCGGTTATCGTCACGCCATTCAAACCGATCCGTCAGTTCGGCTAACGGGGCTTCCATATCCTGCATTCGCGTTGGTTCTTGCATATTAATCCTCAATCCCTCTACTTTAAACTACCCAACAGCTTGACAATGCCATCAATCATCGCTTCGGGGCGCGGTGGGCAGCCAGGGATATACGCATCCACTGGAATTACATTCCCAATTTCGCCCACAATGTTATAGCAACCCTGAAACACCCCGCCAGACGTCCCACAGGAGCCCAACGCCACCACAAACTTCGGGCCAGGCATCTGCTCATAGGTACGCAGCAAACGATCTCGCGCCTGGCGCGTAACCGGTCCTGTGCAGATGAGAATATCCGCATGGCGCGGCGAACCTTGCAGCTTTACCCCAAACCGTTCCAGGTCATAGCGTGGGGTCAGCGTAGCCAATAATTCAATGTCACAGCCATTGCACGAGCCACTGTTAAAGTGAATCGCCCAAGGTGAATTGGTCAATGACCATAGCCGCACCTTGTGTAAGCCTTTCTGCCACGGAGTAGAGAGATTCAACGTTTCATTCATCTCATTCCATCCTTTCAATCAACCCAAAATAAGCGCAACCAACGCCAACGCTAAACCAATAATATAGAGCGCCTGCGTATTGGAAAGATTACCAAACCCCAATACCAACATCCCTAAGTGCAAAATAGCGAAGAAAAATGCCACCAGGAAGAATGGACGATACCCAGGCGCAGCTGCAATCAGCGGACCTTGCTCTCCAGACCCATATAGGCTGCTTTTCGCCAAGCTAGGGTTCTCTGCCGGAGCCGAAAGCTGCTCCCCAACCCACACGATCAACAGCACCAATGGAATGGTGATTATAAAAGCCAGTGGAGGCGATAAGAGTTCCATGTTCCGTTCCCTTCTAATGCCCGGCGAACAGGCGCAATAACGTTTGCGCCGCCGCGCCCGTAAACCCATTCATCAACGCAGGCCAGAAGCCTAAAACCACCACTGCCAAGGTCAATACCATCACCGGCAGCCCCATCATCAGGGATGCGCTGTTCCCCGCCAGCACCACGCTGGAAGGTTCGCGGCGATACATACGATTCACCAACGGCGCATAATATCCCAGTGACAAAACACTGTTGAGCGCGGCAAAAATGACCACCAGCAGCACCGGCAGATTCTGCGTTTCTGCCCCAGCGGCAAAAATCTGCCATTTGGACATAAACCCAGCCAGCGGCGGCAGCCCACCCAACGCCAACACCGCAATGCTCAACGCCAGCGCCGTCACTGGGTAACGCTGCGCCGCCCCGTTCAGGTCTTCGATCATCAACGGGTTGTGATCCCCCTTCGAGATGTGCAGCGAATACAACAGCGTACCCGCCGATAGGAACGCGAGTCCCTTCATCAGCGCATGGTTAAACAGGTGGAAAAATCCGCCTGCCGCCGCATCCGGCAAATGAAAGCCCGCCGCCACCCCAAACCCAATCAGCATATAGCCCAAATGCGCCAGGCTGGAATATGCCAGCAGCCGTTTCACCTGCGTCTGACGCAGAGCCATCAGGTTGCCAACCGCAATATTGAGCACCCCGAACGCCAGCAGCAGCCATCCCCAGGTAGATACCCCCGCCACAGAGCTTTCCGGCAGGCTACCCACCGCTCGCAGCATCGCCACCAACCCTGCCTCAATCACCACGCCCGAAAGCATAGCGCTGATGCCGCTGGGGGCTTGTGAATGCGCATCCGGCAGCCAGGTGTGCAGCGGAACGAGCGCAGTTTTCACCCCGAAGCCAATGATAAACAACGCCCCAGCCCCCAAAATCGCGGGACCGTAAGCCGCTTTCGCAATTTCTTCCAGTCGCAGCGTACCGGTGAAGGCAAATACCAGGGCAATTCCCACCAACACCAACGCCGACCCCACCGCGTTCTGCACCAGGTACTTTACCCCTGCCTCCAATGAAGCCGCCTGATCCTGATAAAATATCACCAGCAGGTAAGAGCTAACCGCCATCGCCTCGAACCACACCCACAGGTTAAATAGGTCTGTTGCGCTGCTCAAGCCAATCATCGAAGCCATCAACACCGGCAGTAAGGCGTAATATTTTTCTTCGCCTTCATCTCCCTGCATGTACGATAACGAGAAGACCACCACCAGTATTCCTAATACCAACACCGTGCCGGTCAGCATCAAGCTGATGCCATCCATGCGCAAGGTGATCGCCCCAATGGTGGTTTCCACCGCACCCGTCTGCAAAATTGCCTGCGCCACGGTGTAAAACGGTTGGCACATCAATACCATCGCCAGAATAGCCAGCCAGCGCGCCAACACAGCCGACCCTCCCAGGCGCACGCCAATCCGCCCCACCAGGTAGATCAACGGTCCTGCCCCAAGTGGAATCGCCAATAGAGAAATTAATGCAGTAACGGGGGTCATCGCGTTGCTCCCAATGCCAAAGCCAATAACACCACTACCAAACCGGCAGCAATGCCAAAAATATTCCAATTTAAGTTGCCGGTATGCAACCCGCGCAAATCTTCCGCCACACCTTGCATCTGACGCACTATCCACCGGTTGATGGCTTCAAAGCCAAAACTGGCTTGTGCCACATGCCCTACTCCCGCCAACATTTCGCTGAAGAAGGTCAACTGCGCGCGCTGCCACCAGATAATCAACCCCAGCCCCACTGCCGCCAGCGCCGCCCACGTAGCTGGGGAAGTAAGGATGGTAACAGCCAGCGTGTTGGTTGCAATATTGTCAATCTTATGGAAGGGTAAGCTATCCGCCAACATCTTGCCAAAACGCCCCGCCAACAGCCAGGTGACGAACGTTGCCGCCGCCAGAGGGATGAGCGCAATTTTCATCGCGGTTCCCGCCGGGTGAACATGCAATTCCGAGCGTGGTTCCCCATAAAAGACCAGCCATACGCACCGGAAGGTATACAGCGCGGTCAATCCCGCCGTGAACAGCATCACCGCCCACATCCACAGCGTACCGGTTTCAATGCCCGCCTCTAAACCCACTTCCAGCACCAATTCCTTGCTCCAGAAGCCATTGAGGATCGGAATCCCCGCTAGAGCCAACGCGCCAATCACAAACACAGCGCGCACCAGCGGCATTTTCTTACCCAGCCCCCCCATCAGGCGCATATCGCGCGTCCCCACCGAATGGATGACCGCACCCGCCGCCAAAAAGAGCAGCGCCTTGAAAACCGAGTGACTGAGTAGGTGGAATTGACTGGCAAAGATGCCGCCCGCCCCCACCGCGTAAACCATATATCCCAACTGACTGACAGTGGAATACGCCAGCACCCGCTTCAGGTCGTTGGCTACCAACGCCATCAGACCCGCCATTAGCGCGGAAACCACCCCTACTGCCATCACGGCAACGCGCCAGTACGGCACATTCTCGAACGCCGGATAGAAGCGCGCCAGCAAATACACCCCTGCGTTCACCATAGTCGCCGCATGGATCAATGCGCTGATAGGCGTAGGCGCTTCCATCGCGTCCGGCAGCCAGGTCTGGAAGGGGAACTGCGCGCTCTTGGCAGCCGCAGCAATCAGCAAGCCAAACGCCAACATCGCCAGCACGTCCGCCGGCAAAGTATGCGCATTTGCCAGGAAAACGTTTATATCCAACGTATGCAAATAGCTATACGAAAGGATTGCCCCCACCAGCAGTCCCACCCCACCCAGTTGGGTGATGATTAAGGCTTTCATGCCGCCTGCCACCGCTTTGGGATCATCATTATAGAAGGAGATCAGCCCATACGAGCATAACGCGGTGATTTCCCAAAAGACGAATAGCAGCAGCAGGTTGCTCGTCAGCACCAGCCCCACCATCGCGCCGATGAAGAACAGCACCAGCCCGTAATACCGCCCCAGCTGCGCCTCTCCGCGCATATAATCCACCGAGAAGATCACCGCCAGCGAGCCGATCACCGTAGCAACCACCGCCAGGAATACCCCCAACCCATCCGGCGCGAAGTAGAAATCGCCAAATACGCCCCCCAGCGAAAAGCCAACCACCGCCTTACTCGCCGTGTAAGGCAACAGCGCCAGCGAAACCAACCCCGCCGCTACCGCCGCCGTCACCGCCAGGGTATGCTGCGCGCGTGGGTGGCTATCTCCTGTCAACCACACCAATACCGCCCCCACCCAAGGGATACCAATAATCAAGAGAACCAGCAGTGCAATCATGCCCCTACCTCCGCAGCGTTGAAAGTGCTTTAATGTCTAACGTGCCAAACCGCCGCCGCACCTGCACCGCCAGCGCCAGCGCCACGACCGCCACAATGGTATCCGCCACGATCACCGTCAGCGCCATGCTCTCGCCAATGGCAGCTTTCCCCGCCACCTGCCCCGCCATCACCATCGCCAACATCGCGCCTTTGACCATAATTTGCAGCGCTACCACCACCTTAATCATGTTCCGCATGATGAGCAGCGCGTATAAACCAATCCCTAATAAACCTAAAATTGCAATCAGAGCTACTGTGCCAATCATCCGTGTTTCTCCTGCGATTCAATTTTGTGAGGATGAGCGCCTTCTTCTACCATTAACCCCAGCACGCCCATCACCCCCGCAAAGATGAGCGCAATTTGCAGCAAAACATCCAACTGCCGTTCGCCCCAAACCACGTTGCCAAAGGTCGTCACCGGCGTTACGCCAATCACCGCCCCCAGCGTTCCTAAATTCATCCACCCTAACAACAACACCGCCCCCACGACTACCACCCATGCCACGGGGCGTGGCACACTTGGCACAAAATCCAATGCTTCTTCACCGGCAATGTTGATGGCGAATACGAATAATACCGTTACCAATCCGGCCCCTACGCTCAGTTCAATGACCGCCACTTCGTATGCACCCAAAAGGTACATTAGCAGCGCCGTCAATGCACTGGCCCCGGCCAGCCACAATGCCGAGGTTAACAGGCGCTGTGCGCGCACCGCCTGAAGAGCGCACACCAGCAACCCTATCACGATCAAGATATACATCATAGACCTTAACCTCCACGAATTTAAGAAACCTCTATCCTTATACCCTACTTCTGTCATGGTGTCATGTGAGATGTTGCGAGGAAATGGGATTATCTTCTTCCTGATTCTTGATACTTTTGGATAATGAAAATCATTTCCATCGTTTCCCCATAAAAAAGTTGATTATCTCTGAGAAATAATCAACTTTTTTATGGGGAAAACCGTGTGAATCCTTCTCTTATCCCATCCCCCCCGATTCCTCATCAATCGGCGTTACCACGTCCAGGCTACCAGTGCGCACCGAATTTTTCACCTCAGCAATCGCTTTGGTGATCTTAATTCCGCGCGGGCAAGCCAGTGTGCAGTTGAAAATCGTCCGGCAGCGCCACACGCCCGAAGGTCGTGCCAGGATCTCCAGCCGTTTTCCCGCCGCCCGGTCACGCGAATCATAGATAAAGCGGTGCGCGTTGACAATCGCCGCCGGTCCCACATATTGATTATTCGCCCAATACGATGGGCAGGATGTGGTGCAGGCTGCGCATAAAATGCACTTGGTGCTATCCTCAATCACCGCGCGCTGCTCCGGCGACTGCAACCGCTCTTTGCCGTCCGCTGGCAAAGGTTCATCATTGATCAGATACGGGAATACGGAGCGATACTGCGCAAAAAATGGCTCCATGTCCACAATCAGGTCTTTCAGCACGCGGAATCCCAGCAGCGGCTCTAGTGTAATTTCACTGGTTGGTAAGTCATGCACCAAAACCTTGCAGGCAAGCGCGTTCTTGCCATTGATCCGCATCGCATCCGAACCGCATACCCCATGCGCGCAGGACCGCCGGAACCCCAATGAACCATCGTGATCGCCGCGCACCTGTTCCAATAAATCCAACACGCGATCCACCGGTTCAGCCTCTAAAATCCAGGAATCATAATGCGGAGCCTGATCTCGCTCAGGTTGATAGCGAAAGACTCGTAAGGTGATTTGCATCTTAGTAGGTCCTTTCCTTCGGTTGGTACTTGGTAATCACCACCGGTTTATAATCCAGCCGCACAGTGCCGTCCTGCATCCACGCCATCGAATGCTTCAGCCAACTCGCGTCATCCCTGCGTGGGAAGTCCTCTCGTGCATGTCCACCGCGGCTTTCTGTGCGCGCCAAGGCGGCTTCCGCCGTCACCTGCGCCAATTCCAGCAGATTTCCTAATTCCCAGGTGAGCATTAATTCCTGGTTATACGGGCGCGAGCTATCCGTCACCTTGACCTCAGCAAAGCGAGTGCGCAGTTCACGCAACTTTTCGACAGCTTGCTGCAATCCATCCTCATTGCGGAAGACTCCCACGTCATCAAACATTTCTTTGCGCAGTTCACGCCCAATTTGCGCCGCGCGTTCCTTGCCGCTGCCCTTGCTTAATAGATCCATCTGCCCACGAATAAACTCAGTCGGGTCAGCGGGTAAGGTCGCAAAGTTGCTGCCATTGGCATATTCCGCCGCGCGGATGCCCGCATATTTGCCAAACACGATTAAATCCACCAGCGAATTGGTCCCCAAACGGTTCGCGCCATGCACCGATACGCATGCACATTCCCCCGCCGCATACAGCCCCGGCACAATCGTATTCTGCGCATCACGGATGACTTCTGCATACATCGTGGTCGGAATGCCGCCCATGGCGTAATGTGCGGTCGGCTGCACCGGCATTGGCTGTTCAATCGGGTCAATCCCTAAATAGGTCCGCGCAAAATCGGCAATATCAGGAATCTTGCTCAAAATTTCCGCCGCTGTCACCCGATAGGGCGACCCATCTGGGCGGGTACGCCCATCCAGCTCGGCGTATTTGTTCACCGTCTCAGGGCGAATATCCAGAAGCACGTAAGGCTTGCCGTTAATCCCATGCCCATCCCGCAATTCCAAATAAATGGCGCGGCTGATCACATCCCGCGAAGCCAAATCCTTAATGTGCGGGGCGTAGCGTTCCATAAACCGCTCACCGCTGTTATTAATCAGCACGCCACCTTCGCCGCGCACCGCCTCGGTGATCAGAATTCCCAGGCGATAAATGCCGGTCGGGTGGAATTGGAAAAATTCCATATCTTCCAACGGCAGCCCATGCCGCAGCAGCACCGCCGCTCCATCCCCCGTGAAGGAATAGGCATTTGAGGTAATCTCCCACATGCGCCCATGCCCACCGGTTGCAAATATCACTGCCTTACTATGGAAGATGTGCATTTCGCCGGTTGCCATCTCAATTGCAATTACACCCGCCGCGCGTCCATCCACCATGAGCGCATCAATCACCTGATATTCGTCATAAAACAGGATGTTGTTCTTAATGCACTGCTGATACAGCGTCTGCAAAATCATGTGACCCGTTCGGTCCGCCGCATAGCACGACCGGCGCACCGGCTTGCCTGTGACGTTGTTGGTATGCCCGCCAAACGGACGCTGCGCAATCCGCCCTTCCGGTGTGCGCGAGAACGGGAAACCAAAATGCTCCAGGTCATATACCGATTGCACCGCTTCCTGGCACATAAACTCAATTGCATCCTGATCGCCTAAATAATCCGAGCCTTTGATGGTGTCAAAGGTGTGCCATTCCGGGTGATCTTCCTCATAATTGCCCAACGCCGCGCCAATCCCCCCCTGCGCCGCGCCCGTATGCGACCTCACCGGATATAGCTTGCTGATTACTGCCGTGCGCGCTCCCTTAGAAGCGTGCAAGGCTGCCATCAACCCCGCCCCGCCGCCGCCCACAATGATCACGTCAAACTGATGTACTTGGGTCATCTCTTTTCCTCCACCCGCGCTACCCAGCGCGCACGCCGCCAATAATGGCAATTGCGCCAATAATAGATACGACCAGCCAGATCAGCAATAATACCCAGCAGATTACCCGAAAAGCGGCTTCGCTCTTGATGTAATCCATCAGAATCTGGCGCAGACCGTTCATGCCATGCGCAAACGCGAAGATCAGCAGCGCAGCGTCATATACCCGCCATGCCACAAACCCCCAGCGCATCGCCACATAGTTCACATCCATATTATGCACGCCCACAAATACATCTTGCAGCAGCATGTGACCAAATGCCAGCGGAATGAGCAGCAGCGCGCTGTATCGCATCCACATCCACGCGATGGTTTCAAAATTACGCGGCGGAGAGACCCGGCGCGGCATTTCTACCGAAGGAGTCGTTGTCGGAGTTGTCATCTTAGCCACCAAACAGACCGTAATTATTGTGTAATAAGTTAAACAGCATATACGCCGCCGAGGGTAGGAACAGCAGCAGCGTAATGCTCCAGGCAATCATCACCGAGCGCCGCTCTTTTTCCTTCGTCCACGAAGTAGGCTTGAATATATCCTGATAAGCGATCCGCGCCCCATTCACCCCATGGTAAAACAAGCAAAAGATCAGCCCAATTTCCCCCAACCCAAACGGGGTGGATTGATACAGCTTGATAACGTCATTATAGAGCTGCGGCGCAAAGAAAACGGTAGCCGTGTCTAGAATGTGAATACCCAGGAATAACAGCACTCCCAGACCGGTGATACGGTGCAGTAGAAAAGACCACTGCCCCTCTCGCCCCCGATAGTGCAAATACCCCCGTAGTGTCGTCTGAAGGGAAGACGAAGCCATGCTCACCTCCTATAAGATTTGTCAGAACGTGTTGTAAATCATACTCTTAGATGATTGTAGTCAAATATGTTGAATATGCAACTGGATTAGGGGATCAAAATTCCCTCTACACTACCGGACGCAATAACGTAATCACTCGCTTCCCCACCTGAAACCGCTCCAAACGCACATACTGCGCCGAATGAATCTTCTGTGCCTTATCTGTAGCCAGCGCCACAACGGACTCTTTGTGTAAATGTGAATAAAGGGATTCGAGCAGCAGCGTCACCGGTGGCGGACCGTCCGGTGCAGCATCCGCAGGCAATTGCCACCCAGTCAACCACCCATATGGCAGGTCGCTCAGAACCAAATCCACTCGCTCGCCTTGCAGCTTTTCTCCAATCCCCTCCCGTTGGAGCGCGTTGGCTGCAAATACACGACTGGGGATTCCCGCCGGCGCGGTCCGTTCCAGCTGCGCCTGCAATGACTCCGCGCTGCGCAACGCCTCTGCGTGAGAAGACTTCCCAAACGCCTGCCACAAAGCCCTCAACTCCGCCTGACGTTTCGCTAGACCCGCCGGATGGAGCAGCCCCAGGTTGCGCTGCGCCAACGATAGAGCTTCCGCATCCACATCGGAAGCCACTATTTGCCTGATCGCTGCCCCATGCAAAAATCCCAGCGCCACCAGGTGATACGCTCCGCCACAGCACGGATCATACATGCAGACCGGCGCACGAAGATACCGCATGGCGCGCTGGAACATCTCGCTCACCAGCCTCACCGGAAACGCCGGGCAGCCCGGCAGGCTGTAGATCACCCGTCCCCCCGCATAATCGCTGTAATCACGCGCTTCCGTTGCAAATACATACGTCATACTCAAAATTATACTTGCTTCCCGCATAGGTTTATTGGCTCTTTGGGAATTAAAGGGACAGTAATCGAGAAGGACACTCGTCCCTCTCCATCACTACTCCTTTAATTCCCAGAGACACTCCCAATACAGCAGGTTTTGGCGACCAATTAATGGTATGATATTTTTTAGAAAAAATGAATGATCAGGAGCGAATGGATGGACTCGAACTTCTTAGACAACGCTGAATTTGCCGATAACCCAGAGCCGCGCTGCCCGGTGGTACTCGTCTTAGACACCTCTGGCTCGATGAAGGGGCAGGCTTTAACTGAATTAAATGAAGGGCTGCGCGCCTTCTCCAGCGCTCTACGCAGTGACCCCTTATCTTCCTTGCGCGTAGAAGTTGCCGTCATCACCTTTGGCGGCAAAGTACGGGTCATTAATGTACATGGCGAAGTCCCCAGTCAATCCGAAATGGCAACCTTAGACCCGCGTGCCCTGGCAGTCCGCCCCGCCGCGCAAGAAATCCCCGCTGATGCCCGTCAAGCATTTGTGACGGTGGATCAATTCGCCCCGCCCGTGTTGGATGCGGATGGCGGCACGCCTCTCGGTGAAGCCGTCACTCGCGCCCTGGCGTTGTTGCGCGAACGCAAAGAAATTTACAAGCAAAATGGCTTGGATTATTTCCGTCCCTGGATTTTCGTCATCACCGATGGCCACCCCACCGACCGCTGGGAAACCGCCGCAGAGCAAGTCCGCCAGGAAGAAACCCGCAAGGGCGTGCAGTTCTATGGCGTGGGCGTGGAAGGCGCGGACCTGAAGGTGCTTGCCCGCTTCTCCGATATCCGCCCTCCTCTCAAACTAAAAGGGCTAGCCTTTGGTGAAATGTTCACCTGGCTTTCCAAAAGTCTTTCCGCCATCGCCCATTCCCGCCCCGGCGACCAGACTCCCCTGACCATCCCAGGTTGGGGCGAAGTGGATACTTCTCACTAGGCTGCCATAAGCTGATGAATCTATCCGAAGCCGTCCCTCTCCTCCCCACGCCGCAGGTCAGCCCCTGGCAGGTGATTGGCGCTTCTGTGCAAGGCACTTCGCACGTCAAGCATCATTTACCCTGTCAGGATGCTCATGCTTATTGTTACCTGCCCGGTGGCGGATTGGTGCTGGTAGTAGCGGATGGGGCTGGCTCTGCCAAACATTCCGCCAGCGGCGCAGATGAGGCAGTGAAGACTTCTCTCGCCACCGTCACCGAAGCCTGGCGCGTGGGGCTTCAACACGAATCCCACCCTACTGAAAAAATGTGGGATGCGCTCATTCGCCTCCTCTTCACCCGCGCCCGCCAATCCGTGCTAGACCTGGCGAAAAAACAGCATCATTGGTCCCGTGACTACGCCACCACCCTCACCCTTGCCATTGCTGCCTCCGGTTGGCTGGCGGTTGGGCAAATTGGGGATGGCGCAGTGGTGGTATTCGATGCGGAAGACCGTTTCTATACCGCCACCCATTTGCAAAAAGGTGAATACGCCAACGAAACCCACTTCCTCACCCAACGAGATGCCCTCAAACAGGTGCAGGTGCGCGCCGAACCTTGCGCAGTCCGCGCTTTGGCTGCCATGACCGATGGCTTGATTCGCCTTGCCCTGCGTCTGCCCTCCGGTGAGCCACACACTCCTTTTTTCACCCCGCTCTTTGGCTTCGCTGCCCAGCCGCAAACATCTCAAGAAGGCAGTCAGCAGCTAGAGCGTTTCCTATCCTCCGAACGGGTCTGCGCCCGCACGGATGACGATAAAACCCTGCTGCTGGCTGCCTATACCAGCCCAACCGCCCTCGGCAAAATAATCCCCGTGGATGCCACCCAGGGGGCTGCATGATTCTGCGAGACGGGCAAAAACGCCCCATTGAACTGGGCGAAAGCGTAGGTCGCGGCGGAGAAGCCATCGTTTACCGTGTGATCGGGCAACCCACTCGCCTGGCGAAGGTCTATGAACCCAAACCCCACGCCGAACAGGAGCGCAAACTCGCCTGGATGGTGCAGCACCCCCCCATCAACCCCACCCGCGCCTCCAACCATTCCTCGTTAGCCTGGCCCGATGGCTTATTATTTGACTCCCTCAACCGCTTCAAGGGCTATTCTATGCCCTTTATTCGCCGCACCGTCCCCATTCTGGATGCGTTCAACCCGCGCCGCCGTGAATCCTCTGGGCTGCCCAATACCAACGCTTATTTTCTCTATCGGGTTGCCCGCAATCTTGCCTCCGCCTTAGAAGCCTTGCATGCCAGCGGATACGTGGCTGGCGATTTAAATGAGAGCAATATCCTCGTCACCGCCAACGCCCTCGTCACCCTCATTGATACTGACTCTTTCCAGGTGACAGAAACCCAAGGCGGGCGGGTTCGCGTCTTCACCTGCCCGGTGGGTAAGCCTGAATATACCCCGCCAGAGCTGCAAGGAAAACATCTGGCTGAAATTCAGCGCGGACCGGAACATGATAACTTCAGCCTCGGCGTGTTGATCTTCCAACTCCTGATGGAAGGCAACCATCCCTTCCGCGCCCAGTGGCTCGGTCAAGGCGAAGCCCCTCAAATGGTAGATCGCATCGCCTCCGGCGTATTCCCTTACACTGAAAAACCATCCGGCATGGTGCTGCCCCCCAAAAATGCGCCCGACATCAATACCCTTCACCCTGACCTGGTCAAGCTCATTCGCCGCTGCTTTGTAGATGGCTACCGCGCCCCCCGTCAACGCCCCACTCCCCAGGAATGGAAGCGCGCACTCGAAAAAGCCGAGACGTTGCTGGTTGCCTGCCCGCTCAATCACCTCTATTCAGGTCACTTGCGCGTCTGTCCCTACTGTGTGGCGCGCAGCCGCCGCAACAATCCGCGCCCCACCGCCGGAACGCCTGCCAGAGTTCCACCTTCCACCGTTCAGCCTGTCGCCGCGCCTCTCAAACCCGCCACAACTGCAACTCCAGGCAACTCTGCCAATACCAGGACGCCTAACGTCAACGGGGTGATTTCCGCCTGGCAGCGCGTCAATTCCCAGGCGCAATCCTCCCCCACGCGGTCTGCCTCCCCCGCCAGCAATGCCGCCAATCCTGCCAATGTTACTCGTGTTCCACCGGCTGCCGCTGCCTCTCCGCGCCTCTCATTCATGCCCGGCGGTGTATCTGGGAACATACCCACCAGTCGCGCGGCAAGTCCCTCCGCTGCCGGTTCTTCTCACGTGTGGAATCGTCCAACCCAGACGCCTGCGCCTTCCGCTTCTCAAAATTGGCCCGTTCGCCCTAACGCAGTCGTCTACCCGACCGCCCCTCAATATACCCTTCCCGCCAGTGGGCATGGCAAATTACAACCCGCCCTGCGCCCCACCCTGAACCTACATCCGCGCCTGGTGCAGATGACCAGCGTGCGCGGCTGGCTCTGGCGGCGCACCTACCGCAGCCTGTTATATGGCGGTGGCATGGGCGCAATTTTCGGCGCCGCCCCCGGCATGTTAATGGGATTGTTCGCCTATTCCAACGTCAGCTTACCCAATTGGGCGCTGTTGGTGGCAATTGGTGGCTCGGTTGCCGGTCTCATTCGCGGCTGGCAGCCAGGGTATCATTTAGGCAATTCGATAGAACGACTTTTGGGTTGGAAAAATTTCTTGCAGGGCTTATTCTTAGTCATGGGATTAGTGATCGGCGGCGCGCTGGGGATTCTGCTCGGCTGGCTCATTTTCCCCATCCTGATCGGTCCAGTCTTAGGCGCGGTTGCCGGTCGTTACTTTGGAGAAGGTCTCTGGAAATTAGGCAGTCGCACCGGGTGGGATAAAATCTGGGCTACTCTGGTGGCGTTAGGCACTGCCGCCCTTGGTTGGACGCTCGCCGGTTTAGCCGGTACAGGCGCACTCAGCACCCTGGGTCCCCAACTTCAGGCGACTTTTGAAAGCTTGGGAGCGCAGCTTCCCCTTTCCATCGTCCTGGCTTCTGGCTGCATGGCTGCCCTGGGCGGCATGGTCGCCGGCACTTTTGCGGATTTTATTTCTGGCTTGCTTGGGCTCATTGATTAGATTACAGCAGCTTTAATTCCCCCGTTAATTCATCCAAAGCATCCTCCTGCGCCGGACCTAGTCCCAGGCAGGTGATCGTTCCTTCCGGGATGACCGTTCGCCCCGCATCTTCAATCAAACAATGCGGTAAACCAACCTCCTCCGCCCGCGCTTGCAGGTGGAGGAGGTTGGATGAAAACGTCCGCCGCGCGCTCCAAAGCCCTCCGCCCGCGCTTGCAGGTGGAGGAGGTCTTCTTCTGTTTCCACTTTGAGGACGACTTTCGGCATCCCCTCTTCTAACCACGCTGTCTGAGCAGGCTCGTCCGCCTCCAAAAATGCGCCCACTGCCGCATGCGCCACTTGCGCCGCCAATTTCCCTTTCGGCAGTTTCAGCGCATTATTGACAACAATGGCCTGCTTCAACGCGTTTAAAGTCCAGTGTAAGGCTTAACAGGCGCAGTTGCCGCAGAACCCCCAGAAGTCATCGCGTTATTCTTCAGCAAATCGCGGATTTCAGCCAAAAGTACCACATCCGCTGGCAACTCCGCTTTTACTGGAATCTGCTCCTTCACCTCTTCCTTGCGGCGCAGACGATTATAAAGCTGTATTACCAGGAAAATAACAAAGGCGATGATCAAGAAATTAACAATCGCCTGAATGAACTTGCCATACGCCACGGTAGCCCCGCCAATCACCACCGCCAACCCGCTAAAATTAACCCCGCCCAGGATAATGCCAATGATGGGCATAATAATGTCGTTAACCAGCGATGTAACAATCGCGCCGAACGCCCCGCCGATGATGACCGCTACCGCAAGGTCAATCACATTGCCTTTTGCTATGAAATTCTGAAATTCTTTAAGCATAAAACCTTCCCATGGTTGTCTGTAGGTGTACATGTAAATGCTCTGTTATTCTAGCACTTTCAAACCCGCTCCGATAGCATCCTTTTGGGTGAATTTTTTTGTGGTATAAATTTCATGCAATTAACAGGGAATTCACCCTGATCTTAATCGGTTGGAGAATCTGAATGACCATAAAGGCGGTTATTTTTGATATTGATGGCACCTTAGCCAATACCTTACCCATTTGCATTGAAACCTACCGGGATGTATTGCAATCCCAGTTGCATCGTCCCGTGCAAACCGAGGAAATTACGCGCTATTTTGGCATCGCTGAAGAAGGCATTTTACGCCAATATCTGCCGGATGAAATCATCCCCGCCATGATGGATGAATATTTCCGCATCTATGACATGCGCCACGAAATTTGCACCGAACCTTTCCCCGGTATGTTGCCGCTCATCCAACGCCTGAAGATCCGCGGCATCACTGTCGCAGTTGTCACAGGCAAAGGCGAGCGCGGCGCCGGAGTCACCCTGCGCAAAATTGGCTTGCTCCCTTACCTCACTGCCGTTGAAACCGGCTTTGATGAAGGTCCCAACAAACCCGAATCCCTGCGCCGTATGCTCAAACGCCTAAATTTGCAGCCAAACGAAGCCATCTACGTGGGCGATTCCGCCTACGATATTGAATCCGCCAACGCTGCTGGAATGTCGGTGATTGGCGCCGCCTGGGCAGCCACCACCGATATTTCAGCAAATGTTGAAAAAAACGCCTTGCGCGTTTTCCATTCCATCCCAGAATTTGCAGACTGGCTAGAGCAAGCTCTCTAACTCACTACATTCAGCCCGGGCTGAGGGGACGCCACACGCCATTGTATATCCATCAAATTACGCTAACACCGTAGTGGATTTAAAAAGTGTAAGGCAGTGGCATGATAACGCCACTGCCTTACACTCTAAAAACATCCCCTTATCAAAACCCTTGAAAATTATCAAGCAATTCTTTGCCAAATGGAGAAAATGAATCTGTTTTAGAGGTCTCCACCTCATTTTTTAAAAAAGGGTTGCCGTGCCTCTCATCAAGAATGATATGCTGTGTCTCGGTTGGGATCGAAAGAAGCGCATTCGGCAAAAAGGGCGGGTAGAGCGGCAAGCTCGTCAGCGCGTTCTCATCCAGTGGATGCCACTGGAAAGCAAGCGGATGGCTCCCCTCATCCCCCACAAAAGGCCCGTCTAAGTCGAGTAACGGCGATGGTGCGACAATCTCCATCAAAAAGTAAAAGCTCAGTTCGTGAATTTGCTTGCCGCGCTCAAAGAAATTCTCTACCACCCATAACAAGCGTGACACTTCCACCCTTGCCCCAATTTCCTCTTGCATTTCACGGCAGAGGGCATCTTGCATGGTTTCCATCATTTCAGGATGGCCCCCCGGCAGCACCCAATATTGGTTTCGCATATTGCGGTCGAGTAAGACTTTTCCATTTTTAAGGGCAACCCCCGCTACACGGTAGTTGAAACGCACGAGTCCTTGATCAAAATGGACCATTGCTACACCTCCTGAATTGAAATGGGGAGAATAATCCGCTGGTGGATGGTGTGCACGCTCTTTATTACAACACTCTTACTCTTGATTATAGCCGAAAAAGCCGAAAGTATACCCTCCCAAATTCCGTATCTTGGTATTCTTTAAGATCTTTCTAAAAATACCCTACCCCAATCAGACAGGCATAACCCAGCTGCGCCAGCTCGTGATCGAGTTAGCCTTACCGTCATTATCTCACTCAGGTAGTCGGGATTTACTTTTAGGATATGCTATTCTGTTGGAAATATGGATGTTGGAAGAACATCTCTCACACGTAAAAGACGCGAACGTGATAGATCAATCGCTTTATCAAATTCTCGCCCCACTGGTGGATGGGAAGGATGCCCATTCTCTCGTTAATCCGCCGCCTAAGCCACGAACCTAAAGAGGCCAGCGCGCATTGCGGTTAAACGTCACCGGCGGAATATCCTTGCCGCTTGCCGCCTCAATCGCGTAAACATCCACCCCTTCGCTCACGATCCAGCTGCGATACGCGCGCAGCCCCGTCACCAACGCAGCGTTAATCGCCTCTTTGATGAGCCCCTGCATCTCCCGCGCCGTCTGATGGCTGGGGTCAATGCTCATTTGCAGCATTTCCATATAAGCAGTGGTGGCTTCATCTACTTCGTCTTTAAACATCAAAACCAGGTGCAGACTTTCTTCTAAATCACCGTCAGCATCCAGGTTGAAAAGATTCAATAATTCATTCACGTGCGAAATCCTCTCATCTGCAACCTATAAGAAATTCCCAGACACTCAAAATAATTACAGGTTAAGAAAAAGAAAGCCGCCCTTTTCAGAGCGGCTGAGAGCGGGCGATGGGACTCGAACCCACGACCTTCTCCTTGGCAAGGAGACATTCTACCAACTGAACCACGCCCGCATTCGTATTCTGTTGTCCTCAAGCTCCCCAATAATACCTTACGTCCTTTTTTTCGTCAAGGGTTTTGCTGAAAAAGAACAAGGTTTCCTCCCTCAAAAGTTAACCTCTTTTCCCATTCCCTGATAAAATCACCCTATTCTTTATCCCTCTCCAGGAGCAAATTGATGGCGCAAAATGCGTTAAAAAAAATCAAAGTCGGTGTCATTGGTTGCGGCAACATCAGCAGTATCTACCTTGAAATGGGTCAAACCTTCGATAGCATGGAAATTGTAGCGGTCGCTGACCTTATCATTGAGCGGACGCAGAGGCAGGCTGCCAAATTCCACATTCCCCATGCCTGCAACGACGATCCAGAACTGCTGGCAGACCCCGAAATTGAAATTGTTATCAACCTCACCACCCCCGATGCCCACTCCGAGGTGGCAATGATGGTCGTAGAAGCGGGTAAATCCGTCTACAACGAAAAGCCCCTCACCATTCAGCGTGCCGAAGCCCGCCAATTGCTCGAATTGGCTGCTCAAAAAGGCGTGCGTGTGGGTGGCGCGCCCGATACCTTCCTCGGCGGTGGCTTGCAGACCTGCCGCAAGCTCATTGATGATGGCTGGATTGGCGAACCCATCGCCGCCACTGCCTTTATGCTCTGCCATGGGCATGAAAGCTGGCACCCCGCCCCTGAATTTTATTACCAGGTCGGCGGCGGTCCTATGTTTGATATGGGACCCTATTACGTCACCGCCCTGGTCAGCCTGCTGGGTCCCGTCCAGCGCGTTACCGGCTCCACCCGTATCACCTTCCCCGAACGCACCATCACCAGCCAACCCCTCTTTGGCAAACAATTTAAGGTCGAAGTCCCTACCCACATTGCCGGCATCCTTGATTTTGCCAACGGTGCCATTGCCACCCTCGTCACCAGCTTCGACGTCTGGTCAGCCGAAGTCCCGCGCATCGAAATCTACGGCACGGCTGGCTCGCTTTCTGTGCCTGATCCCAACACCTTCGGCGGTCCCGTGCGTATTCGCCGCGCCGGCGCAGATCAGTGGAGCGATGTTCCCCTCACCCATGGCTATACGAAGAACAGCCGCAGCCTGGGCGTTGCCGATTTGGCGTATGCCCTTCAATCCGGTCGCCCGCACCGCGCCAGTGGTGAAATGGCGTATCACGTGCTAGACATCATGCACGCCATCCACGACTCCGCCCGCGAAGGCAAGCATGTTCAGATGCAAAGCACCTGTCAGCGTCCCGCTCCCCTGCCTCTCGGCTTGCGTGATGGTCAACTCGACTGGTAAGCCTTTATGTCAAAACGCTTACTTCTGATCGCTGGTAATATTGGCTCCGGCAAAACCTCCCTCACCCGCCGCCTCGGCGCGCGCCTAGGGTGGTGTACTGCTTATGAATCGGTTGCGGATAATCCTTACCTGGGTGATTTTTACGCTGATATGCGCTCCTGGTCATTTCATTTGCAGGTCTACTTCCTGGGGCATCGCGCCCGCCAACACCTAGAAATGACCGCTGATCCGCGCCCGGCGGTGATTGATCGCAGCATCTACGAGGATGCCTTCATCTTTGCCCGCGCCTTGCATCACCTGGGCAACCTCAACGACCGCGATTATGCCTCTTATCGCCAGTTGTTTGACCTGGTGGTGCAGCAGCTGCCCCCGCCTGCCCTGCTCATCGTCCTCAAAGCTCCAGTCCCCGTGTTGGTGGAACGCATCCGCCGCCGCGCCCGCGATATGGAATCCACCATCTCGCCCGATTACCTTGCCCTACTGGATTCCTTCTACGATGAATGGCTGGCGACCTTTGACCTTTGCCCCGTCATCACCATCCGCTCCGATAGCCTGGATTTTGCCCACGATGATAGCCATCTGGGTCAGGTTATTGACGCTATTCAAGATAAGCTCGCTGGAAAAGAAGAAATCGTCTTCTGAATAAAACGATCTGATCATGATGCGTATTCCTCGGCGAGAAAATCATTCGCCGAGGAATACGCATCATATATTACCCTGTTTTTAGCAAAACAAAATTACCATGTCTTGGGCTCACTCCCTTTTTCTTATCCCTTCCTGTTGATGAAACCAACAGGTTTTTGCACCCATTATGGAGCAGGATAAGCTCTTCAAACTGCCGCGCAACAGTTGTTTTCCCTGAAAAGGGGAGCCCGACCATCAAGTGAAGGGTTGGCAATACAGTCCTTATAAGAGGTTACATGTGAAATATCCACCGCTAAAGCGGGTGGGCGAAGAGCGCTTCTATATTGCTTTCCGCCTGTTGTCCTTATCCACGTACATGGCCTGATCGGCGGATCGAACAATATCCATCAGGATATCTCCAGCATGAGCGGTAGCGCCTCCTATGGAGAAGCACAGCTGTATATCGCTATGTTGCAGATTCTCTTCTTGCAGTTTTCGCAAGACCCTCTTAATGCTTTCGTGCATGCCTTGCGACGATACACCTGGCAGAAGGACAGCAAATTCATCTCCGCCGGTGCGAGAGATCAGGTCGTCGCTGCGAAAGGAATTTTTCAGCAGGCGCGCCATGCGGCGCAGCAGTTCATCTCCCGCGGCGTGGCCCTCACGGTCATTGACCGTTTTCAACCCGTCTAGGTCAAATATCAAAACGCTGATAGGGAACTGCTCGCCGACCTGCAGGCGCGACAGGGCATCATCAAAAAAGGTGCGGTTGAACAGCCCGGTCATCTGATCACGCATGCTCATATAGTAGAGGTGGTCCTCCAAGAGCTTGCGCTCGCTGACGTCCATCGCCATCCCCACATATCCAGACATTTTCCCTTTGACCTCGATTGGGGCCATGCGCACGTCCAGCCAGATGGTCTGGCCATCAGCGCCATGAAAGCGGGCGACGTCGTTGAAGGGTTGCCCTGCCGCGGCACAAGCCTGCCATTTTTGTGTCAGGGCCTCAGCCTCGCTCAGATCAGCGTCTTTGAACCACAAGCTGCCGGGTTGGCTGATCTCGCCAAGGATTGGATTGGAATAGGTAATCACCCCGGCTGGGTTGGTCAGGAAAATGCTGATCGGTGCAGCCTCTGCCATCGCACGAAACTGGGCCTCCCCCTCGCGCACTTTCTGTTCGATCAGGATCCGGTCGAGGGCACTGCTGATCTGCCCTTGAAGGACTTCGAACAGCGAACCCTCGCAATTGCCCAGCTCAAAAATAATGATTCCCAACTGCCGTTCGCGCTGGAAAAGCGGTTCGACAACCAGGGTGTACGTCCGCCCAGTCGGCAGGAGTTCCGCTGGCACCAGCTGCCTGGAGGGGATTATCCATTTCCCCGGCTCGATCGCGATGCGCTGGTAATCGCGATACGCCATCTGCACTTGCAGGCTTTTTTCCGGGTGGAGGGGGTCGGTGTAGAGCGAAAAATAACAGGATGGGATTTCCAGCCGTGGGAATTCTTGTGCCATCGTCTCAATCAGCGCGTCCAAATCAATGATCGCACTCAGGTTCTTTCCAATTCCATCCAGGGTTTCGTGACGGTGATTATTGTAGACCGAACGGTTTATGTGGGCATGCAGTTCTCGTTCGGCAATACTCATGCGCCCTTGTGCCAGAAGGGTTTCAGCCGCATCCAGGCGCGTTCCCTCCAAAGCAGCCTGGAGATGCACACGTAAACGGTTGAGCACCCGATGCCAGATCTCAGATGGGCTGTCCAACTTTTGACCAGCAAAACCAACCTCGTTGATCATTTTAATAAAGGAGAACTGGCTTTTTCCATCCAGGTCTGACTCGAACGCCTCCCAGAAACGGGCTGGCCAATCGGGTGGCGAAATACCCGCAATCAGCTGCAACGCAGAAAACAAAGCCGGAAGCCCTGTGTCCACAGGGTGGTCTGATGTCTGCCCCGCTTCGATGATGGCTTTCGGCACACAACCACACGAATAACGCAGGACCAATTCCGCGGGAACGAGCGTTTCCGCGGGGATTTCTTTCCCTGCTGCCAGATCCAGGGCAATCTCTACCGCGCGCGCACCCGATGCCGCAAAAGGTTTACGCATCGTGGTTAGCGTTGGAGTGACAGCCATATTCAGCGGACTGTCGTTGAAACCAATCACAGCCACCTGGTCAGGGACACTGATTCCAAGATCGCCCAGCACGTGCATCGCGTGGGTGGCAAAGTAATATTCCGTTCCGGCGACTGCATCAAAATCAATGCCAGGGCGCAGTCCAGCCCGTTCAATCATGCTACGGATTGTCTTGGCGTGTTCGCGATCGGTCCAGGTCAACGGCGGCAGAACTAAGCCCGGGTCAAAAGGGATTTCGAACGCGGCAAGACTTTCGTGATACGCCCGGATGCGCTCTTCGGTCTCGAAGTGATTCTCTGGACCACGGATCAAAAGGATCTTCCGCCGGTTGTGATCGACAATCAGGTGACGCAGGATCCGCTGCATATCCGCGCAGGTGTCGGTGCGCACGCAGTGCAGTCCAGGAATGACTTTTTCATAGTTAACCACAGGCAGTGGCGCTAGATCCTGAAAAAAAGCGGCCATTTCTTCTTCGCTTGCGCTTTGCCCAAGCGCAACCCCGGTTCCTGCCCAGGTAACCGCCCCATCGTAAGATTGTTTATCAACCAGCTTATAAAGAACATTCCCCTCGAAGAAGTGGTTTTTCATCCACTTCAAGTTTTTCCCAACCAGGCAGACCAGATTGGCTCCCCGTTGGAGGGCAGCAGCAGAGGCTCCCGCTAAGAAGGGCTGCTCCTTGATCAGGTTACCTAATAGCAACACTACACTCGGGGTTCGAATAGCCTGACCCGAGTCCCCTGATGATTGTTCAGATACCTCATTCGCGAGTTTGCTCACGCGCTGGTTGACCCTTGATTTGTGGGAAATGAAGTGGGTAGAATCTCTGCAAAGATTATAACATCCCATCAAAGTTTACTGGCTTCCTAATGGGAGGCAGGTCCGATTTCGTTGAGTCTATCATCCTTTACTTTCTGCTCAGAGAATATCCGAGAAAATACCCGGCACGAAAAAAGACACAAGAATCGCCCTCCAATCCGCCTCAAGTAGCGAAACTGATAGAGAACAGGTTGGTTTTCGTCTGCTGCGCCAGGATTTCTTTTGGCAAATGCCCTTTTGAGAGTTCCTTTTCCGAAGTTGCCCTGAAAGTAGGCTGCCTTTCGGGAATGGTTTGCGCTCACCGCGTTGCTGTCTACCCGCCCATCCTCAATCGCTGCATAGATGCTCGACCACTTCCTCGGAAAGTGGCTTGATTG
The DNA here is from genome assembly GCA_038206515.1 of Anaerolineales bacterium. Taxonomy (GTDB): domain Bacteria; phylum Chloroflexota; class Anaerolineae; order Anaerolineales; family Anaerolineaceae; genus DSYU01. The sequence continues at coordinate 57,562 of JBBRAT010000006.1, read as the reverse complement.
ACTCAACTTGGCGGATGAGGAAGTTAGCGAGAGCGAAATTTAAAATGCACTGCGCTCATCTCGCGCAGTCGGGCGGCAGCCGTCTCAGGCGTCAGGTCGCGCTGCGGCATCCCCAACAACTCAAACCCCACCATAAACTTGCGCACAGTGGCCGAACGCAGAAGCGGCGGATAATAATGCGCGTGCAGGTGCTGCGCCGGGTACGCCTTTCCATCCGTGGGCGACTGGTGAAAGCCCATCGAGTACGGGAAAGAGACCTCAAACAGGTTATCGTACCGCGCCGTCACCTGGTGCATCACGTCCGCCAACCCCTTCACCTCCTCCGCCGTTAGGTCCGGCAAGGATGCCACATGCCGGTTCGCCACAATCATCACCTCAAAGGGCCAGATCGCCCAAAATGGCACGACCGCCGTAAACTGCTCATTGCTGGCAATCACCCGCTCCCCGCTCTTGCGTTCCGCCGCCACATAATCGCATAACAGGCATGAGCCATGTTCATGCAAATATTCCGCCTGGCGAACCAGCTCCACCGCCGGTTCATTAGGAATATGCCTCGTTGCCCACGCCTGACTGTGCGGATGCGGGTTCGAGCAGCCCATCATTGCGCCCTTGTTCTCAAATACCTGCACATAGTTGATAAAATCACGGCTGCCCAGGTCAACGGTTTGCTCGCTCCATGTGCGGATCACCGCTTCCACTTCCGCCAGCGGTAATTCAGGCAGCGTCAGGTCGTGTCGCGGCGAAAAACACACTACGCGGCACAATCCATCATCCGCCTCGGATACAAATAAATCTCCATCGTTTTGCATCTCCATCTGCGCGGATTCGGGCGGCAGCAAAGCAGCAAAATCGTTATCAAACACAAACGTCTCTGTATAATCCGGGTTGCGCGTACCATTCGACCGCTCATTCCCTGGGCAAAGATAACATTTTGGGTCATAAGTCGGCAAAACGTCGACCGGCGCTTTTTCCACCTGCCCCTGCCAGGGACGGCGCGCGCGATGCGGTGAAACCAATACCCATTCCCCGGTCAACGGGTTATATCGGCGATGTGGACGATCAAAATTCATAGAAAAATTCCTGAAAAGAAGAAGTTTCGTTCATTTTAACACAAGCTGATAAAATAGAAGCTGTTTGCGGCGCGTAGTTTCCCCCGCTTGCACGCTTCTTGCAACCAGAGCCGGTATGAGACAAACCACCGCTTCCCCCACCCCGCCCTTACGCCGTCAGCGCGTTTATCACGCAGACCTTGCGCATTCGTTCACCGTTCAATCAAGGCAACCCGACATGCCCAGTGTTTCCTTTTCCCCTTTACGCCTGATTCTGGCGGTTGGGGTGATCGCCCTCATTCTCCTCCTACCCCTGCTGGTCGCCACAGGCGTTTATCTTTCCTATAGCAATTCAGATCGGCTGTTCCCTTCCATTACTGTAGGTCAGGTCGGCATTGGCGGACTCAGCGAACAGCAAGCCTCTGACCGCTTGAACATTTACTGGAATCACGATCATCGCATCACCGCCGGCGATGGACAGCATGTGTGGACTTTTGCCCCCATTGACCTTGGTTTATGGATGGATGCCAAAGCCACCACCGCCCAAGCCTTCTCACTGGGTCGTGGCGCAGCAGGTTGGCAGACAATTCCAGCCATGCTCTCTGGCACGACCCAAAACGTGCTGCCAGTCGTGGCGTTTGGTTCCTCTGTCGCCCGTGACCGGCTGATAAAACTCGCCGCTGAACTTCGCGTGCAGCCCGTCAATGCCAGTCTGCGCAAAGAGAAGAATACATGGGTGGGCATCCCCGGCAAAAATGGACTGGAACTCAACATAGATGCCACCCTACAGCAAGCCGCCGCAAACCCAACGCAAATCATGCTCAACGGCTCTTTTCCGCTGCTTATGCGCGAAGTGCCGCCCGCCATCGCTGACCCCAATGACCTCTTACAACGCCTCAACCATCTCCTCGACCATCCCCTGCGTCTGCAAGCCTATGATCCCCTTACCGACCAGTCTATCACCTGGGATGCCCCTCGTGACGATCTGCAATCCTGGCTCATCCTCAAAAATAGCGGCGATAACCTGGATTTTGACCTCGACAGTGCCCAGGTCAACGCCTACCTGCAAACATGGCAAGCCGAAAAACTGCCTGCCGGTCAATCCTTGCAACCCTTTGTCTCGCCGCCAGTATTTACCTCTCTCTGGCTGTCAGGTGATCCGCTGGTGATGATCATCCGCCACGCGCCAACGAAGTACACCATCACCGGCTTTGACAGCCTGCGCAGCATCGCCATAAAAGTGGGCATCCCTTATTGGAAAATTCAATCCGCCAACCCAACCCTTGACCCATCCGGCCTCACCCCTGGCGAAACGCTCACCATCCCCTCGGCGGACGAAATGCTGCCCCTGCCTCTGGTACGCAGCAAGCGCATCGTTATCAATCTGACGGAACAACGCCTGCGCGCCTATGAAAACGGCAAGCTCCACGCCGAAATGACCATCAGCAGCGGCATTGCCTCCTCACCTACTCTGCATGGCGTATTCCAGGTGCTGGTGCATCATCCTGAAGCAGAAGCCCCTGCCTGGAATTTGCACCTCCCCTCTTTCTTGGGCATCTATGAAAACTGGCCCGGCTTTATGAACGGCATTCATGGCTTGCCGGATGGCGATAGCGCCTCTCCCTGGTGGCAGAACAGTCTTGGCAGCCCCGCTACGCAAGGCAGCATTTTGCTCAACACCGCTGACGCGCAGTCCCTGTATGCCTGGGCGGATGATGGCGTCATTGTCGAAATTCAGCCATAATAGACAGTAACCCTGTTTTCGATGGAGTATCGAATGTCCTTCCGTCCCCTCATTCGCCTCACCTTGCCCCTTACCCTTCTGATCGCCCTGCTCGCGGGTTGCCAGACGATTCCCTTTCTATCCAAGCCAACCCCTACCCCCACCGCCACCCTCACCCGCACGCCCACCCCTTCCATCACCGCCACGCCCGCCCCGGAAGTGGTCCGCGTAGATCCTTCCGTCCCGCACCAAACCTTGCGTGAAGTCGGCGGCGGCAATTTTATCCACCGTTTTGGTGAGATCACCACTGCCCTCGATCCCATTTCCACCCTCAATCAGGGCGCATTTCACCCTTCCATCGTGCGCGTCCAGCTCGACCTGGCAGAGTGGGAGCCAAAACCCGGTATGCCCAGCGCGGAACGCTTCCACGATGACAACCATGTCCACGCCACTTTTGAATTCCTTCAACAGCTGAAAACCAAATCGCCCAACGTTCAGGTCATCGCCAGCATTTGGGACGCGCCCAACTGGATGGTCTCCAACCCTGATAAAACCGACAATCGCCTGCTTGCCCCCGGATCAATCAACGCGGTGATCGATTCTATCGCCGAATGGCTGCTGACTACGCGCAATCAGTATGGCGTTGAGGTAGATTATCTCTCCTTCAACGAAGCCAATATCGGCATCAACATCGCCCTCACCCCCCAAGAACAGATCAATTTCATCCGCAAAGCCGGACCAGCCTTTCGGGATCGCGGTCTCAAAACGCGCTGGCTCTTGGGGGATACTGGCAGCGCTGCCGCCGCTTCTTCCTATATCCCCCCCATCTTCGCCGCCGAGGACATTCGCCCTTACCTGGGGCCCCTCAGCTTTCACTCCTGGGATTATGCCTCCGATGATTCTGTCTTTCGCGCCATCGGTCAATTTGCCGATCAAAATAAGTTGGAAGTTTGGTGTACTGAAGCTGGATGGGACCCTTCTGAATGGCAGCGACCCGAGGACTTTGCCACCTGGAAGCACGCCCTGAACCTGGCGAACATCTACACCCGCGTCTTACGTGATACCCGCGCCACTTCCGTCCTCTATTGGCAGATGACTGGCAAAGACTACGCCATCAACGATGGCACGCTGGGTTTCCCCGCTTATCTTTACATCCTTGAGATGCAAAAACACTTCCCCGCAGGCGCGCAGATTGTCAAATCGCCCGATGATCCCATCCAGACCATCTCTCTACTTACCCTGGCTGCCCGCCTGCCCAAAGAGGGCTTCTCCGCACAAATCCTTAACCAGATCAACGAACGCCGCCCTATCCGCCTCATGGGTTTGCCAGACGGAAAATATAGCATGGTGCGCCTCTCCGAAGCCGACCAGGGACGCAAACAGCTTGAATCCATCCTCGTGCGCGGCGGTGAAGTTCCCCTCATCTTACCCCCCAAAAGCATCACCTTCTTTTCCCTCGAAAAGTAGGCGCATTTTCCTAATCTAAAAAGTGTTTACCACAGACGGTAAACACTTTTTAGATTAGGAAACTATATCTGAGATGCTTCTTTAGCAGCGCAGCATCAACCGCACAATGCGATGATCCTTGCCTGCCACAAACACCGTCACTTTAAACCGTTCCTTCAGCGCGTGCAGGATGATTTCCACAAATCCAACCTCCGTGGTCTTAAAGGCGCGCATAACGCCACAATCATTCAGCACAAATCCTTCAAATTCACCCAAGCAGTCAAACAACACCTCGCATACCTTGCCGGTGAATTCATGTTCATGACCGCCACCGCCGCCGCCCAGACCCGGTTCATCCGTATATGGCACGCCATAAGGCGAAGGTTGGATAGCAGTTGAATCCCCACCCAAGCCGTCAATCCGCGCAGCAATGTAGCTAATGTAGCGCACCATCACTGGGTACCAGCGATCCGTAGGTTTCATTTGCTCCAACCGCCATTTCATAATTGCCAGCGTATTCTCTTCAGGTCGTAACATCACCTCGCTGGTCGTTACCGGTATCTTCACCTGGAACGTTCCAACCACGTAACGCCAATTGCGCATTGCCGGGCGATTCTCTTTCCCATAACTCACCCCTGCAAGAGCCGCCGCATCTATCTCCGCCTCCACTGTCGCCTTCTTCGCCTTCCCTGCGGCAATTCGTGGTTGATTAGACACGGTTGGCGGTTCTTCCTTAAGACGCCGTGTCGCCACCCGCCTAACCACAATGTTAAACTCCTGCCCGCTGGTAACCGTTGTCGGCAAGTCTACCGTAAACAACCCGGCAAAGTTCTCTCCCGTCCCCGATGGAATGGGAACGTAGGTGACGCCATGTGTAACCGTTGCATCAATCGTGTGACCATCCGATGCCGAAAGCAAATGCGTACCATACATCCGGTTTGCCAGGTTCAGCACCTGCATTGCATCCACCTGTGGCCAATAGATATGCGCAACGCTGCCCACCGGCGTATGTCCCCAATCAATCATCAATTCATCCGGGTAGTCCAACATCTGCCCGGCGGTTGCATTAATCAGCGCGCTCGGACGCACATCAAAGGTCTGCGGCACGCGGTGCGTATCCGCCGGACCCGGGTTATCCGAATGGGTCACCTGCAAATTGCGCTGCGCAAGTTTATCAGAGTTTTCAGGGCTTTCTGTTACCCCGCCCCCATTCATAATTGGCGCATCATCGTAGGCAATCTCCGCAACCAAACAATGATGCGTCCCCACCATCAGCGCCTGCACTGGGATTCCGTTAATCTTATTATTCAGGTCATACACATTCAGGAAGCAGCCGTAATACGCGAACGCCTCATTTCCACCCGTGGCAATTTGCAGCGTGCGATTATTCACCCCATTGGTGCCATATTCAGGGTTAAGCAAATTTGCGAAATCCGGGCTGTTGCTGGTGGCAAAAAATGGGAAAGTATGCGAATCGGGCGCAGGCAATGGTGACTGCGGTCGTCCACTGACGCTATTACTGCGGTAGGTACTCCCTGGCGCAAAATCCGTATCCGCCGTTTGCGTAGACCACATCCGGAAAAACACCTTCACATTCTTCGCCTCGTCCGCCGGTCCTGGCTGCCCGCGCAAACGCACCCGCACAATGGCGAAGTTATAGTTATTCAGGAGGCGCAGCGGTGGAAATTGGATGGTAAATGGCGTCACCGATGAGTCGCCGGTCAACGCCGCCCCTTGCTGTGGGATCACCCCGCTCGCAAATGGATCATTTACCCCGGTGGTAAAGTTGTTATGCGGGTCATTCAGCCAGGTCAACACGCTCTGAATGTAACTATACGCCCCGGCTACGCTGTCATTCGTAAACGCGGGTGCGCCTGACACCGGCATATTGTTAATCCCCGGCGTTGCTGTGAACACTCGCAAATCTTGACTCAGGTAAAAAGCGTTGTTCTGATTCGGGTCCACATTGTTGAAGTATGGATCAGCCCCGCCAACCAGTTCAAACTCCGTCACCGCCGATGCTCCAGGCAGAGAGTTGATCTGCGCATTCAAGAGTTCCAATACAGGCGCCGCCCCTGATGCCGGGAAAGCCGCCAGCGTTGCGGTGTGGAACGTAATATCGTAGGGGAAGCGGATGCGCTGCGGAATTTTTGTCTTGCTCGGGTCCTCAAATTCCGTCCCAACCACATCCTCTGTAATATTCAATTGTGGCAAATTCTTAAATGCCCCTGAGAGGGTCGGCGCGCTAATTCCCAGCGCGTTGAAGTTCTGAATATTCAGCCCTTCCAACACCAGCCAGAACACATCGTTATAGGAACCATGACTGGCGGATCCAATCACATCCGTCACTTCATCGCGCCCAAAGGTATTTTTGTCCACCGTGAACGATAAAATGCCCAAGGGGAAGGGATTATCCAGGTTGCCCGTGGTAATCGTAGCCGTGCCTGGAAAAGCCGTATCCACCAGCTGCTTGAAGAACGGAAATGGATCTGCCGTATCACCGGTTAGGTTGCGGTAAACGCCGCCCAGGGTGTTCGCCCCCGCCGCCACGATCTGATTGACCGTAAACCCGAGTTGTGAAAAAAGATAGAAGATAAATAACAGCGAACAGCCGGTAATTTTATCCGGCCCATCATCCCCGCCAGAAATATTGTTGATAAAATCCGCCCGCTCGCTGGATAACCACGCATTGCTATTCCCAAAGCCAGCCGGAGTTGCCCCCAAACCATTCACCGTCAAAAATTGGAACGCCAGGAAGCGCGAAAGACCTTCCCCTTCACTGCCTTCCGTATTCGTCCCATACCACCCCAACCCCTGCGACCGCTCAAATTGTTCGACCATTTCGGCAATCAACAGATAGCGCACCAAAGCCGCATCTCCGCTCGCTGGGTTAATCGTCACCGTCAGGTTGCTGCCCGAGGTACTCCAGGAAGCTCCGCCGCCGTTCTGCGTCACGTTCACCGGAATCGTAAAACTTACGTCCAGGACAGTGCCGGCAAACCACCCACTCATCAGGTTAAAGTCTCCTTCGCAGGCAGCAATTACTTGATTTGTCCGCGCAGGTTCAATTCCACCCGGGTTTGCAGCCGTCCTTTGCAATGAATCATCATATTGAAAGCGGTAATGTGTTGTAACGCCGCCATTGGTGAGACCAGTCGTGATAAAAGCCATGTCCGTTCCTCCTGAGAACGTTCAACGTACCGCCTCCATAGGCAGTCTCCGCTGAACCCGCACATATTCAGTTGAATAAGTGGAGAGAATGTTCATCCTGATGAGTTATCCGATTCACTGCCGCCGCCACAAGTCCCTCACCGACCAGACAAGCATCACGTCATACAAAAAAACATGAACTTGTACAACCCTTTCTCATAGATAGCTAATTAGGATTATATTGATAGTATATATAGTATTTTATGGATGTCAATAACCAGTTTTCAAGCGAAAAAAAGGGGAACTTTAGCGGAATAGCAGAGAGTGGATCAAAGAAATTACCCATAGGCTTGTCGAAGCCTTTGGCGAAGACGACCTGATCGGTCGTTATGGCGGCGATGAATTTCTGGTTGGCGTCCGCTACGGCGAAAATTCGCAAGACCTCAACGCCGTTTACGAAAAGGTAGAAGAGTTCCGCCAGCGCATTGAAAAAGATGGACCCACTGTCCTGATAAATGGGCAACCCACTCAAACCGGATACACAGTCACCTTTGGGCTGGCTGCCTACCCAAAAAATGCTTCTGATGCCAATGACCTGATTGAAAAAGCCAAACTGGCTCTATACCGCGCCAAGCAAGCTGGCGGCAATCGCACCTTCTTCTATGAAGAAAAAGATAGCCTGACTGGTCTGCTCAACTACTTTGGCGGTCAGCACGCCCTGGAAGAAGCCCTATCCGCCGCGCGTGAGAAAAAGCAAACCCTTTCCCTGCTCATTCTCGATATTGACCGCTTTAAAGCCATTAACGATGAGTTTGGACATCGTATGGGGGATGAAGTCCTCAAACGCCTGGCGCGCCTTATGACCGCCCAGCTGAAGAACCATGCGCCCTTATCTTCTATGGCGCGTTCCGGCGGGGATGAATTTACCGTCATTTTCCCCGGTCAGCACGCTGATTCAGCCTTCCTCCTGGCAGAAGACCTGCGCAAGCAAGTAGAGGATTGCGAAATGAAAGCCACCTTTGGCGACCAGGATCAAAAACTGACCTTCCATATTACCGGCGGCATCGCCACCTACCCCGATGATGGCAATGACCGCGTAGATTTGCAGCGCAAAGCCACCGAAGCCCTCTACCGCGCCAAACAGACCGGTCGCAACCGCATTTGCCTGCCTGCCAGCGCCCAAATGGTCACCAAAACGTCCTATTACACCCAAATTCAATTAGAGCGCCTTTCGCGGATTGCCAAAAAGCAAGAAAAGAGCGAGGCTTTCCTCCTGCGCGAAGCCCTGGATGACCTCCTGCGCAAATATGGCGATACGGGCAGTGACGAGTAGGAAATCATCCCCCGCCTTGCTTGAATCATTGCAATTTGCAACGATTCAAGCAAATCACCCCGTCACAAGTCGCCAATGGTCTTATAATCAAAAATGAACAGGATGAGGCTCACAATCCACTGAGCCTCACTTTTCATGCAAATCGGAAATCGTTCGCAAGAAACCCAAACCGTTTGCAAAATAAATAATTGATGGAGGAAAAAATGTTAAAAATTTCGTGGATGAAAAAACTTGTGATGGGGGTCCTTACGCTTTCGCTGCTCTCTGCTTGCACCGCGCCAACCCCACAAATTTCAACCCCAAATACGGCTGCCACTTCTGGCGCCATCCGTACTCAGGCTGCTTCTACCGTCATCGCTGACCTGACCAAAAACGCGCCCACTGCCACCCAAACTAGCACGGTCACGGACACTGCCACGGTCACCAGCACTGTCACCGCCACATTACCCCCCACCGCCACCCCCATTTTGGCGACAGTCACCCCAACCGTCACCGCTACGCACGCCTGGCCCACCTGGACTCCCGGTCCCACCTCGACTCCGGTGCTTACCAACACACCCTCTTCTTTCACCTGCGCCGTTACCAAGCAAGCCCCCGATACCTGGGCGCAAATGTCCCCCAGCACCGATTATGATGCCACCTGGACGATCAAGAATACCAGCTCCAGCGCCTGGGTGCGAGGCAATACCGATATTGTCTATATCTCAGGTACAAAAATGCAAAAACGGGGTGACCGCTTTGACTTAAAGGGCGATGTCGCCGCAGGCACCTCCGTTGATGTAGCCATTGATATGCTCGCCCCCAAAGATGCGGGCAGTTATTCCGCTACCTGGGCATTAAGCAATGGTTCCTCTACTCTGTGCGTCTTTAACGTCAGCATTGTAGTAACAAAATAACCCTGTAATCCCTCAACAACAAAAAAATTGGGCTTCTGCCCAATTTTTTTGTTGTTGTCACTCTTTCAGATGAACGTACACGTTGAACGTGCCGTCTCCTTTTTTGCCCATCTTCAAGTCAAACACCCGCGGATAGGCGCGCATCAACGCCGAAAGCTGCTTATACCCAAAGGTACGCGGATCAAAGCTCGGGTCGAGCTGGCGGATATGGTTGCCGATGATTCCCAAGAATGCCCAACCATCATCGCCTGCCGCCAGATCAAACGCGCGCTTCAGCAACGGTAGCGGCTCGGCAGGGCCTTGTTCCACGACTGCCGGTTCACCGCTCGCGCTGGCTTTGCTGCGCGCTGCCGGTGCGCTCCGCTGCGGGGGTTGGGTTTCTATTTGCAGGTTTTCAGTAAAGACAAACACGTTGCAGGCATTCACAAACGCGCGCGGCGTGTTTTTCTTGCCAATCCCCATCACAAAGAAGCCCTTTTCCCGAATACGAGTCGCCAGGCGGGTATAGTCGCTATCACTGGATACCAGGCAGAAACCATCCACCCCGCCCTCGTACAAAACATCCATTGCATCAATAATCATTGCGCTGTCGGTTGCGTTTTTGCCAATGGTATACCGGAACTGCTGAATCGGTTGGATGGCATAGGTTTGCAACGTATCTTTCCAGCCATTCATATTCGATGTCGTCCAGTCGCCATAAATACGCCGGATGATTACCAGTCCATATTTGCTGGCTTCATCAAGCATATTGGTAATGAGCGATGGTTGAGCATTGTCCCCATCAATCAATAACGCAATTCGCCGATCACGCATGGGTTTAGTCATGTCATCCATGCTTATTATTTCTCCTTGTCTATTCATTTTATCACGGGATAACGCTTACACAAGCCAAAGGCGTGAGGCAAATTCTTCCAGCCACTGCATCCGCCTGAAATTTTCTGGGATAAGCCGCTGCCTGTCCCAATCCCACAAATACATGAGGAAATTCAGCTGAATCGCAGCGGGCAGCAACTCCCGTTCCAGAGCATTCAGGGGACGTGCTTGCTGGTATGCTCTCAAAAAGAGCTGCGCCCACTCAGGCTTGAAAGTAATCTCACCCTCGCCGCTTACCTGCCAATTCTGGCGATCATGCGCCAAAAACGTCACAAGATGCCCAATATACCCCACGTCCATCAGCGGATACGATATCCCGCCATCCTCCCAGTCTATCAACGCCAGGCTGCCCGCGCCATCTTCCAGCACGTTCACAAAATAAGGATCGGTGTGAATAATCCCCTCGGGCAGCCCGCTGAAATCAGGGAACGCTTCCACCCGCTTCAATCCCTGCTCCGCCATCCATCGCTGCTCTGCGTCCCCTCCCATTGCCTGATTCAACTGCCCGCGCACCTCTTCCAGCAGCCCCTTTGGGCGATGCTGTGACCGCCGCATCTCCGCTGGAAATGGCAGTGAATGCAGCCGCGCCATCAGCTGACCCAGCTTACTGTAATACTCCGGCGTTGCCTTCGGATGCTTCCCTGGCAAATACGCGCTGACGTATAAAAAACGATCCTCCAGCGGCAAATATGCCTGCCCACTGCGCGTATGGATCAGCCTTGGCGAGGGGAAATCCACCTCCCCCAAATATTCCAGGATGCCCGTATCACACTTCACCACCTCTTCCGCCCGCTGTGGATCCGTAATTTTCAACACAAACCGCCCTGCCGCGCTATTCAGCAAATACGCCCGCCGCTGACCGCTGGTTTTCAGGCATTCCTCCACCCGAAAACCATCCAGCGCGGGATACTGCCGCAGAATGTTCACCAAAAGCTCTTCTAAAATCATCCTCTGCTGCCCTCCTTACAACGTGAGCCGCCAGATTTAATCCTGGCGGCTCAATAATGATTTTATACGAAACGCCTCGCGTTTCTCGTTTAAAGCTCCGCAGCGCGGTTCTGAATGCGCTCCTGCACCATTGTCAAAAATTCCTCGACCGGCATGGCATCATTGCGTGAACCATCCCGCTTACGCAGCGCAACTGTCCCCGCCTGAATTTCTTTATCGCCCAGCACCACCATATAAGGCACTTTCATCATCTGTGCCTTGCGAATCTTCCCGTTCATCCGGTCGCTGCCCATATCCACTTCCGCGCGGACATTCAACGCATGCAGCCGGGCTCTCAGTTTTTCCGCATCCTCGTTTTGCTTATCCGTGATCGGAATCACCCGCACCTGCTCTGGCGCTAACCAGACCGGGAAGTTGCCTGCATAATGCTCCAGCAGGAAGCCAATCAGCCGTTCGTGCGTAGAAAGCGGCGCGCGATGAATAATCAGCGGACGCTCATCTTGCCCAGCCTCATTTGTGAACTTCAGGTCAAAGCGTTCTGATTGCGCAAAATCCACCTGATTGGTCGCCAGGGTAAACTCACGCCCAATCGCGCTGCGCACCTGCACATCAATTTTCGGTCCGTAGAAAGCTGCTTCGTCCGAAACTTCCACGTAAGGGATGTTATTCTTATCCATCGCCGCCCGCACCAGGTCTTCGGTTTTCTTCCACAGTTCCGGGTTATTGACATATTTCTTGCCCAACCCGCGCGGATGATGCGTAGACAAACGCATGACGTAATCGGTGATGCCAAACAGCTTGAAATATTCCAGGTATAAGTAAATAACGCTGGTAAATTCCTGCTCAAACTGGCTTTCCGCGCAGTAAATATGCGAATCATTCATCTGCATCGAACGCACGCGCATCAGCCCAAACAACTCGCCCGATTTTTCATAGCGATAGCACGTGCCATATTCCGCCAACCGCAAAGGCAGGTCGCGGTACGAGCGTGGCTTAGAAGCGTAAATCTTGTGGTGCATCGGGCAGTTCATCGGCTTGACGTAATATTTCACACCCTCCAGCTCCATGGGCGGGTACATACTTTCGGCATAGTACGGCAAATGCCCCGAATGCAGGAACAGGTCTTCCTTGCTCACGTGTGGGGTGCGCACGCGCACATATCCGAGCTTAAATTCCATTTCCCTCGCCAACCGCTCAATTTCCTCAATCATCGCGCCACCGTTGGGCAGCCACAACGGCAGCCCCGGACCCACCTCATCGTCAAAGGTGAAGATTTCCAGATCCTTGCCCAGCTTGCGATGATCGCGTTTCTTGGCTTCTTCCAGCATGGTCAGATACTGCTCTAATTCCTGCGGAGTCTCCCACGCAGTGCCATACACGCGCTGAAGCATGGGGCGGTGTTCATCCCCGCGCCAATACGCGCCAGAAACGTTCATCAGCTTGATCGCCTTCGGATTGATCTCCGAGGTATTCGCGACGTGCGGGCCACGGCACAGATCGGTGAATTTGTCCTGTGTGTACAGCGAAATTTCCGGCTTATCGTCTAACGGATTGCCGTCTTCATCCGTACCGCCCTTTTCTAGCCCTTCGATCAGTTCCAGCTTATATGGCTGATCTTTGAAAATCTGCTTGGCTTCTTCCGCGCTCAACACGCGCCGCTGGAAGGGGTGCTTGCCTTGGATAATCTCACGCATCCGCTTTTCCAGGTCTTCCAAATCTTCCGGGGTCAGCGTGCGCGGCAGGTCAAAGTCATAGTAAAAGCCCTCTTCAATTGCCGGACCAATCGCAAATTTTGTATCCGGGAATTTCTCCATCACCGCCTGCGCCATAATATGCGCCGCAGAGTGGCGAATCCGATATAACTGTGTTTCCTGATAACGTTCTTTTTGAATCGCTGGCATGGTTTTCTCTCCTCTGGCAAAATCGCCCCCCCAGGCGACAAAATTAAGCAAAATAGAACTTTGTATCCTGAATTATATCCGAAAATAGAGGACTTGCCCGAAATTCCCATTTTTTCTTTTTCCCTATTGACTTTTTCCTAATCCCACCTATAATCAAGACCAGAATAGAAAAAGACGTTGACGAGGACGAGTAAGCGTTGCTATAGCGGCACAGAGAGCAGGAATAGATGAGAACCTGCCCGCATCACATCGCCGAATGGACCTCCGAGTTGCAGGGTGAATTACAGTAGCCCGCGCCGGAACTGCCACCGTTACCAGGGCAAAGAGTATCGCAGGTCGCTTCCTGTCGTACTCGCAAGAGTGAAGCTGGCTTTTTCCTGTTTGCATCACCAACAGGAATTTTTGTTTAAAGCGGATTGTTCGCCGTAAACAAACCCATCTCCAGCTTCAAGTAGGGTGGCACCACGGACCTCGCGTTCGTCCCTTCGCGGATGAGCGCGTTTTTTGTTTAAATGACCCTTTTAGGAGAAACCCGATGAACAAGAAATCTCGATCCTTCCCCCATTCTCATCAGGCAGCCATCATCACTCCCTTCCAGCGGCGGCTTGCCCAACGTACCCTTACCCACACCCTCTCTCACCCTGCCATCATCCCAAACACGGGTCCATCCTTTCCCCCCACCGCCCAGGAGGAACATACCCCAGACTTCGTCCTGCCCAATTTTCTTTACATACCCTGAAAAATCGTCCATTTTATCCAAATCATCTACCTGACCTAATTTTAGAGGAGAAACTGCCATGACTGAACAAAACCGCTTCATCCTTTCCGAAGATGACCTGCCCCGCTTTTGGTACAACATCAACGCCGATAACCCCGTCCCACCCGCGGCGGTGCTGAACCCCATGACCAAAGAACCCGTCACCCCTGATTTCCTCTCCGTCCTATTTCCCATGGAAATCATCCAGCAGGAAATCAGCACGGAACGCTACATTGAAATCCCTGAGCCGGTGCGTGAAATCTATAAACTATGGAGACCCACCCCGCTCATCCGCGCCTACCGCCTGGAAAAAGCATTAGGCACGCCCGCTCACATTTATTATAAATACGAAGGTGTCTCCCCCTCCGGAAGCCACAAGTCCAATACCGCCATTCCGCAGGCATTCTATAACAAAATCTCCGGCACCCACGCGCTCACCACCGAAACCGGCGCGGGTCAGTGGGGATCTGCCCTCAGCATGGCGTGCAAATTCTTTGACCTCGCCCTGGAAGTCTACATGGTCAAAGTATCCTTCCAACAGAAGCCCTATCGCCGCTTCCTGATGGAAAGTTTTGACGCCCAGGTCTTTGCCAGCCCCTCTGACCGCACCCACGCCGGGCGTTCCATCCTTGAACAAGACCCCAATTCCCCCGGCTCACTGGGCATTGCCATCTCCGAAGCGGTAGAAGTCGCTGCACTCTCTGAAGGCAAGAAGAAATACAGCCTTGGCTCGGTGCTGAATCACGTTCTCTTGCACCAGACCGTCATCGGCGAAGAATGCCTCAAGCAGATGGATATGGCTGGCGAATACCCCGATGTGGTGATCGGCTGCGTGGGCGGCGGATCCAACTTCTCAGGCATCGCCTTCCCCTTCCTGCGCGAAAACCTACGCAATGGTCAGCGTACCCGCCTGTTAGCCGTTGAACCCAAAGCCACGCCCTCCCTGACGCGCGGCATCTATGCCTTTGACTACGGCGACACCGCCCAAATGGCTCCCATTGTCAAAATGCACACCCTCGGTCACGACTTCATCCCCCCCTCCATCCACGCCGGCGGCTTGCGCTATCACGGCATGGCTCCCACCCTCAGCGCGCTCTATGACTCCGGTTATATCGAAGCCGTTGCCGTCCACCAGCTCGCCACCTTTGAAGCCGCCCTGCTCTTCGCCCATCAAGAAGGCATCCTCCCCGCCCCTGAATCCGCCCACGCCATCCGCGTTGCCATTGACGAAGCCCTCGAAGCCAAAAAGACCGGCGAAAAGCGCGTCATCCTCTTCAACCTGTCCGGTCATGGCAACTTTGACCTCTCTGCCTACGATGCCTACCGCAGGGGTACGCTGATTGATTATGACTATCCAGACGAAGAGGTCAGCAAAATCAAAGACCATCTCCCGCTCGTGAACATCTCACAAGCTGCCTGATCTTAAAAAGCATTGGGCTGATGCGCGTCATTACGCATCAGCCCAATGAAAATCGTTTGTCTTTCCCTTAACTACTCCACCGCCTCGCCAATAATCACCACCGAAATTGCCTGATTATGCACCACCGGCTTGGCGGAGACGGCAGGTTGAACCACCTGCCCCAGCGTGTACGCTCCTATCAGCGGAATATCCCCCAACGCGGATTTCAACGCCAACGCCACCTGATTCGGGTGATTTTCAAACAAATGCCCCCAGCTGACATCCACAAACGCAATCGCCAGCATCGGTTTCGCTGATTCTCCCAAATCAGCCAACGCACGGGTAACCGCCTTTTCCGCCTCCCGCAGGCACGTTTCCGGGTCGCCAATCATCAGGTGAACCACTGCCCCCTCGGGGACGGGTGCGCTCATCCGCAAACTGCCATCTACCTCAACCCGCAAAATCGAGCGCAGCAGCATCCCGCCATCCGCCTGCCCACCTTCCACCCCCAGCGGATACAGGCGCGCCATCTCCATCAGCGGCGAGATCGTCCACTCACGCGCGGTATGCCCAAAGTAACGCACATAGCTATCAATTGCCGGCGCGCCATCCAACGCTTGCACCCAAACGTCCCGCGTATGGGTCGCGCGGAAAAATGCCCCCACGCTCCGCCATCCCTGTCCCAGACCCACCCCCAGCCGGAATCGCCCCCCAAACAACGCCATCGAAAGCGACCCTGGCGCGCATTGATTTTTTCCAATTTGATACGTCTTGCCTGCTGCCTGATCCCCCGATGCCATGCAGCCCGCAATTCCAGCGCGCGAATTTTCCAGCGCAGCGCATAACGGAGTCAGACTGCCGTTGATTCCATCCGCCACGAATAGGCTTTCCTGAATGGTAAACGACTCTTGCCGCAATATCTGGGCAGCCAGGCGCGCCACCCCACTTGAATCATGCGCAAACTCGCTCCAGAAATGCACCTGAGCGCGCAATTCGCTCCCCATCAGCAATGCCACCACCACCGTGCGCGGCGCGTCCCCATCCTCCGTGATCGGGCGCACGGTGCTGAACCCCCACAGTGGCACATCCCCCAAAAAAGCCAATACCCCGCCTACCACTTCCTCCACGTCAAATTCTTGCGACACAAACACAATCCCTAACGCCGGACGCGCCGCCCCCACCTGATCCAACACCCTCTGGGTGGCTTGCAGAGCCGCCTCGCGCCCATCAATCCCCCCTCCCACGCCGTAGACCGCATAGCATTTATTCACAAGCCCCTCATCCTTCGCTTACCGGCGCTGTAAAGTGGAAGGTCGTCCCCTTGCGAAATTCACTTTCAAACCAAATCCGCCCGCCTTGCAATTCCACCAGGCTCTTGGTGATGTTCAATCCCAAACCGGTGCCGGTCACTTCGCGCGTTTTCGGGTCATCTGAACGGAAGAATTTCTGGAAAATTTTCTTCTGATCTTCCTCATTAATCCCAATTCCATTATCCTTCACCCAAATATGCACTACTTCTGCCGCGCCGTTTGCATCCCACAAGTTCTTGCTGCGCTCCGCCGAAATCTCGATCACGCCCCCTGCTGGGGTATATTTATGCGCATTCGATACCAAATTGACCAATACCTGCACCAGCCGCACCCTGTCTGCCCACAGCATGGGCAAATCTTCAGGAATGCTCATCTTCAGCGTTTGGGTCTTTTCTTCCACCTGCTTGCGGATCGAGCGAGTCACTTCCTCTAACGTTTCCGCCAGACGCACCGGCTTAAAGTCCAGCCGCAGCCGCCCCACTTCAATCTTTGACATATCGTTCAGGTCAGAAACGAGGGTGTTCATGCGCTCCACGTTCGCGCGGATCGTCCCTAAGAAGTTCGCCTGCGCCTCGTTCACCGGACCCACCGCCCCCGCGCTGATGAGTTCCGTATAACCCTTCACCGAAGTCATCGGGTTCTTCAGTTCGTGCGCCACAAACGATACAAAATCACTTTTCGCCAGGTTCGCCTGCTGCACTGCTGCATACAGCTGCGCATTCGAGATTGCAATCGAAGCATGATCGCTGAGGCGCATCAGGAAGCTCATCGTATCCTCGTTAAGTGCAGCATCCGTTGTATTTTCCAATACAATCAATCCGATGGTGGTTGTCTCGCGCCGGATCGGGATGATTATTTGGCTGCACGCCCCACTTAACAAGCCCTTGGCATCTTGCGCAGGGTCAAACGTGCGCCGCATGGGCTGACCATCCGCAATCGGTTCGGTTAACCCATTTTCTTTTGCCGAAAGCGGCTCACTCTCATACTTATCCAATTCATGCGTATACCCCTGCGATGCCATCACCCGCAGGTCGCCGCTCGCATCCTCGAGCACAATGCTCACCAGCCCTGCCGCCGCCCCCGATTGCCGCATTGCCCACTCCAGCGTGATCCGCATGGCGCGGGCCGGTTCCAGGCTGGTATTTAATTCGCGGTCAATCCGCTGCATTACCGAAAGCTCTTCCACGCGCGCCGAAAGTTCTTGATCCGTGTTGGTATACAGCCGCGCATTCTCAATCGCCACCGCCGCCTGTGACCCAAACGCCGCCAGCAAATCCTGGTCGTCCTTTGAGAAGATGCTGCCATCCTTCTTATTCAGCACCTCAATTACCCCAATGACTTCATCTTTTACCATCAGCGGGATGACCAATATAGCCCGCGTCACAAATCCAGTCTCTTGATCCGGCGCGGGGAACCACTCCGGATATTTGCTCACATCATTCACAATAATCGGCTCGCCGCTCTTCACCGATTTCCCCGCCACCCCCCGATCCGCCGGCATACGCTTGTCCAACAAGTCGCTTGCCACCGGGCTGACCACTGAGCGGAACACCAGCTCATCGCTTGCAGTATCCATCAACAGCAAACTACCCGCCTCGCAGTTGATGATATCCACCGCGCTGTTCAGGATGTTTTGCAGCAGCGGTTCTGTTTCCAGCGTAGAAGTCAGTTGGCGGGTCATCTCGTTCAGGGTGGTTAGTTGCCGCGCGCGCCGTTGTGATTCTTGCAGCAGCTCCGCCTTGGTGATCGCCCCAGCCACCTGGTCGGCAATCGCTTGCAGCAAATTCTGCTGTTCCAATGTATAACTATACGCAGGGTCGGTATTCCCCAGGCTCAACGCGCCAATTGTCTCCGCCCCAGCGTTCAGCGTAACGCCCATCCACGCATACAAATTGCGCCGCCCCGCCAACACCCCCCGCAGCTGACATTCCCGCCCATAGTCATCCGTCAAAATAGACTTGCGCTGCCGGATCACCTCTTGCTCCAACGCCTGCCCTGCCGGGATCGGCAGAGCCTCCATCTTTTCTACCCGTTCATCATCTTCCAAATAAAAAGCAAACTGGTACATATCCGATTCTTGGGTATAGAGCATGATGTGAAAATCATCCGTCTGCAAAATGGAAGTCGTTTGCGCATAGACCAGTTCAAGAATATCATCCAGCGTCAGGGTGATATTCACCCCTTGCGCCACGCGCGCCAACACATTCATTTCACGCACGCGCGTTTCCATATTCGCCACCACCTGCGCTCGTTCAATCGCCAGGGCAGCCTGGTCGCACAATGCCTCTAAGAATTCAATCTGCTGCGCGCGGTATGGCTCTCCCGATGAGAGCGGACCCAATGCCAGCCAACCCGAAAGCCGCTGCCGCCCCGGCAATGGCACAAACGCCCTCGCCCCTAACAGAGTCAACCGCGCCCGGTCGCCTTCCAGGGCTGTGGGCAAATGAGTTAATTCTCCCAGCACAAACGAGCCGCTCTTTTCCCCCAGTCGCGCCAACAGCCCACTATTCGCGGCAAAGCGCAAATCGCTGGTCGGCTGATTCTGCTCATCCGGCGCAGCTGCATATTGATCACTCAGCGCGTCATACACAAAAATATGCAGCGCGGACGGGCTAATCGCATCCATCACGTAACGGCGCAGGGTCGTCAAAATCCCCGGCAAATCAACCACGCGCGTCAATTCGCCCGAAAATGTCTGTAATCGCTCCTGATATGCCCGCCGGTTACGGAAAAACAGCTTATCAATGGCATATTGCATTCCATCCCGCAGCGGAATCACCAGCAGCGCCACGATGAAAAACGCCGCTCCGGTGATAATGGGCGACCCGCCTGGCAAAACGCCTGAAAGTATCAAGCCCAAACCCGCCGCCACCAACGCATACCCGACAATCACCAGGATTGCCATTAACGCAATTTGCAAAGCACGACTCGAAAAATGATCCACGAATAGTATCCTATCGACAAACAAGAGTTGTCGCTAATTCACGAAACCCAGTTGATTATACTGTTCTCTTCTTCCAGTATACCCAAAATACCTCATTCCAACCCTAAAATTTGCATTCCTGCAAGGTAAAAAGGACGTAAAATAAATAGCATGTCTCATTTACTGGAAACCTTCTCTCTGCGCGGCGTGACTCTGCGCAATCGTATTGGTGTTTCGCCAATGTGTCAGTACAGCGCTGAAGATGGCTGTGCCACCGATTGGCATCTTACTCACCTGGGGGCGCGCGCTGCCGGGGGCGCTGGCTTGGTCATTGTGGAAGCCACCGCCGTTGAAGCGCGTGGACGAATCACCCCGCAAGACCTCGGCTTATGGAAAGACGAGCAAATTGAACCCCTGGCTCGCATTGTTCGTTTCCTCCATTCTCAAGGCGCGGTCGCTGGCATTCAACTGGCGCATGCCGGGCGCAAAGCCTCCACCTCTCGCCCCTGGGATGGCGGCGGGCCCCTATCCGCAGTCCAGGGCGCATGGCAAACAGTCGGCGCAAGCCCAATCCCCTTCACCGAAGGCTTCCCCATCCCCACAGAATTGGATGCCGCTGAAATCCAACAGGTGATTGCAGCCTTTCAATCTGCTGCCCAACGCGCCCTGGCTGCTGGATTTGATTGGATCGAGCTGCATGGCGCACATGGTTACTTAATCCACAGTTTTTACTCGCCTCTCTCCAACCTTCGCACCGATCCTTACGGCGGCAGCCTGCAAAATCGCGCTCGTCTTGCCATTGAAACCACCCGCGCCGTTCGTCAGGTGATGCCAGATCGCATCCCCCTCACCATGCGCCTCTCCTGCACCGATTGGGTCGAAGATGGCTGGAATGTTGAGGATAGCGTCTCTCTGGCGCATCTCTTAAAAGGAGCAGGCATTGACCTGCTTGACTGCTCTTCCGGCGGCAACGTTCCCCGCGCCCAGGTCCCCGTTGGCGCAGGCTATCAAGTCCCCTTTGCGGATAAGATCCGCCGTGACGCCCACCTTCCCACCGCTGCGGTCGGCATGATTACCCAACCCATGCAGGCGGATCAAATCATCCGCAATGGTCAGGCTGACCTGGTTCTACTTGGCAGAGAAATGCTGCGGGATGCTGCCTGGGCAATTCACGCCGCCCACGCTCTCCACAAACCCGAGGCTGCCTGCGTCCCACCCCAATATCAACGCGCCTATTGATCTCTTGCGTTTCCTGTGGATGGCGATTCCTTCCATCCACAGGAAATTTTATTTCCTACTTACTGAATAAAATCTGCTCACGCATATACAAGCGCATCGCCACAAATATCAACACCACCGCAATCCCTAATGTCGCCAGGATAGAGGTCGTCAAATAACTCCCTGGCACCGTCTCCCCCCGCAAAAACTGATTGATCAGAATAGACTGCCCATACATCGGGATCAGCATAATCTCCTGCGTTGCTTTTACCGGCAAAAATGCCAAAAATGCCCCTGGCAACCCCGCTACCAATGGCAAGAATGACAAATACGTCTGCGCCTCTTTATAGCTGCGCGTAAAAGATGCCACAATCATCTGCAGCGCCGAGGCAAACAGCACCATAGGCAGGCAAATCCCAAACAAGGTCAGCAGCACCCCTGGGTTAATCGTCATCTTAAAGCCCACGTATTCCTCAAGCGGAATCACGTTAAATCCAATCCCAAACAGCACCAACGTCAGCCCCACCGAAAACACCCCAAACGGTAGCGCCGCGCCCAGCTTCCCCAACACCATCTCCGCCCGCTGCGCAGGGTTGACTAACAGCGGCTCCAAAGACCCTCGTTCGCGCTCCCCGGCGGTGGTATCAATAATCACATTCAATCCACCCAGGAAGATCGTCATAATCAGCAGGAAGGGCAGCATATTCAGGAAGATGATCGCCTGACTCTCCGGCGTAGCCATATCCACCATGTCCACCACCAGCGGGCGCGTAATCCCTGGATTGACCCCCCGCGCCTGCAATCGCAATGCCGCAATGGTCGCGTTATACCCGTTCAGCAGCCCCCGCGCGCGCTGCACATCCACCGCAGCCGAGGAACGCGAGCTATCCATCACCAATTCCAACGTAGCGGGCTGCCCCTTTGCCAGCTTTTCCCCATAGCCATCCGGAATGACCAACACCACGTTCATCTGCCCCTGCCGCACCGCCTCATGTGCATCCTGGGGCGGCGGCAGCACATTCACCCCATTCTGCTGTAAATAATCCATCAACCCCGGCGCATATTCCGCCCCCATCACCGGCAGCTGCAAAGAGGTCTCTACGCTTTCCTTTAAGACAGATTTCCCCACCACCATAATCAGCGCGATCAGAAACACTGGCATAAATATCGGCGTCAGCAGCGAGGAAGACACGGACCGCCAATCCCGCAGGCTGTCTGTTATTTCCTTCCTTAACACCACCCAAACCCGGCGAATTGAAAAATTCATTGCTGCAATCCTTCCTCTGACCCAATCGCCGCCACAAACGCATCTTCCAGGGTACTCTGCCCAGTCTGACGCAGCAAGTCTTCCGCTGACCCTTCCGCCGCAACTTCCCCATGCGCCATCACCACAATGCAATCGCATAATGCGGAGACTTCTTGCATAATGTGCGATGAAAACAGCACGCATTTCCCCTGCTCGCGCAGTCCGCGAATAAACGCACGCATTGCCCGCGTACTCATCACGTCCAGCCCGTTGGTTGGCTCATCCAGCAGCACATTCTGCGGATCGTGGATCACAGCGCGCGCAATCGCCACCTTCATCCGCTCGCCGGTCGAAAATCCCTCCGCCCGCCGTTGAATGATCTCCCCCATCTCCAGCATCTCACTCAACGCCTCAATCCGCGCCTCCAGGGCAGCCCCACTCATCCCGTGCAACTCCCCATAATAGCGGATATTTTCGCGCGCCGTCAGGCGTGGATACAACCCGTGACTATCCGGCAATGCCCCAATTCGCCGCTGCACCTCCAACCGCTGACTGGATACATCCAACCCATCAATTCGCGCTGTGCCTGCATCCGGCTTCAGCAAGCCATATAACACCCGCAAAGTAGTCGTTTTCCCCGCCCCATTCGGTCCCAATAATCCGGTGATCGCCCCATCCGCAGCCTGAAAGTTCATCCCTTTCAGTACCGCCACTTTGCCAAACTTCTTATATAACCCATTCACTTCAATCATATTGGTTTCCCCGACTACCCTTTCGGTCCCACCGGATTAAGAAAGAACTGCATCGGGTGAACCTCTTGCGTGCAGGAAGTATCCAACCCTTTGGGCGACCCTGCTTCGATAAAATCGCGCATCAATGCAGGCATACATCCCACGTAGAAATTATTATGTCCCAACCCCGGCAAGATCACGCTCAGGCTGTTTGGCAGCAATTTCGCCACCTGTTCAGCATTCGCGGGCGGCGTCACAGGGTCATCCTGCCCTGAAATCAGCAGAACCGGCGTCTGAAGGTCATGCGGCGCAGGGATGGGCTTCTGCGTCACTTTCGGCATCCGTCTGCACACTTCCCGCGCCGCCGTCATATCGTTTGGTAAATAATACGTACCCAGTTCCCCTTCTTTGGGCAAAAGCGGCAGGTCTTCCGCGCACCACACCGAATAATACATCCCCAAACTGATACTTCCTCCCAACGACCCGCCCAACATCAAATACTGCCCCACCAGCGTGGAATAATCCCCCACTGTGGCGTTATGGATCATCAGCGGGATGAGCGCAACTTCCAGGTCGTTATAACTCATCAGCCGCACCGTCTGACTCAACAACCCCGGCGTGATATGCACCTTTCTCATCTCGCCAGTGGTTGGGTCAGGCGCATTCACATCCACCGGATGCGCCTGCAACGAGGAGAGCAGATCGAAAAAATCGCTCTTGAGCTTCGGGAATTGCGCGTTACATGCTGCATCCCCCACGCAGCGTTGGAAAATCAAATCAATCGCCCGCTGCGCATCCGCCCGCGATGAAACGCCCAACCCCCACCCCAACGGCGCGACCCCATCCAACACCACTGACCTCACCGCCTGCGGATACAGGCTCAAGTAAACCAGCGCCGCGCGCGTCCCATATGAAACCCCCAACAGGTTGATCTGCTTATACCCCAACGCCTGGCGAACAGCATCTAAATCTTGCATGGCTACCGCAGTGGTATATTGCGTCAGATCATTTTTGTCCTTCAAGTCATTAATGCACGGCTCGATTAACTTAATTTGATCTTCCACCGAAACATCCGCGTTGACGGTTGCATCCGTCGCGCTTTCCAGCTCACATTGCAGCGGATTTGACTTGCCTGTGCCGCGTTGATCCACCAACACCAGGTCGCGCTTTGCCTGCACCCGCTCTAATGCCCCCATCAGCGGCGCAAAGGCTTCCGTTGCCGCCTGCCCAGGTCCACCAGCCAGCAAAAATAGTGGGTCAGGCTGCGGGTTGCGGCTGGTCGCCTTTATCACCACCACCCGCAAGCTGATCTTGCGTCCCTCTGGGTCCGCCCTGTTTTCCGGCACCACGTAATCCGCGCACAATGCCCAAATTTTCACCGTCCCATCCGCTGTACCAAACGTGCAGCCCTGCAAGTCAATCGTTCCCACCCGCGTGGGCGTTGACGTGCTAACCGGGGTGTTCTGAACGGTCGCCACCGCGGACGCGGTACGCGCAGGCGAGGGTGTTTTCCCCTGTGCCGCAGTTCCTCCGCAGCCCGTCATCAAACAAACTGCCAGCAACACAGGCAGGATTTGGAAAAATAGCTTCCTTTTTCTTAAGGTCACCTTACGATCCGTCATGATTTCCCTTCTTGCAAAAAAACGCTTTTAGATGGCACCTAATATCAATACTTTTTTCCGCCCAACCAATCGCCCATTACTTTTCCCATGCCGATCCCTTGTTCTTCAAAACCAAGGCTTGCATAAAACGCTTTTGCGTCATCCGTAAATAAATAAACGTGTTGCCCGTCTAATCGCGCTAGAATCCTTTTTACCATCATAGAGGCAATTCCTCTATGACGAAATCCGCTTAATGTCCAAACATCCACGATATATGCATTGCAAACGCCATCCGATAAAACCCGCACCGTACCAATGATATGGTTTTCTGCCATTGCAATACACGCAGCATAGCTGTTTTCAAACGATACTTTCAATTGTTCAGGGCTGCGTCCGTTATCAAAATGATCTTGATGGAGGGTGGCTTTCATTTCTCCCCAGTCAACCCCCTCCAAATCCATTTTATAAAAAATTTCAGTCATAACGGTTTATCATTTCCTTCTCTATAGATCAACATAGATCGTCTCTTCTATTGTACCCAAGTTCATGGCTTTTCTCCTCCTTCACCCATTGAATCTCAGCAAAGCCGCGCAACGCCACGCCTCTCTGGCAGACGGACAAAAGATCACCCCTGACATATCGTATTTCTTAACCACTTCTGAACCACTCTCCACATTTTCAGACATATAATCTTTTCTCGTGAAACGTTTTTCCTCTTGCGCTTTGATCACACCCTGCCCAATGAAAGGAAAGACTGGCGCACGCAGGCATTTGTACTTGGCGCAGCGGCTTTCGTACTGGGCGTTTTGCCTGCCTGGGCAACCGGTCGCCAGATCGTCTTTGATTTTCATTCCGACCGTTACGCCCTGCCCGCCATGTTCGGCGCCAGCCTGCTATGGATCGCCCTCATCACCTGGTTCAACCCCGGCAGATGGCAGCGCAGCCTGTGGGTGACGTTGGTCGTCACTTTGGCAATGGGCTTGCAACTGCAAACCGCCAATGCCAGCCGTCAGTTGTGGAAAAACGAACAACGCTTCTTCTGGCAGCTTGCCTGGCGCGCGCCCTCCTTGCAGCCCAACACCGCCTTGCTCACCTATTCCGAAGTCTTCCCCAATCAGGGCTTATTTTCGCTCAGCGCCGCCTTGAATCTACTCTACCCCCCTCAACCCACCGCAAAATCCCTGCCCTATTGGTGGTATACCCTCACCCCGCGCTACCGCCTGGGTGAAATCTCAGATCCGATCACCCTTACCTTCAAAACCCAGTTTCGCTCTTTAGGCTTTAGAGGCGCTTCCCCCAACACCCTCCTGGTGCAATATGACCTATCTCATGGCTCCTGCCTGTGGGTGATCACCGCCGATAACGCTGGCGAACCCGGTATTGAACCGCTGACCTCCGCTATGAGCAAAATCACGAACCTGTCCCTCATTTTGCCCACCCCATCCGCGGGTTGGCAAACTCCGCAGGAACTGTTCGGCAGCGAACCGCCCCATGATTGGTGTTACTACTACGAAAAGGCTGATCTCGCTCGCCAGCAGCAGGATTGGTCTACCCTCCTCTCCCTGGCAGAACAAGCCCGCAAACGCGGCTTTGCGCCCACCGATTCACGCTCCAATGCGCCCCACGAATGGCTGCCCTTCATCGAAGCCTATGCTCAAACCAATCAGTGGGCAGAAGCCGCCTCACTCACCCAGGATGCCGCCTCGTTAGGACGAGAATACGAACCCATGCTCGCCAAACTTTGGGCAAGGTTAGCCAATGTTCCCTCTACCAGCGCTGAAAAAACCCCCGCCGTCCAACAAATGAATCGGCTGCTTACGCGCTAAGGTCGTCAGAAAATGCTCGGCAGGAAAAGCGGATGACTGGGCATCGCTCCCGTTAGTCCGCTCGCCTTAAAGGAAATTGCCTTGCAGGATTGTTTTCTGCAAGGCAATGGATAGGTTACTGAATTTCAGGGATTACAGTTCGCCATCCAGCTCGGTCGCAACGTCTGTTGTCTGCCCAGCTTCCGGCAACACCCATGCGGAAACCACTTCCTCATTCGTGGGCGCAGCAGGCGGCGTTACCGGCGCAGCGGATACGCCCTCCAGGGCGGTGAACTCGCGGTACGTCAGCGTCCACACGGATGAAGTAAAGGTCTGCCATAACCCGCCGATGAATACGGTCGGCACCAACAGTACCAGGAACGCAGTCGGCAAGCCAATCACTGCCGCGCCAATCCAGGCAGCTGCACCGGCGCCGGCGATGGCATTAATCACTGCCCAGACCAACAGCGCAGGCAACCCACCGATCACCACTGCCGCAATCAGCAGCACAATCACCACTGGGATCATCACGATGCTGTACAGCAGCTTCAGCCCAAACAAGATCAGTCCAATCAGGATCGAGTCCGTCAGATGAGCGCGTACCAGGGCATAACCACTGCTCATTGACTCGAACACGCCCTTATTCTCCAACACGGCTTTGCGCCAGAACACCTCTTGCAGGATAGAGATCACCGCTCCCACCAAAATGGCGAAGAACATCACCAAAATGAACATGCCAATCGCCAACACGGTGCCAAAAACTCCCAGCCCATTGTTGCGCGTAATCCACAACAGCAGCGGCGAAAGCGCAATCAGGATCAGCAGCATGATGACCACAAACGTGCCAAAACCCACAATCAGGTTGATCAGGAAGACGCGCCACGCCCCACGTGACCACCCCAACTTGAACCCCTGGCGCACCGTCTTGCGCGGCTCACCTGTTTCATCCTCGTTGACCATGCGGATCAGCGACACTTCCGCCACATAGCGCAGCACCGCTAAGACGATGCCAATGAGGATCGCCACGCATATCAGCGCAATGCCAACCGCGATTAGCGTATTCATCACCTGCGGAGAGAAGGGCATCCCTCCTCTAAACGGCGAGCCAAAATTATTACGCGGATTCATGCCGCCGCTATTTGAACCGGCGTTATAACTTCCGCTGGCACTGCCGCCCACGGTTAGGGCTAAAATAATCCCAAAAATCCACAACGCCCGATACGAAAACGTAATATTCCAGGCGCGCCGAATAATCTTCATGTGATCCATAGTGCTATCCTCTACTTTTTCTTAACTTGAACGTAACAACGATGATTTTTGAACCGCCCACCAGCTTGCCAGCCAGCCCCATAACAGACCCGTCAACGCCAGTAAGCTCACAACTTCAATTCCAATTCCCACCATGATCGGTGAGATGACCCACGAACTGCTCCCTTGCAATAACCAGGGCAGTAAATCGCTGAAATTTCTCGGCAGGCTCAACGCTGAGAACATCCACGCCGGCATAACGGATGCCGCAAAAATCATAACCAGCGGCGTTACCATTAAGACTGCCTGCAAAAAAGCCCAACCCGCCAGCAAACTAAGCGGCAGAAGCTTCCAGGTCACTTTGACCCAGCGCGGCAGCCCACTCTGCAGGGCGGTATGCGACAGTTGCAGCATCACTTGCGCCGCGAACTGCTCGCGCGTGGTGCGCATCCGCGCAGGTGCATCCATTTGCAGCAGATCCGATACCTCCTCCAAGGCTTCCAGTTCCGTCTGGCACACGTCACAGGTCAGCAAATGGCTCTCAGCGCTGGCTTGCTCATGGGCGTGCAATTCCCCATCCCGATAAGCCCCCAACCATTCCAAAGAAAGATGATTCGCTTCATTCCATTTCATAACACCTCCGGTTCTGCCACCGCTTCGATCAATTGCTTGCGGAGCTGCGCCCGCGCCGCGCTCAACCGCGACATCACCGTCCCCAGGGGGATATTCAGCGCGCTTGCAATTTCCTGATACGCCAGTCCTTCATATTCACGCAGCACCACCACCGCGCGGCTGCCCTCTGGCAAACAGAGTACCGCCTTATGAACCCGCTCCGCCTGCTCTTTGTGGATTAGCGCCACCTCTGGCAATGGATACTCGCTCACCAGCGTATTTTCTGCCATCTCCGAGTCAATATCCATCGTAGGCTTCTCGCGCCGCAGTTCATCCAACGCCTGGTTGACGGCAATCCGATATAGCCATGACCGGAAGGAGTATTCAGCCTTATAGCTGCCCAGCTTTTGCCAGGCGCGGATGAATGCCTCCTGAGCCGCCTCTTCCGCGCGGGATTCATCCCCACACATCCGGTAAACCACATTGACCACCCCATCACGGTAGCGGCAAATCAGCTGCCCGTAGGCGTGCCGGTCTCCGTGCAAACATGCGCTCACCAAGGCTTCATCGGTGATCTTTTCAAACGAGCAATCCACAGTGGGGTGATCCTTTCTATCTATACTACGAAACACAGTCCGGTTTTATTCGGTCAATGCGTAATCCATTTATAACGATTCAGTTGTATCCCTGAGCAATCCCCCTCTTAAAATAAATTGTGCCGCAAATTTTCTTGCGGCACAATTGCTACTCATTTATGGGGTTGGCGTTCCGGTCGGCTCCGCCGTGGGTGGCGCTACTGTTGCCGGAACAGCGGTAGCGGTATTCGTTGCCGTTGGCGGCAGCGTGGGCGTTGATGTCCCAGTCGGCATCGGCGTAGATGTGATCGTTGCCGTAGCTGTCATGGTGGCGGTCTCTGTCGCAGTCGCCGTGGAGGTAGGCGTTGGTGTTGGCACTTTCATATTCAAATGAATGCGCTGCTCCGCGTACCGGTTATCTTGATTGCTTTCCGCATACAGCCGCAGGGTGATCTTCCCTACTGGCATCGCGCTCACATCCCATGATTTGATCCGCTCTGGGTTCATATACTGATTGGGATTATTCTCTACCAGCATCTTCCACTCCGAAGGCGAATCGCCCTCCCCCCATTCCAATCGGAACTGCTTGAAATTCGCGCTGGCGCGTATCACGGCGTAAATATCCAGCGGTGAGCGGTCAATCGTCTGATTCTCGCTGACTCCTGCAAAGTGAATATCCGGGCGCGGATCAGAGGATTTGCAATCCCGCTCTGGCATAAAATTCACCGCTCCCTTAAATCCCACACTCTCCGCCCAGGCGTGACCGGCATCCGTATCCCGAATCCATTTCACCGCCCAGGGGTCGCTGACGTTCAATACCGTTTCATCATGGGTATATCCGCCACACTCCGCCGAAGCCTTCAACCCGGTCCAGGTATCCAGCGTCACCTGCTTCCACATACCTTGATCACTCGTAGGCGGCAGTTGATCGGACGCAAAGAACTCAGACCTCTGCTCAGGGCAATTATCCCCTGGTTCCGTGCCGGTCGCCACACATACGATCTTTTCCACCACCCCGGCAGGCTTCGTGAATGGGCTTGGCTTTCCCTTGCTCACAGTCGGCACCGCGTATTGCATAAACGCTGACCACGCCGGCGCTGCTCCGGTAACGCCCGTCACATCCTTCATAGGCGTATAATCCGCATTCCCTACCCACACCCCCACCGCAAGATCAGGGGTATAGCCAATCGTCCAGTTATCGCGGAAGTCGTTGGTGGTACCGGTCTTTGCCGCCGCCTGGAACGGCAGGTGCAGCACCGAGTTCGCTCCAAACATCGGCGCGCGCGCTTCATTATCCGAAAGGATCGAGCTAATCAGGTAGGCGTGTTCTGGGCGCACCACCTGCCCCCCCTCGTCTTCCTTATTCTCGTACACCACGTTGCCGGCGTAATCCTCAATCTTGGTGATGGCAACCGGCGGCTTATGCACCCCACCATTTGCAAAGGTCGCAAAGCCTGAAGCCATATTCAACAGCGAAATATCCCCCCCACCCAGGGTCAGCGCCATGCCGTAATCATTGCGATCCAACGAATTAATCCCCAACTTGCGTGTAAAGGCAATCAGTCCTTCGGGTTGCGGCGTGTTCGGGTCATCGTAGATACCCACAAATTGCAGCGTCTTGACCGCCGGAATGTTATACGAATTTGCCAACGCCATCCGCACCGACACGGGACCATGGAATCGCCCATCATAGTTCACCGGCACATAGGGCGGACGGGTGTCATTCGGGTCTCCCGAGGGCGGAAATTCACTCGGCACATCCCAAATTACGGTTGCCGGATTCCATCCCTTCTCAAATGCCGCCACATACGTAAACGGTTTGATCGAAGACCCCGGCTGGCGCGGCTGCACCGCCATATTAATCTGCCCTGAAATCGCATCATTGTTAAAGTCTGGCGAGCCAACCATTGCCAATATTTCACCGGTGGAAGGTTGAATTGCCACCAACGCCCCATCTTTGGCGTTATTCTTCGCCAAACTGGCAACCTGACTGCTCAATATCTCCTGCGCCTTGTCTTGCAGCTGCGGATCCAAGGTCGTATGCACCGTAAACCCCGAGCGGTAGATGGTTTGCGGGTCATATTGCGCTTCCAGCAGCGCGCGGATATACGTTACCCAATGCGGATAGCGCATCGGGTTCTGCTGGAGCTTAAATTTGTAATTATCCAGTTCGCGCACCGCTTTCGCTGCCGCCGCTGCGTCAACGCATACCCTGTCCGGCGAATTACTGACGTAAATGCAGTTCTCGCTCTGGCTCAATTGATACATCAGCAGCACCACCAGCTTATCGCGGCGGAGCGTCTCTTGCGGGTTCGTATACACATCATACACCGAAGGCGATTGCGGCAAACCGGCTAAAAAGGCTGCCTGCCCCACCGTCAGCTTATCCGCCGAGGAGTGGAAATATATTTCTGACGCGGCTTCAATCCCATAAGAAAGGTTGCCATAATAGATTTCGTTAAGATACAGCTCCAAAATCTCATCTTTGGAGTACCGCCGCGTAATTTCAGAGGCAAGCACAATTTCGTTCATCTTGCGCTCGTAGGTGCGCGTATTCCGCTCCTGCGGTGATAGCAGCAACGCACGCGCCAACTGCTGCGTAATCGTAGACGCGCCGGATACCGTTTCGCCAGTTGTGTAGTTCGTCCAAAAAGCGCGGACAATGGCAGCCGGGTCAAAGCCAGGGGAATTATAGAAGCCCTTATCCTCAGTCGCAATGGTCGCCGCCACCAGATAAGGCGAAATTTTCTTCAAAGGCACGTAGGTGCGCCGCCCGGCGTTCGGGTCAAGAATTTCATACAGCACATCCCCGTTACGATCCAGAATCCGAGTCGTCTCAAACTGCGCCGCGCGTGTACGCAGTTGATCCACCGATGGCAGCTTGGACGCAGTCATGTAATACTGAAAGATCACCCACGAGCCAGCCGCCACGACAAGAAAGATAATCACAAACAGGAAAATAATCACCCCCCGCAGCATGCAGCCCACTCCGCGCTTCCAACCCGAGGCAGGCGGCGCGGGCGGCTTGCGCCCAGCCGTGCGCCGACCCTGCGTCTGCATCGGTGGAGGCGCATAGGTTGGCACTGTCTGATACGAAGATTGCGTTACGTTCGGGCGCGTTGGGTTGGTCGGTGTTGCCCCTTGTGGGCGCGCAGCCGGTGGATTCGGCGTGCGATCTTGATATGCCGCAGGGGTCACGCGCGTTGCGCTCGGGTCCACTTCTTCTACCCGCCTCGGCAATGGCGTATCCCCTCTACCGCTATACGGCGGCGGCACAAACGCGGGCGGCGGCGCGGATGGAGTCTCCCCTTGACCAACTCCGCTGCGCGCAGTCTCACTGCGCGGATACGTCATCTTCGGCGGCAATGCCCCTGGTGTCAGCGGCTGCGTCTTGTTCGGGTCAGTCGAGCGCACTTCCACAGGACGGGTCGCGCTTGGGTCGCGCCCAGGCGGAATCGGCTGCGTATTTTGCACGCTCGCCTCATTTTCTTCGCCGCCCTCCAACAACCGCTTTAACCGCTTGCGCGGCTGCGTTTTTTCTTCCTCGGGTGGGGTATTCCCACCCTGGTTCATCGGGTCAGAAGAATCGATATTCGTCATAAATTCACTCGATCTATTCTAATTTTCATTCTTACCATTATAACGCCTACCAGCCCTTTCCGTTCCACCCCTCTTTTGTCTATCGAAACGAAAACAAGTTTTGTACAATGTTTTATTTGCTTTTGTAAATACTTTGCAGCATAATAACTATGAAAGGGAAAAAAATGGCAGAGACTCCAAAGTATGACGTAACCAAAAAAGAAAAAGAGATTGAAATCCGAAATTATGCCAGCACCATCCAGGCTGAAGTCATGGTCGCCGAAAAGGACTATAAATCAGCCATTGAAAAAGGCTTTAGTGTCCTGGCTGGGTATATTTTTGGGAATAATGTCTCCAAGCAGAAAATTGAGATGACTACACCTGTCCAGGTGGCGAAATCCGAAAAAATCGCAATGACCACCCCGGTGACCGTGACCGATGAAGGCGGTTTTAAAGTGGCGTTTACCATGCCCTCAGAATATACCCTTGAAACCCTCCCAATACCCAAAGATGACCGGGTTCACTTTACGTTGATCCCACCTCATCAGATGGCAGCCATCCGATTCACGGGGTATTTCCAGCAGAACAGTATCCAAAAACACAAAGAGCTTCTCAGCGAATGGCTGAAGGAACAAGGATTAGAATCACAAGGGGATGCCATCGTTGCGGGATACAGTCCGCCCTGGGTGCCCGGCTTTCTGGCGCGGAATGAAATCCTAATGATGCTCAAAGCATAAATTTAACGGTAGTCTGTGATTATCCAACCCATGAAAAGAGGTGTACTTTGCGAACAAAGTACACCTCTTTTATTTCATGAACTCCGCTTGTTAAGCTTTATCCGCGAATGACAAAATTCATCGTGCGCCCGGTTATGTAAATCACCTTCAGCAGCTGTCCCTGACTCAGGAATTTCGCCACCCCGGTCTGTACTTCCGCCTTTGCACGAATCTCCGCCTCCGTTGCCAGCGGCGAAACTTCCACCGTACCGCGCAGCTTGCCATTCACTTGCAAAGCAATGACCATCATTTCTTCCAGCTGCAAGCTAGGGTCATACTGGGGCCACCTGGAATGATGCACGCTGCCCTCGCCGCCCACTTTTTGCCACAGGGTATCGCTGATAAACGGCGCATACGGCGCAATCACCTGCGCAAAATGGCGCAATTCCGCGTCCGCCACAACTTCACCCTGACCTTCAACCGGTTCAACCAACGCAGTCAAGGTGTTGAGCGTTTCCATCATGTGCGCGATAGCCGTATTAAACTTAAATGCTGCCGTATCTTCCGCCACCTCTTTGCCCATCCGATTAATTGCAGACCGCACCCCTTCGCCCGAATGTCCCCCCTGCCCGGCATGTTCGTTGACGAACCGCTCCAGCTTATCCAAAAACCGTTTGACGCCCAACAAAGCGCGCTCATTCCACGCCATTGTGGCATCATAGGGTCCCATAAACATCAAATACGTCCGCAGGGCATCTGCGCCATATTTTTCCACATATTCGCCAGGCACAATCACATTCCCGCGGCTCTTGCTCATCCGCTGATTATCCGGTCCCAAAATCACGCCATGCGATAATCGCTTCTGATATGGCTCCGGTTTATCCGCAGGCACAACCCCCAGGTCATGCAAGAACTGGTAAATAAAGCGCGAATAGAGCAAATGGAGCGTATTATGCTCATCCCCGCCGATATACACATCCACCGGCATCCAATAGCGCATCTTTTCCATATCCGCCAGCGCGTGATCGTTATGCGGATCACAGAAGCGCAGGAAATACCAATCCGACCCCGCCCAGTTGGGCATGGTATCGGTTTCGCGCCGCGCCGGTGCGCCGCAATGCGGGCAGGCAACGTTCACCCACTCCGTGATTGCCGCCAGCGGGGATTCGCCTGTATCGGTGGGCTTATAATGCTCCACTTCCGGCAGCACCACCGGCAGTTGATCTTCCGGTACGGTCTGCCAGCCGCATTTTTCGCAATAGATCATCGGAATCGGTTCGCCCCAATAATGCTGGCGGCTGAAAATCCAATCCCGCAAGTGATACGACACCGCCCGCTCGCCAATTCCGCGCTCCGCCAACCATGCCACCGCCGCAGGGATGGCTTCCGCCGGGGTTAATCCGTCAATCGGACCGGAATTCACCACCCGCCCCGCCATGCTGGTATACGCCGCGTTCGGGAAGTACCAATCTTCCTCCGGCTGAATCACTGGCACAATCGGCAGCCCATACTGCGTGGCAAACTGGTGATCGCGCTCATCGTGCGCCGGGACCGCCATAATTGCGCCCGTCCCGTAAGTCACCAACACGAAATCAGAAATCCATATCGGCAATTCCTGACCCGTCACCGGATGGCGCACCATCAGCCCGCTAAACACGCCATCTTTTTCGTGCGTCTGCTCGGTGCGTTCCATCTCAGACTTGCGCCGCGCGCGTTCCACGTAATCCGCCACTGCCGGGTTATCCATCACCTTGCTCACCAGCGGATGTTCTGGCGCGACCACCATAAACGTGCATCCCCACAGCGTATCCGGGCGGGTGGTGAAGACTTCCAGGTTTTCGCCGCTTTCCTCCACCTGCCCAGGCATGACCACCGGGAACTTAATCCGTGCCCCTTCTGAGCGACCAATCCAATTGATCTGGGATGCCTTCACCTTCTCGATGAAATTGGTCTGTTCCAACCCATCAATCAAGCGATCAGCGTACTTCGTGATCCGCACCACCCATTGGCTGATCGTGCGGCGCTCGGTTTGCGTCCCACACCGTTCGCAATGCCCGTCCACCACCTCTTCGTTGGCTAACCCAACTTTGCAGGATGGACACCAGTTAATCGGCATCTCACTCTTATATGCCAGTCCCTTTTCCACCAGCTTAATAAATATCCACTGCGTCCATTGATAATAGCTAGGGTCGGTGGTATTTACTTCCCGCTCCCAGTCAAAGGAGAAACCCAGCTCGTGCATCTGCTTGCGGAACATATCCGTATTCTCGCGGGTCACATCCTGCGGCTTGCGCCCAGTGCGGATGGCATAATTTTCAGTCGGAAGGCCAAAAGCATCCCACCCCATGGGAAATAGCACGTTTTTGCCCTGCATCCGCTCAAAACGCGCGTAAACATCCCCACCGGTGAAAGAAAAAGCGTGTCCAATGTGTAACCCTACCCCAGAGGGATAGGGGAACTCGACCAGAACATATCGCTTTTCCTGGTCATCCAGCTCTTGTGCATGAAATTCAACCATAGTTCAAATCCTCCCGTAGTGCGGATATTATAACAAATTCTTTGCCGCTTGCCGCACCCATTCTATTCCTTCTCCAAAATACCCATATACGCCGCCCCTTCGGCTGGCAAAATCTCTGTCACCCTCCACCCCGTCCCCGCTGCAATCTCGCGCATTTCCTCCTGTGAGACCATCAGGTAATCAAACCACTGGTTGCAATGCAGATGATAGCGCACCCGCAGCCGTATTTGCCCACTCATCCGCCCATGCGCCCGATTCCAGGCTTGATACGCCAGGTGACGCGGGTCCTCTGTCTGATAAACATCCAACGATTCCGCCAAAATGCGCGCCTCAGGCGTAGTAATCTTATAAAATCGCCGCAACAGCCAGCGCGCCCGTTCATGGTTGCCCATCAATCCCCAATTATTGCCCATCATGACGATATTCGCAAACGTTCCCAACGCCGCGCTCACCTGCGTAATGGATAGCAGCCGCGCGTCCTTCACCCCGCGCCGCTTGCAAACCTCAATCGCCAGCGGAGAGTTATCAATCCCCACTACCTCCACGCCCTGCCCCTGCAAATACAACTCCACCCGCCCGGCTCCGCATCCCATATCCAGCGTCCGTCCAGAGCGCAGCAATCCCATCGCCTTCTGCTGATGCGCGGGCCATTGCTCAAATTCAGCAAAATAATTCAGATACCCCGTCCCCCCATCCATGTTCCCATCCGAACGTTCGATGATTTCCACAGAATGCCCTGTTTCCAGGTAATCCATCAACATATGCCCGAACGCATCCCGATCAGCCCTTAAATCAACCATTTCTTCGCGCATCCGTTTCTCCTTTAATTTCACCTTCACTGATTTCATCAGCTTCTTGCTGCCTTTCTCCCTCCCAGTGATCTTCTGAGAGTGTACTACTTTCGCCCTTCCTTTGTATCCACTTAATCGGGGAAGTCCACAGAGACCCGCCTGTTCGTTACGCTAACTTTGATATTAATCGGATATAATTACCCGCACAGATAGAAATAATTTTCCTTTTCTCTCTAAGGCATACGAGTAATGCGTTTCCCAAAACTCACTTTCAAGAATATTCCCCCGCTGACGATTGCGCTGCTCCTGGTGCTTTCACTGATCAACCAGGCGCTTTCGAGCAATCAAATTTCCATTCAAAAGCAAAAAGGCATCACCTTGGCAACCTGGACGGCAAACGACCTGCTGACCCCCGATTCGGACGTCACCCTTGCCAATATCCATGCCACCGGCGCGGATTGGGTCAGCCTGGTGGTCACCCAATACCAGACCAACATTGATTCCCAGGTCATCGCGCCGTCCGCCAATACCCCTACAGATGCCAGCCTGACCCATGCCATCAACCGCGCCCACGCCTCGGGGCTGAAGGTGTTACTCAAGCCGCACGTAGACCTTTCCGCAGACCCTGACCACTGGCGCGCGCAAATTGGCGCGAATTTTGACGCTTCCGACTGGGAGAGCTGGTTCACCTCGTACCGCGTGATGATTTTGCACTACGCTGCCCTTGCCCAGCAAATGAACGTGGACGAACTCAGCGTTGGCACAGAACTCGAGCAATCTTCACCCCAAGCCACCCTGTGGCGCAACCTGGTGGCGGAAATCCGGCAGGTATACAGCGGTGCGCTCACCTATTCCGCCAATCACAGCGGTGAGGAATTTTTCCTCTCCTGGTGGGACGCGCTGGATTATATCGGCATTGACGCTTATTATCCGCTTAGTGTACGTTCCAACCCTACCCTAACAGAACTGGATCTTGCCTGGCAGCATTTCACCCTCACCCTGCGCGGATTATACGCCACCTGGCACAAGCCCATTCTCTTCACTGAACTGGGCTACCGCAGCGCAGATGGGGCTGCCGCCCGTCCGTATGAATGGGGCAACAACGCTAGCGCGGATATGCAAGAGCAAGCCCTGGCGTATCAGGCATTTTTCAATCAGGTGTATTGGCAGCCCTGGTTTGCCGGCGTTTTCTGGTGGAATTGGGATATTTCGCCCTATACCAGCGGGCAATGCGGCACGGATTACACCCCGTATGCCAAGCCTGCCGAGGACGCCCTGCGCGCTGGCTTTGGCGGACTGCCGCGCATC
The DNA here is from genome assembly GCA_038206515.1 of Anaerolineales bacterium. GTDB lineage: Bacteria > Chloroflexota > Anaerolineae > Anaerolineales > Anaerolineaceae > DSYU01. The sequence continues at coordinate 19,906 of JBBRAT010000006.1, read as the reverse complement.
GGTCTGCCTGCACTGCAACCCGCCCCGGAACGCGCCCTCAGCCTGTATCCGCTCAACCCCAGGCGCACTGCTGGCGACCTGACCCTGCCGCTGCTGCCGGTCGCCCAGCCCACCCTCAAGGAGGATGCGCTGCACAGTCTGCTGCGCATCCATGCCGCCGCCCAGGGGAATATTTGGTCACTGGCAATCGAAAATGCGCCCCTGGATGCGCACCCGTATGCCTGGCTGGAGCTGTTGGTGCAGGCGGAAAGCGCGAATCAGCATTGGGAGGTTGCCTGGGTTGCGCCGGATGGCACGTCCGCGCGCAGCCTGCCCCTTGAAAACTGCCGCTACCTTTCCGGTGGCATGCTAACCGCCCAAACCTGGCAAACCGTGCGCATCCCGCTGGATGCCCTGCGCAATAGTGATGCCCCGCTGCTGGCAAAGCTCACCCTCACCTCACGCAGCGCTGCGCCCGTCACCCTGTGGGTGGATCATGTTCGACTGGTGCCTTCGGAATAAAAAATAGATTATTGTTCAGCCATCCCGAATAAACGTTGCTGCCCAAGCGTCTCGATCCACGTAGCGGCGCACTACATGCGCCTAAGGTGGGTCAACATTTTTGCGTTTCCACCGGAATATATCCCTGCATAGGCAGGCGCACGCAGTGCGCCACGACACGGACTGGGTTGCTTGAGCAGCAACGCCCTATTTGCCAACTATTGTTTTTATTCCGTGTATAATTCCTTGTATGACAAGCGCAACTGAAACCCTCAAACCTCAAATCCGCGCCATGCTGTGCGCGTATTTGCAACATAATCCGGCGATCCCCTGCCAAAGCAGCATAGACATCCTCCCCGATAATGCTGACCTGCGGGATTTTGGGCTGGATTCGATCAATACTCTTGAATTTTTCGCCGAAGTGGAAAGTCAATTTAACATCTGCTTTGAGGGCGGCGAGTTGGATATGGCTTGCATCCACTCCATTGACGCCATCGCTGCGCTGATTGCCAGCAAAACTGCGCCTCACGCAGCATAAAGCAGAAACCTCCTACAATTCTAACGCAATATTTGCAATTTGCCTTTATAATGAAGGCAGAAATATAGCTTGAAACCCCATTACAGGGTATTTCGGTTAATCGAGCCTACTTTTTAGCAACACGGACAGACCAAGGAGGAAATTTATGTCTATCCCGGCGTTCAAATCCATCATCCCTACCGTCATCGAAAGTTCCGCGCGGGGGGAGCGCGCTTACGACATTTTTTCTTTATTGTTGAAAGAGCGTATTATCTTCCTGGGGACGCAAATTGACGACCAAATCGCCAACCTGATTGTGGCGCAGCTGCTCTTCCTCAGCCACGAGGATCCCGAAAAAGATATTCAAATGTACATCAACTCGCCTGGCGGAGTCATTTACGCGGGCATGGCAATCTACGACACGATGAAGATGATCCCGAACCACATCAGCACCGTGGCCGTGGGCGTCACTGCCTCGTTTGGCACGGTGTTGCTGGCGGCTGGCGCGAAGGGGCAACGCTATGCCTTACCCCACGCTACCATCCATATGCACCAACCCCTGGGTGGCGCGCAAGGGCAGGCATCGGATATTGAAATTCAGGCGCGCGAAATCTTACGCCTGAAAGCCCGCCTGAATAGAATCATGGCGGATGCCACCAGCCAAACCTTAGCCGTCATCGAACGCGACACCGAGCGCGATTTTTACCTGGACGCTTATCAGGCGGTGGAATATGGCTTGGTAGACAAAGTGCTTGAGCCGCCTTCAGGTCAGGCAAGCAGCTAATCGCTTATCAAAATTCCCTTTAAAGGATCCATTCTTTCCGGCTAGGATGCTGTGACACGGTTATGGCATCCTAGCTGGAAATCGTTTATACTCAACCCATGCTCACCCTCCCCATTCAAGCCCTGATTTTAGACATGGACGGCGTCCTGTGGCGCGGCAACCAGCCTCTGCTGGACATGCCCGCCTTTTTTTCGCAGGTGGCTGCGCTTAACATTCAGGTGGTGTTCGCCACCAACAACGGCACGCGCACCATCGGCATGTACCTGGATCGGCTGGCGCAGCTTGGCGTGACGGTCGAATCCTGGCAGGTGATTAACTCTGCCATTGCCACCGCTGAATATCTGGCGCAGCGGTTTCCACAGGGCGGCGCAGTCTATACGGTAGCGGAACGGGGCGTACACGAAGCCCTGACCGAGCGCGGCTTCACCCTGCTGGACGATCACACTCCCCCAGAACGGGACGCGGAAGCCATCGCGGTCGTGGCGGGCATGGATCACGCCCTGAATTATGACAAATTAGCCCGCGCCACCTTGCTCATCCGCACTGGCATACCCTTCATCGGCACAAACCCTGACCGCACCTTCCCCCTGCCGCACGGATTGGTGCCGGGTGCGGGCGCAGTCCTGGCATTGCTGCAAGCTGCCTCTGGGGTGGATCCCACGATGATTGGCAAGCCTGAAGCTTATCTGTATGCCTTCGCCATGCAGCGTCTGAATACCCCGCCCGCCCGCACCCTGGCAGTCGGCGACCGGTTGGATACGGATATTTTGGGCGGGCAGCGGCTGGGATGTCAGACCTGCCTGGTACTTAGTGGCGTCACCCCCCTGGCGGACGCCGCGCTCTGGCAGCCCTCCCCTGATTTAATCCTGCCTTCCCTGGCGGATCTGCTCCCCTTGTTAGAGAAAGTTTGAGGCACGTATGACCACCCCCTTGATTTATGATCTTCCTTATGACGAACTCAGCGCGCTGCTGCGCTCGTGGAATCAGCCAGAATATCGCGCCAAACAGGTCTGGCAGGGGGTGTATCAGCAACTATGGGAAGACCCTGAGCAGTTCACCCAACTGCCCAAAGCCTTGCGCCAAAAAATGGCTGCCGAAATCCGCTGGCAAGCCTTTACGCCTGAGACGGTGCTGCATTCCAGCGATGGCGAGACGATCAAAACCCTCTTGCGCCTGCCGGATGACCGCGCCATTGAAGCGGTGCTGATGTATTACGATGAACGCCGCACGTTGTGCATCTCCAGCCAATCAGGCTGTGCCATGGGCTGCGTATTCTGCGCCACCGGGCAAATGGGCTTTGGTCGTCACCTGACCAGCGGGGAAATTGTGGCGCAGGTGATGTATTACGCCCGCCAGCTGGCTGCGGAGGGAAATAAAGTGACCAACGTGGTCGTCATGGGCATGGGCGAGCCGTTCCATAATTACGATGCTACCCTGGCTGCCATTGACCGCCTGAACGATGCCGAAGGGATGGGGTTGGGCGCACGCCGCTTTACCATCTCTACCGTGGGACTGGTGCCTGCCATCCGCCGCTTTGCCGATGAAAGACGCCAGGTGAATTTAGCCATCAGCCTGCACGCCGCCAACGATGCTGACCGTTCCGCGCTGCTGCCCGTCAACCAACGCTACCCCATTGCAGAACTCATCGAAGCCTGCCGCTACTACGTCCAACACACCGGGCGGCGCGTCACCTACGAATTTGCCCTCATTCGGGATGTCAACGACACCCCCGAAGTGGCGCAGGAGCTGGCGGGGCTGCTGTCTGGCTTGCTTTGCCATGTCAACGTCATCCCCCTCAACCCCACCGATCAATACAGCGGTCAAGCCACCACCCCAGCGCGCGCCGAAGCCTTCTGCCAGGTGCTTTCCAGCGCAGGCATCCCTTGCACCATTCGCATCCGCCGTGGGATTGATATTCACGCCGGCTGCGGTCAGCTAGCCTCCTCACGCCCGGAACGCCCTGCTCCACTGTGATAGCTTGCAGGAAAATGTTTCTTCCCAGATGATTCTGCGGGGTAGAAAGCCCAACAAGAAAGACAAAGAAGAATCATTGGGCTTTCAAGCGAAAGGCGCGGAATTTCTAGCGGGATTTGCAGTCTCCTGGTGGTTGTGTCATCCTATTTAAATCCGTGCAGCGGCGCGCTCCAGGGTTGAGGTAGAGATGCCCAAAATGTGCTTGCCTTTCCTTTGAGAGCAAAATCCTGAAAAACATTCTTATTCTTATACGCCTCTGTCCCCTCCCGTCCGTGACGTGGCGGGCTGCGTGTTCCTAGAATATGCAGAGGTCCTGATTGCGAAAACGCGATTGGGCTGATAGAACTTGACTGGCACGCAATGCGCACTGCGCGGACATCTGAACCGCTCCAATGATTATCGTTTGTCTTTCTTGTCGGGCTATGTGTGCAGCGGAAAGGATATAGATGTCATCTTATGCCGGATATGCGCCAAACGGGTAGGTTTGCCATCCCCCAAATGGGGCAGAAAGGCACGCAAACAGCGGAATTTCTGATATTTTTTGTTGAAACCGGCAAGAAATACGCTCCATCTGAGGAATAGTGGACAAGCGCGCAACTGTCTATACTGGAAGGCATAGAAATCAAACGCTTTCCTCGTTGAAGGAGCATCCGATGGCAAATGAGAATGGAATGCGAAAGACTTTGGGGCTAACAGGCGTCACCGTGAACGCCAGATCATACGTACCCGCGTACTGCGTGCGCCCTGGCGTATATCAGGATAATCATATTGCTGCCAGGGAAATATCCTGCATAAACCTGGGCGCACGCAGCGCGCCACTCCACCGAATAGGATATGTGAAAAATACCCTTTACGGTTGAATCATCTTCTTCTTGCGATTGGCAAACACCAACAGCGCAACGCCAATGCCCGCCACGATGACCCCCAGCAGGGAATATTCAATATGCCCAGACATCATGCTGCCCAGCACAACGTTAATCCCCTGCAAAATCCACACCAAACCGACCAGAATAAACAAGCCACCCAAGATATTCAAGAAAATCTTCACAAAAACCTCCGAATAGCGAGCAAAATAGTACCCATTTAAGTATACTCGCTATTCCTCTCTTCTCACCTGATTTTGCTGCGCCAGCGAGACCATGCCGCTCAATCCGCCCAGGTTCATCGTATCCACCGCACTGGATGGCACAATCACCAAAGCGCCTTTTTCCTTTAGCCCCTCAAAGAGCATATTCATCGCGCGCAAGTGAAGGGCAGTTGGATTGTTGATGTAGGCTTTAGAGGCTTCGGCGAAGCTATCGGCGACTTGCATTTCTGCTTCGCCTAAAATCACCCGCGATTGACGTTCGCGTTCCGCCTGCGCCTGCTGCGACATGGCATCTTCTAACCCCTGAGGAATAATCACATCCCTAATTTCAACCGACTCAACGGAGATGCCCCACGGGGTGGTGCGCTCATCAATAATTTTTTGCAAATCTGCGTCCATCTTCGCGCGCCCAACCAGAATATCTGCCAGGCTCATCTGCCCGATGATTTCACGCAGCGCCGTTTGCGCCGCCCACGAAATGGCAGCGCCGTAATCCTGCACCTCAAGGGCAGCCTTCTGAGCGTCCCAAATTGCCCAGAATAACACGGCGTCTACATCTACTGGCACGGTATCTTTGGTGAGCGTCTTTTCAGCATTGAAGGGCGTAACCATCACGCGGTGGTCAATCCACATCGTGGTTGAGTCAATAATCGGCACCATCCAGAACATGCCGGGTCCGCGCAGACCGCGAAACTTCCCCAGGCGCAGCACCACGGCTTTTTCCCACTGCTGTGCCACCTTGAGGGCGAAGAGGATGTAAAAGCCAAAAAGCATGAACACGATCACCCAAGCCGCGATAAGGATGTCAGCGACCTGCGCATTACTCAAAATCACCGCCCCCACAACGGCAACAATATAGGATAGGGTGCAAATAAACCCCGAGATGGGGCTAATGTGGATATTGTTGACAGGCTTGTCGCGCCGACCCTTCGATTGACCGAAGTTTTGATCCTCTTTCTTTTGCTGTGCAGCTTGTCCGAGAGTCATCATAATCCTTCCTCATACTTCCTATTCTTGCAGGTTTCCTTTGCCAGTCCACCGACCAGCAGGTTAAGTGCGTTTTAACGCTTCCATGGCGTCATCCAGGCTGTAGCCCAGTTGGCTGATCTCCTGAAGATAAGCGCGCGTTAATTCTTCAAGGCTTTTCTGTTTCAGCTGATTCATCGTCTCATCGGTCGGTTCCTCCCAGATGTAGGTGCCACGTCCGCGCTGGGTGGAGATCAAATGGGCTTCATCCAGCACATGATAGGCGCGCCCCACCGTATTAAAGTTAATTCGCAGTTCGGTAGCCATCTCACGCACCGTAGGGAGCTGATCGCCCAGCTTCAAGTCGCCTTTTACCACCAGTTGTTCCACTTGACGGGCAATCTGAAGGTAGATAGGTTCTTTGGCGCGAAAGTCCAGCGTGATCTTCTCCGATAAACCGTTCAAATCATTTCCCTCCTTTTGTATCATAGATACAATGTATCTTTGTATCATTGAAATAATTGTATTCCTATAGAACCATATTGTCAAGAGTTTTCCCTCTTGACAATATGGTTCTATAGGAATATACTTCGATGGCTCACTATTCGTAGTATGACGACTGATCAACGAGGGACTTATGCACTTTGAGAACGATGAGGAACGCCAAAAGTTCCGTGAACAATTCAGCGCACAGCTGAAAACCGTGTTTCACCTACAGGATACGCGCGGCATGGAAATCTTCAGCGCCTTGCACCGCATTTCGCACGTAGGTGAAATGGTGGCAGAGCAGGCGAGCGGGCACGCCGATCTTTCCGGTCCACGCTGGCGGCTAATGCTGCGCCTGTTGATGGACGAGCAAAGGGGCGACTCGCAGGGACTAACCCCCACCGACCTCAGCCACTGGCAGCGCGTCAGCAAGAACACCGTCAGCGCGCTGCTGCGTGGACTGGAAGATCAGGGTCTCATCCAACGCAGCCTGGACGCGAAAGATTTGCGCCTGTTCCACATTCAGCTCACCCCCGCCGGGCGCGAATTGATGATGGACATCGCGCCCAAGCGCATTACCGGTCTCAATAAAATGCTCTCCGGGCTCGATGCGCAGGAAGTAGAGCAGTTGGGCGTACTTCTGGAAAAGTTACAAACTTCCATGATGACTCAATGTTCAACCCAATTCCATCCTCCGATGGAAGAAGAAACCAGAAACTGATCCGCCTGGCGGATCGCCCTACGGGGTAAATCTCAGGAGAAAATTTCAATGGTACGTTTAGCAAAGTATTTAAAGCCTTTCCTTCCCATGGTGTTGATCGCCATTGTGCTGCTGTTTGTGCAAGCCAATGCCGACCTCGCCTTACCGGACTATATGTCCAAGATCGTCAATAATGGTATTCAGCAAGGCGGCGTGGAAAACGCTGTACCGCAAGCCATCCGCAAAAGCCAGATGGGCAAAGTGGTCATTTTCCTCAGCGATGCCGATAAGACGCGCCTGATGAATGACTATACCCTGATGGATTCCACTTCAGCCAGCGCGGATCAGCTGAAAGCGTATCCCACCCTGGCAAAAGAGCCAGTGTATGTGTTGAACGCCGTCAGCGCAGAGGAAATTACCGCGCTCAACCCCATCGCCGCCAAGGGGATGCTGGCGGTCTCTGGCTTGCAGCAGGCAATGGCAGACCCCGCCAAAGCGGCTGCGATGAGCAAATCCGGTGGGTTTGACCTCTCCAAGCTGCCCAAGGGAACGGACATCTTCGCCATCCTTGGCAAGCTGCCCGCCGCCACGCGCGCCACCATCAGCGCAAGCATGGAAAAACAATTTGCCGCCCTGGGCGACAGCATGATTATCCAATCCGCCATTCCGGTGGTGAAAGCCGAATACGCCGCGCTGGGCATGGATACAGAAGGCTTGCAGAGCCAATATATCCTCAATACCGGCGGGATCATGCTGCTCATCGCTTTGCTTTCGGTGGCATGCACCATTGTGGTGGGCTATCTTTCCGCGCGGACGGCGGCAGGCGTGGCGCGTGATCTGCGCCAGGCGGTTTTCAAAAAAGTAGAAGGCTTCTCCAACACCGAATTTGACCGCTTCTCGACTGCCTCGCTCATCACCCGCACCACCAACGACATCACCCAGATTCAAATGGTGGTGATTATGATGATGCGCATGGTCTTCTACGCCCCCATCATGGGCGTGGGCGGCATCATCCGCGCCATCGGCAAAGATTCCTCTATGTGGTGGCTGATCGCGGTAGCGGTTGCCATGCTGCTGGGGCTGATCGTCATTATCTTCTCGCTGTCGCTGCCCAAGTTCAAGATCATGCAAAAGTTGATTGACCGCCTGAACCTGGTGACGCGCGAGAATCTCTCCGGCATGATGGTCATTCGCTCGTTCAATATGCAGGGCTTTGAGGAAAACCGCTTTGACAAGGCAAACAAAGACCTGACGGCGACCAACCTGTTCGTCAGCCGCGTCATGGTCAGCATGTTCCCAAGCATGACGGTCATTATGAACGGCTTATCGCTGCTGATCCTGTGGATTGGCGCGCATCAGGTGGCGGAAGCGCACATGCAGGTCGGCGATATGATGGCGTTCCTGCAATATGCCATGCAGATTGTGTTCTCCTTCCTGATGATGTCGTTCATGTTCATCATCCTGCCGCGCGCATCGGTTTCTGCCGGACGTATTGCCGAGGTACTGGATACGGAAGCCGTTATCAACGATCCGCAAACCCCCCAACGCTTCTCCGAACCCTTCCGTGGGCAGGTGGAATTTCAGAACGTCTCCTTCCGCTACCCTGGCGCGGATGAAGATGTGCTGCGCGACATTACCTTCACCGCCCGCCCCGGGCAGACGACTGCCTTCATTGGCTCGACCGGCTCTGGCAAGTCCACCGTCATCAACCTGATCCCACGCTTTTATGATGTAACAGCGGGCAAAATCCTGGTAGATGGCACTGACATCCGCGAAGTGCCGCAGCACGACCTGCGCGCCAAGATCGGTTATGTGCCGCAAAAAAGCAATTTATTCTCTGGCAGCATCGAAAGTAACCTGCGTTACGCAGATGAGAACGCCCCAGATGACCTGATCGAAGAGGCAGTGGAAATATCACAGGCGAAGGAATTTATTTCCGCCTCACCAGAAGGCATCAAGATGGAAATCTCGCAAGGCGGGATGAACGTCTCTGGCGGGCAGAAGCAGCGATTAAGCATCGCCCGCGCCCTGGTCAAACGCGCTCCCATCTATATCTTTGACGATAGCTTCTCCGCGCTGGATTTCCGCACGGACGCAGCTCTGCGCCATGCTCTGAAGGCAAAAACCGCCGACAGCACCCTGCTGCTCGTCACCCAGCGCGTTTCCACCGTGAAAAACGCTGAACAAATCATCGTGCTGAATGAAGGCAAGATTGTCGGCAAAGGCACGCATCACGAATTAATGGATAGCTGCGAAACCTATCGCGAAATTGCCCTGTCGCAGCTCAGCATGGAGGAATTGGGATGAGCATGAATAATAGCAATACGAATCGCCCAGCCGCGAGACCCGGCGGCTTTGGCGGCGGTCATGGTGGACCTGGGGGTCCACGCGGCTTTATGCCCGGTGAAAAGGCGCGCAACTTCAAAGGGACGATGACCCAGCTGATCCAATATTTGGGTGGCTATCGCCTTCCTATTATCATTGTGATGATCTTTGCGGTTCTCTCGACCGTCTTCAACATTGTGGGACCCAAGATTTTGGGTCAAGCTACGACCAAACTGTTTGAAGGCGTCATGGGGCAGATCGCGGGCAACGGTCAGGGCGTAGACTTTACGTTTATTGGCAATATCCTCCTGCTGATGGCGGGTTTGTATACCATCTCTGCCATGTTCGCCTATTTGCAAGGCTGGATCATGGCGGACGTCACCGCCAAAGTGACGTATCGCTTCCGCAAAGACATCGCGGAAAAGATCAACCGGATGCCGCTGAAGTATTTTGACGGCACCAATCATGGCGAAGTGCTTTCACGCATCACCAACGATGTGGATACCGTCAGCCAGACGTTGAATCAGAGCCTTTCGCAGATCATCACCTCGGCGGTATCGGTGGTGGGCGCGCTGGTGATGATGATCTCGATCAACTGGATGATGACCCTGGTGGCGTTGGCGATCATCCCCATCTCGCTGCTGATCACCGGACTGGTGATTCGCAACTCGCAGAAATACTTCAAGCAGCAGCAGGACTATTTGGGGCATGTCAACGGTCACGTGGAAGAAATGTACGGCGGTCACGTAGTGATGAAAGCCTTCAACGGCGAAGAGCGCAGTGTGGAGCAGTTTGATCAGTTCAACACGACTCTGTACAGCTCGGCGTGGAAGTCACAATTCCTGTCTGGGTTGATGATGCCGCTGATGGGGTTTGTAGGCAATCTGGGATATGTGGCAGTAGTCATTTTGGGCGGGTATTTAGCCGTTCGCAATGCCATCACCATTGGCGATATTCAAGCCTTCATTCAATACGTGCGCTCGTTCACCCAGCCTATTTCACAGCTGGCGAACACCTCGAACGTGCTGCAGCAGACAGCTGCCGCCGCCGAGCGCGTCTTCGAGTTCTTAAATGAGAGCGAAGAAATGTCGGAAGCTGCCTCTCCTGTCAAGTTAGACATGGTAGAAGGCTGCGTAGACTTCCAACACGTGCATTTTGGCTATAGCCCTGAGAAAGTCATCATCAACGACTTTTCGGCGGCGGTTGCCCCTGGTCAGCGGATTGCTATTGTTGGACCGACCGGCGCAGGTAAGACCACGATGGTCAAGCTGCTGATGCGCTTCTATGACGTCACCTCTGGCGCGATTCTAGTGGATGAACACAACATCAAAGATTTCACCCGCCACGACCTGCGCAAGATGTTCGGCATGGTGCTGCAAGATACCTGGCTGTATAACGGCACGATCATGGAAAATATCCGCTATGGACGCGAGAACGCCACGGATGAGGAAGTGATCGCCGCCGCCAAGGCTGCGCATGTAGATCATTTTGTGCATACCCTGCCGGATGGCTATAACATGGTGCTGAACGAAGAGGCATCCAACGTATCCTCGGGCGAAAAGCAGTTGTTGACGATTGCCCGCGCCATCCTCGCCGATCCGCGCATCCTCATTTTGGATGAAGCCACCAGCTCGGTGGATACGCGCACGGAAGTGCTGATCCAGCGGGCAATGAATACGCTGATGAAGGGGCGCACCAGCTTTATCATTGCGCACCGCCTATCCACCATCCGCGATGCTGACCTGATTTTGGTCATGCGGGACGGGGATATTGTGGAGCAAGGCACGCATCAGGAATTGCTCGACCGCGATGGCTTCTATGCCAGCATGTATAACAGTCAGTTTGAAGCTGTAGCAGTCGCGTAAGGAATTCATAAGGGAGTTTATAAAGAAATGAGAGGTGCAGATCGCACCTCTCATTTCTTTATAAACTCCAACAAATTAATAACAGGTTCAGGTTAGAGAGAAGGGGCTTCCTGGATGCTTTCCGCTTCAATGCCCTGATTCAGCAGCGCCTGCATATTCAACTGAGCGTCTGCGTGAGCAACTTCCATCGAGAGGGACCACTCCTCTAACAGGCGTTCTTCTGCCAGTTTCAAGGTGATGTTATCATTTTGGTTGGCGGTATGAGAACGCAGCCGGTCATGCAGGTCGCGGATGACGTGGCAAACCCCATCCAGAGTGCGCTTCTCCGCCCGTTTACGCAATTCCAGACGGCGTTGATAGGGATGGTCGGGCAGCGGTTCACCGGGGAGACTTAAAATCTCAAACAAGCGTGAAAAATCGCTCTTGAGGGTAGGCGGGCGAATAGAGCCGCCTTCCGCCTCATCCACCGGCACCCACAGCTTGAGGAGGTCAATTTGGACGACATAATAGCGATGCGGAACACCAGCAAGCAGTTTTTCTTCAATTTCAATCACTTTGCCAATGCCATACATACCATGAACCACTGTATCGCCGACTTGATAAGTCAATTTTACCGCCTCTTCTCCCCAATTCGTTGTGTTTCATTCTTCATAACGGTTCGCGTAGTGGCGCACTGCGTGCGCCTCACTTTATGCAGGGTATCTTCCTGGTTAACCCACTCACCTTCATCCACGATTGGGCGCACGCAGTGCGCCGCTACGCGGATTGGGCTACCTGAGATGCAAGACTTAAACGGTGGCGCGATAAGGGACGCCGGCGATGCGCGCTTCTTGCTTCATGCGGCGGATGTGTAGGCGCTGCCCCTTGCCAAGGCGTTTCGGCTCGGCAATCAGGGATTTCGGTTTAGCAACGGCAATTTTAACAACCATGGGAATTTACTCCTCTGCGGATTGCGTACAAAAGGAAGCAAAAAAACTGCCTCTGAACATTTGCAGCAAGCGGAGGATGGGTCTTTTTGCAGCAATTTAGAACGGTCTTGCCCCCTAATGCTATGGTGATACCTTCATTATACACCCGAATTATCCACTTATGACATCGGGTATTGGTAGAGGTTAAGGGAATGAGTAGAATGGCATCCACAGGGAAAGATCACCCCTGTGGATGCCATTCTACTCATTCCCAATGAAACGTACTTCGAGTGTTTTAGGCTTCGCTTTGTTTAGTGGTTTCTTTATTGACCATATCCAAAAACTGCCCCACCAGGCTGCGCAATGAGACTTCCGGCATGGCGCCGACCTGCTGATGGACAATCTTGCCGTTCGAGACGAACAGCATGGTCGGAATGCCCTGCACGCCATATTTCATTGCCCACTGCGAATTTTCATCCGTGTTGACCTTGGCGATGACCAGTTTGCCAGCATTTTCTTTGGCAAGTTTATCCAGGATGGGAGCAACCATCTTGCAGGGTCCGCACCAGGGCGCCCAAAAGTCAACAATGACAGGCAATTCAGACTTCAAAACCACTTTCTCAAATTCCGCATCCGTTACGTGCATAGGTTCAGTATTCATTTCTTACTCTCCTGTTATATCAAAATAGATAAAGATTCAGACATTCCTAATTTACACAATTAGATGCCAGACGCGCCAAAAGGTTACATGTATAATGAATTTGGGGAACACTCAAAAATCAGGGAGAAGAGAGCGCGCATGGAAACATTTGGGATGGGGATTCTCTATCAAGAGGTGGGAGGCAGTTCGCAGGCAGGCACGGAACTGCTGATTAACGCCTCTTTGCTACTGATTAGCGCACTGTATGCCTGGGGCGTGTATCGCAACTGGAAGGCGGCAGGGGTCGGGCATGGGCTGCGCTGGGGGCAAGTGATCGCCTTTGCAGGGGGGATGATTACCCTGGCGGTCGCGCTCTCCGCTCCGGTGGATGAGCTGGTGGATGGTTTCTTTGCAGTTCACATGACGCAACACATGCTGCTATTTCTGCTGGCTGCGCCGCTGCTGGCATTGGGGGCTGCCCCGCAAGCCTTTGCCTGGGCAGTGGGACGCAAAGCTGCGGGCAGTATTGCGCGCGCATTGGGCGAAAACAGCAAGGTGCGTTCAGTATGGCAGTTCATCAGCGGACTGTGGGCATCTGCGATCCTCTTTGCCATTGCCCTGTGGTTCTGGCATACACCCATGTTTTATCAAGCAGCGGTCGAATCAAACGTCCTGCACGCCATCGAGCATTTCAGCTTTTTGTTGACGGCGACCCTGATGTGGTGGGCGTTGATCAATGACGCGCGCCGCAAGGTGCGGGGCGGCACAGCGTTGGCGACCATCCTGTTTACCATGCTGCACATGGCGTTGCTGGGCGTGTTGATTTCTACTGCATCCGCGCCTATCTATGCAGATTACGTGGGCGGGGAGCTGTTCGGCTGGCATCTGACTGCCATGTCCGATCAGCTGCTGGCGGGGCTGATTATGTTCATCCCTGGCGGCGCGGTATATTTGCCCATCATCCTCTTTTCCGCCATCGCCTGGATGGAAGAATCAGAGAAAGCGAGAGAAGTATGACCATTCCAAATCAATCCTCCCTTATCAAAACAAGCCTTGCACCCTGGCTTTCAGTGCGGGGCGGCGCAAAGGCAGTTGCCTTTTACCAGTCCGCATTTGGCGCAAAAGAGGTCTTCCTTTTGAAGGACGACAGCGGAGCGGTGGTTGCCAGGATGGCGATTGGCGGCGCGGAATTCTGGCTCAGCGATGAATCACCCGAAAATGAAAATTTCAGTCCTGCCAGTCTGGGTGGAGCCACTGCCCGCATGATTCTAACCGTAGCAGACCCAGATGCCGCCTGTTCCCAGGCTGTAAAAGCAGGCGCAATCGAAGTATCCCCAGTCCGTGAAGAGAACGGCTGGCGGGTTGGACGGGTCAAAGACCCCTTCGGTCACAGTTGGGAGATTGGCTGCCCACTCTCTGATGAGGCAGAATAAATAAAAGGTAAGTATTCATCCATACCCCCGTTCGTGTAGCGGCTTCCGGCAGGAAGCCTGACACCCCTCAGGAAAATATCTGTGCTGCCGAGAAAATTGCCTTGAACCACCGCAGGCTTCCTGCCGGAAGCCACTACACGGATGGAGGCTTTTCTACAAAAAGGATGCCCTGAGCAGTGACGAATAAAAGAAGAATTGCTTAAATCCGCACCCATTTCGAGAGTTCACTGCCGTTAAAGCCGGGGTAACTCTCATCAAAGGTGATGTTAAAGCGGCGCGCCTGGGCAAGTTGACCGGTATGCTGCACCGGCTCGGCAAAGGGGATGGTATGCCCGCGCCGGACGTACAGGGGGATACGCGCCGGGGGCAGCTCGCGCAGGGGCAAGTTTTGCGGACCCATCAGCACCTGCCCCGTCCAGAAGTCCACCCATTCGCCTTCGGGCATATACACCGTGCGGGCTACGCCATCATGCAGCACCGGGCAGACCAGGAACGAATCGCCGAACAGGTATTGATCTTGAATCGCCCAGACGGAAGGGTCATGGGGCCAGTCAATAACCATCGAACGCAGCATGGGTAAGCCGTTCTGCGTGCATTTTTCCGCCTCGTTCAGGATATACGGCAGCAGAGCATAGCGCAGGCGCAGCCATTCGCGCACCAGGGCAGCCACGCCGGGGTATTCCCAGGGTTCGCGTGGGGAGGAGCCGTGAAAGCGCAGGTGAGAGGAAAAGACCGCCATTTGCACCCAGCGCAGGTACAGGCGTTCGCTGGGGCGGCTTTCCATAAAGTCCGGGATACCATGAAAGCCACCCACGTCATGCCCCCAAAAGGCAAAGCCAGAAAGCCCCAGGTGTAAGCCACCGCATAGGCTGCCCGCCATGCCATCAAACGTGCTGGCAGGGTCACCGCCCCAGTGGACGGGGTAACGCTGACTGCCCGCCCAGGCAGAACGCGCCCACAGCACCGCTTCGCCATTCCCCAGGGCGCGGCAAGAGGCTTCCCAGGCGGCTTTCTGATAGAGCAAGGCAAACAGGTTGCGGTATTGCTTGCCGTTCAGGGTGGCATAGCGGGCGCGTTCATCCACCTCTTCGCCGAAATCAGTCTCGATGCAGGCTGCGCCCTGCGTAAAGAGGGGTTGCAGCAGGCGTTGATCATACCAGGCGGCGGTCACCGGATTGGTGAAATCGAGCGTATCGCCTAAGCCAACGCCGCTGTTGGGGTCATCGGATGCGCCCACAAAGCCACCCTCACGCGCCTCTTGCAGCAGCGCAGATTCGCGGTGAATATAGGGGTATTGCCAGAGCGACACATGAAAGCCCTTGTGCAGCATCCGCGCGAAAAATTCAGATGGGTTGGGGAAGCGTTCTGCGGAAAAACGCCAATCGCAAATCCATTCGCGCTCAAACCAGCCGGTATCCAGGTGAATCACGTCCATCGGATAGCCTTCGGCGCGCAAGCGACCCGCAATGCCGGAAGCCTCGTCCGCCGAGCGGTAGGTCATGCGGCTCATCCATGCGCCAAAAGACCAGGCAGGCGGCAGCGCGGGGAAGCCCGTCAGACAGCGATAGTTATACAAAATCTGGCTCATGTCGCAGCCGCCGATGAAGAACAGATCCATGCAGTCGTCTTCCATTAGCCATTGCAGCGAACGGGAGGAATGCGCGCCAATATCCAGGTGCATTTTGCTATGCGAGTGGACAAACAAACCATATAGCCGCGAACTGATGAGGAAGGGGATATTTTTGTAGGCGCGGTCGTTATTCACCCCCAGCGCGTCATAATTGATCAAGTCAATTTGGCGACCGAACAAGTCCGGGCGGGTGAAACGTTCACCACTGCCGCAAAAATGCTCGCTAGGCTGAATTTGCAAGGAGAACCCGGCAATCTGCGAACCGTTCTGCTCAAACCAGTAGGCGGGCAGCGCGTCCCACAAGCCAGGGAAAAAATGATCCTGATCCTGAAAGCGCAGCCAAATTTCCCCATCCGGCGAAATCTGCGGCGAGAAGTCCGCCCTTCTGATCCAGGCGCGCTCAACATCCTCAGAAAGGACCAGCCAGCCATCCGTCTTTTCCAGCAGGTGCAAGGGTTCACGGGCGGCGGAAGGGCTAATTTGGAGCATGACGCTCTCTTCCCGAATGGGCTCGGGGGAGCGAGAAATATACAGGCGAATCATATCCGTGCCATAGGCGCGCAGGCGGATATACACATCCCCGACCGTTGCGCCGGGGTCGAACTGGTCAGGGTCATCAGGGCGGGCATCCTGATGCACCAGGGCAGCCTGAAACACCGCTTCGCCATCTTCCATCCAAGCGTTATACACCCCGCCCACGCGCAGCAGATTCCCTTCACGGATGTCACTGCCCAGGATAGGATGGAGAAAGCGATGCGTTTCAAACATAGGTCTTCCCCTTATTATGAAATAAATAGAGTTGCTCAGACATCACCCTATTTGCAGGGCTGCCACATCCGTGTAGTGGCTTCCGGCAGGAAGCCTAGCAATAATCAGACCATTTCTATGTTGCAGAGAGAATTGCTCGAATAGCATCAGGCTTCTTGCCGGAAGCCACTACACGCACCAGGGTGCTGTTACAAACATGGGATGCCTGAGAAATTATCGAAATTTACTGCATCCCTAACGCTTGTCCATGTAGCGGCACACTGCGTGCGCCCAAACCTATGCAAGGCGTTTTCCTGGCGGATCATCTCATCCACCGATAGGCGCACGCAGCGCGCCGCACCATGAACGTCAATACCTGAGCAGTCACCAACGTCAAAGAAACTACTTTGCGCCCAACCCCAATTTCAGGGTAATAATCTCAAACGGCTTGAAGTCAAAGGTCAAGCCATCTTGCCAGCTAGCCCTTGACTGCTCATCTTCCAGCAGGTTGCAGCGGCTGACAGAGGCAATTGGCAGACTGCTATGCAGGGTAGCGGTGCCACGTGTGCCGCGCGCTTCGTACAGGCGCACGATCAGATCCTGGCTATCTTCCGCCTTCTTGACGGTATCCAGGATGACCGCAGGGTTGCTGACGTTGAAGAAAGAGCGCGATTCAACCGGCAGCGCGCTGGGCGAAATTTGCATGGGGACGTTAAAGCGCAGTCCCTCTTCGATGATGCCCGCATTTTGGGGCAGACCGGCGTGCGGCAGAAGCGCGTAGCTGAAGAGATGCTCGCCCTGGTCAGCAGCGGGGTCAGGCGAGGTGGGCGCGCGCAGCAGGGAGAGGCGCATCACGTTGCCATGCACCGCGTGACCGTATTTGCAGTCGTTCAGCAGCGAAACACCAAAATCCGGCTCGCTGAGGTCTGCCCAACGGTGAGCAACCACCTCAAAACGCGCCATATCCCAGCTGGTATTCCAGTGGGTAGGACGTTGGAGAGAGCCAAACTGCACCTCGTAGGTGGCGTATGGGGCGCGCAGGTTGAGCGGGAACTCGACTTTCAGGAATTTATGCTTTTCGTGCCAGCTGACCTGAGTTTGGAAGTCCAGGCGGGGCGAAATTGCCGTCAGCGAGACGGTTTGGGTGATGGTAGAAGCAGCGCGCTGCTCATCCTTCACCAGGTGACCGGAATGCTGCCCGATGAAGTTTTCGCCGCTGGCAAGCTCAACCGCAGCGGTGGGCAACACATAGCTAAATTCCACTGCCACACGCAGAGGACCGCTTTCCGTCACGCGGAAGGAAGCCGCCCCGTTCATGGGCAGGGGTTTCTCCAGGTGGAAGATATCCACATCCCAGGCATCCCAATTATTGGGATTATCGTCATACATCACAAAGCGGTTGGCGGATTCGCCGGGCTGCACGCATTCGCGCTGGGCGGATTTATCAAACAGGCTGCGCAGGCTGCCATCGGCGTTAAATTCGGCGCGCACCTGCTCATTTTCCAACACAATCCCCTCACCCTGGGCATGAATAGTGGCTTGACCAGAGGCAGCAAGGGTCGTGTGAGCCAGGTCAGAGACGGTATAGCCATAAGCGGGCGCGCTGAGCACGCCCAGCGGCTTGCCATTCGCGCCCTTTTGCAAGGCAGGCGCGCCATCCGGCAGTTGAACCACCTCGCGGCGTTCGACCCCAAGCGTATTCCAGGCAAGCACCTTTTGCGCGGAAGTATCCGGCTGACCAGTGAGGTCAATGACCGCGCGGTTGCGCAGGGTGGCAGCGGTTTCGATAATATCGTGATAATGCTCGTTGGAATCGCGGTAGACCAGGTCAATGGACGAGCCTGGGATAATATCGTGGAACTGGTTGGTGAGGGTCATCTTCCAGATGCGATCCAACTCTGCCTGCGGGTATTCCGCGCCCTTGAGCGCCATCGCCAACGCAGAGGTGAACTCGGCTTCGTGCAGCAGAAATTCACTGCGGCGGTTGAAGAGCTTATTGTTCGCCTGGGTGGTGTACGTACCGCGATGCAGTTCAAAATACAACTCACCCACCCATACAAACGGGTCTTGAATATCCTTTTCCAGACGTTTGAAGAATTCGTTGGGGCTGCGATATTCCACGCGCGGCAAGCCATCCACGTTTTTCATACGGTCAATCTGTTCGAGCATCCCCAGGGTCGGACCGCCACCGCCATCCCCATAGCCAAACAGCAGGTAAGCGTTGCGCGAGCGTTCCAGGTCTTTGTAATTCTTCTGCGAGTAGACCACTTCCTTCACGGAAGCGTTGCTGTTATACGTATCCGCGGGCGGGAAATGGGTGAGGACGCGGCTGCCATCCAAACCTTCCCACTGGAAGGTATGGGCGGATAGCTTATTGAATTGATTCCACGAGAGCTTGATCGTGAGGAAATACTTCATCCCCACCCCGCGCAGAATTTGCGGCAGGGCAGCGGAATAGCCGAACACATCTGGCTCCCAAAATTCTTCACAGGTGACGCCAAATTCGCGGCGAAAGAAGCGCTGCCCATACAGGAATTGACGCACCAACGCCTCACCGGAGGGCAGGTTGCAGTCCGGCTCTACCCATGAGCCGCCCGCAGGGATAAACTTACCCGCTTTCACCTGCTTTTTGATCTGCTCCCACAGCGCAGGCTGGTTATCGCGCATCCATTCGTATTGTTGAGCTTGCGAGCAGACAAATTTATACTCAGGATAGTCTTTCATATAGCGAACGGCGGAAGAGAAGGTGCGCACGCATTTGCGCTGGGTTTCCGCCAGGGGCCAGAGCCAGGCGGTATCAATATGCGCGTGACCAATGGCGGAAAGATCCATCTGACCTTCGCCGGTTTTGGCGGAAAGGTACTCTTTGGCAATCTTGCGGGCGGCTTTCCAGGTGGAGCGATCTTCAGGGCGCAAGAGGTTGACCATCTGGTTGGCAGCGAACATCGCCTGCGCACCGCGCGGGGTATTCGCGCCCAATTCCTGCGCCATATCCGCAACCACCTTGAAATCCCAATACAAGTCCCAGGCATCGCGGTCAAAGACGCCAATTTCTGCCTGGCGCAGCATGCCGAGCGTAGGGGCAAGCCAGCCCACGCCCAAGAGCGCATTTGCAGCCATTTCCACATACAGGGTGCGTTGTTCGCCGCCTTTGGCTTTATCCGTCAGCACATATTCGCCGCGCACCACCTCTGGCGACCACGCGCTGCCGCCACCCGCCAAACCTTGCAGGGGCGCGCCATCTTCCCAGACAGTGCCTTCGCTGCCGGTATCCCACAGAAAATGAACTTCCTGCCCAGCCCAGGCTTCGGGGATGCTCATTTGCACGCGGAACCAATGGGTAGACCAGGGCGCGGCGAACCGT
>JBBRAT010000005.1:0-138781 GCA_038206515.1 Anaerolineales bacterium | reverse complement strand
TTTGTCAATGTTTGGCTAAAAGCCCTGTTTTTATACGGCTTTTGGAGCGTTGGTGGGAGGAAAAAGCCATAATGCAAATAGCCTGGCTGAAAAGTTTTTTTCGTGTGTTTTTTGATTAATTGACACGTAGAATGCGGGTATCTTTCTCCGCCTGGCATACCTGGGCGGCAACCTGGCAAATTTCCTGCAGATCCTCCGGTTTAAGCTCTGCAAAGAGCGGTACACGCGCCAAAGCAGACCAATCAGGGGCGGAAAAGGGGGATATTTTCATAGGCTGGTATTGTAAAGCATTTTTTAGCAGTAGGGAAATTAAACAGGCTCTATGCGCAGCGCATTCAGGGATAATCCCAAAAACTGCGCATAGGCAATCGCTACACTGGAGAGAGTTTCTTCTGGCACAGTCAACGGTGCGAACGGGCTGATGTTGATTTCTACTCCGCTTTTCTTGATGACGCGCTTCCAGGTGCCGCAAATTTGCCCGTCAATCACCAGCATGGGACGAAATACGCCATTTCCCCCAGGGACAATTTTATCGGCATGTTCCTCTTCTAAGACGGCGTTGCGATTTTGATAACCAATCATGTATTCGTCAAACCCGGGCAGCAAATAGACGCTGGTTTCAGCTTGCGCCTGAGCAGGCAAGGGGTGGACGGGCAGCCAGTATTCAACGCCCTCAATTTTCTCAGAGATCAGGTCGTTTTGCGCGCCTTTTAGCCCCAGACGCACATCCGCCATGGTTAACCCTGCCCACCGCGCAAAATCCTGTGAGGTCGCCGGTCCGTGCGAGGTGAAATACCTGCGGGCGAGTTCCGCCAACGCTTCTTCGCGTGATAATATCTGCGGACGGAGCGCAAATTCGTCCAACAGGGCAAAGGTTTGCTGTTTATCCTCTATAGAGGTAATGCAAATCAGTCCGGTTATGGCAGCATAATAGAGAAGATGATAGCCGCGCTGACCGGCGGTGGAGATGCCTGCGTTATCAAGCAGCGCAAGCATTGCAGGGCGGCTGAGGTGATGGTCGCCCTGCAATGCGTCAAAAAAGAGCTGTTTGCTCTGCTGCAGCATCGTTTCACTTAACCCTAAATCTTCCTGCCTGCGCCGGTCGGCGGCAACCATCCGCGCCGCCGAGATCCCTATCATCCACTTGGCATCTTGGGCAGGCACAAAGTGGATGGTGCCGCGCATGGGCCAAGTGCGTATAATCTTGCGGTCGGCGATGGCGCGCTCAACGTCTGCGAGCGTTGCCTCCTGACTGCGCAGTCCCACCGCCCACACCGCCTGAGCGTAATCCTGCGCTTGCATCGCGCCCATCCAGCGCACGGCGGCTTCTGGGCTTTCAGATAAGGGCGGCAGGATGCGCTGTTGAATAAGTCGGCGGTAGGCGATGGCTGAATGGCTCATGGGTTATTCCTCTGCTAATCCTTCCAGCAGGTTGGTTTCGCGGACGGGCAGGGCGGCGTCACGGGGAACGCGGAAGGTCTTCACTTCCGAGGGGTTGAAGTGCGTCTGGATGCTGCGTCCCCAGGCGGGCAGGTCAATGACGGCTTCGGCAGTGGTCCCGCAAGTTTCATAGGCGCGGACGATCAGGTCATCGTTGTCTTCCGCGCGCTTGATGGCGCTGAGGATGACGTTTTCCGCGCTGACGGAGGCATAGCTTGCCTGATGGGTCAACGGGCCGGGATGGCAGGTGGTCACCAATGCCACTGCACGCTGATTTAATTCTGCGGCGCGGCGGGGCGTGTTTGCCTGTTCCCATCCGCCGGCATGCGGCAGCAGGGTATAGTGAAAATGCTGCACGCCCTGGTCAATATAGGAATAGAGCGTATCCGCCTGCGGCTGGGCAGGCAGGTGATGGGCGTAAATGGGGCTGCGTAAAACGGTCAACGCCAGGCTGTTGCCGTCTACGTCAAAGCTGTATTTACCATCGTTGAGCAGGCTCAGACCCATGCGCTGGTCATTTGCGCCGCCGGTAACATCCACCCAGCTTTGGGCGGGCTGCTCATCCCCATTCACCGGACGTTGAATGCTGCCATAGGGGATTTCATAGGTGGCTTGCAGGTTATACAGCGCCAGCGGGAAGCGTAATTTGAGCATTTTCTGATGTTCGTGCCAGTCTACGGTGACAGCGACTTCGATGCCGTCCAGGTCGTTATACAAGCTAAACTCTTGCATCAGGGTTGAACTGCCGCATTCGCTAGTGACGCGCATGACTGCCTTCACCGCGCCCTGTTCGATCAATTCCATCTTTTTCAGGGTAAAACCTGTGCGGGCAGCGTGATTGAAATTCACCACGTCATGGCTCCAAGTATCAGAAGGATCATCCAGAACAACGGCAGCAGCATCCGCAGCTAGGAGTTCCACATCGTTCGCCTTATCCTTCAGCGAACGGAGCGCGCCGGTTTGCGGGTTAAATTCCAGGCGATAGCGGCTATTTTCCAGGTGAGTGGGACTGGCTTGCACTTGCGGGAAAGCGGTTGCTTGCGCGCCAGGGGCGAAGCGGTACAGCTGATAGCCCAGCGCGGGCAGTTCCGCCACAAAGCTCAGGCGATTGCGCCAGCCGGTAGTCACGCGCGAGCGCACGATCTGATATGCCACAGGGGAATCTGCGCTATCCAGCAGGACTTCATCGCCGCGCGCCGGCTGCATTTCTACCTCTACGTTGGCTTTCACAGACCAGGCATGCGGATTGAAGACGGCAATGGGGATGCTGCCCGGCACGTCCGCCACGTTGATCTGCCAGGTAAGCGACTGCACCGCCTGATTGCTGGCGCGATCCGCAATAGCGATGGCTTCGCCAAGCTGGTTGCGGGCATCATCATAGGCTTCTTCCAGGCAGGTGCCTGCCATTACATCGTGGAATTGGTTAAAGAGAACGTTCTTCCAGGCGCGTGTAAATTCAAGGGAATACGGCAATCCGGTCACTTGCTTCGCCAGGGCGGAGAGTTTCTCAGCCGCCAACAGGTGATTTTCGGCGGTGCGATTCCAGCGTTTCATGCCGGAATGCGCAGCGTAGCAGCCGCTGGCGTGATGCTGCAAATCATCATGGATCACCGGGAAAGAGTCGGCAGGGTTCAGCGCGGCAAAGAATTGCTCAGGCGAGGCAAAAATCAGCTCCGGCAGGCTGGCATCGGACTGCGCCGCATGGATGCTGGCAATATTCTCGCGGGTAGGTCCGCCGCCATGATCGCCCACGCCATAGAAGCACATCAGCGCATTTTGCGGGTCCTTTAATTCCCCGGCAGTGGCGCGGATGTGCTGACGCAGGTCATCGCCCCATGTGCCATACGTGTTGATGATCCGAAATGTCAGCACGCGCGAGCCATCCGGCGCTTCCCACCAGAACAGGCGGGCGGGCAAGCCTTTTTCGTGGGGGGAGGGGCGCATAAAGACGTAATGCGGCATCCCGCTCTTTTGCAAAATTTGGGGCAGCATGGCATTGTGACCAAAGCTATCCACACAGTAGCCCACTTTGCAGGTGACGCCGAACTTCTGGTAGAAGTAACGCTGCCCATATAATCCCTGGCGGGCAAATGATTCGCCGGAGGGGATGTTGCAATCCGGTTCTACCCACCAGCCGCCCACCACTGCCCAGCGCCCTTCGCGCACGCGCTGTTGAATTTCTGCGAACAGCGCCGGGTCATTTTGTTCCACCCATTCATACACAGCCGCTTGGCTGGCAGTAAAGACAAAATCGGGGTCTTCTTTCATGCGATCCAACGCCGAGCGGAAGGTAGCTTTGGCTTCGTGAAAGCCATCCTGCCAGAGCCACAGCCAGACGGGGTCAATATGAGCATTGCCGATCATATATAGTTGTTGTTTAGGGGTCATTTTCTCTCCATCAGAGATTGAGAAGGATTATGTAAGCCCCATTATCGCATACAAATGGATAGATCAAGGCGCAGAAAAATCCGCGAGTGGTGGTAAACTTGGCGGATATGGAAACTTCTGAGCAAAACTCATCGGTTCGCGCTGCCACTCAACCAGACAGCCTGTTTGGTCCAGGGGCGTTGCTGGTCTTCGCAGTAGTCGCTGGCTCTACAGCGGTGATTATGATTAAAGCCTCCACGGAGCAGGCGTTATTGGTGGCATCCTACCGGCTGTTGGTGGCTGCTCTGGTACTCTCGCCGTTTTTTTGGCGGGAATGGCGGCGGCATCGCGCGGAATATGGCTGGCGGCAGGTGGGATGGGCGTTTTTTCCCGCTGTTGCTCTGGCGGTTCACTTTATGAGCTGGGTGATCGGCGCACGCATGACCCTCACCGCCAACGCCTCGCTCTTCGTGAACATGTCCCCGCTGGCATTACCCTTTTTCCTGTGGATTTTTTATCGTGAAAAGTTGCGCCGCGCCGAGGTGATTGGCACGCTGTTTGCCCTGTCTGGCGTGTTGCTGCTGACCGGCTCCAGCGTGCAGCTGAGTATGCAAAACTTCCTGGGGGATGTGATTTGCTTTGGCTCGATGCTGGCGTTCGCCTGTTACCTGGCGTTAGGGCGGCGCAACAGTGGACGAATTAACATCTGGCTGTATATTGTGCCGCTGTATACGATGGCAGGGCTGATGTGCCTGGCGGTAGCGGTCTTTTTCGTCAATCCCATTAAGACCTATACTACCGCCAACCTGCTGTATATGCTCGGGCTAGGGATCATCCCCACAGTGATTGGTCACACGCTGCTTAATACTTCCATGAAGTATTTTCGCGGGCAGGTGGTAGGGATTGCCAACCTGGGGCAGATTGTGTTTGCAGGGGCGATGGCTGCGCTCTTTTTTGGGGAAGTGCCTGCGCCCATCTACTACGCCGCTGCCGCGCTGATCTTGACGGGCATCTTAATTGGCATTTTTGGCAATAAGCGCGATTCTGCGAAAATTGCCTCTTGACTCTCACGTTACGTCATGGTTTAGAATGGGGTTATGAGATACACAGTCAAACAAGTGGCGAAATTGGCAGGGGTCAGCGTCCGCGCATTGCATTATTACGATGAAATTGGGCTGCTGACTCCCGAAGCGGTGGGTGAGAATGGCTATCGCTATTATGGCGATGACGCTCTGCTGCGTTTGCAGCAAATTCTCTTTTTCAAAGAGATGGAGTTGAGCCTGGAAGAAATCCGCGCCATATTACGCCGCCCTGGTTTTGACGTGATCCATGCCCTGGAGCTGCACCGTCAGGCGCTGATTGAGCGCTCACAACGGCTGACGCGCTTGCTCCAAACCATTGACGATACGATTGAAGATTTGAAAGGAGAGCAGAAAATGCCCAAGAAAAAGCTGTTCGCTGGCTTTAGCGATGAGAAGCAGAAGGAATATGAGGTACAGGTGCGCCAGAAATATGGTGAACATGCCTTTGATGGCGTGCGCGATTGGAATACGTTTTCCGCAGTGGAAAAAGAGCAGGTCAAGCGTGAGGGCGAAGCCATTTATCAAGGCTTAGTGGAATGCCTAGAAGCAGGTCTGCCGCCGGAAAGCGACCAGGCGCAGGCGTTGACCCGTCAACGCCACAAGCATATCGAATATTTCTACAAATGCTCGTTTGAGCGTTTCCTGGCGTTGGCGAAGATGTATGGCGAAGACCCCGACTTCACCGCCACGTTCCAGGCGATGCACCCAAACATGGTAGCGTATGTGCTCCAAGCCACCACGTATTACTGCAAGGTAAACGGCGGCATCGAATAACAAACGTTCACCCATCATAAAAACATGCGGCGATTTTCTGCCGCATGTTTTTATTGGCTGAGGGGTTATTTTACGCCATTAACATCCCAAGCATACTCTCCAAGATTTGCACGCTTTTCTGATATTCGCTGATTTGAATATGCTCGTGCGGAGTGTGATCCAGGCTGGAATCGCCGGGACCGTAAGCGAGGATGGGGCAGCCCCAGGCAGGACCGACCAGGTTCATATCAGATGTGCCGGTTTTGAGCAGGAAGCCGGGTTTGCCCCCCTCTGCGCGAATTGCCGCAAGACCGGCGCGTACCAGGGCGGTATTCTTTTCGGCGCGGTAGCAGGGGACGCTATCGAGAACTTCCAGCGTTCCCTCGCCCAAGAGCGGAGTAAGCCAGGCTTGCAGATGCGGCGGCGGCATATCCTGCGGCAGGCGAAAATTGATCCGCAGGCGGGCGGTTTCGGTGAAGCCATCCGTGCTGGAGTTCATGGCACGCAAGGAGGCGGAAAGCTGATCAAACTGGCGTTCACGACCGGTATTCCAGGCGGCGCGCGCTTCGGTCATGCGATTCCAGAAGTAGACTGCGGCTTCACTGGCGGATGCAGGCGCGGCGGCGGAATGGGACAGAGTACGCTCTACCTGAACATCCACCCACGCGCTGCCTTTGTAACCCAGGGTCAGGTGATCCCAGCTGGAAGGTTCGCCAATGATGCAATAACGCGGGGTGGGGCGGCTGCATAGGAAATGCGCGCCGCGCGAATCGCCTTCTTCGCCCACCGCGCCGATGACTGTGACGCGCCAATCGGGAGGGATGACCGGTAACCAGGAGACCGCTGCCGCAAAACATGCCAGCGGACCTTTTGCGTCCACCGCGCCGCGCCCATACAGGGCATCGCCCTCGGTGTGGACGTTAATTTCGCCTGGCACAGTATCAATATGCCCCAGCAGGATGATTTCATTCGCACCTGACCCGCGCGAACCGATGGCATTGCCAACGCTATCCACCTGAGCGGTGAACCCGTGCGCGGACATCCATTGCGTCAGATAGTCCACCGCGTCCGCTTCGCTGCCGGTCGGGCTGTAATAGGTCAGCAAGCCAGTGAGGAGGTCCACCGCGTCCGTAGCCACTTATTGCAATACCTCACCAACGGCAGCCACCACTTTTTCCAGGTCGCTTTGTTCGATAACCAGGGGCGGCAGGAAGCGCATGACTGTCAGCCCGGCAGGTAACGCCAGCACGCCCTTGCCCATCAGGGCTTGCAGGTAGGGGGTGACTTTTTGCTTGAGTTCGATGCCCACCATCAACCCCAAGCCGCGCACCTCGCGGATTTGCGGGGAAGCGAGGGTTTTGAGCTGCGCCATGAACCAGCTGCCCAGCTCAGCGGCGCGCTCGGGAAGATGCTGCTGCTCTAACACGTCTAGCGCAGCCAGCGAGGCGGCGCATACCAGCGGATTGCCGCCAAAGGTGGAGCCATGCACCGCCGGGGGCAGCTTGCCGACCCGTTCACCGAGCAGCGCCGCGCCCATCGGCAGCCCGCCCGCCATGGATTTGGCAACGCACAGCAGATCAGGGTGCAGTCCGTAATGCTGGTGCGCGAACATTTTGCCGGTGCGCCCAAAGCCCGTCTGAATTTCATCCATAATCAGCAGCGCACCGCGCTCCTGGCAAAGTGCCTCCGCGCCGCGCAGATAATCCGCCTGCCCGGGGTTGACGCCGCCTTCGCCCTGCACCACTTCCAGAATCACCGCGGCGGTCTCTTCGTTGATTGCGCCCGCTAAGGCTTCTAAATTGTTATACGCCACGTGCGAAAATCCCGGCACGAGCGGCTCAAACGGTTCGCGGTATTTCTTCTCCCAGGTGGCGGAAAGCGCGCCCATGGTGCGCCCATGAAAGCCGCGCATGGCAGCGATCACACCAGTACGTCCGGTGGTCAGGCGCGCGAATTTGAGGGCTGCTTCCACCGCTTCTGCGCCAGAATTGCACAGATATACACGCGGAAAGCCTGCCAGGGTGCATAAACGCGCTTCTAGGGCGGCGCGTTGGTCGTTATAGAACATTTCTGGGCAGGAGATCAGCGTCATTGCCTGATCCGCGATGGCTTTAGCAATCTGCGGGTTGGCATGTCCCAGGTTGGCAGCGCCCTGACCACCCACGCAGTCAATATATTCCTTGCCGTCCGCATCCCATAGGCGCGCGCCCTGCCCGCGTACAATGGCAACCGGGCGTTTGCTGTATAAGCCGGAGGTATATTGATCTTCCAATTCTTGAATAGAGAGCATGGTTTGGGTCACGCGATGACCGTACCTTTCCCGGCAAGCGCCGCGCTGAGGGGCTGCTCAATGCGCCCATCCGCGAAAATAACTTTATTAACGCCCCGATCCAGGGCTTCAATTGCGCCCAATACCTTCTTTTTCATGCGCCCCTCTGCCAGGCTAAGGGCAGCATCCACGCTATGGCGGTCAATAAAAGGGATGAGGGTAGATTCATCGGGGAAGTTTTTCATTAATCCAGGCACGTTGGTCAGCAGGATAAGCTGATCCGCACCAATTGCGCCAGCCAGCATTGCGGCGGCGCGGTCAGCGTCCACGTTGAGCGCATCCCCAGCTTCTGAGATGGCTAAGGGTTGGATGACCGGCGTAAAGCCCGCGCCCAGCAGCAGGTTCAACAGATCCACGTTGACGGCTTCGATCTTGCCAGTATAGTCATCGCGGATGACCAGACGCTTGCCATTTTCCACCACCTTGATGGCATCGTTGCGTTTGGCGCAGAGTAATTTACCATCCAGCCCGGAAAGACCGATGGCGTTCACCCCGGCTTTATGGAGCTGTTCCACCAGGGTCAGGTTGACCTTGGCGGTTGCCATATTGAAAATATCCAGCGTTTTGCGGTCGGTGTAGCGCGTGGTGAAGCCCGTGACGGTGGTCAGGAAGCGCGGTTGCAGCCCCAGTTGCGCGGTCAGTTCGTTGGTTTCGTTGGAGCCGCCATGCACAAAAATGACCTTTTCGCCGCTCTTGACCAGTGCAGCAACATCCGCGCAGACGGCAGGCAGGTTGACGCCCTGCGCCCCACCCATTTTGACAACAATCATGGGAAAATCTCCTAACAGTAAAATAAAAACTAAATAGGGTGTAACCCGCTGAACCCAAGCCCGGCGGTTTCTTCAAAGCCCATGATGAGATTCATGGCTTGCACAGCGGAGCCTGCCGCGCCTTTCATCAGGTTATCAATGGCAGCCATCAGCACCACGTGACCGGTGGAGGGGTCGAGTTCAAAGCCAACGTCTACGTAATTGGTGCCGGATAGGATTTTCGGTTCAGGCACGCGATAGATGCCGCGCTTATCCTTGACCACGCGCACAAACGGCTCGGCTTCCGCCCAACCGCGATAAGTGCGCCACAGGTCTTTTTCGGTGACGCCTGACTTGACGAAGGCATGCGAAGCCGCCAACGCACCGCGTACCATGTCCACCGAGGTCATCGTCAGATGCACGTCCTCAATGCCTAATTCTTGTTTGACTTCCGCGGTGTGGCGATGCCCATAGGCGGAGAAGGTGCGCACCACGCCAGAACGTTCCGGATGATGGCTGCCCGCGTTGGGCGACTGTCCGCCTTCGGACGAGCCGACCTTAATGTCCACGATAACCGGTTTTTGCATATCCAGCAGTCCGGCACGCATAGCAGGCAGCAGCGAGAGGTTGGCGGCGGTCGCGTTGCAGCCCACCCCGCTGATGTAATGGGCGGTTTTCATTTCTTCGCGGTGCAGTTCGGGCAGTCCATACACAAATTTACTCAGCCATTCGGGTGCGGTATGGTCTTCGGCGTAATATTGGCGGTAAAGCTGCGGACTGCGCAGGCGGAAATCCGCGGCGAGGTCTACAATTTTCGGGGCTAGCCCAGCGTATTTTTCGATATATTTCTGGCTCTGACCGTGCGGTAGGGCAAGAAAAAGCACATCGCACGGCTCAAGCAGGTCACGCGAACTAAATTTGAGTGCAGTCCGTTTGCGTAAATTCGGGTGCTGCTGATAGACAAATTCTCCCAGGTGACTTTCTGAGGTGGCTTGCTGCACGTCAATTTCGGGGTGATCGAGCAGCAAGCGCAATACTTCGCCGCCCGCATAGCCTGACCCGCCTACAATGGAGGCTGTTTTCACAGAGCCGCCTCTTCAGATTGCAGGTTCGCGTGCGAAAGGCTGTGACTGAAGGCTGGCATCCCCAGGGATAAGAAATTTTGCGGCAGCATAGGCGCTTGCTGGTCGGGCAGTTGTGGGCAGATTTGACCCGAGGCAATCGCCAGGGCGTAATCTACGATGATGCCTGGCACGTCAATGCCGGTCATGGGGGCAAGGGTGTGATATTCCATGGTGTGATTGACTTCGTTGACCAAAAAGCCACGGTGCGGGTCTTCTAACACGTCAATGGCGAGGACGCCGCCGCCCACTGCGCGGGCAGTGGAAACGCATAGGGCGTTCAGCTCCGGGGTGATCGGGCAGGATTCGCCCTGACCGCCGCGTGCCGTGTTGGTGATCCAATGCGAGGATTCGCGGTAGATGGCGCAAACAGTCTGATCGCCAACGACCATTGCGCGAATGTCGCGTCCGGGCTTCTGGATGTATTCCTGAATGTAGAAAATAGAATGTTGATAAGAACCGAGGATATCTTTATGCTCAAGGATGGCTTCGGCAGCGTCACGGTCGTTGATTTTTGCCAGCAGCCGCCCCCATGAACCCACGGTTGGCTTGAGAACGACCGGGTAGCCCAGTTCTTCAATGGCTTCCAGGGCAGCTTCAGGGGTAAAGGCAACTTTGACGCGCGGTTGTGGAATACCCGCCCGCGCCAGGGCGGCGGAGGTTGCTAATTTATCACCGCAGGTCGCCGCTACGTGCGACATGTTGACGGTGGGGATGCCCCAGGCGTTGAGGATTTGCGTGGTGTATAACCCGCGCATGAAGGACAGGCTGCGCTCGATGACCACGTCATATTCCATCCAGCGTTGCGGCTGATTCAAGTCAAAATGCACAGTGCGGTCATCAATCCGCTCAAACTGCGCGCCGCGCGCTTCAAGAGCTTCCAGCAGCCATTTTTCTTCCACCCGTACCCGTGAGAGCAATACTCCGATTTTCATATAGATACCCTTTCGCTTTCTGATCCTAACGATAAAGATTGATTTGCAAATTTGTTGAGGAAGTGCTTACTCTCCCCAGTCTTCTTCTTCCATCGGGGCTAACTCCAGGGTGGGAGGGATGAGGCTGACAACCTCCAGGTCTACGCCACAATCTGGGCAGACCACAATTTCGCCTTCAACGACATCGGTCAGGGTCAGTTCGGCGTCACATTCAGAGCAGTGGGCAACAATTTGGTTCGGCATGGATTTCATTTCTCCTTGGGCAAATAAGACAAAATAAAAAGCCCTCCGGGATGGAGGGCTTTGTTTTTCAACTGGCACGTCTTGGTATTCTTACATTGACCTAAACGGCAAAAAGCCACAATCCCGAGGGGGTTTGGCATGCAGGTCGCTTAGGGAGGAAGGAAGAACGTGTTGTTATCATAGGTTTCCAACGATTATAAGGGATTTCGTAGATGTGTCAATAGGCAATTTGCCAAAATGGGAAAATTGCCTGTTTGAGATACAAATAGCATCTGCTCGTGCATCCCCGTCCGTGTATTGGCTTCCGGCAGGAAGCCTGACAATTGTCAGGAAATATCTGTTTTGCGGAGAAAATGGCTTGAATAACACCAGGCTTCCTGCCGGAAGTCACTACACAGACGGGGATGCTACAATAAATATGGGAATATCTGAGCGGGAACCCTGAGATAAAAAATTGTGTGATGGCGAATACCATCACACAATTTTTTATCTCAGAGAAGGGAAAAGAAGGTTACTTGTGAGGGATGACAATCAGGGTAATGGAATTCACCGGGTAATTGGCGGTGAAGCTGCCGCTTACGGACTGATCGGCTTGGTGGACGATGGCATGCAGGTTGGCAGTGCTGTAACGATAGACCTGAGCATTGCTTGCTGCGCTGAAGTTTGCCAGCGAGAGCGAAGAGGATTGATCGGTCTTGCTTTTGTTGATGACCATGATGGTCAGCGCGCCGTCTGACTTGCGCGTGGCGGCATAGACCGAGAGCTTATCCTGATCCGCGCTGATGGATTGAATACTCACATCGCCGAACGCGCTGCCGTTGCCGTCATAATTGCGGTACATGCGGAAGGCGAACGCACCGGGGTCGGTGGAGGCAGGTCCAGCCCACAAGGTTGCCAGGTCAAGACCTTCACGACCAAAGATGCCTAATACGTCAGCTTCCGCCAGGGCGCCGTTGATGTGGTTGAGCGCGCCCCAGTTGTATTCGGTCAACGAGGTCTTGGTGCCGGGGTAATTCTTGCTGACCCAATCTTTCATGCGCGGCAGCAGGCGGACGTTGTCGTTGATCCAGCTCTCATCGGTGTAGGAGGTATCCCACAAAGCGCGGGTAGAGCGCAGGCGCAATGCCTGGGTGGAAGAATCTACCGAGTTGCTCAGGGCTACATTGCTTTCCTGTGGGTAGAAGTGCAGGTCAAGGTAGTCGAGGATGCGCGTGCCATGAGTCTGTTCGTAGGCTTGCATTTGTTGCAAATACCATTCTACGAAGGGCGTGCCGCCATGCGCATTGCGATCCGGCGGGCTGCCCCAGTTGTTCCCATCCGCAGCGGAGTAGAAGTAAGCTGTCCAGCCCCACAAAACGGGACCCAGGGTCTTGGCGGTGGGGTCTACTGCCTTGAGGGCAGAGGCGTAAGCATACGTGCGATCACGCATTTCATCGTAAGAGGTGGGGTTGGGGTGAACGTCACGATGGGTGCTGGGCCAGAGCATCGGCTCATTATCCAGGTTGTAATATTTCACGCCGCCCTTATCGGCAGTACCGTACAGGCTAATCAGGTTACGCACCCAATCCTGCACAAAGGCGGGACCAATTGCAACGCTGGTATCGGTGGGGTCATTGCCGGTGATATTGGTGCCATCCGGCTTTTTGCCATTACCGCAATCGGAGTGAGAGCTATCCGTGTATTGTTGCGGACCATACTTCGCCACAGAGAAGGCGCATGAGAAGTTGCCGTCTTTAGGCGCCCAGCCGATCATTGGCAGGGTGAGGATGGTATTGGTGCCGGTGTTGCGGTTGGTGTTGATGAAGTCCGTAGATTTGCCGTTCGAGTTCGGGTAGTTCTCAAAGAACCAATCACTGGCGCGGTTGGCATTTTCATTCTGCCAGTTGTAGCGCGTAGTGGCGTTGCCGCCCCAGCGGTTGACGGGCAGGTGCAGCTCGGCAGCCAGGGCAGCGTCCGCCCAGTTCATGCCATAAATATCTGCGCTGATGTCGTGCTGATTGGCGGAGGCATCAATATTGAGACTCGGCCCGCTAGCAGGGGCAGGGGTGGGTGTGGGGATGGCTGTGCCGGTGAAGGTAATGTCATCCAGGTAGAAAGTGGGCTGCGCGCCATTGGTTTCATCCTGCCAATACAGATCAAGCAGGTCCGTGGGTGAGCCAAATTGGGTGAGCGGGATGTGAACTTGCGTCCACTGATTGGCAGTGGCAATCACCTCATAGGTGGTGGAGATATCGCCATTCATCTGCACTCTAATCTTCTGATTGCCAGCAGAACCGCCGTTAATCCAGAAGCTCATTTCAGAGTAACTGCCAATACTCGCATAGCCAACAACATTGTGAAGGTAAAATGCGCTCCAACCCGAGGTGATCGTGACAGCGATTGATTTGCTGCCAGTGTGGACAGGGGAAGTGTTGTCTGCGTTGATGGAGCTGCCCCAAGACCAATTTTGCCAGTCACTATTGAAGCTATCTGCGTAGAGGGTTAGGTCGCCGCCCTTAGAAGGCTGAGTCGGTTGTGCAGTAGGCGCGGCGGTAGGCTGCTGCGTGGGGGTTGAGGTCGGTTTGAGGGTAGGCGTTGCTGTCTTTGTGACGGTTGGCAAGAAGACGGTGCTTGTGGCTGTCGCCTGTGGTTGGGATGTTTTGGTGGCTGTGGGGGCGGTGGTCTTCGTGGCTGTCGGAACGGCTCCTGAAGCGCCTACTAGAGAAACGGAATCCAGGTAGAAGGTGGGCTGGATCGCACCATTCTGCTCTTGCAGCCAAATGCCTTTCAGCATGGCAGGGGAACCAACGGCGGAGAGCGGAATGGTCACTTTCGTCCAGACGTTGACAGGGGCAGTGAACAGGTATGCCTGATTGCCATTTTCGTTCACCACTGCTTTTAGATTTGCAGCACTGCCGGTGGGATAGATAAAGAACTGCAGTTGATTGTACACGGCGGTGCTGATGCCAGTATCATTTTTCAGATAGAATGCCGCCCAGTTATTATTGTACGAGACAGAGATGGATTTGCTGCCACTCTGTATGGGCGTCGTATTTGCCAGGTTGAAATCTACATACCAGGACTGCTGATACCACCCAGAAGCAGGAGTATCGCTGTAAATATCCATCAGCAGCTGACTTTGCAGAGTGGCGCCTTGGGTGGAAGTGCGCGTAAGGGTGCGGGTGGAGGTGCGATATACGGCGCTGGTAAAGGAAGGTTGCGCAGTCGCCGAACGAGTGAGGGTGTAGACCGCTGTTTTGATTTGAGTGGAAGTATTGGTTTTGGTCATCACCTTGGTGGCGGTGTTGGCAGGGGTATTGGTGCTGGTTACATCCGCACCTACGGTTATTTGATCCACATAGAAAATAGGTTGAACAGCCCCGGTGGTGTCTTTAATGCAAATATCAATTACAGAGGTGGGAGTTCCAAGGGAAGAAAGCGGTACTACGATTTTTTTCCAGGCGTTTGCCACTGGGGAAAAGTCGTAGCCTGCGTTGTCATTTTGATTGAGAATAAGGCGGAGCTTCTGCCCGCCAATTGTGCCACCATGAACATAGAAGATGAAGCTGTCCGTGTTGGTGACGCTCACCCCGCCATCTTTGTGCAAGAATAAACCTGCCCAGGCATTGTTAAAGGCAACAGAGATGGATTGGCTTCCTGATTGAACTGGGGCAGCGTTGCTCAGGTTGCGATCTGTATACCAGGACGTGTCGACCCAGCCTGCGCTTAGTGCATCAGCGTAGATGCTATATTGCGCGCTTTGGTTCGCTACGAAGTTGCTGCTCCCCCGTACAATTTGCTGCGGTCTAAGCAAAAGCACCACAGGGAGAAAAAACAAGATAAGTAGTATGGGAAGTTTTTTGTTAGTCATGGGCAAATAGTAACATGAGTTCTGAAAGAATGACCTTTCATATTCGTTAAACGTGGTTATAAATGTTATCTTATTTGTAAAGATTACGTTATAAATAGATGGATTAGTCGAGAAAGGTTGGTAATTGACTTTTTCTATCAATATCCTTTAAAGTTGGTTATTTTGTATTTTGCTAACCGAAAAAGGATGGATAATTTTTATATAAATTAGATAATATACACATAAATATATCATAATACAAGCCAATTTATAAAAAAAAGAGAAACCAGTAGTTATCCTGGTTTCTCTTTTTATGGTTATAAAGAAGTGTCTTTTGATTATTTGGGTGAACCTCAGCGGTTACAAAATAACTTCCTACTCTTCCAATGTACTGAGGTCGCCTTCGGGCAGACCCTGGGCGCGGGCTTTGAGGACGCGGCGCATAATCTTGCCGGAGCGGGTTTTGGGCAGGGCAGGCACAATGGTTATTTTCTCTGGCTTGGCGATGGGTCCAATCTCATGCCCTACGTGCTGACGTAATTCGTCAATGAGCGCCTCGGATGGTTCTATACCATTCTTTAAAATGACGTAGGCGTGAATGGCATGACCCTTAATCTCGTGAGGCAGCCCAATCACCGCCGCCTCTGCTACCGATGGGTGACTGACCAGTGCGCTCTCTATTTCCGCGGTGCCTAGGCGATAGCCTGAGACTTTAATCACGTCATCCACTCGCCCAATGATCCAGAAATAGCCATCTGCGTCACGGCGCGCGCTGTCACCCGTGAAGTACAACCCAGGGTATTTGCTCCAATATTGCTGCACATAGCGGTCAGGGTCTTTGTAGATGGTGCGCAGCATGGCGGGCCAGGGGCGTTTTAGCACCAAAAAGCCCTCTTCGCCCACCGCCACCGATTCACCGGCTTCATTGACAATATCCGCTTCCACCCCTGGGAAGGTCAGGCTGGCAGACCCCGGTTTTAGGGGAGTGGAAGGCGTGGGAGTAATCATAAACATGCCGGTTTCGGTCTGCCACCAGGTATCCATAATGGGGCATTGATTTTTGCCAATCACCTGATAATACCAACGCCAGGCTTCGGGGTTAATGGGTTCCCCCACGCTGCCTAAGAGGCGCAGAGAAGAAAGGTCATGGCGGGCGGGCCAAGCATCCCCAAAGCGCATCAATCCGCGAATGGCGGTGGGGGCGGTGTAGAGGATGGAAATGCCATATTTCTCGATCATGCTCCACCAGCGGTTGGGGTATGGGTATGTGGGCGCGCCTTCATAGATGAAACTGGTTGCCCCCAGTAGCAGTGGACCGTATACCACGTAACTGTGACCGGTTACCCAGCCAGGGTCAGCGGTACACCAGTAGCGGTCTTCCTCGTGCATATCAAACACATATTGCAAGGTAGTAGCGACCCCCACCATATAGCCGCCGTGGGTATGCAAAATGGCTTTGGGGCGACCGGTGGTGCCGGAGGTGTAGAGCATAAAGAGCGGGTCTTCCGCATCCATGACCGCCGTTTCGCAGCGGGAATTGCCAGACGCCGAACGGGCAACCGGCAAGCCCATCAGGTCATGCCACCAGTAATCGCGCCCGGCTTCCATGTTAATCTCTGCGCCGGTGCGTTTGTACACGATGACGGTTTCGACCGTAGGGCTGCGTTTGAGGGCTTCATCTACAATTTGCTTCAGCTCTACCACTTTGCCATTCATGTAGCCGCCATCGCAGGTGATGACTACGTTCGATTCGCTGTCGAGGATGCGCCCATGCAGGGCTTCCACCGAGAATCCGCCATAGATCACCGAATGAACCGCCCCCACTTTGGCGCAAGCCAGCATGGCGATCACTAATTCAGGGATGCGTCCCATATACACGGTAACGCGGTCGCCTTTTTTTACGCCCATCGAGCGCAGGACGTTGGCAAACATGCACACTTCGCGGTTGAGGGAGTGATAGGAAAAGGTACGCAGCTCGCCTTTTTCGCCTTCCCAGATGATGGCTAATTTGTTGCGCCGCCAGGTAGCAACGTGCCGATCCAGGCAGTTATAGACGATGTTGGTTTTGCCGCCCACAAACCACTTGTAGAAGGGTGGGTTTGACTCATCCAAGACGGTATCCCAGGGTTCAAACCACTCAAATTCACTGGCGCGCGCCCCCCAGAAGGCGGCAAGGTCGCGGGTAGCTTCAGCGGTGACTTGCGAACGATCTTTGATATGCGCGGCAGCCATTACCTGCTGCGATGGGTAATAAAATTTAGGTTCGTTGGTTGCTGGGGCAGGGGTTGGTTCGTCTGACATAATTCCCATCCTTCTGAGCGAAAAAAACAAGAAAAGTTTATCCATAAGAATGCTGAATAAACTTAGAGTATTACGAGTAATTATGATGATAATTGCCTAAAAAAGCAAATTTTTGAGCGATTTGTTCTGGTTAAATCTCTAGAGAGTTGATCGAGTAGTCGCAAAGCAACAACTCGATCAACTCTTTAGAGATTCTGAATGAATTTGGTTATGCCCCGAAAATTTCAGGGTGATTCTTGGTATATTGGTTCAGCAGGTAAGTAGCGGTAGCAACGGCTGCCAGATTAAGAGGAATGGTGCAGAAGCAGGCGATTCCGCCGGTGAATACAGAGACCAGGCCGGCGATGAATGCCCACGCGAGTCCACCCGCCAGCCAGAGGATACCGGTTTGCGTATCGCCTGAATAGATGCGACCGATGCCGTAGAAGCCAAATAAGCCTGGCAGGATTTCTAAGATCAGCGCAATGGAGCGATCTTTCAGCGGGCGCGGAGACGGGGGATATGCGCCGTAATTAATCTGTTGCGCATAGGGTGCTTGAGGGGCTGGGGGTTGCTGAGGCGCAACGGGCTGCGCGGGTGGAATCAGCGACTCCGCAGGCGTGTCAAAGGAGCTGGCAGTTGGGTTGGTGGGTTGACCGCTTAAATTAGCGCCACAATGTTGACAAAAAGCAGCATTTTCTGGGTTCGATGAACCGCAAGCAGGGCAGGTGGTCATAGGATTATTCCTCCAGGCTTAAAATTGCAGATGATTTGATTCGGGTTGATCTGATCAAAAATGAGTATATTCTCATTATACACGCTTTTGCTTGCAATCCAAAGTTTCAATCACCCTGATTTCATAACTATTCAGTCTTCCCAGTCCGTGTAGTGGCTTCCGGCCGGAAGCCACTACACGGACTGAGTCATCACTGCGAATATGGGAACACCAAATAACGAATTTTTATCCATTCTTAATTCTTACTTAGTGAGGGATGTAGTAGAATGATTGTATGATTGACACGCTTTATAAACGGGCGATAGGGTTGGCGCGAGCTGGTCGCAAGGAAGAGGCGCGCGTCTTCTTTCAGCATGTTTTAGAATTGAATCCAAAGCATGAAGCCGCCTGGATGTGGTATGCAGATACTTTTACCAGCCTGGAAGAGCGTGAGGATGCACTGGAAAAGTGCTTGCGCGCCATTCCAAGCTCAGGGGTGGCATTGCACGGGCTAAAGGTGCTGCGTGAGGCGATGCCCACCGAAGACCTGGGCGACGAAGTTACCGGCGGGCAGGGGAATCGCCAGAGCAGCCCTCTGAGCAGAAATTCTTTCTCGCGTGAGGAATTCAATTCACCTCGCCGGTCTGCATCTTCAATAGAATCGTATGGCGTTGAAGAGAATGCCCCCATTGACGATGAGATTAGCTCCATATTCACCGTCTCGCCTGAACAAGTAACGGATGAAGACTTGGCGAAGGCAGAGCGCAGCCTACTCAATGATCCACGCCGTGCGGTGCTTAACTCCGGTGTAGATTCGGATTTTTATAGCGAAGTGTCCGCTCCGTTTGGGGATTTTTACACCGAGCGTCCCTCTGGTTTACAGACCAATCCTTCGCCCACGCCGATACCGCCCACAATTCCCGCTGAACCTGCGCCTTCAAGGAAAACGAAACAAGAAGAGAAGGCAAGCGCGGTTCCTGCTGTCCAAAAAGCTGCCCCAAGCTGGTCGCCGGTATTTTCAGACGAGGCCAACCCAAGGAATAACCAGTCCTCTGATTCGTCAGGTCGGGCAGTGTATGGCGCGGAAATTAACAGCCGTGATCGTTCGGCGTATGAAGTGGCGTCAGAAGAACCGGCGCAGCTGGTCACTTCCTCATCCGGCACTACGTCTGCGAAGAAACCGAAAAAGCCTGGGCGCGAGCAGGATGTGATTTTCTATTTGGTAGTGGGGGTAGTCATCGTCCTCATTTTGTTGGTGGTGGTGCTGCTGGCGTTTGTCATCACATAACATACTGATTAATAATAAAAAATAGTTGGAAGGCTTGCCTTCCAACTATTTTTTATTATTAATCAGTGTTTCTAGTCGGCTTTTTCTTCCTTGGGCAGTTCCACGCGGATATGCAGTTCTTTCAGCTGCTTATCGCTGGCAGCGGAAGGGGCATCCGCCATCAGGTCACGGGCAGCCTGATTCTTGGGGAAGGCAATCACTTCGCGGATGTTGGGTTCGTCCGCCAGGAGCATCACCAGGCGGTCAATGCCGGGGGCAATGCCGCCATGCGGGGGCGCGCCATATTCAAAGGCTTCGAGCAAGTGACCGAATTTCAGCTGAATATCTTCTTCTTTCAAGCCAAGCAGCTGGAAAATCTTCAACTGAATGTCGCGGCGGTGAATACGGATGGAGCCAGAAGCCATTTCATAGCCATTGCAAACCATATCATACGCATCCGATAAGACCGCCGCCGGGTCTGTGTCGAACTTGGACAGGTCTTCCATCTTGGGCATGGTGAAGGGATGATGAGCGGCGTCCCACTTCTTATCTTCCTCTTTCCACTCAAACATCGGGAAGTCTAGCACCCAGGCGAACGCCATCGTATCTTTGGCAGCCAGGGAGAGACGATCACGGAAGAACAGACGCAGCGCGCCCAGAGTCTTATTGGCTACGGCTTTCTGATCCGCTACAAAGAGGATCAGGTCACCGACCTTTGCGCCGGTGCGTTCCTGCAGGGCAATCACTTCTTCGGGCTTGATGAATTTCTGGGCAGTGCCTTTCACGCCGTCAGCAGTCAGCGCCAGGGTCGCCAGACCTTTCGCGCCCTGTTCACGGGCAAAAGTGGTCAGGTCATCTACTTCTTTGCGGGTGTACTCCGCGCAGCCCGGCGCCACAATGCACTTAATCACCCCATTTGTCTTCAGGGTATTTTGGAAGACCATAAATCCACTGTTGGCGAAAATATCACTGATAGAATAGAGTTCCAAGCCAAAGCGTAGGTCGGGTTTATCTGTGCCGTAACGCTCTACCGCCTGGGTATAGGTAAGGCGGGGCCAGGGGGAGGCGAGCAGCTTCTTGTGTGGGGTGACGGCGGGCAGCATGGCGGTCAACAAGCCTTCCATCAGGGATAAAATATCATCCCGATGCGCGAAGGACATTTCCACGTCCAGCTGGGTGAATTCCGGCTGCCGGTCGCCGCGCAGGTCTTCATCGCGGAAGCAGCGCGCAATCTGGAAATAGCGTTCCACGCCCGCTACCATCAGCAACTGCTTTAATTGCTGAGGCGACTGCGGCAAGGCATAGAAGCACCCGGGATGCACGCGCGAAGGAACGAGATAATCACGCGCGCCTTCGGGGGTGGTTTTGAAGAGCATGGGCGTTTCGACTTCGATGAAGCCTCTTTCGTCCAGGTAATCGCGCATGAATTTAATCACTTTGTGGCGCAGCATCAGGTTATGCTGCATCCGCTCATGGCGCAGGTCCAAGTAGCGGTATTTCAGGCGTACTGATTCATCGGTATCTTCATCTTTGCTGACCATGAAGGGTAGCGGTTTGGAGGGATTAAGTACCTCGCAGGATTGCACGTCAATTTCAATTTCACCGGTTGGCAAGTTGGGGTTGGCTGCCCCTTCTGGACGGCGGCGGACGATGCCAGTCACTTGCAGCACCCATTCGCTGCGCGCATCCTGGATGACAGCTAATCCATCCTTTTCAGGGTTGGCGACAATTTGAACTAAACCGAAGCGGTCGCGCAGATCAATAAACGTAACGCCGCCGTGATCGCGTTGGCGATGAACCCATCCAGCCAGCGTTACCGTCTGACCGATATGGCTGGCGCGAAGCTCGCCGCAAGTATGTGTTTTGTACATAAAATTCTCCCTAGCTTTGCGAAGTTAGGGTTCATTTTAGCACAGATATTATTGAGATTGCAAAATTTGAAGCATTTCCAGCGGCTCGCCGCGCGAAGCGTCCCGCTGCAAGGTGATCGCATCCTGCGAGCAGTGATTAACGCAGATGCCGCAGCCCATGCACAGAACAGCGTCTATCTGGGCGTGCGCCTGGGTGGGGATCAGCGATACGGCGTGGAACTGGCAGACGGTTTCACACGTGCCACAGGCGGCGCATAGGTCTGCATCCACCTGCGCCACATAGCCGGAGGAGGCTAACATGGGTACGCCACTGCGCTGGGCTTGCATTGCGCCGCAGCAGCAATCACAACAGTTGCAGATGGCGTAAAAGCGGTTGAGCATGGCTTCTTTAAAGAAGGCGTGATGCACATGACCGCGTTCATCTTCCGCTTTCAGCACTTCCACCGCCTCATCCGCGCTAATCAGACGGCTGCGGGTGGGGTGATGCTCATGCACGAAACCTACGAAGGGTTCGCCAATGATCAGGCACACGTCCAGCGGCAGGCAGGGATGTTCGCGCGCCACACGGCAGGGGCAATCCAGCAAGAGGATATGATCGGGATTTTTGAAGATAATATCGCGGGCGCGGTCATAAGGGATGACCTTTTCCGGCAGGCTGACACTAATTTCCTCTTTCACCTGCACTAACTGTTTGGCTACTTCGAGCGTGACCACTTTGCCGTGATACGTATTAGCAAACATCTCCCCGGCGGTAGGCTTACCAGATGAAATCGATTCTGCCTTCTTGAAGCGCGCAAAGAATTCAATCAATTTGGATGCAACGGGAGCCACAAAGCGGGTGAGAGGGTGTTCACCTGAGCCAACCGAGATATAAAAATAGGGCCAGCGGCCGTAAATATAACCGTGAATAAAATCCATCAGGCGATAGTTCTTCGTCCGGCGCGCTTCGGCAATCCATTCGCGCGTAGAATCAGCTATCAATTTCGGTGATTGAATGCGCATATCCGTTGTATCCTTTTCTTGATTAAGATTAAATTTAAGTGTTTTATGATGAATTTTTGGCGTTTTGTGCCAAAAACTCATCATAAAACACTTTTTAACGAGTCAGCGGGCGATACTTAATCCGGTGCGGGGTATCCGCCTCGGTGCCCAGGCGTTTGTGCCGGTCAGCTTCATAATCAGACCAGTTGCCCTCAAGCATACGCACCTGACTATCGCCCTCAAAGGCAAGGATATGGGTGGC
The DNA here is from genome assembly GCA_038206515.1 of Anaerolineales bacterium. Taxonomy (GTDB): domain Bacteria; phylum Chloroflexota; class Anaerolineae; order Anaerolineales; family Anaerolineaceae; genus DSYU01. The sequence goes on along the minus strand of JBBRAT010000005.1, from coordinate 116,557 downwards.
GACTCGATCCAGGAACCAGCGATCATGCGAGACGACTATGGCGCAGCCGGCGAAGTTTTCCACGGCTTCTTCCAGGGCGCGCATGGTGTTCACGTCCAGGTCGTTGGTGGGTTCATCCAGCAGCAGCACGTTTGCGCCGCTCTTGAGGATTTTCGCCAGGTGGACGCGGTTGCGCTCGCCGCCAGATAGTACGCCCACTTTCTTCTGCTGATCCGTCCCCAGGAAGTTGAAGCTGGAAACATACGCGCGCGAGTTGCGTTTCTTGCCGCCAAGGTCAATTTGCTCTTGCTCTTCGGAAATTTCTTGCCAGACGGAATTATCGCTGTTGAGCGTATCGCGCGATTGGTCTACATACGCCATTTTGACGGTCTCGCCAATCCGCACGGTGCCTTTATCCGGCTTTTCCTGCCCGGTGATCATGCGCAGCAGGGAGGTTTTGCCTGCGCCGTTGGGTCCGACCACGCCGATAATGGAGCCTGGCGGAATTTTGAGGGTCAGGTTATCAATCAGCAAATTATTGCCAAAACCTTTAGAAACACCGTCAAATTCCATCACCACGCCACCCAGGCGCGGACCGGAGGGGATGTAGATTTCCATTTCTTCGCGGCGCTGCTCAAATTCCTGCGAGAGCAAACTTTCGTATGCGCTGACGCGGGCTTTGCCTTTGGATTGGCGCGCCTTGGGCGACATGCGAATCCATTCCAGCTCGTGCTGCAAGGTCTGCAGACGCTTACTTTCCGTTTTCTCTTCCTGGCGGATGCGCTCTTGCTTTTGGTCGAGCCACGAAGAATAATTGCCCTTCCACGGGATGCCATAACCGCGATCCAGCTCTAAAATCCAGCCAGCCACGTTATCGAGGAAGAAGCGATCATGCGTCACGGCGATGACTGTGCCTTTATAGTCGCGCAGGTGCTTTTCCAACCACGCCACCGATTCCGCATCGAGGTGGTTGGTGGGTTCATCCAGCAGGAGGATGTCTGGCTCGGTGAGCAGCAGACGGCAAAGCGCCACGCGGCGGCGTTCGCCACCCGATAAGACCGCGATGGACGTATCGGAGGGGGGGCAGCGGAGCGCATCCATGGCGTATTCCAGGCGGCTATCCAGCGTCCAGGCATCGCGCCGGTCAAGTTCTTCTTGCAGGCGACCCTGTTCGGCAATCAGCTTATCAAAATCCGCATCTGGTTCAGAAAACAAGTTGCTGATTTCGTCATACTGCTTCATCATGTCCACAATAGGCTGGACGGCTTCTTCCACCACCTGTTTGACGGTCTTGGCGTTATCCAGCTGCGGCTCTTGCTCTAACAGCCCCACGCTGTAACCGGGGGAAAAGAGGACTTCGCCGGTGTAAGCGTCATCTTTGCCGGCGATAATGCGCAGCAGGGTGCTTTTGCCTGCGCCGTTAAGCCCTAAAACGCCAATTTTGGCGCCGTAGTAAAAGCCCAGGGAGATGTCTCGCAGAATTTGGCGATTGTTCGGGGCGACAGTCCGCCCAACCCGAACCATCGAGAAAATTACTTGTTGATCATTACTCATTCACGTTTCCTTGTCATTCAATCGATTCTTAATGGATTTTGTTGTATCTGATTGTACCCGAAAGTGGGTGTTATTTATCAGGAAATTGAACCGTTTTTCCCCCTTGCCATCCTCTTGATTCATCCCTTATAATGACTTAGGACGCATTCGTTTCGTGTTTCACATAGGAGGTTGGCGGCACAAGCAGGTTTCGATTGGGGAAGCGATAAAGCGCATGGCTTGAAATTCAAGTGACGAGGATGAGGGTTCGCTGCCGCAGGGCAGCGTTAACCGGAGAATAGCACAGGCTGCCCGCCTGTCTGCCGGGAAAATCGAAAGATCAGCGGAAGCCCTCCGAGTGGCAGTCCACTCCGACCATTTCCCCCAACGGTTTGTTATTAACGAAAATAGAAATCCATTCTGATAATCTTTGGCGGGTTGCCAGATTCAAGGATGGTATCTTGCTCTGTACCTGCTTTGAGCTTATGGCAGGCAGCAGCATGTTTCTATTGGGCATGCTCTTTTGGGAGGAATCAGCGATGTGTGGAATTGTTGGCTATATTGGGGATCGGGATGCAACGCCCATTATTTTAAGTGGGCTGAAACGGCTGGAATATCGCGGCTATGATTCGGCGGGGCTGGCGATTTTGGAAGATGGGCATATTGAAATGCGTAAGGACGTGGGCAAGCTGGCGAATTTGACCACCCTGGTGGGCAATCAGCCGGTGGCGGGCAAATTGGGGATTGGTCACACCCGCTGGGCGACTCATGGCGAGCCGTCTGCGCGCAACGCTCACCCCCACCCTTCTATGGATGGCAAGTTTGTGATTGTCCATAACGGCATTGTGGAAAATTTTCTGGAATTAAAAGAAGAGTTGACGGCGGAGGGGGTGAAGTTTACCTCAGAAACCGATACGGAAACCATTGTGCAACTGATCGAGCGCAATTACAGCGCAAGCGCGGGGCTGGCAGAAGCGGTACGCAAATCGCTGAAGATGCTGCGTGGCGCACATGGCGTGGTGGCGATTTCTTCGCTTGAGCCGGATAAGATCGTTGCGGCGCGCATCGGCAATGCCGGCGGCGTGGTGATTGGGATTGGTAAGGGCGAAATGTTCGTTGCCTCCGATATTCCTGCCATTTTGGATCATACCCGCCAGGTCATCTTCCTGGAATCAGGGCAGATGGCGACCATTACCCGCGATGGCGTATCCATCCAAACCCTGGACGGACAGACCGTCCGCCCGCAGGTGCATACCGTTGCCTGGGACGCGGTCGCCGCCGAAAAGGGCGAATATCGTCACTTTATGCAGAAGGAAATCCACGAACAGGTGCGTTCGCTGACCGATACGCTGGCGGGGCGGGTTGATTTTGAGAATGGGCGCATCCACTTAGAACAGCTGAACCTGACGCCCGAGCTGGCAAAGCGCATCAAGAAGATATTTATCACCGCCTGCGGCACAGCAGCCCACGCGGGCATGGTCGGCAAAATTCTCATCGAGCATATCGCCCGCATTCCGGTGGAAGTGAACATCGCCTCTGAGTTCCGCTATGCTGACCCCATCCTGGACGCGGATAGCGTGGTGCTTGCCATCAGCCAATCCGGCGAAACGGCGGATACCCTGGCGGCGATGGAAGAGGCGCGCAGCAAGGGCGCTGTCACCTGGTCTATTGTGAATGCCATCGGGTCACAGGCGATGCGTCTGGCGGATGGGTTTATTTCCATGCAGGTGGGACCGGAAATTGGGGTGGCTTCGACCAAGGCGTACACTGCCCCCCTGGTGGATTTGTATTTGCTGGCGGTGCTGCTGGCGGACATGCGCGGCACGCTGACCGAAAAACAGCGCCGCGCTCTGGTCAAAGACCTGGCGCTCATCCCTGATTTGGTGGGGCGTTGCCTCGATCGTGAAGCCGAGGTGGAGAAAGTTGCCCTGGCGTTGAAGGATACGCGCCATGCGCTCTACCTGGGGCGTGGGATTAATATGCCCACTGCTTACGAAGGCGCACTAAAATTAAAGGAGATTTCGTATATCCACGCAGAAGGTTATCCTGCTGGGGAGATGAAACACGGTCCCATCGCGCTAATTGACCGCGAAATGCCAGTCGTCACCCTTGCGCCGCAAGACCCCTGGCACGAGAAGATGATTAGTCAGATTGAGCAGGCAAAGGCGCGCGGCGGCAGCGTGATTGCGGTCGCCACTGAAGGGGATACGCGCGCCGCTGACCTGGCGGATCACGTGTTTTGGGTGCCAGCCTGCCCCTGGCTGCTCTCGCCGGTGATTACGGTCATCCCGTTGCAAATGTTGGCATATCACATTGCATCCCTGCGCGGGCTGGATGTGGATCAGCCGCGTAACCTGGCAAAAAGCGTAACAGTGGAGTAAAAGAGACTCAGCGGCGCGACCAAAATGGTCGCGCCGCTCCTTTATTCCGACTCTATACCCTGGTATCCAGGTTGGTCAGGCAGTCTTGAAATTCCTGTGCCTGCTTGCGGACGCTATCTGATTGATAGGATGTGCCTGCGCCGCTGGTATGCGTGGTTTGCGCGGATGCTCCTATGGGGACGGGCGTGCGGGTTGCAGCAAAGCGGTTTAAAATATCCCTTGCCTGCCTTGCCAAAAAACGATGCAGTGCGTTCGGTTTGGTAGGTTCTGGCGGATATTGCCCGGTTTGGCAGATCATTTGCCCAAGGCTGAGGGCGTGCATGGAGGCAAAGGTCAGGTTATTGTCGTAACAGGTCAGCCGGTGAGGGTGTTGGGCAGGCGTGGCAGGCAGTTGAAAATCATCAGGGAACCAGATCATCCGACCCTGTTTATAGGCATACGCCACGCGCCCTGGGGCATCCTTGCCAATTTGAAGCTTACAAGGGGCGGGTGGCGGCAGGGTTTTCGTGTTGCGCTCCCAGCTGGTGAGGGCGTGCATGGTTTTATGAAGCGCGCCGCCAGGGGTAAAGTCCAGGGCTTTGCCAGGCTTGCCTGCTTGAATCACCGTGATGAGGCTAAAGGGGTCTTTATTGAAGGTAAAGCCAAGCAAATCCTTCTCAGGGTCAATCGCATCGCCAAGTCCTAGCGATTGGAAGCGTAGATATCTCATCGTTTTATCGGCAATCTGATTCAGAGAACGATCCGTTTCTTGCTGCTCGTCTGGGAAGATGGAGAGAAAATTGCCATCGGATTTGATTTGGAAAGCCAGGTCTACGAGTTCCGTTAAGGAGATGCCAGTATTAATGAGGGTAGCTTGGATCACCAGCGCGCTGCCAAAGGGATAGTGATACGCCCAGGAGGTTAACTTGCCGCCTGACTGGTCGAACCAATCGGCATGCGCCTTGAGGGGGACGGATACGCGCAGGGGCATTAAGCTGCGCCATAAATCCACATCACTGGTTTCAGCGGGCCATTTCCCGCCCAAATAATAAAACCAAAAGTTATTCCCACGAGATTCGTCTTTTTTACCGCTCTCATCCCTTTGCCAGGGGGGGCGTAAGCCGCCAGAAATGCTCTGACCGGAATGGAGATACCGCAAGATATCTTTAAACCCTTTTTCAGAGGCGAACTTCGAAAGCGGCTTATTCTTTTCAGCGGAATACAGCAAATCAAAATAGGTTTGCACCCAGATAAAGGTCAGACGGACGTGTTGAATGGTAAATTTGGTCGTTGCCATCTTGAAATTTCCTTAAGTTGCTCTATAATAAAGATGACTTTTGCTTTAGGTAGAGGAAAAATGCCAGTCAATGGTGTTTGAACATCTGATGATGAGTTACCTCGTGACCTGCAGCAGGGATCGGAATGATCCCTGCTTACTTTTTTAATCCAGGGATACAATTGCCATTTTGCCGCCTTTTTCGACCAGAGTTTCTGTGGGTACATAGCTTATCTCTTTAAGCGGATGATTCGGGTCCCAATATACGTACAGGTCTTTTGGGTTCTTTTTCAGCAGCTTCAGCAGATCCTTCAGGGCATCCTTGTCAATTAACGCGCTGGCATCTGCTTTTAAATCATCAGCCTGTTTTTGATCAGCATTTGGTGGCGCGCCTATTTTGATTTCAGGCGCAATCCAATAGCTGCTTGCGTCCTCTTGCGGTGGATATAGACGGTAGACCCTCATGTTGGGGTCGGGAACGCCTGAATAAGTACATCTCATCAGGGTTAACGTCTGTTTCTGGCGGAGGAGCTTCTCAAGCACCTTTTCAGGGGTATCCCCGGCATGGAACGTCCGGCGGTCGGTGGTCAAGGCTTGAATCGTGCGCAAAATCGCTTGCTGCACTTTCATTAACGCAGGCGGAATGGCAAGCGCGAAGGCATAGATGAGCAAACCCGTCACGACCGAAAGAATCCAGGCATAGACTACGTCCATAAAGCCATAGGAAAATAAATAGGTTCGCTCGTTGCCGGTGATTATTTTTAAGAGCAGCGGATATAGCCATAAGGCGATGAGGAAGGACAGGCTGATCGCCCCCAGCCAAAATTCTGGCGAGGTGAGAGGGATTTTTTCGTCTCCTGGTTTGCCTTTTTTCCACAGGAACTTAAAGGTTAGCAACGCCAAAAAACCAGGCAGCAAAAAGAAGGCGGGCACTTGAAAAACACCCAGGATGGGAGTTTCGCCAAAGACGCCCAGGGTGACATTTTGCGAAGCTGTCAGGCTGGCGGATTGATCGCGCCCATCATTCCAGCGCAGGCTCGCTTCAAATACCAGCGGATAGGTGCCGGGGGTAATCTGCCCGGTGGGTTTTAGCAAGTACGTCACCGCCCGCACGGAGCCAGGGGGAATCTCCCCTTGGGTTGACGATGGGTCTTGGCGGGTGGCGGTGAGCATGGCAGTAGGAAGGTGTACCTGAACGTCCTCCAGGGTGAGCGGAAGGGCGGATTTATTCTGCACAAGCAGGTAAAGATTTGCCGAATGTTGGTCATCCAGGGTGGCAGGGTTATAGACAATGCTCAGGCTCGCCAGGTCGCTGATGGATTTAGGAGGCAGCAGGGTGGCATCCAGCGGGGCAAAAACGGTTTGCGCAAGAGCCGCCTGGGTATAATCCGCGCGGAAAATGAGCTTTGCGCTGCTGCGGGTGGTGGCTTTGCTAGTGATCAGCATCCGCCAGGTGACGCTGCCGCCTGCTGGAAGAGTCACTGGCGCGCCGGCTTGCCCAGTCGCCAGGGCAGCCGTCAGGTCGCCGTACCAGCTGAGAGCGACGCCCGTAAGTGGCGTATCGCTGGGGTTACGGGCAATTACCGTCACTTCCGTTTGCCCGCCTACCGAAAGCTGTATAGCGGCGGGCTGCACTTCCAGGGTGAGGGGGGTGGTGGCTTTTTGCGGCAGCCAGGTCCATGCTATGGTAGAAAATGCCATTAAACCCAACATCCATCCCCAAAAAGTTGTGCGCTTAATGAGACACATCCGTGACCAAAAATGAGCATTTCCCATGGCTGACCTTTTGATGAGCGTGCCGCTGTGTAGAATTATTCTGTTTGATGACCTAAAATGGAGATAATTACACCGATAATTTGCATGACTATAACAAATTAAACACAAAAATACAAGAAAAAAAGAGGGTTAAATAAAAAAGGTTCATTGGGAATTAGCATAGTAGTCGGGAGGAAAGATTGCTCCTCCCGACTACTATGCTAATTCCCAGAGTTCCATAAAAATGACAGTTCACACAGGCGAACCTTATTTTATGAAAGAATCACCCCGCCGTGAAAGCTGAGGGCGTATAGGGGCATCCCCTGATAATCAATGCTCTCCTCGCCCTGGAATCGCTCCAGACTGCCTTGCCAGCTGCACCGATACGCAAATTCCCCTTGCGTGAAATGATGCGGTCCTCGATATGGCGCATCCGCCGGCATGTTTCGCAGCACAAGTTTGAGGAAATCCCCAAAATCAGTGGGGATAGCCTCTTGAAGCATCACCCCATGATAATTCATGCCCCAAATCGACACATTTTGCTGCCAGACGGCTTCTTCGCCGATAAAGTGTAGCCCGCCCAAATACGTATCCAAGTAGAACCAATCGCCTTCCGTGTACCCCAGGTCGTGGGAATTGGGGCGTGAAGAAGCTCGGTGCGCGCGTGTTGCCATATCAGGATTGCTGGAAGCCGCATAGGTTGCCTGTTTGGCGCGCATCAGGAAGGGGACGAAGTCCGCAGAGAAAGGGGGATATGCCAGCATTACGATTTTCCCTGATAGGCTTCCATCAGCTTGGCGCTGTCTAATTTGTTCATCTTCAACATCGCTTGCATCACTTTTTGCACTTTGACGGGGTCTTCATCCGACATCAATTCGTCAAACAAGCGGGGAACAATCTGCCAGGATAAGCCATATTTATCCTTGAGCCAACCGCATCGCCCTTCTTCGCCGCCCTCCGTGAGCTTTGCCCATAATTCATCCACCTCGGCAGCGGTGTCACAGTGAACCACAAAAGAGATTGCCTCTGTGAATTTGAATTCAGGTCCACCGTTTAACACGATAAATTCTTGCCCCAGCAGTCTGAAACTCGCGGTCATCACCGTTCCGGCTGGCACTGGTGTGCCTTCCGGGTAGCGAGATACGCCGAATACCTCTGAATCTTTAAATATGGACGTGTAAAAGTCCATCGCTTCTTCTGCCTGGTGGTCGAACCATAAAAATGGCGTTATCTTCTGCATAGTCCCTCTTCTTTCTTTGAATAAATGTTGATCACATTTCTTAATTATACCACATGTAGAAATATTATTCTAATTCCTAATTTTTTGAAATAGACACAAATGAGAATGTAACTTAGGGGAGTAGGACACAACGTGCCTATTCTTATTTTTAATGCTATGCAAAATTAGTTTTTTTACTATTATAAAAATTCTATTTTTGTGGTATAAATAAAAAGGTTTCTCGTTTTATCCATTTTTAATTCTGGTAAAAACCTCCTTTTCACCAGACCATATATACATCAGGAGACGGATATGGCAACATCAACTCAGCCTCAGCGCAAGCCTTTTCTTACCCCACGCGAAATTATCTTTGGCGTGGTCGTCGTACTCATCTTTGCAGGTCTTTATGCCCTCACTCTCATCAGCTATGTAAATGAAGGGGAGTATAACAAGCTGCCCTTTACCCTGGGTGATGACAAAGCCGCCGATAATGTTGTGGTCAATGCCAGAATGCTTTCCATTGACCCCGTCAAGGGCGAAGTCGCCATTCGCGTAGATGTCCTTCCCCAGGGTGCGCTGACTACCACTGATGGGCTGACCAGCACCAAAAGCCTCAAGGTTCTCATCAATGGCGCCACCGGTCAGTTAGAGCGCACCTTTGATAAAGGCAAAACCATCAGCCCCTTTGACACCGTCATTTCGTTAGATGGCGTTGTCAATAATTATCCCTTTGATACTTATGCCGGTCAACTGTATGTGTACGTCACCTCCCAAGACGGTAAAGATGCCGCTGAAGAAGAAGTCCCCGTCTTGGTAAACCTGACTGCCAATATCCCTGGCTACCAAATCAATGCAGCCGCGGATGCCAAAGAAAGCACGGAGACCACGCCCCTCATTAATATGGATGCCTCTCGCTCGAAAACGGTAGTCGTGGTCGCCATTGCGGGCATGATTATCATGTGGGCAATCGGCATCGCGGTCATCTTCCTGACCATGTCCTTTGTGTTCCGCAGCCGCAAGGCAGAAGCCTTCGCCTTCTATTCTGGCTTGCTGTTCGGCTTGTTTGGTCTGCGCAACTCGCTACCCAACACCCCACCCATCGGCACCCAGAGCGATTTCCTCTCCTTCCTGTGGGTTGAAGCAATTGTCGCCATTATGATGGTTTTGGTCATCACCATTTCCCTCGTCAGACCCCAAAAATAAGCTCCGTTTCAACCAGCAGCAAAAAGGTCAGGGATTATAGCCTGACCTTTTTGTTATATTGGGAATGGATATGTGCCCGCTATCGTTTTCCCCATAGCGTTGTATAATGGACTCAATTACCCTGTACCTGCCGGAGTTTCTCTTTATGCTGCAGCTCTCTTCGGAGGTTGCCCGCCTCACTGCCCTGAAGTGGGCGGAAGAAGGCACAGGTTTTGAACTGTGTATGGTAGAATGTCGCGGGGTGGTGGTGAAGCGCAGCTCAGTTTGCCCTTTATCGTGCGCGCGGTCAGTAAAACCAACCTGCTCGAACGCCTCGGGCATCCTTTAGAAATCACCGATCGCCGCGTTCGCTTCACCTTGCGGCCCTGGGAAATCGCTCCAAACACGGAGATACCCGAGTAATTACAAAATAATGATGCGTGAATCGAGGAAAAGAGAATCGTATGAACCCTTTCGTTGCATTTTTCTTGGGAGCCGTGATCGGCGGAATTTTGGTGTGGTGCCTCAGTGAATTTAACTGGCGCGGCAAGATGATCCCCATTAAAGAAGCCGGTGAAGCCGCCGAGGAACGCGTAGCCGAATTGGAAGAACGCGCCAAATCTTGGGAGCAAGAGCAACCGATCTTAGCGGAACAGGTGCGTACCCTGCAAGCCAACCTGACCGCAAAAGGCGAGTCAACCTTGAATGCCAGTCGCGAGGTGGAACGCCTGCAAGCCGATCTCTTTAGCGCCAAAGCCAATATCACCCGCCTGGAATATGACCTGACCCGTCTGCAAAACGAAAAAATGCCCTTAGAAGGGCAAGTCTCACAATTGCAGCTGGAAAAAGCCCAGCTTTCTTCTGAAGTGGAACGGGTAAAGTTTCAGTTGCAGAAAACTCAGGGCGAACAGGCGAAATAGGACGAGTTTTTTCTCACTTAAGCATAATCGAATCCTGAGCAGTGGCGTTATTTCCCTTCCTGCGCATCTCTGCGCTGACTACATGCAGCGTGCGTTCGGATGGAAGGTGCCACTGCATGTGATTCTGGAACGGTTGCCAATCTGACCAGGGATTCGCGTCATTGCGCAGGCGGATTTGCTCCCAGCTGCCGTAAATGTATAGTGTGACAGCATCAGAAGCAGTAATCGCAGCTTCTTCATTGATGACCAGCGGGTAAATTTGCTCGCGGCGACCAAAATCCTGATCCCAATAATCGCCATACGTGCCGTTGCCGTGATAATACCCTACCCCAATTTCCCAATAATTCGGATCAAGGATATTTTTCAGGTGTTCCGGGCTGTTTAACCAACCATCCATCGCCATTTCAGGCGAGGTCTGCCCGGCAGCGATATTTTCCCCTAGCGTATTCCACCCGTCATAAAAGGCTTCGATCCGCTGCCAAGGGTCGCATAACAGAGTCAGTTGACCGTTGACCGGATGAAACGAATTGTGATTAAAATAATTGTTCTCATTCATATCTGCCGCATGGTATCGCGCCGCAGCGTCCAATTGCGGAACGTGCTTGAGTGGGGGGAGTTGGTGCGCTTTGCGGAATTGGTTGGTCTGGGTGATAACAGCTTGCTCAAAATCAGCGTTTTGCGGGCTGATAAACGGTCCGCCGCACTGCGAAAATTGATCCTGCCCGGTGATGGGAATTTCTGCGGTTTGCCCTTTCGTTCCAGACGCAATAGACTGGTTTGAAACCGCCACCGATGAGCAGGCGGTAGCGCATAGGATAATTATAAAAAGGATCGGCAAACGATTTACCATTAAACGCCCTCCCATCTCCCCTCTCTAAGTATATACAAATCCTACCTTATTTGTCAATAAGTGATCGTTGCTTAAGCGTTCCAATCTTTGTAGTGGCTTCCGGCAGGAAGCCACTACAAAGATTGGAATACTACAATAAACTTCGCCCATGTATTCGTGCTGTCTAAGCCTTCAGACGATGAGGGCTTTTCTCTGCGCCTGATTTTTCATATAATAAACAAAAGGGGGAGAGACCGAAAGCGGGAAGTACCATCCGAGGGGGTGAGGAATTTCCCTGAATACGGCAATTTTTGGAGGAAAACATGACAGAAAAGGGCTTACCTTCTTTCTTGCGGATGGAAGGCTTAAACAAGCATTACACTGAAGGCGGTCATAGCCGACCCGTGTTGTTGAATGCGCATTTAGACGTACAGAGTGGTGAATTGGTGGCAATTTTAGGCAAAAGCGGCTCCGGCAAAACAACCTTGCTCAACCTGGTCAGTGGCATTGATCAGGCAGATAGCGGTGAGGTCTATGTGCGGGACGTGCGCCTGACCGGGCTTTCTGAAAATGCGCGCACCTTGTTTCGCCGCGCGCAGATTGGCTTTATTTTTCAATTTTTCAACTTGATCCCCACTTTAACCGTTTGGGAAAATGTGATTTTGCCCCTGGAGTTAAATGGCATGGATCACGCCGAGGGCTTGGCGCGCGCCGAGAGCCTGTTAGCTGAAGTAGGGCTGCTGGATCGCAAATCCACTTTCCCGGACCGGCTTTCGGGCGGTGAGCAGCAGCGGGTGGCCATTGCCCGCGCCTTGGTACATAACCCCGCCTTGGTTTTGGCGGATGAGCCGACCGGCAACCTAGATGAGGATACCGGTCGGCAGGTTTTGGCGTTGCTCGACCGGCTGACCCGCCAGGCAGGCAAGACCATGCTGCTTGTCACCCATTCCGAAGAAGCCGCCAGCATCGCCGACCGTATTTTCACCCTGCGCGAAGGTCACTTGGTGCAGCGCAGCATTCACGAACATTCTGCAATGGAGACGTTATGAGGCAGGCGGGCGTTTCAGTCGGTCTGCCTGCTTCCTTAACCCGCGTGGGTTGGCGGTATTTGTGGGCGCATCGCTGGCAAAGTTTGTTGATGATCTTTGGGATTGCCCTGGGCGTGGCGGTGGTTATCTCTATTGACCTGGCGAATTCCAGCGCAGCCCGCGCTTTTACGCTTTCCACTGAGACGGTAGCAGGCAAAGCTACCCATCAAATCACCGCCGGACCGCAAGGCGTGGCGGATCGCCTGTATACTCGCTTGCGCCTGGAACAGCCGGATGTGGTCGCCGCGCCTGTGATTGACGTCACCGTCACTTCACCGCAGCTCGGCAGCCATCCCATGCAGCTGATGGGGATTGACCCGTTTGCCGATGCGCCTTTCCGCTCCTTCCTCGGCTCGGAAAGTACCGCGCAAGGGGGTGTGGCGGACGTTTCTTCCTTACTGCGTTTCCTTACCCAGCCCGGCGCGGTTTTGCTTTCGCAGCCGTTAGCGGATCGCTTTGGACTAAAGCCGGGCAGCCCGCTGACCATCCTCCTGGGGGGCAAAGAGCATCCGGCGGTGGTTGCCGGATTGTTGACCCCGCAAAATGACCTATCCGCCCGCACTCTGGATGGCGTCATCATTGCGGATATTGCCACTGCCCAAGAGTTGACCGGCTTGACCGGGCAGATTAGCCGCATTGACTTGATCCTAAACGATGAGGCACAAAGCAGCACATTGCAAACCTGGTTGCCCGCCGGGACGCTGCTGCAAACCTCTGCCGCGCGCAGTGGCACGCTGGATCAGATGACGGCAGCCTTCCGCTTGAACCTATCCGCGCTTAGTTTGCTGGCGTTGGTGGTGGGTATGTTCCTTATTTACAACACGATGACTTTTTCAGTGGTCCAGCGCCGCGAATGGTTCGGCATTTTACGCTGCCTGGGCGTCACCCGGCGCGAAATCTTCCTGTTGGTCTTGGTGGAAGCGTTTGGGGTGGGGCTGATTGGCGCATTGGCAGGCATTGGCTTGGGGTTGCTGATGGGTCAGGTAACGGTGCGCATGGTGACGCAAACCGTCAACGACCTGTACTTTACCACCACCGTTCAACCCGGCGGACCGGACCCATGGAGTTTGATCAAAGGCGCGGGCATGGGATTGCTCACTACCTTATTGACGGCAGCACTGCCTGCTTACGAAGCTGCCAGTGTCCCCCCTCGTGCTGCCTTGTTGCGTTCTGGCATCGAAGCCAAGGCGCGCGCATCGGTTGGCAAGGCGGCGGTCGCAGCGGTTGGCTCTGGCATTTTGGCATTGATCTTATTCTACATTCCCTCCAACAGCGTGATATTGGCGTTTATTGGCACGCTGGCAACCGTGGTGGCGGCTGCCCTGCTCTCTTCCGTGACGTTAATTACCTTGATGCGCTTTGCAGCCTGGGCAGGGGGAAAGCTCTTGGGCTTTACTGGCAAGATGGCTGCCCGCAATCTGGTCAATTCGCTCAGTCGCACGGCGGTGGCGGTCGCCGCCCTGATGGTTGCCGTTGCCGTGATTGTGGGCGTTGGGTTGATGATTGACAGTTTCCGTTATACCGTTGTGGTCTGGTTGGAGCAGACTTTGCAGGGCGATATTTACGTCAGCGCGCCCGCCCTGGATGCCGTTCACGCTTCCGCTACCATCGAGCCAGCCGTTGTGGATGCTATCGCTGCATGGCATGGCGTGGCGCGGGTGGATACCTTGCGCAGCACGGAAGTCGCCGCTCGCAGTGGACCGGTGGGCATTTTGGCGACCGAAAACCCCAGCATCGGCAAGGAACGCCTGTTTGTCTGGCAGGCGCAAGCCACGCCCCAAACCTGGGCAGCCCTGCAATCTGGCGGGGTGCTGCTTTCTGAGCCGTTGGCGAACCGCTTGAATATTTCCCGCCCTGCCGCAAATGCCGCAGGCGCAGCCGCGCAGCTTCCGCAAATTGAACTGCTCACCGGCAGCGGCTGGCGTACATTCCCCATCGTAGGGGTTTATTATGATTATTCTTCTTCGCAGGGTGCGGCGTTGATGTCTTTGCAAGTTTACCGTCAGGCATGGCAGGATACCGGTTTGACGGCGTTGGCGGTGCGCATGTCGCCCGGCGGCAGTCCAGATGCCCTGGCGCGTGATTTGCAGGATCATTTGCCTGGCGGGCAGGCATTGGTCATTCGCCCAAACGCCAGCTTACGCGCCGATGCCCTGGCGGTCTTTGACCGTACCTTCTCCATCACGGTGGCGTTGCGCTTGCTGGCAACCATTGTGGCGTTTATCGGGGTATTAAATTCCTTACTGCTCCTTCAGCTGGAAAAGGCGCGCGAAGTGGGTATTTTACGCGCCCTGGGACTAACCGGCAGGCAATTGTGGGGCTTGGTGATGACTGAAACCGGTCTGATGGGGCTGACCGCCGGTTTGCTTGCCATGCCCACTGGCTACATTCTCGCCCTGATTCTGGTATTTATCATTAACCGGCGTTCGTTTGGCTGGACGTTGCAGCTGCACGTCACCCCGGATATTTTTGTGCAGGCGATGGGCATTGCTCTGGCAGCCAGTTTGCTGGCAGGCATTTACCCCGCCATTAAGTTAGGTCGCATGGCAGCGGCTCAGGTGATGCGTTATGAATAAGAAAAGGATAGGGAGAGGTGTTGCGCTGTTCCTCGCGCCGATCATTTTGGTTGTTGGGGCTGTTGCGCTCGCGCCGCTCTTTTCGAAGGACGCCGGGCAAAAGGTGCAATCCAGCATCATCGCCATTCCCGATGCTGGCTCATCGCAAGGATACGCCCGCGCTGAGGACGCCCGGCAGTGGAGCTTCCCGCAGGATTTTGGTCCTCATCCTGATTTTCAGACGGAGTGGTGGTATTACACCGGTAATTTGCAGACCGCAGAAGGTCGCCGGTTTGGCTTTCAATTGACCTTTTTCCGGCGCGCTTTGCAGCCCCCTTCCCAGCGGGTGACGCGCCCCTCGGATTGGGCGGCGGATCAGGTGTTTTTGGCGCATTTTACCCTGACGGATGTGGCGGGCAGTCAGTTTCGCGCATTTGAGCGTTTAGAACGCGGCGCAGCGGGTTTGGCAGGCGCGCGAATCACCCCTGGCTATCAGGTCTGGCTGCATGACTGGTCGGTAGAGTCCATCGGCATGGGGCGCGATCATCTTCATGCTCAATCCGATGGCATCACCCTTGACTTGGACTTGCAGGATGGCACAGGGCCCGTTTTGCAAGGGGAGGCAGGTCTCAGCCAAAAGGGCAGCCGCCCTGGCAACGCTTCTTATTATTATTCCCTGCCGCGCCTGAATGCCACGGGTCAGATTGGGTTGTCAGGGTCAAACTTCACCGTCACCGGCACCGCCTGGATGGATCATGAATTTTCCACTTCCGCGTTAGAAGCCTGCGAAATTGGCTGGGATTGGTTTGCATTGCAGTTATCCGATGGCAGTGAAATCATGTTATATGACTTTCGCCGCACGGATGGCTCCATTGGTGATTATTCCAATGGCATGTTGATCGCCAAAGATGGCAGCGCTCGCCGCTTGAACAAGTCCGACTTTAAAATCGAAGTCCTTTCCACCTGGCGCAGCCCGCATACCCAGGCAGTCTATCCGGCGCACTGGCGGGTGAGCGTGCCTGCTGCAAAGATTGAGCTAGACGTGCAGCCCCTTTTGGCGGATCAAGAGCTTAACCTTTCGTATAGCTATTGGGAGGGGGCGGTCAAAGTGAGCGGCAGTTTGGGCGGCAATCCCGTCAGCGGGGTAGGATATGTTGAGTTAACCGGCTATGCCCGCCCTATGAAGGGGGTATAATGAGAAAAATACGCTCCTGAAGGATACAACATGGATAAACTGGCGAAATTGGAACGGATTCATTCAACCGGCATTATTGCCATTATGCGCGCCAAATCATCGGATCAACTCATTGCAGCCGCAGAAGCCATCTATAAGGGTGGCGTGCGCGTGATTGAGGTCACGATGACCACCCCCGGCGCATTGGATGTCATTCACACGGCGACTCAGCAATTTGGGGATGAAGTCCTTTTTGGGGCTGGCTCAGTGCTGGATGCGGAAACGGCCCGCGCTGCCATTTTGGCGGGGGCTGCCTTCCTGGTCGCGCCCACCCTGAACCTGGATGTAATTGCATTAGCCAACCGCTACGGTATCCCCTGCGCGCCGGGCTGCTTTACCCCCACCGAAATGTTAACCGCCTGGGAAGCGGGCGCGGATATGGTCAAGCTTTTTCCGGCGGAAGTCGGCGGTGCGGCATTGGTGAAGGCGATTTTAGCGCCCTTGCCGCAGTTGCGCATTGTTCCAGTCGGCGGCGTTGACCTGAAAACGTCTGCCGACCTCATCCGCAGCGGCGCGTTTGCCCTCGGCGTTGGTTCATCCCTGGTCAACCAGAAGCTGCTGGAAGAAGGCAACCTGGATGAACTCACTCGCCGCGCCAGCGCCTTCCTGGAAGAAGTGAAAAAGGGCAGGTCGCTGCTTTAAAAGAAAAGACGCCAGATAAGTTCCCCCCCGGGTATCTGGCGTTCGTTGGAACGGAGTAGGATGACCACATTCACCGCGATTTTAAGTTTGGGCTGGTCCCGGTGAAAGGGAATATTTCCGTTCAGGAGCGTTTCTTCCGCTTCCTAATTGTTATTATAATTCGTTCACAATTTCTTTGTAGACTTATTCTCCCGCCATAAGAGTAGGGATTTCCCTACTCTTATGGCGGGACATGGCAAAATGGTCTTCCTTCCCATCCATTGGCAGAAATAGCGAAGAAGCATACGTCAGCGTGGTTCAGGCGTTCACCATCGGCCATCCGCTTCCGTCCCTCTTCAGATACAGCTTGCAGGTAATATACGATCGATTATCAATTAAGGTTACTGCTCAGGCATCCCAGTCCGCGTAGTGGCTTCCGGCAGGAAGCCCATTTCTCATCCGTTCATTTCTGGTTCGCAAGGGATATTTTCGACTGCTACCAGGCTTACTGCCGGAAGCCACTACACGGATGGAGATCACCCCTGCGAATAGGGGTGGGGCGACTGAGTAGTAACCAATTAAGGTAAAATAAGAGAATGCGCGCTTTGACTATTTTCCTCATTATGCTTAGTCTCTTCCCGAGTACGGTTTCGCGACAGCCCCCTTCAGAAAGCGTGGATTCTACCCCCGCAAATTGGCAGATCTATCAGCAGCCGCAACTTGGCTATACCTTTGCTTACCCGCCGGATGCCCACATTACGGTCAGCCAAGATCGCTCCTCTGCATATCCGCTGATTAGAGTGGCGTTTTCCCTTGCTGACGCTTTCAGCTATCAGGGGACGGTCGTGGTTGTTTTACCAAAGCAGCCCACGCAAGAGGATTTGCTTCTGTCCGCAGGGTTAAGCAGCCAGGCGCAGCAACAGATGTTCCAAATCAATGGGGCGACCTGGCTGCATGTACAAGATGGCGATGAGGTTGCCTGGCTTTTGCCCACCGCTGAAGTCACTTATATGCTTGCCGCTGTGCATGATCCGATCCTTGCGCCGGATGAGCGCACGTTACGCCTGACGCAGCAGATCGCTGAAAGTTTTACCGCGCCACTCCAATCGCCGCCCGCAGTCGCATGGCAGCCGTTTTTCAAAGAAGATGCCGCCCCTGCTCTGCAAACCACCGATTCTAGTTTTCTTTACCCGGTCGGTCAGCGGGATGGCGATGTGTACGCGCCTCACTACATCCTCTCGGATACGGGCACGTTAATCGAAGATACGCGCTATGCCATCAAAAACCCGGCGTTAGACCCCCACATGACCTGCTTTGGCTTGATTTGGACTCAAATTTATCATGCTGGTGAAGATTTATATCGCGCGAATGGCACGTCAACCTACGGCTCAGCGGTCACGGCAGTGGCGGATGGGGTGGTGTATGACTATAACCCGCGCTGGTATTACCCCGGCGCTGGCGTGGTGATTCAGCACACCGACCCTGCTACTGGATCGCCGGTATATGCCGTGTTTATGCACATTGAGAATATCCAGGTCGTCACCGGGCAGGCGGTGAAGCGTGGGCAGCTCATTGGCACAATCATGTATCAAACCCAGGCGGGCTTGGACGACTCGCATCTTCATTTTGAGATGCGCCTATTCCCGGATGCTACCAAAATCTACGGAAATATCCCGTCCTGCAATTTATCCGATGCCCCTGGTCGTGGTTATACCTACCCAGCCTTGCCGGATAACTTCCCTTCTTATGAGTCGGGGTATCGTGACCCTGAGCTTTACTTCAAAAAGGCAGTCGTCCTCACCCCAAGGACTTTCTTCCCACAAATCGCCAAACCTGCCGATTGCGGCGTGCTTTTCCTACCCAACGGTGATTTTGAAAGCGGCTCATCAGACTGGATCAGTTCCCGCGCTGATCTCATTGCACTCCAGGATGCCGCTGGTCTGCCTGCCCAACCCTATCAAGGCAAACGTCTGGCGTGGTTCCTTGGGCAGGATGGGCGCAGCGATACGTTATGGCAACCAATTACCGTCCTGCCGGGCATGTCTGGCAACCTTCAAATCACTTATTGGGTCTATGTCACCAGTCAAGAAACCAATAACGATGCTGATTATCTGAAGCTGCGTTTACGTGATTCCGCCGGGAATTTGATCCGCCAGTTGGATCGGGTGGATAGCTACCGCACCCCGCGCGATCAGTGGGTGCAGCGCACTGTCCTCGCTGGAGATTTAAGCGCGTATATCCAGCAATCCATTCGTTTAAGTTTTGAATCGGATTCAAATACTGCCAACATGACGAACATTTTGCTGGATGCCGTCACGTTGACAGCTGTCTGTGGAAATTAAGTTTGTGTAATGCTACATCGTTTCGCGGAACTGCAAGCCGTAGCGTTTGCGCGCGCTCAACCAAGCTTTGCGTAAAATTTCATATACTTCTTGCGGATCATTGATGTTTTGCAGCGCCACCGTTGGGTGAGACAGATCCGCCCCGCGAATTTGAATGTCCCCGATATTGAAAATACGTTCCGATAAGTTTTGGGTGATGTCAATATCCTGAACGCGGATCAGCTCGATGTTTTCAATATCTTTGCCAATCATCCCATGAACAATTTTGATCCGCTCACTGGTGATCGTGTAATGTTCTGAAATCGAAAGGAAGGGCGCGCCTTCCCACAAAACGGTTTCTTCCGTGTCTGAGGGGGCAACCGGCGGGATGGCAGACGCAGGCATAGAGGGGCGCGCCTGATTCATGACCGCGTTGAACGTCAGCAAGACGTTGTTGGTGATATTTTCAACCATGCGCTGCTGATCGGCAGCGGGCATAGCAGCCAGATTTACGCCGCTTTGCGCAATCCCTTGCCAAACGCTGCTTTGCACCTGAGTACGAATTTGATCTAAAGTAGTCATCAGAAACCTCCGCGTGAATGATGGGATAAAGAAAAAGGTAGATAAAGAATTGTACACGATTATGCCAGGGTTGACCTCATCTTTTTCGTGGAATCGTTTCTGCATAGCCACTTCTGTATAGGGGCTTTACGGATGAATATGAACTATCTTATTGGAATTGACATCGGCACGTCAGGCGCGAAGGCGGTCATCACCGACCAGAGCGGTGAGCTGCTCGCCTGGGCTGGGCAGGAATATGAGATTTTCACGCCCTTCCCTGGCTGGGCGGAAGAAGACCCCGAAACCTGGGTGCAGGCTGCCGTTCACTGTGTCAATCAAATTGTTCGCCGCGCCGCAATAGACCCGCGTGACGTGGCGGGCATTGGCATGACTGGGCAAATGCACTCGCTGGTATGCGTGGGAGCAGATAACCAACCGGTGCGCCGCGCCATCCTCTGGGCGGATAACCGCTCGGCGGATGAAGTTCACGCGCTGACTGAGAAACTCGGACGCGCATCCCTGGCGGAGTGGACGGGCAACCCGATGGCTGCCGGGTTTATGGCGGCTTCGTGGGCGTGGCTGCAAGCGCACGAGCCTGAAACGGTACGCGCCACCCGCTGGCTGATGCTGGCGAAAGATTATGTGCGTTACCGGCTGACGGGCGCAATCGGCAGCGAACCGAGTGACGCCTCCTCCACCCTGTTGTTCGACCCGCACCGCATGGAATGGTCCGCGCAAATGATGCAGGCGGTAGGCGTCTTCGCGGATCAACTGCCCCCGGTCTATGCCTCCTCCCAGGTCGCGGGTGGGCTAACTGCCGCAGCTGCCGCACAATGTGGCTTATCCGCTGGTACGCCAGTGATTTTTGGCGGCAGTGATGTTTCTTGTCAGGCGTTGGCGCAAGGAATTATTCGCCCCGGCACGCTTTCTTGCACCATTGGCACAGGCGGGCAGTTGTTTGCACCGCTCCTTTCCCCGCAAGAAGACCCAGGTCTACGGATGCACCTGTTTTGCCACTGCGTCCCGCGCATTTGGCATCAGGAAGCCGCCATTCTGACCGCTGGCATTAGCTTACGCTGGCTGCGTGATCAGGTTTTCAATGGCAGTGATTATACATCTCTGGCGGATGCTGCCGCCGGGGTAGAAGCTGCCTGGGATGGGCTGTTCTTTCTGCCTTACCTGCAAGGCGAGCGGACGCCATATATGAATGCTCATTTGCGCGCGGGCTTTCAGGGATTGACCCTGCGGCATGGTCAGGCGAACCTCACCCGTGCCCTGATGGAGGGCGTGGTCTTTGGGCTGCGTCAGGGATTGGATTTGATGTTATCGTTAGGGACGCCGGTGGATCAATTGATCGCTACCGGCGGCGCGACTCGCCATCCCCTCTGGATACAGCTTCAGGCGGATATTTTCAACCGTCCCATCTTTGTTTCCAGCATGGAAGAAGCCACTGGGCGCGGCGCGGCGATCCTGGCGGGCATTGGCGTGGGCTTATACGCGGATGTGGCGGATGCCATTGCCTCTGCTGTCCGTCCATCCCAACCTGGCGCATTGCCTGACCCTGAACGCGTCCGCCGCTATGCGCGCGCTTATCAGGAATATTGTGGTTGGGCAGAGGCTGTGGTGAAACACACGAATGCACTTGCTGATTAATTCTCAAAATAGACACTGGATTGGTTCAAAATGGAGGAACGATGCCTTTTTCTGCGGTGGATTTAACCCAAATTAAAACCTATCCTCTGGTGCGGCGCGAAAATCGCGTTGCGCTAGACGATTTAATTTTCCCGCACACTCCTATCCCTGCCTTCGACAGCCCTGAATTAGCGGAGATTGCCACGCGGATCGTGGCAGCGCGTCAGGCAAACCACCCCGTCATTATGTTCTTTGGCGGGCATATTATCAAGCGCGGATTGGCTCCGCTGGTCATCCGCCTGCTGAAAAAGGGGGTGATCACCCATCTGGCTTCCAACGGCGCAGCCACCATCCATGATTTTGAGATAGGCTTCCAGGGGAACACCAGCGAAGATGTTGCCAAAAGCCTGGAAGATGGCAGTTTTGGCATGGCGGAAGAAACCGGCGCATGGATGAACGCCGCCATTCGCCGTGGCGCTACTGAAGGGCTGGGCTTAGGCGAATCGCTCGGTCGCCTGATCGCGGAAGACCCGCGCTTTGCCTATAAAGAAGATAGCGTGCTGTATAGCGCCTACGCCCTGGGCATTCCCTATACCGTTCACGTGGCGCTTGGCACGGATATTATCCACCAGCATCCGGCGGTGGATTTTGCCGCCATTGGCGCAACCAGCGGTCAGGATTTTAAGATCTTCTCCCGCTCAGTGTGTGACTTGGAAGGCGGCGTATTCCTGAACTTTGGTTCGGCGGTGCTGGGTCCCGAGGTATTCCTCAAGGCGCTTTCCATTGCGCGCAACCTGGGAAACCCATTGCGCGTATTCACCACCGCGAATTTTGATATTATCCCGCTGGCAGGGGATTATCGCAAAAATGTGGATGACCATAACCCTGAATATTATTACCGCCCGCGCAAAAATATCGTCAACCGCCCGGTGTTGCTGGGTGGGCGCGGATTTCACATTGTGGGCGATCACTTGCAAACCCTGCCGAATCTGTATGCAATGGTCGTTAAAGAGCTGCCTGAACGCGCTGCCGTCAGTCAGAACAGCGCGATCAACCCTTCAGCAGCGGTCAGTGCGGATTTTGCGATCACGAACCCGGCGGCTGCCGCAATTTTGGAAGATACCCTTGCCGCTGCCCCTGAACTGGCGCACCTGCGCGATGAGATGATCCGCACCTATACCGCTATTCGCCAAAGCATGTTGACGGGGGGCACGCTGTTCCTGTCGGGGAATGGCGGTAGCATGTCTGACGCACTGCACATCTCCGGCGAGTTGGATAAGGCGTATAAAAAACAGCGCCGTATCCCCCAAACCCAGCAAGATCGTTTGCAGAGCCTGCCTTTTGGCGCGGAATTGGCGCAAAGTTTGCAGGTGGGGCTGCGCAGCGTGGTATTGGGCATCAACCCCGCCCTGGCAAGCGCAGTGGATAATGATTTCGCCACCCCGCACATGGGCGTGGCGCAGGAACTCTTCGCCCTGGCACGCACAGGGGACGTATTCCTCGGTATTTCCACCAGCGGCAACGCCAAAAATCTGCAATATGCCACTAGTGTGGCACACTTGCGCGGACTGACCAGCATCATCTTCACCGGCGAGCCGGGCGGCGCATTAGCCCAGCAAGGCGATATTGTCCTCAAAGCGCCCGCCCATGACACGCCCATTGTCCAAACCTGGCATATTCGCATGTATCACTGCTTATGTGAGATGCTCGAAGCGCAGGCTTTCGCGCATGAGGAGGCGGTATGACGGCAATCCCTTTCACCCGTGATCGTTTGCAAGCCTTGTTGGGTCAGATTGCCCATCAGCGCATTGGCGTGGTGGGCAATTTTACCTTGGATGGCTACTGGTGCGTGGATATGGAACGCTCCGGGCTTTCGTGCGAAACGCCCCTTTACCCGCGCCCCATCATCCGCGAAACGTATTCCCTGGGCGGCGCGGCGATCCCTGCCTTTATGGATGACGATTGCTTGCTCATGATTGACGGCATTGCATACAAGGAGGAATGATGAAAACAGAATGGCATTCCAGCCTCATTCTGCATCGCAGCGCGGCGAACCCAATTCTCTCGCCAGCGGATGTGCCTTACGCGCCTGCGCTGGTGTTTAACGTGGGAGTGGCGAAATTCCAGGGGCAGTATGTGATGGTTTTTCGTAATGATTATGCTATCAATGGCATCATTGATACGCACCTCACCAATATTGGGCTGGCATTCAGTCAGGATGGTATTCACTGGCAGGTGCAACCAGCCCCCATTGTGCTGACCTCCCCGGATGAGGAAAACTTGCGGGCTTATGACCCGCGCCTGACGGTTATTGGCGATCAACTCTATATGTGCTTCGCAATGGACACCCGCCACGGGCTGCGGGCAGGCATTGCCGTCACCTCTGACCTGGTTCACTTTGAGACCCTTTCCCTTTCTTTGCCAGATAATCGCAACATTGTCCTCTTCCCTGAAAAGATAAACGGTCTGTACTATCGCCTGGATCGCCCTTTCCCGGTCTATTCGCGCGGCGAGCCGGAACGCTTTGACATCTGGCTTTCGGCATCCCCCGACCTGCGTTATTGGGGGGATAGCAGCCTGGTGTTGGGGGTGGAGGATGTGCCATTTTCCAACCTGAAGATTGGTCCCGGCGCGCCGCCCATCAAAACCGAGCAGGGCTGGCTGACGCTGTTCCACGCGGTTGATTTGGACCCACAGCGCGGTAAAAATGGCTGGGAAGCGCGCTGGCAAAAACGTTATTCCGCCGGCATTATGCTGCTTGATCTGCATGATCCGCGCAAAATCGTTGGCATATCTCGCCGCCCGCTGATGATGCCCGAAGCTCCCTATGAGGTCAGCGGTGGTTTTCGTAATAACGTTATCTTCCCCAGCGGAATGATCCTGGAAGACAGCGGCGAGGTAAAAATCTATTATGGCGCGGCAGATACCCTCACCTGCCTGGCGACTGCCCAGGTGGATGACCTAATCCGTTTCTGCCTTGAGGGGGGAAATTAAGTTTCTTTCATTCTTTGCAAGGAGGAATAGATGGCTCAGACTCGTAAGATTTCCAAGACGTATAAAAGCAAGCCAACCCTGGAGGGCGCAGGGGTTCATCTGCACCGCGCATTTGGCTTCCATGATACCCACACCTTTGACCCGTTCCTGTTGTTGGATGATTTTCGCAATGACTCCCCAGACCAATACATCCCCGGTTTTCCCTGGCATCCGCATCGCGGCATCGAGACCATTACCTACGTCTTGCGCGGAGAAGTGGAACATGAGGATAGCATGGGCAATCATGGCACGATTGGCGCGGGCGATGTGCAATGGATGACGGCAGGCAGCGGCATTTTGCACCAGGAAATGCCCGCCGGTGACTCCGATGGGCGCATGTATGGCTTTCAACTGTGGGCGAACCTGCCGCGCGCCAATAAAATGATGTCGCCGCGTTATCAGGAGGTGAAGAGCGGGCAAATTCCAGTGGTCACCTTGGAGGATGGCGTCACCGTGCGGGTCATCTGTGGTGAAGTGGCGGGCGTGCGCGGTCCGGTTGAAAATGTCGTCATTGACCCGCAATACCTGGATATTACTATACCGGCGAAAACGCGCTTTTTCCTGCCTACCCCGTCCGGTTATACCGTGTTTGCCTATGTGATTGATGGCAAGGCAGCTTTCTGCGAGGATCAAGACCCCTTCGCCTTTGAGCGCGAGGGCAGTAATTATTTTGATACGCAGCATGAACGTTGGTTGGATGACCGCACCTTGATCGTCTTTGAAGATGGCGAGCAAATTCTGGTCAATACGGAAGATGCCTCGGTGCGCTTCCTGCTGATGTCTGGCAAGCCGATCCGTGAGCCGGTTGCATGGTACGGCCCCATAGTGATGAACACCGAAGGAGAGCTGCGTCAGGCATTTCAGGAACTAGAGAAGGGTACGTTTATCAAAAAAGGATAGCCTATCTCCGAATGGGATAAAGAATAGAGGAATAGGCGATCCATCCCTATTCCTCTATTCTTTATCTGATGTTCTCGATTTTCCAGAAACAAATTTACGCTATTTCCTGGCGCAGCCTTGCATTCTGGCGAGCGATAAAATCACCGTACCACTTACCGCTAGCTTTGATGGTGCGGCGCAGGGTTTGGTAATCTACATAGATGAGACCAAACCGCTGCCCCCAACCGGCTTCCCACTCGAAATTATCCATTAAAGTCCAGGGGAAGTAGCCGCGCAGGTCAATGCCTTCTGCCAGGCAGCGCGCAAGATGACCCTGAATGGGAAATTACCCCTATTGTAGCAGCAATCGGCATGAATTTTGGCGTTTCCAACCCTGCATCACGTTTCTCCCCCCCCATTATGCTAGATAAACACGATAAGCGATAATCATTTGGGGGCTTTTCAGGAAGAACGCGGTGAATGGGCAGGGGCGCAAGGCATTTTGGCAAGGCTGGCTCGCTTGTGGATAAGAGAAAAATAAAACGGATTTGCAAAGATGGCAGCCTCAGAGGAAACCTACGCATTCAAGGAAAAACGTTCACACCGGCACGGAATGATTATCGTTTATCGTGTTTATCTTGTGTTTTTATCGAGAGAAGCATACAGACATACATATATATGAATATATGTATCCTTATCCCTGAGAGCATAG
This sequence comes from Anaerolineales bacterium, assembly GCA_038206515.1. GTDB lineage: Bacteria > Chloroflexota > Anaerolineae > Anaerolineales > Anaerolineaceae > DSYU01. The sequence continues at coordinate 90,868 of JBBRAT010000005.1, read as the reverse complement.
GGGATGGCTGAGGTTACGCCTTGATTGCGCAAACGGCTTCCACGTCCGCCATCCGGCGCAGGCAGCGTTCCAGTTGGCGGACGTGGTTGGGCAGATCACATGCGCCCTGGACGGCGTACGCCAGGGGGATGGCTGCGTATAGGTAATCTCTCGCCGTTGACGGTTTTACGCAAATGGTGATTGCAGTTTATTTTGCTTCCGGTACAACCCCGGCTGCCCATTGCGCTTTAGGCTTGACGAATGTCACCACCACCTGGATGGGCGCGCCGCTTTCGCTGGTCAGCGTATACTTTTCGGCGGCGGCAGGGACGATGAAGGTTTCAGCGTAGTTAAAGCGCACCGGTTCGCTGCCCGCTGTTTCCAGCAGTACTGTTTCCCCTTCCACCAGGCTGAGGACATGGCAAGAGCCGCTCTCTCCGCCGGTTCTAACCTGCACCGAGCCGCTAAATTCGTAACGGTGAACATCGTAGAAGTGATTTGGGTGAGTGGGGCAGTGGACGATGCGCCAATCTGCGCCCTGAACGTTGCCTTGCGCAATCACTTTCGGGTGTGAGACAAATTCGCGGGGGATGCGTTCGCCCTGGCGATCAAAATAGAGGTTCTCAAAGGCGCGTTCAATGTTCAACGAGCGCGGCTTGCCGTCCAGGTCTAACCGCAGCCAGTCATACATCTTAAAAGTAAAGATATACGGCGTTGCGGATATTTCCAGCACCAGGTTGCCGCGCCCCGCCCCGTGAATAGTGCCATTGGGAATGAGCAGCAGGTCATGTTTTTTCACCGGCAGGGCGTTGACGTAGTTCTCAATCTCCACCGGCGCGGCGGTTTGGGCGGAATGCAGCAGGTCACGCTTAAATTCCTCTGGGTCAATGCCCGCCTGAAAACCCAAATAGACCTTCGCCTCCGGCGCGCAATCGAGAATGTAATAACATTCGTCCTGGGTGAACGTTTCGCCAAAGTGACTGCGGATATATGCCGGGCGAGGGTGACACTGCACCGAGAGGTTGCCGCCCTCGAATGTATCCAGAAAATCATAGCGGATGGGAAATTCATGCCGGAAGTTCGGTGCGCATTCCCCTAACACCGCCCGATACTCCTGAAACATCAGCATATCCCACGAGACTTCCATCTGCAAGCCGTCTGCGGCAAAGACCAGCCCATTTTCAGGGGCGATGAGTTCAAACGACCAGGCATAATTCGGCACATCCTGCGCCAGCTGCGGCACGTGCTGCTTGATCCACTGCCCGCCCCAGGGACCTGGCTCAAACCAGGGACGCACGCGCACCCAGGCATGGGCTTGCTTTGCGAGGGCAGCCCGCAGCGCATCACCGGTGATGAAAACAGGCTGATCGGCGCGCTGTTCGTCAATCATCCAATCCAGCATGGGCAGCAAGTCGGCTTTGTGGCGGCTGGCAGCGGGCCAATCAATGAAATAACTGCGCTTATAGGCGGGCTTGGGGTCAAGCGCACTTTTCGCGCCAATATTTTTGATCGAGCGCGAGCGGGCGCGGAATTGTGTCTCATTTTTTGGGACATCGATATAGAAAAGGTTCCCCTGCCAACCCGCCAGGGCTGCACCTGTGCCATAGATAATGTTCACTTCGGCGGATGGATCAGGCTGCAATGCTGCCAACTGCTGCGGATCGAAGAAGTGGCGCAGTTCGCCGCTAAAGCGCGTCCCAAACAGCGGATCATCCCCACCCAGAAAGGGAGCGATCAGCGCGTCCACCGCATCCGGGGCGAGCAATGCGCTTTCCACACTGACCCAGTTTGCCCGCGCATCACGCGCTGCCAGGGCGGCAGCCAGTTCTTGCTGCATATTCGCCCATAAGATGCCCGGGAAGCCATCCAAGATGACCGTTTTGCTCGCTGCCACCTGTTCAGCCAGAGATGCAAACCCGGCGCGCATCTCTCCCTGGTCGAATGGCATGACGGGATAAGGGTTATACTGCCCCGGCGCGGTCTGGCTGGGCGATAAGGGCATCAGCTTTTGGGTGGTTTTGCGATATTCTAGTCCTGCCATTACGAATTTTCCAGCGTAACAGCCAGCTTGACGCACGCCATCCGGTGGGCAGGGATTTCCAGCGTGACTGCGCCTTGCGTAACGTTCAGGTCGCCCACTGGCTGCTCAGATAGGTCACATTGCTGCGCAGCGGTGATCTTCAGCAACCCTGAGCCAATCTGCGCGGATTGGGCGGTATCAGCGGTGTTATATAACCTGACGATCGTGCCGCTGCTGCTCCGAGCGGGTTTGATGTGCAGCGTGACCACTGCGCCTTCTGGTTGGGTTTGTTCAGGCAGATGCAGCAAGCTGCCCTGCACCGGATAGGATTGGCTCTCGTTCGGCTCGCCCATTTGCTGCACAAAGGGTAATGCGGCGGCAGCTTCTTGCCCCTGACGATAGGCATCGGCGGCGTCAAATTGCCCCGCATGCGGGATGACGCGGTAGCGGGTGTGTACTCCGCCGGGTTGATGGGTGCGGAAGTTCGTTTCCCAATAGGTGTTTGTCACCCAACCCAGCAGCATGGCGCGTTCGTTGGCAAAATTTTGCTGGTTATCGCCAAAGTGGAAGTCGCCAAACTGCACCATTGGGTTATCCGGCAAGGCAATGGTGATACCGTATTCGTCATTCGAGAAATCCACCCACTGCTGCGCGGTGTAATAATCATAGCAGACGCCCGGCACTTGTTCTTCTCCGGCGATCATCGGCTGACCGCCCAGATCAATGCGGGTTTTTGCGCCGGGCACCTGGAAGGGGAACGCCAGGTATGTGCCTTCGGGATGCGTGGTTTGTCCCATCACCCACCAGGATTCAAATTCCACATAGCCTTCTCCCTGCGGCAGGAAGACGCTCTGCACCAGCTGTCCGGTGATGCCAGGCGCGTCTAATACCTGAAGCACACGTTGACCGTAAGGCGTTTGATAGACGCGATGCACCGTCACCTGCTCGGCAGGGCGGCGATTGGCGCGCCATCCCGTCTGCCAGCCGCGTTGGGGTTCTACCTGCTCTGATCCCCAATTCATGCGGAACATCAGCCAACGGGGCCAGGGGTGGGCTTTATCCGCCACTTCTTCATGGACAAAGCCGTGCAGTGGGTAGCCAGCGGAAGAATCGAACCATTCGCGCTGCATTTCTTTGTCATAAAAAGAGGTCAACCCGCCCTTGACGGTATCAAAGGTCAGGCGGAAACGGCTGTTTTCCACCACCGCGCCTTCTGTAAAGCGTTCGGGGTGCAGGGAAACCAGGTCAGCGCGTTTGACCAGGGCAAACCCGTAACCAGGCAGGGTCATTTTGGGCAGACCCATGCGGGTTTCTTCGGCTTTGCCTTCGCGTGAAAGGGCTGCCTCGGCGTATAAATCGGTTGACCACACGCGATCCTGCGAATGGCGACCTGCGGTGGCGTCTTCCGGCAGCCCGCGTGGGTTAATGACGTGATGCGCCACTTCACCAAAGAGGGGGCGCTGCCAGGGTAAGGCGTTAAAAACCAACAAATCATCATTCCGCTCGCGGGTGACGTGCTGCGAAAGGTCCGCCAGGGCATCGCGCTGGAGCATCAGGCTGAGGCTGCGTGCCAGGTAGGCGTACTGCGCTTTGTGATACCACTGGGTGACGGTATCTTCGCTTTCAGGCGCGCGCAAGGAAAGGTCGGCTCCCCAGGTATGCTCGTCCCACATGTGCAGGGCTTTCCAAGCGTCTTCGCGGTAACGCGCCAGGGTACGCGCCAGATGAGCGGTGGGCAGCGGCGTAGATAAGCCCAACGTGGCAGCGGCGACAGCGTCCGCAGTGCGCAGGCGGGTGCGGCTGTTGCGGTTGGTCGCCGTTTCGCGCGCGCTGGAGATAGACCCAAAGTTCCAGAAGTCCGTCCAATCGCCGCGATAGGTGGGCAGCTGGTCAGCGTAAGGCTTGACGGCATCCCACCACATTTGCGGGGTTGCCATCACCAGGTGGGGTGATTTGCCGCCGGCGTTCCATTCGTCAATAAAGCGGGTGAAGCCCTCATACGCCGGTCCGTTATCGCCAAATGGATGGAAACTTTGTACCATCAACACTGGCAGCGCATAGTCAATTTCTTCCAGGCGTTGCTCAATGCGTGACCACCACGATTCCAGGGTTTTTTCGTCGCTGCCAATCCCAAACCGCCAGCCAGCATCATATGCCCAGCCGCTATATGCCAGAATCTTGCGCCCGCTGGGTCCTTGCCACCAGAATACATCCGGGCGATGCAGGGGCGCGCCGCCAAAGTGAATGTTGATTGCCATAGTGAAGCCCTCAATGCCCATATCCAGCAGGGCATCCACCAACGACCAGGATTCACCGTTGACATCGCAGTTCATGGCGTGGGTGATGTTAAAGCCGTATTGTTGGCGCAGTTTGGCAGCCAGCTGCAGCGATTCCACCAGCTGATCCGCGTCCAGTAAGGGGGTCAGGTTGGCGAACATGCCTGTCACCTCAATCCGTCCGGCTTTTTCCAGGCGGATGAACGCTTCTACTTGTTCTTGCGGGGCGTTTTTCAGCCATTCATATAGCACCGCCGTGTTTTCCACCGTCCAGCGGAACGCGCCATCTGTATTGGAATGGGCATATTTTCCTGCCAGGCGTACCGCCTCTTGAATAAACCGACCGTGCAAATCCCACACGATGGGTTGGTCGTGGGTGTAGCCAATATCCGTGTGGCTGTGATGAACTAAATAGACTGTTTTTACGTTGCTCATGGTTTCCTCGTTGAAAAGTTAAAAAAATTGCATGATTGTTATATATTACTCATTCACCCTTTGCAGGGAGATGCTTTGGCGCAGGGTGACAAGAACCGTCTCGTCAATGGGGTGGTGAATGAGCTGCAAGGCAAGCAGCCCAGCCCCGACTGCAGGCGGGAACTCAGCGGTCAGAACGGCGCAGTGTGGCAGGCGGTCATGAATGGCGGCGGTGAAGGGAGCGAACAGGGCATCCCCGGCGTTGGTCAAACCGCCCACCAGGGCTAACTCGCTGCTGCCTGTGTCTAACGAAAGGCGGCGAGCGACTGCCAGGGCGCAATCCGCCATTGCTTCGCAGCCCAACTGAATGAGCTTTGCGGCGACCGCATCCCCGGCGTGAGCTGCCTGAAAAATAACTGGCGCCAGGCTGGCAATTTCGGTGCGGGTCATTTCGGCGGCATACAGACGGTTCATCACCTCTTCCACTTCGCGCAATGCCAGGCGTTCCATCACTATGTCGGAAAGCAGGGTAGCCGGTCCGCGCCCATCATAGGCTAACACGGTGGCGCGCATGGCTTGAATCCCCAGCCAATAGCTGCTGCCCTCATCATCAATGAGCGGTCCCCAGCCGCCGGAACGCCAGCCTTGCCCTGCTGCGTTCATGCCAAAACAAGAAGTGCCGGTGCCAGCGATCATCACTAACCCGTGGCGAGTGGCTAACCCGCCCGCCAGGGCAACCCGGCAGTCGTGATCTACACCAATATGCGCGCTGCCCGCCAGGTACATTGCGGCGATCATCTCATGCAGGGCGGTGCGATCCAGGTCAGAAACCACGTTACCCAGCCCAGCAAAGGCGGCTGAAAAATGCGCCTCTAGCAGGCCTGCGCTTTGGGCAGCCATTTGCGCCGCCGTCAGGATGCTGGCGCGGGTTACTTCTGGCGGCACCACCCCATAGGTGGATGGACCGCCCTCTCCGCGCCCCAGCAAATGTCCATCTTCATCCAAAACGACTGCCGCCGTCTTGGTGCCTCCCCCGTCAATCCCGATCACATAATTCATCTGATTCCCTGACCCTTTTGCATGCGGATAGCACGGATAGATATTTACATACTCGCTAAGATTACCGAGATGCCCAACGTGCCTAATTCCAGGCGGACGGAAGCGGGCAGGGCATCATCTGTGATGACTTTGTGAACTGCTGACATGGGTGCCACCTGAATGAGCGCCTCTTGTTGGAAGCAATCGTAATCCGCCAACAAGATCACTTCGCGGGCGGAGCGGATCATGCCTTGCTTGATGGTCACTTCGGAAATATTGGTGTGATACAGTCCCAGGTTTTTGGATACGCCACTGACCATCAGGAAGAGTTTGTCAATCCGGAATTCCTTCAGGGTGGATTCGGCGGTGGGACCCACAAAGACCTGGCTGCTGCGCCGGAACGCGCCGCCTGTGCTGATGAGGGTGATGTCGCCAGGGCTGTTTCTGAAAACGTCCATGACGGGCATTGAGTTGGTAATGACGGTAATATTCTGATGATTCACCAACTGCTCAGCAAGTTCTTGCGAGATGGGACCGCCGTCAATGAAGATGGTGTCACCGGATTTCACCTCGTAAGCAGCGCGCCGGGCGATTTCAACGCGGCGTAAATGAATCTCCTCTTTCATGGTCTTGCCAAATTCCATCACTTCCAGCTGAATGCCCAGCCCGTCCGTGTATTCTTTCATCATGCGCGCCATTGTTTTGTACCAATCATGCTCCACAAAGGTGCAAATGAACCCCAGACTGCCTGGCAACGGGCGGTTTTTATCGGGTGACTGCATTTGCACAGGCAGCGGCAGTTGAAATTTGCAAGGGATGTTATCCCACTGTAAACGCCAACCCTGAGCGGTTTTTTGATAGAGAGCAGGTAAATCGTCTGGGGTGGCAATGCAGTAGGGGGTCAGCACCTGGGCGGGCAGCGGTTGATTGTTCCAGGCGGCAATGGCGGCTTCAATGCACAATGTTCCGACAATTTCAGGGAACATGCACACCCCGGCGCGAATCCACTTTTTCTGCATCATCAGGTCAATCATCGCTGGACCTTCAATCCCAATGGTCAGGATTATCAGATCATCTGGGGAGATGCCCAGGTCTTGGCAGGCATCAAATGCGCCATGTGCGCTGGTATCGTTGATGGCGAAGATTAGATTAACGTCAGGGTGGACGGAAAGCGCATCACGGGTGAGCTGGTAAGCCATGTCGTAGCGCGAAAAGGTGTTGATGGAAAGCAGCAGTTGAGCGGAAGGCAGCACGCTGCGCAGCCCTTCCATAAACCCCTGACTGCGCGCCTGGGTATTGGGGCGGTGATAGGTGAGATCGAGCATCCGCACCCGCCCCTGCCAATGTTCCTGAGCGTAATGCGCCGCCCACTCGCCCAGGTCTACCCCTGCGTGGTAATTGTCAATCATAATGCAGGCTTCCGTGTCAGGGATTGGCAGCGATTCGGCGATGATCGGAAACCGCTTTTTGGCGTTACTTTTTTGGAGCAGACCGCCAAAAATAGGCAGTGTATCGGCGGTGATCAGCGCATCCAGGCGGTTGAAGATGGATTGATCCGGGGTGGACCTGGCAGTTAACTCAGTGGATGGCATCTCAAAAGCGGAAAGGGGTTCTTTGTGCAGTGAAGATGCGCCGCCATGCGTGCGCCGCAGCCGCAGCGTTCCGTCCAGGTGGGCTAAGTCACGGCGAATGGTAATGACAGACGTATCACAAATTTCGCTCAGTTCCTGAACGGTTGCGAACCCGCGTTGGTCTACCCTATTGACTATTTTCTCCCAACGATCTTCATTCTTCATTCCTGGCGTCCACCTGTCATACAGATTTTTAGTGTAATTGATCGAAAACGATCAAATTGTGATCGTAATAAACTGATTTTTTAAATTATATCCTGAATTTCAGATTTTTCAATCACCAAACGGTCAAAACCCCTTGAATTAATTTATGAGTTTGATATAATACGATCACGGCTAAATTGACTCCCAATCCGTTTATTGTTTTTACCAAATTTCATGGGAAGCATGGGTATCTTTAGCCCTTTACTTGTATATTTTTCAACAGAGATTCGCTTTGTTAACAGAATAGAAAATGATGCAACGTGCATCCTTCATTGAGGAAGGGAGGTGGCTGTTCCGGTCTATCATCTATTCGTCTTTGTCTTCCCTCGTTATTCCAATACGTTCGTCTCAACTAGAAATTGAAGGAGAGAATTATGAAATCGCTGTACCGTTGGATTACCGTTTTGGTGCTGCTCGCTGTGACCTTAGGCGCGTGCACCACGCCACAAACTGCAACCCCCGCCGCGCAAGCGACTGATACCGCTGCTGCCCCGGCTGTCAAAGCGACCGATACTGTGGCTGCCCCGGCTGCCAAGGCGACTGACACCCCCGCTGCTGCTGATGTTAAAGCGACAGATACCCCTGCGGCTGCTAAAGCTACCGACACCCCCGCCGCTGCTGTCAAACCCATTGACGCGAAAGACCCCATGTCTTACCTCAATGCAGCCCGCGAAGATACTCTCATCATTGATAACCCCTACCGTCTGGAAGGCAAAGACAATTGGAATCCCTTTATACCCAATAATGTCACTGGTTGGGGTTTGAATGAAATTGGTCAAGACCCGCTGGAAATCCTGAACTATGGCGATGGTCAGATCAAGATGTGGGCGGCTGATTCCTTTGACTCTGATAAGGATGCCAAGGTTTGGACGCTGAAGCTGAAGAAGGGCATCACCTGGAGTGACGGCGTTGCCTTCACCGTGGATGACATCATGTACTCAATTGAACTTCAAATGAAGAAGGGCAATGAGACCCTCGGCTCTTATTACTATTATGTCGAGTGGATTGACAAGATGACCAAGGTGGACGACCTGACCATGACCTTCACCTTGAAGAAGCCCAATGTTCGTTTTGCGGTGGAAAACTTCGCGGTGCAGATCGCTGGCTCGAACCAATTTGTGCCAAAGCACATTTGGGAAACGGTCAAAGACCCGCTAACTTTCAAGAACTATGACCCCGCCAAGGGTCTGCCGCTCGGCACTGGGCCTTACATTTTGGCGAAGATCACCGAAAACGAAGTGATCTGGGTACGCAATGATAAATGGTGGGGCGCTCAGTCTGGGTTCCGCAAGCTGCCTGAACCGCAGAAAGTCATCTATTCTTACGTAGGTACGGAAGAAGTCCGCACTCAAACCGGTATTGAGAATGGGTTTGACACCATGCAGGATATGACCCTCGGCGCGTTTGAAGCCATGAAGGGTCAGAACGACAAATGGGTCGCTTTCTATCCTGATAAACCCTATGCTTGGCTTGACCCGTGCGCCCGCATCATCTCGGTCAACAGCTCTGTTGCCCCTTGGGATGATAAAGATATGCGCTGGATGTTGAGCGATGTGATGGATCGCCAGCAGATTATTGACATTGCTTACGAAGGCACCACCGTGATGGCTCCGTACTTCTGGCCCGCGTACCCTTCTATGCAGAAATATGCTGACCTGATTGATAAAGCCACCACTGACCGCATGCTCAAGCAGAACCTGGATAAAGCCGAAGCCACGATGAAGGCGAAGGGCTATACCAAGACTGGCAAGTATTGGCAGAAAGATGGCAAAGACCTGACCCTTGAAATTCAGGTGCCTGAATATATTGAACTGGAACGCATTGCCGACGTGTTCATTGAGCAACTGCAAAAGTTTGGCATCAATGCCTCGAAGACCAAGGTCGAAGCCGCTTTCTATGATAACTTCAACCTGGGCAGCTTCACCTCTCAGAGCAACTGGTTCTCTTGCGGTTCGGTTGCTGAACCCTGGCTCACCCTCCGCACCTTCGCTGGTAAGGCTGCTGCCAAGGGCGAACGCCCGCAAACTGGCAAGACCAACGGCTTCCGCTGGTATAATGAACGCTATACTCAGCTGGTTGACGAAATGGGTGGTTTGAAATGGGACGATCCGAAACTGATGACGGATGCCAAGGAAGCCCTCAAGATTCTCTATGATGAACTTCCTGCCATCCCCGCGGCTCAGGCGCGCAAGCTGGTTCCGTTCAATAATAAATATTGGACTGGCTGGCCCACCCACGATAACTACTACATGACCCCCACCAACTGGTGGAACAACTTCGTCTGGACCATCACCACGATCTCTAAAGCCAAGTAAGCTGTAATTTAGCAAGCAGGGAAGAGTCAAGTTTGTCACCTGGCTGCATCTCGGATAAGAGGTGCAGCCAGGAAATCTCTTTTATCCTTTCCCAGGAGGAAAATTCATGGGCGGATTGACCAAGGAATATGCCTTACAACGTATTTTAATGTGGCTGTTGACGATCTGGATTGGGGTTACGCTGACCTTTATTATTCCACGCCTGGGGAAGGGCGACCCGGTTTCAGTGGTCGTTGCGCGCATGATGGAAAAGCAAGGGTACGTTGAAAACGCCAATGAGATTATTCAATCGTACAAAGAAAAATTTGGCTTAAATGACCCAATCATGGTGCAGTATGTGCGCTATTTGGGGAACGTAGTACGCTTTGATTACGGCTTTTCGCTCAACCGTTTCCCTATGCCTGCGGCTGACGTAGTTGCCCCAGCCTTGCCCTGGACGTTAGGGCTATTGGCGGTGGCTTCGGTACTTTCTTTTGGTATTGGCATTACGGTCGGCGCGTTGATGGGCTGGCGCAAAACCCCGCGCTGGCTGCAAAGTATCTTGCCTTTTAGCTTGACGTTTACTTCCATTCCCTACTTTATGTTTGGGATTTTGGTGATTTTTATCTTCGCCTTCTGGTTTAAAATTTTACCGGCAACCGGCGGGTATTCGCGTGATGTTGACCCCGGCATGAATTGGCCCTTTGTGGTGGATGTGTTAAAACACGCTATTCTGCCGCTGGCTTCCATTATTATCACTTCGATGGGCGGCTGGGCGTTGGGCATGCGCGGTTTGATGATTGGCGTCAACAATGAGGATTACTTCCTTCTGGCGCAGGCGAAGGGGTTATCTCCGGCGCGGATTTTCTTCCGCTATGGGATGCGCAACGCCATTCTGCCCGCCCTGACGGCTTTCGCTCTCGGCTTAGGCGGCTTAATCAGCGGCTCTACCCTGGTGGAATGGATTTTTGCTTACCCTGGCACCGGTTACATCTTGTATCGCTCTATCGTGGCGCTCGATTATTCCGTGATGCAGAATATTTGTAATTTGATGATTGTCATTACCGCCTCTGGCGTCTTGTTAATTGATTTGCTTTACCCGTTGATTGACCCACGCATCACTTTTAAGAAAAGTTCCTCTTCTTAGGGATAAAACCAAGTCTTTATTTCTGAAAACAACTTTTCTTTCGTTCGATTTAGAATCAATAGAGGAATTATGACTGTAGAAAAAGTGATTGATAAAACGCACAGTGGACTGACCCAACGGAAACGGATCAATATTTGGGATTCGCCCTGGTTGAATTCCAAATTTGTCACCGGCAGTTCCATTATCCTCATCGTCATCTTGTTTGGGCTGTTGGGTCCGCTGTTTTGGAATACAGACCTGGCGTATACTGCCTCTTCGCCGACCAACCGCCCGCCTATGTGGGTGGCAAAAGGTGGCAGCGCGGCGCATCCATTAGGGACAGAAAGCAATGGGCGCGATATGCTCGCTTCCCTGATTGTGGGCATCCCTGCTTCTTTAAAGGTGGGTTTGATTGCCGCCACTATTGGCATGGGGGTTGGCGTTCTGCTTGGCTCATTGGCGGGCTACCTGGGTGGCTGGTGGGATCATGTGATCCGCACGCTGTCTGACTCGGTAATGATTATTCCCAGTCTGGCGGTGTTGATTGCGATTGCCTCTTATGTGCAGTTCCCTGATACCACGATGTTGGCGTTGGTGCTGGCGTTGTTTGCCTGGCCTGGTCCAACCCGCCTGGTGCGTTCGCAGGTGTTAAGTTTACGCGAACGTGGGTATGTGCGCATGGCGCTGCTTTCGAACGTGCCGCCGCTGGAGATTATGTTTGTAGAGATGATGCCTAATATGCTGCCCTGGTTGGCTGCTTCCTTTACTGGCAATATCTCTGGCGCAATTTTGGGCGCAACCGGGCTTGAGGCCCTTGGCTTGGGACCTACCCGCGTGCCTTCGCTGGGGATGATTATTAACTATGCGATGACCAGCTCTGCCCTGGTGCGTGGGATGGTTTGGTGGTGGCTGCCGCCGATCATCGCCCTGGTGATTATCTTTACCGGCTTTTTCCTGATGACCATTGGGCTGGATGAAATCGCTAACCCGAGATTAAGAGGGTTCAATGCCGCAAAATAATAACGTTCTGGATGTAATTGATCTGCATGTTCATTACTTTACCCCGCGCGGCGCGGTGAAAGCTGCCAATGCCATTAACTTATCGGTCAAACATGGCGAAATTGTGGGCGTGGTGGGCGAATCGGGTTGCGGCAAGACCACTGTGGCTATGGCGATTTTGCAAATGGTGCAAGCCCCCGGCAAGATTGTGCAAGGGGAGGTGCGCATCAATGGGCGCAATATTATTAACCTGCCAGAGCATGAACTGCGCAAAGTGCGTTGGAACGAACTCGCGCTGATTCCGCAAGGAGCAATGAATTCGCTGAACCCGGTTCTGCGCATCCGCGAACAAATGGGAGATGCGATCATCGCTCATGAGCGGATTGGGGGGGCGGCGCTCAAGCAGCGCGTGTTACAGTTGCTCAACGATGTCGGTTTGCCAGAGCGCGTCTATAATATGTACCCGCATGAACTTAGCGGCGGCATGAAACAGCGCGTTTGTATTGCAATGGCGGTGGAATTAAGCCCCAGCATGATTATTGCTGATGAACCCACCAGTGCGCTGGACGTGGTGGTGCAGCGCGTGGTGGCGCAGACCTTGCTGGATGTGAAGAAGCGTTTGGGCGTCTCCATGATTATGATTGGTCACGACATGGGTCTTCAGGCGCAAATGGTAGATCGCGTGGCGGTGATGTACGCGGGTAATATGGTGGAAATTGGACCGGTGGACGAAATCTTCGCGCAGCCGCGTCATCCCTATACCCAGCTGTTAATTGATTCCATCCCTTCTATCCGCGAGCGCAAACCACTGCGCGTCACCGAAGGGCTAACCCACGATTTACGCAACCCACCCAAGGGCTGCTGCTTCCAATTCCGCTGCCCGCACGTTGAAGCGCGCTGCCTGGAAGCTCAACCTGACATGATCCAGGTATCGCCAGAGCATACGGTTGCCTGTATCCTTTATCGCCCTCAGTAGAAACGAGAACCGTTATGGACGAACCTATTCTTTCCATTCAAAATGCGACTAAGGTCTTTGGCGGCGGGGTACTCAGCTCTTCCAAGCAAATTGTTGCTTTGGATCATTTTTCGCTGGATGTGCATGAATCACAGGCGAAGATCATCACCATTGCAGGGGAAAGCGGTAGCGGTAAGACCACCCTGGCGAACATGATCCTCGGTTTTATGCCCTGCTCGGATGGCAAAATTGCCTTTAAAGGCACGGATCTGACCCAGATGACCCACGATCAGCGTAACGCTTACCGCCGTGAGGTACAAGCGATTTTCCAAGACCCTTACGAGGTCTATAATCCGTTTTTCCGCATCTCGCACATCTTTGAAATGATTACCCGCCACTTCAACCTGGCACATGAAAAGCAAGAGACGCAAGAACTGATTGAAGAAGCGTTAAATGTGGTTGGTTTGCGCGGCGGAGAAATTTTGGAGAAATACCCGCACCAGCTTTCGGGCGGTCAGCGTCAGCGGGTGATGGTCGCTCGCGCGTATATGCTGCACCCGAAGTTGATCGTAGCAGATGAACCTGTCTCGGCGGTGGATGCTTCGTTGCGCGCGATGATTTTGGATATTATGCTGCGTCTGCGCGATAAGCAAAATATCTCGTTCCTGTATATCACCCACGACCTTTCCACTGCGTATCAAATTAGCGATGTGATGTACGTGCTTTTCCAGGGGACGACTGTGGAGCGGGGGAATACCGCCAAGATCATTGAAGATCCGCGCCATCCTTACGTGCAGGAATTAATTGATTCGATCCCAGTGCCGAACCCGAAAATTAAGTGGGATATGAACATCAAGCTGCCTTCGGAAGAAGTGATGCGTATGTCTAACCGGGTGGGCTGCCGGTTCTATCCGCGCTGCCCGAAGCACATGGATATTTGCATGCAATCCATGCCGCCGCTCATCAAAGTGGGTGAGGATCACGAAGTAGCCTGCTACTTATACCAGTAGGGAGACGCTCTTCCATCTTTTATGGTTGACCTGGAATGAGCGTGGTCATCGTTGAAAGGGAAGATTGCCCCTTTCAACGATGACCACGCTCATTCCAGGAGTCCCTTTATTATGTAAGCGCCGAATAGCGCAGCATGCTGATTGAAATCACCACCCAGCCTGCGAAGAGCACGAACAGGTTTAGTCCCCAATAGGGCGCGCCTACTTTGCGGAAAGATGCGCGCACCGAGTCGTATTGCCCGAATAGCACCAGGTCAAGAATATTGGCTGCCGGTTGCGCCGCTGAATACAATCCAAGCAATACTCCGATAATGCCGTCCATTTGATGAATACCGGTCAACAGAAAGTGAAAGTGCAGCACAGCGGCATACCCCAGGCAAAGCAGGATTAAGACGATCAGGTATCCGAAACTGCGCCGTCCAGGTGGGTTTTTCATGCTTGTATTGTAACCATAAGCCCAGCCGGAAACAACTACCCCTTCTTGAAAACCTGTCTCACCGCTTCCAGATAGCCATAGCCGTAGCGGTCATCCGGCTGGAGGTAACTGGTTTCCGTCCACTCATTCCAGCTGTTGACGGTGATCAATGGGGGTTGCTTGGGGTGGCGGTCAACATAGGCTTTCGCTAGTTCAAACGCTTTCCGCACGTTTTCAGGGGTGTTATTCTTGACGATGCCCGCGCGGAACGGTTTGAAACGCGGGTTATTATCCCAGCCAACGGATACGTGCGGAAAATAGAGAATATCGTAAGTGCGCTCCATCAATTCCCATTCTTTGAGCACGTCTGGGAGGATTTCCGTGTAACCTCGATCAATATTGGTGAAGTGAACAAACTGATAATGGGTCTGACTGTCAAAGCCGATGCGGTTGACAATGTCACTGGGGGCGGCGGTGATCCCACCATCCACCCCGCTGAGATTAAGGTTATTCGCGCCCCAGCTGGTGAGTTGCAGGTGCAGCCCCTTCAGTCCAGCGCGGACTGCCTGCTGCCGAAACCAGGCAAAAGCCTCCGCGGTCTGTTCTACACCGCCCAAGCCGTTCACCAACTTATTGAGGTCGTAAATTTGAAAAACGGGCTTGTCGTCAATGGTGTAGTAGCAAGGATGGGTGAAGTATTTCTCGATCAGGCGGTGGGCAATTTTTTCAAACTCGGGACGGTCAACCGCACCCTGCCAGATGATGTTATCCTCCGTGTGCGAGAGGCGAATATCCCAGCCGGGGGTGACATCATGATTTGCCCACATCAGGTAGAATTTCATGCGCTGGTTATTGCGCGCCTTAAGGAAGCCGTTATTCAGGCATTGCTCCAGGAATGGACGGCGGTCATACCAATACCAATCATAGATGAAAACATTTACCCCATGATCGGCAGCTGCGTCAATCTGCATTTCCATCACGCGCGGGTCCGCCTCGTTGCAATAGCCCCAAAGCGGTCGGCGGGGCCAGGTATGTCCGGCGAACTTTGCGTCTGCTTTGCGCACCGTTTCCCATTCGCCGTTGCCCTCGGGCCAAAACATGCGCGTGCGGGGCTCGTCACCGGTGTA
The DNA here is from genome assembly GCA_038206515.1 of Anaerolineales bacterium. GTDB lineage: Bacteria > Chloroflexota > Anaerolineae > Anaerolineales > Anaerolineaceae > DSYU01. The sequence continues at coordinate 75,380 of JBBRAT010000005.1, read as the reverse complement.
GGCGGGCCAGATATAGGCAGCTACATTATAGGGATGAGAATAATCATTCATGGGGTACTCCTTTAATGGGTATTATAGTCGAGAGCCGCGCGCTGATCGCCCGTTTGACGTCGCAATTCCCTCTTGACAAGATTGATCGAATTGATGTATATTATATATACCCCTCCCCCCTGGGGGGGGTAGGAGACGGTATGGAAGAAGATACTTCGCATCGAGTAGATGTCGTCAGACGATTGAAGAGCGCGGAGGGGCATTTGCGCGGGGTGCAGCGCATGGTGGATGAAGGCGCGTATTGCATTGATATTATCCGTCAGGTGCAGGCGGTACAGGCTGCGCTGGATAAGGTCAACGCCCAAATATTGGAAGGCCATCTCAACTCGTGTTTGATTACCGCAGTGCGTGGCGAAGATCAAAATGAGCGTGAGCGTGTCTTAAAAGAGCTTCTGGATGTGTTCGCAGCCAGAAGCAAACTCTAACCTATAGGAGATGAAATGATGAAAACCGTAACGTACCAGATTCCCAATATCAATTGTGATCATTGCGTGCATACCATTCAAACCGAAGTGGGCGAATTGAAAGGCGTGCAGTCTGTCAAAGCGGATGCCACCAACAAGAAGACGGTGATTGTGTTTGATGAACCCGCCACGGAAGATAAAATTGTGGCGTTGTTGGAAGAAATTAATTACCCGCCAGCCAAGTAGAGAAGTTTTGAAGTGAGATGGATGGGCGCATTGTTCCTATTCCATCTCATTTCATCCCCAAAGTAATCGCAAAAAGGAGCATTATGACTGAATCAAAACAACTCACTTTACCCATTACCGGCATGACCTGCGCCAACTGCGTGGCAACTGTGGAACGCAGCCTCAAGAAGGTGGACGGCGTGCAAAGCGCAGTGGTGAATTTATCCTCCGAGCGCGCAACGGTGGAATTTGACCCATCTCTCACCGGCTTAGATGCGATAATCGGTCGCGTGCAGCGCGCAGGGTATGGCGTGGCAAAAGGCGAGGCTGATTTTGCCCTGCGCCGCCTCTCTGATGATAACGATGCCCGCCGCCTGGAGAAGGCTTTGAACGCGCAAGAGGGCGTGTTAAGCGCAACGGTGAATTATGCTTCTGAACGTGCCCGCGTGGAATACGTCCCCACTTTGCTCAGTCAGGCGGATTTGCGCCGCGTGGTGCGCTCGGCGGGCTTTGAGGTGGTGGAAGCGGAAGGGCAGTCGGAAGACGCTGAAGCGACTGCGCATCTGCATGAAATTAGCGAGCAAAAGCGGCTGTTGATCATTGGCTTGATCTTTACCATTCCGCTATTTTTGCTTTCCATGGGGCGCGACCTGTTGCCTTTGGACTTTACTATGAGTCAGGCGTATCCGATTGTTTTGTTCATTCTGGCAACGCCTGTGCAGTTTTACGTAGGTTGGCAATATTACATTGGCGCATTCAAAGCCATCCGCAATGGCGCTGCCAATATGGATGTGTTGGTCGCCTTGGGTTCTTCCGTGGCGTACATTTATTCTGTGGTGATTATGCTGGGCAAACTGCCCGGGATGCCGTATTTCGAGACGGCTGCGGTCATTATCACCCTCATTAAACTTGGAAAATATCTGGAAGCCCGCGCACGTGGGCGCGCCAGTGAAGCCATTAAGAAGATGATGGGCTTGCGCGCAAAGACTGCCCGCGTAGAACGCGACGGTCAGGAAATGGAAATTGCGATTGATGAAGTGCTGGTGGGCGACCGCATCCGCGTGCGACCGGGCGAGAAAATCCCCGTGGATGGCGTGGTGCTGGAAGGTCGCTCTTCGGTGGATGAATCCATGCTAACCGGCGAATCATTGCCCGTCTCCAAAGGACCCGGCGATCCGGTGATCGGTGCAACGCTCAATAAGCTGGGCATGATTCGGATGGAAGCGACCAAAGTTGGCAAAGAAACCGCCCTGGCACAGATTATCCGCTTAGTGGAAGATGCGCAAGGCTCGAAAGCGCCTATTCAGCACCTGACGGATCAAATTTCGGCGATCTTTGTGCCGGTGGTGATGGGGCTGGCGGCGTTGACCTTTGTGGTCTGGTTCTTCCTGGTGCCGGTCAACGCCAACGGGGACGTTACGCAGTTCACCCGTGCGCTGATTAACATGGTAGCTGTGTTGGTGATCGCCTGCCCCTGCGCGATGGGGCTGGCAACCCCTACGGCGGTGATGGTAGGCAGTGGCAAAGGCGCGGAATGGGGCGTGCTGTTTAAGTCATCGGAATCGTTGGAACGCGCCGGGCGGATTGGCGTGGTGGTATTCGATAAAACCGGCACGATCACCCGTGGTGCGCCTGCCGTGACGAATATTGTAATAGCTTCTGGTTTTGCTGGCAGTGAAGAAGATTTGCTGCGCCTGGCAGCAGCCGTTGAGAAGGGGTCTGAACATCCCCTGGGCGAGGCAATCGTGGCGGAAGCCACCCGCCGCGACCTGAAATTGGCTGAACCGCAAGGCTTTGAGGCGCAGGTGGGTCAAGGCGTGAGCGCGGAAGTAGAAGGAAAGCAAGTATGGGTGGGTAGTTTGCGCGTAGCCACTGATGAAGTTTCAACGGAAATCCGTGCTGCCGCCGACAAACTTCAAGCCGAGGCAAAGACGGTCATTCTGGTGCGTGTAGACAATCAAATTGCCGGATTGATCGCCGAAGCGGATACCCTTAAAGAAGGCTCCATCGAAGCAATTCAGAGCTTGCGCAAGATGGGTTTGCAGGTTGCCATGATGACCGGCGATAACCGCCAAACCGCGCAGGCGATTGCTGCCCAGGTGGGCATTGATCGCGTGTTGGCTGAGGTGCTGCCAGGGGATAAAGCCGCCGAGGTCAAGAAGCTGCAAGGCGAAGGCGCGGTAGTCGCTATGGTGGGGGATGGCATCAATGACGCGCCTGCCCTGGCGCAGGCGGATGTGGGCATAGCCATTGGCAGCGGTACGGATGTGGCGATGGCTTCCGCGCCGGTGGTGCTGATGAGTGGTGATTTGCGCAGCGTAGCGCGCGCGGTGCTGCTTTCCAGGCGCACATTGCGCACCATTAAGCAGAATTTGTTCTGGGCGTTCGTCTATAACGTCATACTCATCCCCGCTGCAGCGCTTGGTTTCTTAAATCCCATGCTGGCAGCCGGAGCAATGGCGTTTAGCAGCGTTTTTGTCGTCACCAACAGCTTGCGCCTGCGCGGCTTGCGCGGATAATCATCATTTATTCGTCCTAATGATGCTCTTTACATGGGTTGCTATGCAACCCATGTAGAGAGCATCATTTTTTTACTTCACCCAGAAGGTATCGCTGACCGGCTCAACCGCGCCGAGGGCTTGCCCGCGCGCACCAGGGGCGCAGTCAGCGACCGTCAGGCGAAATTCACCCGCTTCCAGACGCTGCTTGCCTTCGTAATCAAACAGCATCATGCTTTCTGCAGGCAACGAGAACGACAGTGTGCGTGATTCGCCAGCGGCTAAAGCTACTTTGCGGAAGGCAACCAGATTATGCAGCGGCACCGGGAAGCTGGCTTCAATATCCGTCAGGTAAACCTGCACCACTTCATCGCCAGCTACCTGCCCCTGATTGCGGACTTCTACTGTGAAGGTGAGTTCCGCGCCTGCGCTCAACGTTTTTTGCGCCAGCGAAAGGTTGTCAAGGGTAAACTGCGTGTAGCTTAGACCAAAGCCGAAGGGAAAGAGTGGCTCCCATTCGGCGTACCGGTGCGTATGCCCGATCATGTTGTAGTCTTCAAACGGGGGAAGCTGATCCAGCGATTTAGGGAAGGTGAGCGGCAGTTTGCCAGAGGGGGCAGCCTTGCCAAACAGTACGTCCGCCACCGCTCTGCCACCTTCTTGCCCCGGATACCAGATAAAGACAACTGCCTCGACCATATCGGCAATTTCGCCCAGGGTGATGGGCGAGCCGCCGGAAAGCACCAGCACTACCTTTGCGCCTTGCACCACCAGACGCTTGATGTAATCCACTTGCACCTGCGGCAGACCAATTTCAGCACGGTCGCCATTTTCGGTGGTGAGGATGGCATCGCCTTCTTCGCCTTCCATCAGCGGGCTGATGCCCATGCAGGCGATGGTCACGTCAGAGGCGGCGGCTTCATAGATAGACCAATCCACCGGGTTGGGGATGGGTTGAGAGAGCATCGCGCCGGTGCGGTATTCGATCTTCACGCCCTCGGGTGCGCTGCCCACAATGCCCTCAATGAGGGTCGTCAGGGTATCACTGAGACCAAAGTAGTTGCCCAACAGAATATTAGTATCCCCCGCCACAGGACCCACCACGCAAATGCTCTTTACATCCGAGCGGATGGGCAGAATCTGATGGTCATTCTTTAGCAGCACGATCGATTCCACTGCTGTCTGGTATGCAAGTTCGCGGTGTTCAGGGCTGTTGACCACGCTCATAGGCATGGCAGCATAGGGCACCTGGTCAGCCGGATCAAACATGCCTAATTTGAAGCGCGTTCCCAGGGTGCGGGAGAGCGCAACGTCAATATCGGCTTCAGTCACCAGACCGCGCTCCAGGGCTTCCTTCAGGTTATCGTAAAAGACACAGTCACAGCCAATATCGCAGCCGTTTTTCAACGCCAGAGCCGCGCTTTCCGCTCCATCCGCGGTAACTTTGTGATTGCGGTGCAGGTCGGTCAGCGCGCCGCAGTCAGATACTACGTGACCTTCAAAGCCCCACTGCCCGCGCAAAATCTCGCCCAGCAGCAAAGTAGAGGCGTTGCAGGCTTCGCCCAGGGTGCGGTTATACGCGCCCATGACGATTTCCACTTTGGCATCTTCCACCAGCTTCTTAAAGGCAGGCAGATAGGTGCTGTAGAGGTCAATTTTAGAGACAATTGCGTTAAAGGTGTGGCGTTCTTTTTCAGGTCCAGAATGGACGGCATAATGCTTGGCGCAGGCAGCCGCCTTCAGATAATGCGGGTCATCGCCCTGAATGCCGCGTACAAACTCGGCAGCCATGACGCCGGTCAGGTACGGGTCTTCGCCCCACGTCTCCTGTCCGCGTCCCCAGCGTGGATCTCGGAAGATATTTACGTTGGGGGACCAAAAGCACAACCCCTGGTACATGCCAGTCGACCCTTTGCGGCGCAGGGCTTCGTGATATTTGGCACGCCCTTCATCGCTGATGGCGTCAGCCACGTGGCGGATGAGAGCCGGATTCCAGGTGGCTGCCATGCCAATGGCTTGCGGGAAGACGGTGGCGCGCCCATTGCGGGCAACGCCGTGCAAGCCTTCACTCCAAAAGTCATAGGCAGGGATGGGCTTGCCATCCGGTCCGGGGTGATTGGGCAGCGCATCCGCGCCATTGCGCATCTGGCTAATTTTTTCATCAATGGTCATGCGCGAAAGCAAATCCGCTACGCGCTGGGGGATGGGGAGGGAGGAATTGAGATATGCTGGTTGTTCTGACATGAGATGCAGCTCCTATCTGAGATATGGGTATTGTATCTTAAGTTTGATTTTTCGTCCGCAAAAGATGTTCTTACACTTTTACACAGATGTTTGGTGATAGAATCAAGATTAGAAAAACAGCGAAATTTAACTTAATCTCTGGGCAATTTGCCCGCAAGGATTGGAGAGACCTCTCGCATGTCCTTTAATATTGGCACAACCGGAATGCGGATGGGGCCGCGAGGCGCATTAGAAGGCTTTGGCGGTCCGCAAAAAGAAGGCAAAGTCTTTAATCCGCATGTCGTCCGGCGATTATTAACGTATTTAAAGCCATACTGGCGGCAGATGATTGTGGCGCTGCTCTTGACCATGGTAACTACCGCGCTGACCCTGCTCACTCCTTATCTGATTGGTCGCGTGGCGATTGATCAATATATCCAATCCAAAGACCTGGATGGATTGACCCGCACCTCGCTTTGGATTATGGCGGCTTTCCTGGGGCTGTATGTTGCCTCTGGTTTGCAGCGATATTTGATTGCCTGGATTGGTCAGCGCGTGCTGGCGAACCTGCGCGAGGCGTTATTTCAACATTTGCAGGCGCTATCGTTGGGCTTTTATGATACTCAAATTGTGGGGGTACTCGTCTCCAGGTTGATTAACGATGTGGCAGAGATTAATAACCTGCTTTCGCAAGGCGTGATTACCCTGCTGGGCGATGCGCTGGTGCTGGTTGGCACGGTGGTATTGATGTTGAGCATGAACGTGCGGCTGGCTTTGCTGACCTTTGTGGTGATTCCGCTCATGCTATTTTCGACATGGTTTTTCAGTCACCGCGCCAAAGAGGCTTACCGCCAAACGCGGCAGAGCGTGGCGGCGGTGGTGGGCGATCTAGCGGAAGATATTGCCGGGATGCGCGTGATTCAGGCGTTTGCTCAGGAAGGCTTTTCGCAAAAGCGATTTCGCAATATTAATGATGAGAACCGCAAGGCGCAAATTGACGCAGTTTCGCTTTCGTATATCTTTTTGCCTTCAGTAGATTTATTAGCGATGGTGGCAACGGGCATTGTGTTGTGGTTTGGCGGTCAAGCAGTGGGCACAGGGGTGACGCTGGGGTTGTTGGTGGCGTTTTTATCTTATGTGACCCGTTTTTTCCAGCCCATCCAGGAGCTTTCGCAGCTCTTTACCACCATGCAATCCGCGATGGCGGGCGGTGAGCAGGTGATTCGCCTGCTGGATACGCCCATTCAGGTGCGGGATGATCCGCATGCCCAAATCATGCCGAAAATTGTGGGCGATATTGAATTTGACCAGGTCTGTTTCCGCTACCGACCTGATTCGCCGGAAGTTCTGCACGAGGTTTCCTTTACCTTGCCCGCCGGGTCAACCCTGGCGCTGGTGGGATCGACCGGCGCGGGCAAGACCTCTATCGCCAACCTGATCGCGCGATTCTATGATGCCAGCAGCGGTGTTGTTCGCATGGATGGGGTGGATGTGCGCGCCGTCAGCCAGGAATCGCTGCGCAGTCAGTTTGGCTTGGTGCCGCAAGACCCGTTTTTATTCTCAGGGACGATTGCTGAAAATATCCGCTTTGGTCGTCCCTCTGCCCCCGATGAGGATGTGCGCCGCGCCGCAGAGGACGCCAACGCTGCCGAGTTTATTGAGAATTTGCCGTTGAAGTACGAGACGCGCATTCTGGAGGGCGGGGTGAACCTTTCGGTGGGGCAGCGGCAGCTGGTGTGCATTGCCCGCGCCGTCCTGGCAGATCCGCGCATCCTCATTCTGGATGAAGCCACCGCCAATGTGGATACCGTCACTGAGGGGTTGATCCAGCAAGCCTTGGAGCGACTGTTGCAGGGGCGCAGCGCGGTGGTGATTGCGCATCGTTTGTCAACCATCGTCAACGCGGATATGATCTGCGTGGTAGAGGGTGGGCGGATTGTGGAGCGTGGCACGCATCACCAGCTACTCTTAGAGGGTGGCGTGTATCAAAACTTATATGCGCGCCAGTTTGTTGGCAATTAATTCGGCATTAGGCTTCTATGGGTTCGGGCGTATATCTTTTTTTCTTAATTTCATCTAAAAGGGTCTGTTCTGACAGGATGGTTTCGTCAAATTCAACGGTCAAGGTTTGCTGATGATAGCTTGCCTTGATTTTCTTGATCCCGTCCAGGTCATCCTCAATCCCTTCCAGGATCATTACACAATTGCTGCAGTGCATATCCGCGATGCGATACGTCTTTTTGACCATGCTTATTCTCCTGATACGGCGATAATATCACCCACGTACATACCCATGGAGCAAGAAAAGTGCAATTTACTACCTGCTTTGAGCGGCGGCAGCTCTACCACTTTTTCGCCGGTCTCTTCCAGCAATACATCCACATTATAAACGGGGATCGTGAAATCCAACGCGCATGAGGTGACATCCTTACTCACCAAATGCAGTTTAAGGGGTTGGTTGGCTGGCGCGTACAATTTTTCAGGGAAGTATCCATTGTTGCTGACGGTTAGCTGAAGGTCGTTCTTCAGGCTGCTGGTGGCTGGGGGGGGATTGTCGCTCTGACCAGGGTGCAGAATGCCGTTAAACGTTGCCATCGCGGACATGGGAATGCTGCGCAGCGTCCAGGTGGAGCCGAGCAGATTCATGCCCTGGTCAATGCCCACAAATGCCAGAATGAGCAGGACGACAGCCACAATGCGGAAGAAGTATTTTTCAGTTAGTGAGCCCAATCGAGTTGCCAGATAGGTGAGCGCAAAAAAGACTGGGCTGGTGCCTAAGATGAAGGCAAACATGGTTGCCGCGCCTGAAAATGCGCTGCCGGTGCTGATGGCAACCGCCATCATCGCCTGGGTGATGCCGCAGGGGATGAGGATGGTCATTGCCCCCAGCGTCAGCGGGGTGAGCATATCTCCGCCAGTGGATTTTTTGGAGCGGCGGCGAATGTATCGCGTGATAAATGATGGCGGTTCAAAGCTGAAATAGCGGAAAATGGGATGCACGTTCAGCAGGCGCAGGGCGTTGCCGAGCATGAAGATGGCAATGGCAATCTGTAGTATGCCTTTCGCGGTGGGCGAGAGGGAAAAGGCAGAACCTAGCAACCCAAGTAAGAAGCCCAAAGCGGTATAAGCCACTAATTTTGCAATGAGAAACAGCAAGATGGGCAGCACCAGGCGCGGCTTGGCAGAATTGCCGTTGCGGGCAATGTCTTTTTCCACCTGATACGCCAATGACCCTGTTATCAATCCACCCTGCACCGCCATGCAGCTTAACCCGCCGGTGGTTAAGCCGGTAAAAAATGCAATCCATAAGGCTTCCATAATCTCTTGATCCTTTTATTGATAAACAGGCTGGTTGAATTATCGCAAAATGTTGCGTAAAATGCAAGAAAGAAATTTCTTAAAATTTACCTAAAGATCACATTAATGATGGTGATTGTAAATGTTCCTTGTTATTGCTTAGGCAGGTAGGAAAACAGATAGCAGTAACGAAATCTTTTGCCTTTTGATCTACATTTTGCTATGATTATGTTAAGAATACATCAAATGAACAAAGGAGAGGGAAATGATGAAAACAAAAGCGATTTTGTCCTTCGTGCTTTTGGTTGTCGTATTGGCGTTAGCGGGGTGTGCGAGCCAAACCGGTTCTATTGCCTCAAATGTTCAGGTGGAGAGCCCCTGGATTCGCGCAGCGGCGAATGGGGGCAATACGGCTGCGTTCATGGTGATTAAAAATACCACAGCCCAAGAAGATAAACTCATTAAAGCAGAAGCCGCTGTTTCTGGCAAAGTCGTTTTGATGAGTACTGAGAAAAAAGATGGCAAAATGCAGATGGTGAACGTGGATACGATTGTCATCCCCGCTAGTGGGCAGCAGGAATTGAAATCAGGCAGCTTTCACGTGATGTTCATGGGCTTAACCAAAGACCTGAATGACGGCGACACGGTGCAGGTGACGCTGACCTTTGAAAAGGGCGGCACTATCAAGCTGGATATCCCCGTCAAAAAGCCGACTACTTAATATTTGGTTTTTCGTATCGGAATGGGGTGTTGGTTGCGTTGCAGCATCATTACAACCTGACCAGCACCCCATTTTTCTATCCCAATGAGCAAGTGAGTCCTGCGAACAACTGCCCCATTTTGATGGATTGCCATTACAATGATTCATGGGAGGGCAGGATGAGCGTATATAATGAGGGAAAAGAAGTCGTCAATGGAACAGGCATCTATTACTATCGCTCTACCCAAACGTCAGAGGAGCAGCTTACCCTTCTCTTTTTGCATGGGGTGACGGATAGCGCCGCCTGTTTTCTGAGCCTTGCCGAATATTTCCGAAAAGACTACCCGCTGCTGCTGCCAGATGCGCGCGCGCATGGTTCTTCGGATGCGCCAGAGGACGGGTACAGCGCAGAAGAACGCGCGGCGGATGTACATGGCTTGATGAATCGCCTGAAAATTAGGCAGGCGGTGGTGTTCGGTCACGCGATGGGCGCAGAGACGGCGCTGGCATTGGCGGCGGATTATCCATCAGAGGTTGCGGGGGTGATATTGGAAGATCCGCTTTGGCCCGGGCGGTCTTATGGCGCGCTGATTGAAGAACGGGCTGCCCAATGGAAAAGTGACATCGTGGAACAAAATCACCAAACCTTTGAAACGCTGCTTGGGCAAATCCGCAGTCAACATCCACTATGGTCTGAGGAAGATATGCGCTGTTGGGCAGAGGCGCGGCGACATGCGCACCCGCACTTGGTGAATATGATCCTCACCCCACGCCGGCGGTGGACGGATTACCTCCGTGCGGTGCATTGCCCATTGCTGCTTCTCACCGCTGACCCTGAAATGGGGGCAATTGTGCGCCCTGAAACGGTCCAGGAAGCTGCAAAAGTGTGGAAGAATGGGCGCGAAGTTCACATTCCACAAGCCGGACATTTTATCCACCGTGACCAAACTGAAGCGGTTGTGCAAGCAGTTCAATCTTTTTTAAACGAGTTGTCGTCTTATGTCATTGGTAACAAGTTAAGCACTTTAACAGGAAGTCAAGGGCAAAAGGTCAGGCCATAGGATAAACTTATCCGATGAGCGAAGACCCCAAACCCAAGAAAAATAGCAGTGTGCGCCATACGCGCGCCATCCAAAGAGATCGCAGCAAACAAGAGTTGCATGAACCACCCAGCGAAGCGATCCAACAATTGCTGGAACAGATTGTTTCGCCCATCACCTACTCTCAAATTGACTCCTACCAGGCGATGGGATTGCGTCAACGGATCTTGACTCTGCCAGTAATGATGGCATTTGTGCTCAGTCTGATCTGGCGGCATGTGGGATCGGTGACCGAAGCGATCCGCGAACTCAACCAACGTGGGATTCTGTGGGCCAAGCCAACGATTGTGTCGCAACAAGCGGTCTCGGAGCGGTTGCGCAGCTTTCCGCCGGAACTGTTCCGCAAAGTTTTGTTGGACCTGTTGCCGCAAATGCAGCAGCGCTGGGCGGAAAGAACGCGTCCGTTGTCGCAAGCGATGCAGTGGGCCGTGAAAAAGTATCCCAAAGTGCTGATCCTCGACGGTTCGACCCTGGATGCTTTGTTGCGGAAAGTTGGTTTGCTGCGCGAAGGCGAGGGAACGGTTCTGGCGGGCCGGATGGCGACTTTGTTGAATGCGGCTTCGATGCTGCCGGAAGCAGTCTGGTATGAAGAAGACAGCCATGCCCATGACCAGACGTTCTGGGAAAATGCGGTGGCGCAACTGCCGAAAGGGGTATTGTTGTTGTTCGACCTGGGATTTGTGAACTACGGCTGGTTTGATACCCTCACCGACCAACTCATGTTCTTCGTGACCCGCTGCAAAACCAATGCGGTTATCCAGGTGGAGCGCGTTTTGCAAACCAGCGCTCAGTTTCATGACCAGATTGTCTGGTTGGGCAGTCCACAGAAGCGCTGCCGCCATCGCATGCGACTGGTGGAAGTCGAGCACAAGGGCCGCTGGTATCGGTATCTGACCAATGTTCTCGATCCCGTGGAGCTTCCAGCCGCGTACGTAGCGCAACTGTACCAACAAAGATGGCGGATTGAAGATGCTTTCAATGTTGCCAAACGCCAGTTGGGATTGGCGTATTTCTGGGTCGGCTCGATCAACGGGGTTCAAGTTCAAGTTTGGGCAACCTGGATTCTTTATATGGTTTTGGTGGATTTGACTGACCGAATTGCGGACGTACTGAACCGTCCCTTTGAGGATATTTCGATGGAGATGGTGTTTAAGGGCCTGTATCATTTCACCCAAGAGAAAAAACTGGGCCGCGCCAGTGATCCGGTTACTTTTCTTGCTCAGAATGCCAAATTTTATGGCATCCTCAAACGTAAAAATCATCCGCCCCTACCCTTGACGCCTATCCTAAATGCTTAACTTGTTACCAATGCCCTAAAGGATAAGGTCTTCCAGGCCAGATTTCCATGTCGATACCTCGTTGTATAATGTTTACCTTGGGTATAATAACCAATTAATAGGATATGCAATATGGGGAATTATCCTACTTCAGCTGGATAATTACCCCTTCAAATTTCTTCAATTCCAGAGATGCGTCCAGAGTCATAGATCATTGTCCTATTCGTTTCCCCCTTAAGAAGATTGAAAAGCCAGCCTGACGTGAGTCACGCTCTGCGCAACTTTCTTTATTCGAGTATAGGAAGGGTGATCAAGGTTGTCAAGGTTCAATTGAGAAGGAATTCTATTTTTCATTTCCTTTCATTTGTTTTCGTTTCCTCTTGACACGTTCTTTCTCTGGTGATAGGATCATCGCATGCCTCCCGTATTATTTCCAGAAGAACGGCATCGCCGCATCCTCAGCTTGCTGGCGGAGCGTGAACGGCTGTCGGTTCAGGAGTTGAGCAGCCAGTTTGGACTGTCAGCGGCGACCATCCGCGCGGATTTAGTCCGGCTGAGTCAGCAGGGGCTGCTGGTGCGCACGCATGGCGGAGCAATCCGCCTGAATGTGACCGAAGCCGAGCTGCCCTTTGATACCCGCCGCCAGATGCACCCCGCCGAGAAAGATCAGATTGGCGCGGCGGCTGCCGCCCTGGTGGAGGACGGAGAAGCGATCTTTTTGGACGCTTCCACCACGTCTCTGGCGATTGCTGCGCACCTGAAAGACCGCCATGATCTGGTGGTCGTCACCAACGGGCTGGCGGTGGCGCAAGAATTGCTGCATGCCCCTGGGCTAACGGTGTTGATGCCCGGCGGCATGGCGCGCGCGGATACCCTCTCGCTGGTGGGCTTTGTGGGCGGGGGCGAGGCACTGCGCGGGGTTCACCTGAGCAAGGCGTTTGTGGGCGCGCGCGGCTTTACCCCTGAAAATGGTTTGATGGATGCTTCCCCCTTAGAAGTGGCTGCCCGCCGTGAACTCCTTCGTTTGGCGGAACGCCTGATTGCGGTGGTGGATGGCAGCAAGTGGGGCGTGTTGAGCGCGGTAGTCTTTGCCAAAACCGAGCAAATCCATACCCTGGTGACGGACGTTTCAGCCCCCGCGGACATGGTGGCTGAGGTGAGATCGCGCAAGATTGGCGTCATTTTGGCAGAAAGGAAATCGGCATGAACGCAGCAAAATTTACCCTGGTTCCCAGCATGTTTTTAGATCGTGAAACCGTCCTTTTGGAATGGGACGAACTACGCGCAGTCAGCTTCCGTTATCCCAGCGGGGTATGTGGGCTGAAGCTGCAAAATGAGCGTGGTGAGGTTGTTGTTTTACCCTTCCAAGGGCAGCAAATTTGGTCAGCGCGCATGAATGGACGCGACCTGACTATGAAATCCATGTTTGATCAGCCCCACCCCACCCAAACCTACCTGGAAAATTATGGCGGCTTCCTGATCCACTGCGGAGCGACCGCCATGGGCGTGCCGGAAGCGGTGGATCATCACCCACTGCATGGCGAGCTGCCCAACGCCCCCTATGAGCGCGCCTGGCTGATCGCTGGCACCGAGCAGGGTCACCCTTATCTGGAAGTCGGCGGGCAGTTTACCCATACGGTTGCCTTCAACACCCATTACGTTGCCGAGCCGCACCTGCGTCTGCCCGCCGGTAAAAGCACCTTCCACATCGGCATGAGCGTTCATAACTTGAAGCGCACCCCGATGGATCTGATGTACCTGGCGCACATTAATTTCAGACCGGTTAACCAGGCAGAATTGATGTATTCTGCCGCGTATGACCCTGCCCACGTCCGCGTGCGCACCAGCATCCCTTCACACGTTCACCCCGCCCCTGGCTTCCGTGAATTTCTGGAGGATTTAGCCCAAAACCCGGCGCAGCACCATCACCTTTCGCCAGACTTAAACTTTGACCCCGAAGTGGTCTTTTACATTGATTACGCCACTGATGCAGATGGTTGGGCGCATACTTTGCAAATTTTACCCGATGGGCAGGCGGATTACGTCCGGCACAAGCCCGCTGAACTGCGCAAGGGCGTGCGCTGGATTTGCCGTACCCCCGATCAGGACGCTTTGGGCATGATTCTGCCTGCCACTGCCGAGCCGGAAGGATTTTCCGCGGAGAAGGCAAAGGGTAATGTGCTTTCCTTGGCGGGCGGCGAGACGTTTGCCTATGATGCCGAAGTGGGCGCGTTAACCGCTGACGAAGTTGCCGCAGTAGAGGCAAAGATCGAGGCGATCCGGCAGGGCATAACCGCATGAACGCCGCGCCGCTACAGCTTTTGGCGTTTGACCTGGGCGCGGAGAGCGGTCGCGCCATGTTGGGCAGCCTGGAAGACGGGCAGTTGCGCCTGACGGAGGTGCATCGCTTTCCCAATTTGCCGGTCTCCTTGCCGGACGGCTTGCATTGGAATACCCTGGGCTTGTGGAGCGAAATCCGGCGTGGACTGGAATTGGGGACGAAAGCCGCCAATGGCTGTCTGAGTGGTGTGGGGATGGATACCTGGGGCGTGGATTTTGGTTTGCTCGACCGTCAGGGTAATTTGATTGGCAACCCGTTTCATTACCGTGATGGGCGCACGGATGGCATGATGGAAGTTGCCTTCCAGCGCGTGCCGAAGGCGGATATTTTCGCGCAAACTGGTATTCAGTTTATGCAGTTGAATACCCTGTATCAGCTGATGGCGATGGTGGTACATTCTTCACCGCAGCTTGACATTGCCGAAACCTTCCTCACCATGCCGGATTTGCTCAATTACTGGCTCACGGGGCGCAAGGTGTGCGAGTTCACCAACGCCACCACCACCCAATGCTTCGATACGCGCCGCCGAGTATGGGCAAAGCCGCTGCTCGAACGCCTGGGCATCCCTACGCACATCTTCCCCGAAGTGGTGCTGCCTGGCACGGTGCTGGGCGCAGTTCGCAGCGAGGTGGGCGCGGAACTGGGCTGCGGCGCGGTGCCGGTGATCGCCCCTGCCTGCCATGATACCGGCTCCGCGGTGGCTGCCGTCCCCGCCCAGGGACATGATTTTGCCTGGATCAGCTCTGGCACGTGGTCTATTATGGGCGCGGAGGTGGAGCAGGCACTGGTGACAAAAGAATGCCTGGAGTTTGGCTTGACCAATGAGGGCGGGGTGGATGGGATGTACCGCCTCTCTAAGAATATTATGGGATTGTGGCTCGTGCAGGAATGCCGCCGCACCTGGGCGCGCGCAGGGCAATCCTATTCTTATGAAGAACTCACCCGACTGGCGGCGGAAGCCGAGCCGTTGCGCTCGATCATAGACCCGGATGCCAATGACTTCCTCAAGCCCGGTGATATGCCCGCCCGCATCCGCGCCTACTGCCAAGAGCATGGGCAGCCCATCCCTGAAACGCCCGGTCAGGTCGTCCGCTGTGCGCTGGAAGGGGTGGCTCTGAAATATCGCTGGGTGCTTGAACGCCTGGAACGCCTGTTGGGTCGCCGACTGGGGACAATTTATATCGTGGGCGGCGGTACGCAGAATCAATTGCTTTCGCAGCTCACGGCGGATGCCACTGGAAGGGCGGTCATCACCGGTCCTGTGGAAGCGACTGCCGCCGGAAATGTGTTGATGCAAGCCATTGCCCTGCATAAAATCGCCTCGGTGCAAGATGCGCGGGAAGTGGTGCGGCGTTCTTTTGATGTGCGCCGCTTTGAGCCGCAATTCACCCTCTCAGCAAACTGGGAGACAGCCTATCGTTGGATTTGTGAAAGGAATTAATGATGCCGTTTACAGCGCCTTACCCTGATTTAGATGAACTCTTGAAGTCGATCGGCGAAGCCGGGAGACGTGTTTCAGAGATTGAAGCCTCGGAAGGGGCTGCCGGAAACTTATCCGTGTATGTTGGCTGGGAGATGGACCCGCGCCGCACCTTCCCGATTGTTGAACCGATCACCCTGCCGGTGAAAGTCCCTGCGTTAGCCGGGCATTCGGTCATCCTGACCGGGTCGGGTCGCCGCCTGCGCGAAGTGATCGAAGACCCGCTCGCCAACCTGGGTTTTCTCACCATTGATGATAACGGCGAGACCGGGCAGCTGTATACCTCGCCGCGCCGCCTGTTTGCCCACCTGACCAGTGAAATGAACTCGCACCTTGCCCTTCATCAGGATCAAGTCTCGCGCGGTGGACTGGTCTTCCATGCAGTCGTCCACGCCCAACCGCGTTACGTCACCTACCTCAGCCATATTGAGCAATACCGTGACCAGACCTACTTCAACCGTCACCTGCTGCGCTGGGAGCCGGAAATGATCGTCAACCTGCCGGAAGGCGTTGGCGTCACCCCCTTCCAGGTGCCAGGCTCACCGGAATTGATGGCGGCAACCATGGAAAGTTTGCGCAGTCATACCGTCACCATCTGGTCAAAGCATGGTTTGGTGGCGCGTTCAGACCTTTCCATCAAGCGCGCTACGGATCGCATCGAATACGTTGAAGCCGCCGCGCACTATGAATATTTAGACCTGGCAAATCACCAGATGGCGGATGGATTGCTGCCGGAGGAAATCCGCGCAATTTGCAAATCGTTGGGGATTGAGCAGACTATTTTTTAGAGATATTGCGAAACTCAGACGCACAGTCCGCGTAGTGGCGCACTGCGTGCGCCTAGGTTAGGCTGGTATTGTTCTGGGGAACACGATTACGCTCATCCAACGATAGGCGCACGCAGTGCGCCACTACGCGAACTGTGATGCTTAAGCAGTAACAAGGCAGGGTATTTTTTAGGGGATTGTCCCTAAAAAATACCCTGCCTTTATGAAAATGCTGCTGTTTGTTTATAAGGCTGGAAGAACGTGGCGGGGTGAGCGGGTGGGAGGAGTTTTGTGATCTTCCAGCGAAGAAAGCACGATGATGAATTGAGCGCGTTCCGAGGTAGGGTTCTGCCAGCCATGCGGTGAAGCCGAAGAGAATACCAGGCTGTCCCCAGGTTCCATGGGATATTCCTGCCCGGCAACGGTATAAATGATTTTGCCGCTCAGGCAATAGATAAATTCCATGCCATCATGGGTAAGAGGCTGCACGCCGTTGGAGGTTTCAGGCTCGAAGGTAACCAGGAATGGCTGAATATCGCCGCTTTCCACGCCTTGTCCCATTTCTTCAATAAGTCCATGCGCGAAAGGGGTATTGGCGCGGGTGGCTTTCTGCGTATAGATAACCGGTTCACGGAGGGCTCGACCTTCGAAGAAGTCGGTAATCTGAATATTCAATGCCAGGGCAATCTGCTGTAAGGTGGAGACCGATGGTGAGGTCTTGCCATTTTCGATGAGGCTGAGGGTGTTGGCGGAAAGGTCGCTCTTTTCGGCGAGCGCGCGCAAGGAAAGACCTTGCTGGCGGCGTAATTCACGTAGGCGGCTTCCAAGATTTTCCTCCAGGTTACCCTGGTAGATGGGGAGTAAAAGCGATGACAGGGTTTCAGTCCTCTGGCGCGGTTCACGGTGTTTTTTAGACATGCGTTCCTTCCAAAAAGTGAACAGAGATTAAATTGTGATTAGTTGGTTGGCAGAAGCGATTACGTGTCACAATATTATAGTGTATATTACCTGAATTCGTCAATAATATCCAGGGTTATTTTACGGAAAACTTGTTCAATTTTCTTTCGGTTTGTCTGCAAACTTTACAATTACTCGTCTTTCTAGTATCATTATTCCCAAACCTTATTTAACGAGACAGCCCTTCTCTGTTCCCTTTCCTTATTCTGAGGTGAGCAAAGGTGGGCGAGTTTATTCAAAGATTCAGCTCCTACTTGGAGGTGTCATGACAGATTTGATGGATCGCTTGACCGCAGAATTGCAGCAGCACATTGACTCTTACCAGCCTGAAATAGATGTGCGGGATGTAGGTACTGTGGAAGAAGCCGGGGATGGCATTGCGCGCGTCTCGGGCCTTTCAAAAGTAAAAGCTCAGGAATTGGTGCAGTTTGCCAATGGAGTCATGGGCATTGCCTTTAACCTGGAACAGGACGCGGTGGGCGTCATTATCCTGGGCGATTATGCGACTGTCAAAGAAGGCATGATGGTCTCTACCACGGGGCGCATTGCTTCCGTCCCTGTGGGCGATGGCATGATTGGTCGCGTGGTCAACGCCCTGGGTGAGCCGATTGACGGCAAGGGCGCGATTGCCCATACCGGCTATCGTCCCATCGAGCGCGTTGCCTCTGGCGTCATTATGCGCCAGGACGTGAATACCCCCGTCCAGACCGGCATTATCGCCATTGATTCGATGATCGCCGTTGGGCGCGGGCAGCGCGAACTCATTATCGGCGACCGTCAAACCGGCAAGACCGCCCTGGGTTTAGATACGATCATTAACCAAAAGGGCAAGGGGTTGATCTGCATTTACGTCGCCATTGGGCAGAAAAAATCGGCTGTGGCGCGTTATGTGGCAATTTTGGAGCAGGCGGGCGCCATGGAGCATACCATTGTGGTCATGGCGGCGGCGGATGAACCCGCAGCGATGCAATACATCGCCCCTTATGCTGCTTGTGCCATCGGCGAAGAGTTTATGGAAACTGGACGCGATGCGCTGCTGGTCTATGATGACCTTTCCAAGCACGCCTGGGCATATCGCCAGGTCAGCTTGTTAATTCGCCGCCCGCCAGGACGTGAAGCCTACCCTGGCGACGTGTTCTACCTGCATTCCCGCTTGCTGGAACGCGCGGCTCGCCTGGCTGTCCAATATGTGATCGTCCCAGCTGCCTTTGCCAACGCAGAAGCCACCGCAGCGGATGCAGTGAATGGTCAGGTTTATAATGGGCCCCTTTCCAAACACAATGCGGATACAGACCTGAAAGCCATGCCGGATGCCGCGAATTTCAAAATCGTCAAGGTGATTGGCTCAGGCGGTTCACTAACCGCGCTGCCGATTATTGAAACCCTGCTCGGCGATGTTTCTGCGTATATTCCCACCAACGTGATTTCCATCACGGATGGGCAAATTTACCTGGAATCAGACCTGTTTAATGCAGGTATTCGCCCAGCCATTAACGTAGGCATTTCCGTCTCGCGCGTGGGTGGGGATGCGCAGGCAAAGGCGATGCGTCAGGTGGCAGGCAAGCTCCGCCTGGATATGGCGTCTTATCGCTCGCTGGCAGCCTTCGCGCAATTTGGCTCTGACCTGGATAAAGCCACGCAGGATCAGCTCAGTCGCGGTCAGCGTTTGCAAGAAATCCTCAAACAGCCGCAATACCAGCCTTATCAGCTGGACGAAGAGATTATCCTGCTGTTTGCTGGCACGCAAGGCTTTTCCGATGCAGTGGCTGTAGATCGTATTCGCGTTTGGAAGGGGGAGCTGCTGCGCTTTATGGCGGTTTCGTACCCTGAAATTGGACGCGATATTTTGGAAAAGAAGCTCATTTCGCCTGAAACAGACGCAAAACTGCGTGAGACGTTGACGGCATTTGATCAAACGTTCAAATAATCGCGGAGGGTTATGCCTTCTACCAGAGAATTACGGCTGCGGGTACGCAGCATTAAGAACCTTTCGCAAGTGACCAAGGCGCTGGAAACAGTGAGTGCCAGCTACGTGCGCAAGGCGGTCGCCGCCAACCAGGCAACGCAGCCCTATGCGGAGCGCGCCTGGAAATTATTGGTACATCTGGCGCGCCAGCCCGGTCACGAGAACTTGCATCCTTTGCTGGCGGAACGCCCGGAGGGCAATGGCAAGACTCTGGTCGTCATGGTCAGTGGCAATCGTGGGCTGGCAGGCGCGTATAACATGAATATTTTGCGCGCCGTCTTCGCTCGTTTCCCTGACCCCGCCGCCGCTGATTACGTGGCGGTCGGGCGCAAAGGGGCGGATTTGCTCAAGCGCCGCAGACGCATCCTTCATGCCGAGTTCCCCCCTTTGCCGAACGCTGTGCATTATGAGGACGTTTCCGCCATTGGTCACCTGGTGACAGAGGCATTTTTAAACTATTCTTACGATCATGTTTATCTGGCGTACACTCGCTTTGATAATATGGTGGTGCAGACCCCCATTATTCGCAAGCTGCTGCCCCTGCACATTGTCTTTAACCCTGACCCGAATGTGCATGACGAGATGGTCACGCATCACCAAAGCAATGCCGTCTTCAGTTATGAGCCGGATTCGGGCGAATTGTTGAATGAGATTGTGCCGCGCTTTACGGCGATCCAAATTTACCAGGCGATTCTTTCCTCGCAGGCATCTGAACATGCCGCGCGGATGGTTGCCATGCGCAATGCAACCGAAAATGCGCACGACCTGATTACCGCGCTGCAAATGGAATACAATAAGCTGCGCCAAAACTTGATTACCAGCGAAATGTTAGATATTGTGGGCGGCGCGAACGCCCAGGCGGAAGAGTAGAGGAACCCCTATGGATAAATCCTTAACCGGTAAAGTTGTGCAAATTCAAGGCGGCGTGGTAGATGTTGAGTTTCCCGCTGATGATATTCCTGAAATTTATGAAGCCTTAGAAGTGCCTGTGGATGGCGAAACGGTGGTGTTGGAAGTGGAACGCCAGTTGAAAAATAACTGGGTGCGCACTATTTCCATGCGCCCAACGGATGGGATGATGCGCGGATTGCCCGCCGGGCGTACTTACGCGCCCATCAAAGTGCCAGTCGGTGAAGCAACCCTGGGACGCATCTTTAACGTCCTCGGCGAAACGGTAGATGGCAAGGGTCCTGTGCAGGAAACTACCCGCTATTCCATCCACAACGCCGCGCCTTCGTTTGAAGATCAGTCCACCCACGTAGAAGTCTTTGAAACCGGTCTGAAAGTCGTTGACCTGATCGCGCCGTTCACCAAGGGCGGCAAGACCGGCATCTTTGGCGGCGCAGGCACGGGTAAGACCATTATCATCATGGAATTGATCCGCTCGATTGCGACCGTGCATCAGGGCAACTCGGTCTTTGCCGGGGTGGGCGAACGCACCCGCGAAGGCACGCAGCTTTATCGCGAAATGATCGAATCGGGCGTTATGAAAGATACCGTCATGGTCTACGGTCAAATGAATGAGCCGCCGGGGGTGCGTTTGCGCGTTGCCCTCACCGGCTTGACGATGGCGGAATTTTTCCGTGACCAGGGTCGTGACGTGCTGCTCTTCATTGATAACATCTTCCGCTTCACCATGAGTGGGTCCGAAGTTTCCGCGCTGCTGGGACGTATGCCCTCGGCGGTGGGCTATCAGCCTACCCTTTCCACTGAAATGGGCGAGCTGCAAGAGCGCATTACCTCCACTCGCAAGGGGTCTATCACCTCCATGCAGGCGGTGTATGTGCCTGCTGATGATTATTCAGACCCCGCCCCCGTGGCAACTTTCGCCCATTTGGATGCAACCGTTGCGCTGGATCGCGCGATTGTTGAAAAATCCATCTATCCGGCGGTGGACCCGTTAACCTCTACCAGCCGTATTCTTGACCCGAATATTGTAGGTGAAGAACACTATAACACCGCCCGCGAAGTGCAGCGTGTGCTGCAGCGTTATAAAGACCTGCAAGACATTATCGCCATTCTGGGCTTTGATGAGTTGAACGAAGATGATAAGCAGGTCGTTTCGCGCGCGCGCAAGATTGAGCGCTTCTTCTCGCAGCCGATGTCAGTGGCGCAGCAGTTTACCGGGCGCGAAGGTCGTTACGTTCCCCTACGTGAAACGGTGCGCGGCTTCCGCGAAATTTTGGATGGCAAGCATGATGACCTGCCCGAGCAAGCCTTCTACATGGTTGGCACGATTGATGAAGCCGTTGCGCGCGCCAAAGAGATGAAGGATTCTGAGAAGAAATGAGGCATTCCTATGCCAATTCGCTGTGATATTGTTTCGCAAGATCGGGTTGTATTCAGCGGCGACGTAGATCGGGTGACGTTGCCCGGCGCGGCGGGGGAGATGGGCATCCTGCCGCATCATGTCCCGCTGATTACTTCCTTAAAATTTGGCGTCATTACCATTCACGTGGGCGCGCAAGAGCAGATGTTCACGGTTGCCGGCGGCGTGGCGGAAGTCCAGCCTGATCAGGTGACCGTGTTGGCGGATGCCGCTGAGAATGTGCTGGAAATCAACGAACAACGCGCCGAAGAAGCCAGGGATCGCGCTGAAAAGCGACTGGTTGAAGTGGATAAGAACGCCAACGATTACCTTGAAATTCAGGCTGCCCTCAAACGCTCCAACTTACGAACGGACGCTGTGCGGAAGTACCGCGAGAAAAGGCGATAAGCCCTATGCCCGCTTTTGGATTTAGCCGTGAAATTGGCATTGACCTCGGCACTATGAACACGGTCATCGCGGAAGGTAACCAGATTTTGCTGCAAGAGCCTACCATGGTTGCTATTGTGGTTTCAGAGCAGAAAATGGTGGAATGGGGTTCGCAGGCACGCGATATGTATGGGCGTGTCTCTGATAACCTGGAGGTGCTGCGCCCGCTGACGCATGGGGTAATCGCTTATTACGAGATTACCGAGAATTTGCTTAAATTTCTGGTGCGCAAGGTAGCTGGCCCAACCCTGATCTTCCGCCCGCGATTGATGTTGACCGTGCCGTATGGCGTGACCAGTGTGGAAAGCCGCGCGGTTCATGAAGCGGGGCTGGGGTCTGGCTCTCGGGAAGTATATATGATTCCGCAGCCGCTGGCAGCCGCGCTCGGCATTGATTTGCCAATCAATACCCCTTCTGGGAATATGATTCTCAGCCTGGGGGGCGGAACGGTGCAGGCGGCGGTGCTGGCAATGAATGATATTGTCCGCGCGGAAACCTCTCGCACCGGCGGCTTATTTTGGGATGATGCCATTACTGCTTACGCGCGTAAGAAATTTGGCATTATCATCGGTCAACCGACTGCTGAACAGCTGAAAATCCGCATTGGGGCAGCCGTTCCACAGGAACAGCCGCAATCTATGGAAGTGCAGGGGCAGGATCAGGTTTCTGGCTTGCCACGCCCGGTCAATATCACCACCGATGACATTGTTGACGCATTGCAAGAGCCGCTGGCTGAGGTGGTCAATACCACCCGGCGCGTGCTGGAGAAAACTCCGCCAGAGTTGATCGCGGATATTATTGATCGTGGGGTGGCGTTATGTGGCGGCGGCGCGCTGCTGCGTGGCATTGATAAATACCTGACCAAGGCACTGGGCATTCCCGCGTACCTGGTGGATAATCCGCTCACCTGCACCGCCGAAGGCGCAGTCCGCGCCCTGAAGATGCGCGAAGCCCTGCGCCGCAGTTTGCTTCCTACCTAAACAAATTAATCCCTATAGAAACACATAGATTTGAGGCAAAGCCTCAAATCTATGTGTTTCTAATTACTGCTCAGACATCCCCATATTCGCAGTGGTGACCCAGTCCGTGTAGTGGCTTCCGGCAGGAAGCCTGTGGTTGGTCGAGTAATTCTCTCTGCATAACGGAAATTAACTGACATTGCTGGGCTTCCGGCAGGAAGCCACTACGCGTACCGGGGATGTGCGGCAGTAATATTTTTATAGAGATCAATTTTCCACATTCAACCGATGGATGAGTTTCATTTCGTACATTTGGCGATCTGCGTCATGGAGCGCATTTTTCAGCATGTTTTCTTCCTGCGCCACGCTGATTCCCACAGACAACCGCAGGGTCAGTCCGGGGTGGATGGCGTTGTTCGCGTCCAGGGCTTCAAAAATGCGTATAATCACAGTTTCCTTGACGTATTTCTCAGCATGAGGAATGAATACGGCAAATTCATCCCCACCCATGCGGGCAATAATGTCATCCTTACGAAAAATAGAGGATAACACTTCCCCGGTGCGCACTAATAGCTGATCGCCCATCAAATGTCCATTAGTATCATTGGCATTTTTCAGGTTATCCAAATCCACCACGACCACCATAATGGGGTAGTCGTCATTTTTATTGGGGTGATTCATCTTTTGATGCAGGTATGCGCGGTTATACAGCCCGGTCAGGTCGTCATGGGTGCTGGCAAAGCGCAGTTTTTCTTCACGGCGTTTGCGCTGGGTGACGTCGGTGTAATTAATAATGACGGATTGCACCGCAGAGTCTTGCAAAGAATTCGTGGCGGTGCTTTCAAGCCAGTGCCACGAGCCGTCCTTGTGGCGAATGCGCGCATCGTAAGTATGGGTCTGCCCTGGGTTTTTCAGCAAATCGTTATAAAGCGCGCGAATGACCGGCAGGTCATTGGGGTGGAGTAAGGCAAACGCAGATGTTCCGAACAGGTCTTCTTTCGTATAGCCAAGCATCCCTATCGCTGCCGGAGATTGATAATGGATGATACCCGCCGCATCCACCAAAACCAGTGCTTCGCGTCCGTGTTCGATAATGGCGCGATACCAGCGTTCGCTCTTCAGCAGCGCCTCTTTGGACTGAATCCGCTCCACCACCCGACCAATCAGGGTGCCAATTTGCACCATGATCTCGATAAAGTCTTCCTCTGGCTGAATAGGCTGCGTATGGAAAAATTCCAGCACGCCCACCGCGCGTTTGCCCACCAGGATAGGTGCAGCGATGCCCGCGCGCACTTCTACCAGTGGACTAAGGCGAGCGCATAAGCAGTCAGGCTCGGCTTGCCCGTCCACCACCCATGTGGGCTGATGCGTGGCGTATGCTTTGCCCACCAATCCCTCCCCGCTACGAACCGCAGGCACTTGCACGTCCGGCGGAAGGTGTGGATAGTCGCCTTGGATATACCACAAACCGCCTGATTCCAGCAGGGTAGAATCGGTAGGGTTAGACAGATAAACATGTCCTACAGCCCACCCCGTATGCAAACAAACCTGATCCAGGGTGGTTTGCAGCGCACTGTTGAGGTCATCCAGTTCATTTGCCAGAAGCGCGACTTCTTTCAGCAGGTGCAGCATACTATTTTGGCGGGCAATTTTCGCGCGAACCTGATTGCGCTCGGTAATATCGGTAAAAATCACCAGGCTTGCAGTCCCATCTGGCAAATCCACCCGCGCGCTCGCAACCAACATAGGGAAAGTGCTGCCATCTTTGCGCAGCGCGTTGACCTCATATTGAGCCGGAACGGGTTGCCCCGTCACGCGCAGATGGTTGTAGCTGCGCACCATTTCACGCCATTCCGGCGTCACAAATTCAAGGTTATCCCGTCCTTGCACTCCTTCAACCGTATCGTACCTAAACATACGCCGAAAAGCCGGGTTCGCATAAAGAATGACCCCAGCCTGCGTAAGATTAATCCCGATTTCTGAATTTTCAAACAACGTATGAAAAGATGAGACTGGATAATCCCGTAACCCTGCCTGAAGAGAATTCTCTTCCATCAGAGTCAGGGCGTGCTTAAGATTCTCAATCTCATCGCATAGTTGCGCTTTCGTGCGATTCGTTCTACCCATAATACCTATAATCGTCCAAATTGAAGCCAGAATAAACAACTTAACAGCTTCAAAGTATTCCTATTATAGTAATAATACGGCAAAATGGGTGTAAATTACAGGTTAAATATTTGGAGATTATTGGTCATTGAAAAAATTAAAACGTTCTATTCCCTATAATTTGGTTGCACAGCAACCAAATTATAGGGAATATTTATGCTATGCTTCTGGGATGATCTTTACAAAGCGGCTGAGGAGAATGGAATCGGTCGTCAGCAGGCGAATGTGCTGGGCAGTTTCATTTTGCTGGGTCTGCTCCAGGGCTTCCACGTAATAGCCAAGCAAGCGGCGCACGTCAGGCATATCGGTCAATTCCAGGTGACGCACGGCGATATGCGCGCCCTTGGCAATCCGGCGTTGGAGGGCAGCCAGGTCAAAGCCCATCGCAGGGGTCAGCAGTTGATAAACCACCCCTCCGGTCATTCCCGCAAAGGCATACGGACCAGGGTCGCCGAGGATAGCAACCTGCCCGGCGGTCATATATTCGCAGGCGAAGCCCTTGATGTTGGCGCGCGTTCCTATCGAGCCGTTGCGGTCATCCATCGGGGCGGAAATTTCGCCTCCCAGGATCACCGAAGCGCCGGAAAGGCGAATGCACGCCCGCGAATCCGCATCCCCTTGCACAATCAACACGCCGCCCTGCGCGCCGTAGGCGAAACTCTTGCCCACACTGCCATCGATGCGGTAGCCGTCATGGTTTAAGCCTTTCATCACCGCCACTCTGCCGCCGGATGCACCCTTGGCAACGCCATCTTGCGCGCCGCCCTCGACCAATATATCCATCTGATCCGTCAGCCAGGCGGCAAAGCCATTGCCAGCGATGGAGGAGGGACCGAAGCGCAAGTGCAGGCTGTCAATCTGTTCGCGGATGTGCGGACGGCGGGCTAAATCCCCTGCCAGACGAGAGCCTAACGCGCGGTCAAATGCCATGACCTCATCCTGATAGGTCACTTCGCGGTCATCGCTGCTGAGGGTATCCAGGATCAATTCGCTCATCAGGCGGGTGAGGCTGTTGCGCGGACGGGTAAGCAGATGCCCAACCCCCGGTTCCGGCGCGGGGCGTGGACGCAGCGGCAGATGCACAAACATGGCGGACAGGTCAATTTTCTCCTGAAGGCGCACCTGTTCGAGCAAATCCGCGCGCCCAACCAGGTCTTGCAAGCGAGTCGCGCCCACCAGAGCTGTCAGACGGCGCAAGTCCGCAGCCATGCCCTCAAACAGACGGCTAATCTGCGCTACGCCACGATCAGAATCGAGCGCAGTGAAAGCACGCAATCCCTTAGACTTGGCTTCTTCCAGGCTGGTGATGTGGGTGGCAATGCCCACGTGACAATTCCCTTCGTTGCAGGCGCGGCAGATCGTGCAGCCCAGGGCGACCATTGCCATTGTGGCAAAGCCCACCCGGTTTGCGCCCAAAAGGATCATCTTGAAGGCATCCGCGCCAGTTTTCATGCCGCCATCGCACCAGATTTCCACCCGATCACGGATGCCGGCTTCCACCAGGGCGCGGTGGGCTTGAATGACGCCAATTTCAGCAGGCAGCCCCACGTATTGCAGGGCGTGTTTGCGCGCTGCGCCTGTGCCGCCATCATAGCCAGACAGGTTGATAATATCCGCTCCGGCTTTGGCAATCCCTACGGCAATCACCCCGATATTGGGGACGACCGGGCATTTGACCGAGATTTTCGCGTCCGGGTTGACGTTTTTCAGCTCTTCGATCAGCTGCGCCAGGTCTTCGATGGAATATAAATCATGGTTGTTGGATGGCGATACCAGTGTAACGTATGGGGTGGTATGGCGCGCCAGGGCGACTTTGGGAATGATCTTATAGCCAGGGAGCATTCCGCCTTCGCCTGGTTTCGCGCCTTGCCCGACTTTAATTTCCAGCACAGCGGCGGAGTTGAGAAATTCAGCGTTGACGCCAAAGCGCCCCGAAGCCACCTGCTGCCCGCGATTCTTGCGGTAAACGCCCATAATTTCGGGCAGTTCGCCGCCCTCGCCGTTGACGCACATGATATTCAATGCGGCTGCCGCCTGCGCATACGCCTTATAGGACGTTTCGCCCTGCGAACCAAACGACATTGCCCCGATGACGAACGGCAGGCTGTAACGGTGAACACTCAGGTCTACCTGTTCAGGCTGCACAGCGGGGGCATTTTCGGGAGTCCGCACGCCTACAATATGCCGCAGCGCCACCGGTGACTCGGCAGCCAGGGATTCAAAGGCAGCTTGCATCTCGTCATAGCTGATTTCACCTTTGACGAAGGCGGTTACTTTCTTGAAATAGCGCGGATAGAAGCGATCCGGGCGGGGCAGATGCGGTACAGGCTCATCACTACCCAACAGTTGCGCGCGCAGGGCAGCTTCACGATCCAACGCATCAAACGTCAGCCCTACCTGGTCAGAGCCAAAGTAGTTGGCAAGCCCCAGCCGGGCGGATACCTCCGGCGACAGTCCAATGCTGCTGTGAATGCGCCCATAACCGCGCAGTTCGTGGCAGCCCATGGTGGAGGTGATTTTTTCCAGCTCACCCTGTAAGGTATGCAGTAAGCCAGCCAGCGCCTTGCTCTGTTCCTCTTCCGTCTGGGTAGTTTGTTCTTCGCTCTTGAGCGCAACCCCAAAGAGGGCATACGGGTTGCAGGCATCCGCGCCCAGGCTAAAGAGCAGCGCCAGGTCATGCAATCCGCGCACAGACGCGCTGCGTACCACCAAACCCGTCAGGCGGCGCAAGCGTTCCCCGCTGGCTTGTGGTTGACGCAATGCGCTATCCACAGTAGCGACCGCAAGATGCGGGTCTAACCAGCCCAGCGGCTGCGCCAGGGTCAGGCTATCATCCAATACCAGGCATTGCGCTCCCGCTTGCACGGCAGCGCAGGCTTCATCGGATAAGCGTTGCAGCGCCTGGGCGGACGTTTCGCCTGTCAGCAATCCTAACGCCAGGCATTGCGCGCGTCCGCCAAAAGCATCCAGCAGCTGCTCAATGCTCAACGTTCCTACCTGACGGGCAGCTTCTTGAGCAACTTCGGCATTCAGGCTGGCGTGTCCGCCGGTTAGGATAGGCGTTTGCAATTCCACCAAAACATCCTCTGGGTGCGGAGCGCGCCCCACATTTGGGCGGCAGCCGACCAACGCGCTGGTCGAGAAGACCTCGCTTTCGCGCTGATGATCAATTGCCGGGTTGGTGACGACCGCCACCGTCTCTTTGCAGTAATCCGCCACGTTTACGCGCACTTTGCTGAGGGCTGCCAGCGGACCGTCATAACCCAACGAGCCGACTGCGCCCTTGCCTTCTTCAAGCAGCGTTTCTAGGTCGCTGACGTGTTCACGCTGCCAGCCGCAAGCCGCCAGCACGCGCAAATTGAGGGGCGAAAGCCGCTCCACTTCTTGCCAGGGGATGCGCGTAGGCAATACTGCCGCATCAGGAGAGGTGGCAAGCCGTAAATGCGTACGTGGCGCGGATTCTACCTGCACAATGTTCAGCCCGCTTTCAGGGTCAACCGAGCGAGAAGGCAGTCCCACTGCCTGCCCCTCATTCCATCCGCCGCCCCAAAACTGGCGCGCCATCTGCGGCGCTTCTCTTTGGAAGGCGCGCGTCAGCACATGTTGGCGTATTTGCTGATGATCTAACACGGCGACCTTTTCGCCGCGGGTGATTGTTAGAGCCATTTTTTCGCCTGGGGCTAAGGCGCGCGTCTCGCCAATGCGGTTATCAAACAAAATCGCGCCACGCTCGGAGCTAAACAGGTATTCTTTTTCTGTTTCAACAAACCATAGCGGACGCAAACCCAGCGCGTCCACGCTGGCAACCGCAATATTGCCATATCGCGCGATGACCGCTGCCGGTCCTTGCGCGAAGGGTCCAAATGCCTGGCGGATTTGCGCGTACAGCGGACGCTGTTCGGCGGGCATCAGGCTGATTTCGTGCGGCACAGGTGGGAAGATCATTTCCATCGCTTCGATCAAGTCCATGCTGTAATCCACGCACAGGGTATGGATAGCGCGATCTACATTTTGCGAATCGGAGCCACTGCGGGGAAGGTGTGTGCCGATGGATTCCGCCTCTTCGCAGAAGCGAGTGATGGTGTTAATTTCGCCGTTATGTCCAATCAGGGCAAAGGGCTGCGCGCGCTCAAAGGTGGAGACGGTGTTGGTGGAGTAGCGCGCGTGGCAAAGCACCATGGCTGTATCAAAATTGCGATCCTGCAGGTCAGGGTAAAAGCGCGAAAGGGCTTCCACCGAGCCGCGCAGTTTGTAGATGACGGTGTGTGAGCTGAGGGATGCAAAATGGATGGGGTACGCCGTCTCTAGCTCAATTTGGATGGTGAGCAGGCGTTTTTCCAGGTCAGGCAGGTCAGCGCAGCCCGCCAGCTGCCAGAACGTGGGCGGGTTGACACGCGCATTTGACCCAAGCGCATTCGGGCGGGTGCGTCCCATTTGGGCAATCAGCAGATTCAAGCCCGCTTCGTTGAAGCGATGGTTAATGTCATCCAGCAGGCGCGGCAGGTTGAGGCTGCTATCAACAAACAAATGCCCCACCCAAAAGCCCGGCAGGGTGGCAAGCGAGGAGCGTAAATTCGCCTGACTGAGCTTTTTCGCCCATAACTGGCGCGGAATATCTGTCTGTACGCCCGCGCCATCCCCTTCGCCGTTGACAAACCCCGAGCGATGCCCCATCTGAGCCAACGCCCCTAAAGATCGTTTGAGCGTGCCGAAGGTGCTTTCCCCTTGCTTGCGGACGCTCATATAAATGGCGCAGGCATCGCCTTCTGGTCCGTAGGGCGCGTCTGCGGGGGCATTGGTTTGGATGCGTGGGATGGTGGTCATGGTTTCTCCTCGGCGATTAATCAAGGTGCCTATTTTTAATAAAATTCCTCACGCGCGCTCTACTTTTTTTTCAAGCAGCACGAAAGGAGGTTGCAATAAAATCCAGCCTTGCTGGGGAATACACAGTTTGTATGGATATTTCTTTTGCCGCGCAGCGACAAAAATGAATATCCATATCTCCCAGACTATTTTGCGATGTTGTGTTTTATTATAGAGGGTTTTTGCGGAAAATCAACACTTAATGGAAAAACTGTTCCGAAAACGACAAAATTACTTTGCGATTGGGCGGTTTCCGTCAGTGATCCACTCGCTCCACGAGCCTGCGTAGAGTTTTGCACCACCAAGCGGGACAGTGCCGAACCCGGCGTACTCCATCGCTAACAGGTGATGGCACGAGGTGACGCCTGAGCCGCAGTACGCCGCCATTTGATCGGGTGGTGTATCACCAAGGAGAGCGGTGAACTCGGATCGGAGCAATTCCGGCGATTTAAAGCGACCTTCAGCCGTCAGGTTCATCCCGTGAAAGCGATTCAACGCGCCAGGGATATGCCCGGCAACTGGGTCAATCGGCTCGACTGCGCCGGCGTATCGCTCCGGGGCGCGTGCGTCTATCAGCCGGGAAGCCGGGTCCGCGCGCAGCGCATCCACTTGTTCAGAAGAAAGCCAGGACGAGCGATCCGCGTGCGGGGTAAAGAACGCAGCTGGACGAGGTCGCTCCTGACCGGTTTCCAGTGGATAGCCCAGTGCCTGCCAAAGCTGCAAGCCGCCATCCAAAACGGCAACCTGCGGATGCCCCAGCCAGCGCAGCATCCACCACAGCCGAGCCGCAAACGCCCCACCAGCGGTATCATACACCACCACCTGAGTCTCATCGCCGATCCCCCAGGCTGCCAGGC
This sequence comes from Anaerolineales bacterium, assembly GCA_038206515.1. GTDB lineage: Bacteria > Chloroflexota > Anaerolineae > Anaerolineales > Anaerolineaceae > DSYU01. The sequence continues at coordinate 44,494 of JBBRAT010000005.1, read as the reverse complement.
GTGCTGCCATCGTGTCAATCTTTGGCAGAGGGTGACGCCCCGTTATTCCAGGAAGCACCTGCCCCGCCAGGTCGTGATCGAGATGGGCATATTGCGCCCCTGGCAGATGCCCATCCAGGAACGCAGCTGCACCCCAATTAGGGGATTTCAGGTCAAAGCGGCAGTCTATCACCACCCAGGCGGGGTCCGTCAGGCGGGGGAGCAGGTCTTGGGGGGCAATTACGCTGGTGTAGCTCATGCCAGGTTAATTTCGTCCTCTTCAACGGAGCCGATGGTATACAGCAGGGCAAAATTGGGCGAGGTGGACATCCCGACGGGGAAGCCGGTGATGACCACAATTTGCTCGCCTGCTTTCAGATCAGAGGATGCCACCATCGAAGATTCCACGTGCGCCAGCATGGTTTCAATGGTGGAAGCAAACGGCACCAGGAACGGTTCAACGCCCCAATAGACCCCCATGCGTTGATAAGTGCGCTTTTCGGGGGTGAACGCCAGAATTGGCACGCGCGGGCGGGTTTTAGACATGAACAGGGCAGTCAATCCGCTGAGGGTGAAGACGGCAATGGCTGCCACATCCCGGTCATGCGCCAGTTCGCGGGCGGCGCGGGTGATAGAAAGCGCGTCCGTCTGCACGGTTGCCTGGTCAGGGAAGGCGTTGTAATGCCCCCAGCGGTCATAGTGCGTTTCAGCTTCGCAAATGATGGATGCCATCATGCTAACGGCTTCCACTGGATATTTGCCGGAAGCCGTCTCGCCAGAGAGCATGACGGCATCTGTGCCGTCAAATATCGCGTTTGCCACATCAGAGGCTTCCGCGCGGGTGGGGCGCGGGTTCGTTATCATCGATTCCAGCATTTGGGTGGCGGTGATGACGAAGCGAGCATGCCGGTTGGCAAGCTCGATGATCTCTTTTTGAATATTCGGCACAGATTGGGGCGACATTTCAATCCCCAGGTCGCCGCGCGCCACCATCACCCCGTCCGCTGCGTGGACAATCTCGTGCAGGTTATCAATGGCTTCGGGCAGCTCTAATTTCGCGCAGATGGGCGTATCCTTGCGGTCAGGGGCGAGTTCGCGGATCGCCTGGCGCACCGTTTCCACATCCTGAGCGTTGCGCACAAACGAAATTGCCACAATATCCACTCCGGCTTGCAAGCCAAATGCCAGGTCGGAGCGGTCTTTTTCAGTAAAGCCGGGGATGTTCAGGTTGGCGCGCGGCAAATTGACGCCCTTGTGCGATTTTAGGACTCCGCCCAGCACCACCTTTGCCTCTACCGAGTTCGGCTCTACTTTCACCACTTCAATTTCAAGCTGCCCGTCATCCATCAGGATGCGGTTGCCTGCCACCACGGTCTTTTCCAGGTCGGGCACATCAAATGGGATGATCTTCATGCCCTTAAACTCAGATTGCCCTTCGGCAACTTCCATCTTGGAGGTCAGCACAATGCTATCACCCACTGCCAACAGGACGCCCCCATCCGGCAAATCTCCCACGCGCAATTTGGGACCCTGCAAGTCCTGCAAGATGGTCAGAGCGATATGGCGTTCGTTTGCCAGCTGGCGCAAGAGTTGAATGCGGGCAGCGTGTTCTTCGTGTGTGCCATGCGAAAAATTCAGACGGGCAACGTTCATACCTGCGTCAATCATGCGGGACAGCATTTCGCGGCTGTCACTGGCGGGGCCAATGGTAGCGACAATTTTTGCTTTGCGGTTCATCATAAGTAATGCAGCGCCTTTGCTTGAGAAGTGAGTTCATCGCGGAAAGAGGGGTGCGCCACGGAGATGAGCAATTGCGTGCGCTGGCGCACCGTCTTGCCATATAAGTCCACCATGCCATATTCAGTGACGATATAATGCACATGATTGCGTGTAGTGGTGACACCCGCACCCTGCTTCAGCATCGGCACAATCCGGCTGACGGTCATTCCATCCCGCAGGGTGGACGTGGAGGGCAGGGCAATAATCGGCAAGCCGCCTTCGGAGAGGGACGCGCCGTAAATAAAGTCCATTTGCCCACCCACCCCGCTGTAAAACTTAGGACCGATGCTATCCGCCGCCACCTGACCGGTGAGGTCCACTTCCAGGGCCGAGTTCATAGCAACCATGCGCGTATTTTTGGCAATGGTGAACGGGTTATTAACGTATTCCGTGGGATGCAGCTCGATCAGCGGGAAATCGTCCGCCCATTCGTATAGCCTGCGCGTGCCAAGCATAAATCCACTGATGATTTTGCCAGGGTGAATGGCTTTGCGCGCCCCCGTGATGACCCCCGCTTCCACCAGGTCAATCACCCCATCTGAGACCAGTTCCGAATGCACCGCCAGGTCTTTCTTGTCCTTCAGGTAGCGCAACACCGCGTCAGGGATCGCGCCAATGCCGGTTTGCAGGGTTGCGCCATCGGGGATGCGCTCGGCGATCAGACAGGCAATCGTCTCAATCACGGGCGTGCTTTCCTCGGTCATCACCAGCTCCGCCAGGGGGTAATCCGCCGGAACGAATGCGTCAATCTGACTGATATGGATCAGTGTATCGCCATGCGTGCGCGGCATTTGCTGATTGACTTCAGCGATAACCCTCTTCGCCGAGCGCGCCGCTGAACGAGTCAGACCGGCTTCGATGCCCAGGGTGCAGTAGCCGTGCCGGTCAGGCGCGGAAATATGCACAAACGCCACGTCCACTGGCAAAATGCCTCGGCTAAAGAGGGTGGGGAATTCCGAAAGCAGCACGGGCGTGAAATCCGCGCGCCCCTCCTGAACTGCCTTGCGCACGTTGCTGCTGATAAACAGCGAATTGACGCGCAAATGACCTTCCAGGTCGGGGGCAACGTATTCTGAGCCAGCAACGGTCAACGCCTGGCATATCTCTACCCCGTGCAATTGCGGCGCGTACTCCACCAGGGCAGCCAATAGTTGACGCGGCACCGAGCAGTTGCCCGTCAAGAAAATGCGGTCACCCGACTGGATGAGGCGGACAGCCTGTTCCGCGCTCATTTGGCGCGAGGAATAGAGCGTTTGCCAGTTCATGCGGTTTAGGGTTGGTTCAACACGGTGCGGATAATCGGCAGCGCCCAGTCAATGTCGGCGCGTTCCACAATCAGCGGTGGGGCAAAGCGGATGACGTTTTCGTGGGTTTCTTTGCACAAAATGCCCTTATGCGCCAGGGCTTCGCAGAACCGCCGCGCGCCGCCCGCTTCAGGCTTGAGTTCCACGCCAATCAGCAGCCCGCGCCCGCGAATCTCTTTCACATGCGGGCTGGGGATTTCAGCCAACTGCTCCATGAAATATTCGCCCATCTCATAGGATCGCTGCACCAGCTTTTCGTCCACAATCACATCCAGCGCAGCAATAGAGACGGCGGCTGCCATCGGACTGCCGCCAAAGGTGGAGCCATGCGAGCCGGGACCAAACAGCCCCAGGATGGGTTCATCCGCCAAAACCGCCGAGACGGGGTAAAATCCGCCGCTCAACGCCTTGCCGATAATTATAACATCCGGGCGAACGTCCTCATAATCACAGGCGAAGAGCTTGCCGGTGCGCCCTAACCCGGTCTGAATTTCATCATCCATATACAGAATGTTGTGCTGGTTGCACAATTCACGGGTGCGCTTCAGATAGCCAGCCGGGGGGATGAGTACGCCGCCCTCGCCCTGGATGGATTCGAGCAGGATGGCCGCGGTGTTCGGGGTGATGGCTTTCTCTAACGCGGCAGCATCCCCATACGGGACGGCGATAAAGCCGGGCGTGAACGGTCCAAAATCATCGCGGTAGGAGGCTTCGGTGGAAAAAGAGATGATGGTGGTGGTGCGCCCATGAAAATTGCCGCTGGCAACGATGATTTCCGCCTGATATTTTGGGACTTTCTTCACATGATACGCCCATTTGCGCGCCAGTTTGACCGCTGTTTCCACCGCTTCTGCGCCACTGTTCATCAACAACGACATATCGTATCCGGTGATGTCATGCAGCTTTTTATACAGCAGGGCAAGCTGGTCATTGCGGAACGCGCGCGAGGTGAGCGTGATTTTATTCGCCTGGGCAATCATGGCGGCTAAAATGCGCGGGTGAACGTGTCCCTGGTTGAGGGCGGAATAGGCGCTCAGGCAGTCAAAGTAACGGTTGCCATCTACATCATAAACCCACACGCCCTGACCGTGATCCAATACCACATCCAGGGGATGATAGTTATGCGCGCCGTATTTTTCTTCCAGGGCAATATATTCTTGGCTATTCATTTTCAATCCTTTTGGGAACGTGCTTTAAGAGACACCGAATAAATAGGCTAAGACTGCTTTTTGAGCGTGCAGTCGGTTATGCGCCTGCGGGAAAAGAGCAGAATGTGAGCCATCCGCCACTTCATCCGTGATTTCTTGCCCACGATGGGCAGGCAGGCAGTGCATGACAATTACGTCACGGTCCGCTTCCGCCAGCAGCTGGTTATTCACCTGATAGGGCGGGAAGACCTTTTCGCGGTTGCGGGCTTCGGCTTCCTGACCCATGCTGGTCCACGTGTCGGTATAGATCACCTGGGTATTGCGCACTGCTACGTGCGGGTCCTCCAGCAGGCGGATGGTGCTGTGGGTCTCATTGGCAAAAATTTGCGCCAGTTCTACCGTGCGCGGATTGAGGGTATAGCCTTCCGGGCTGGCAATCGTGAAGTTCCAGCCGAGCTTAGCGCAAATGTGCATGAGCGAAACCGCCACATTATTGCCATCCCCCACATAAGTGACGTTGATCCCTTTGGTTTTGCCAAACGTTTCCTCAATGGTTAAGGCATCCGCCATTGCCTGGCAGGGGTGATTGTAGTCGCTGAGACCGTTAATCACGGGAACATCCGCCCAATGCGCCAGGTCAATCACGTGCTGATGGTCAAAGACGCGCGCCATGATGGCGCTCACGTAGCCAGAAAGCACGCGCGCCACATCCGCAATCGTTTCGCGCTGCCCCAACCCCACTTCGTTGGGGGAAAGATACAGCGCATCCCCACCCAGCTGGCGCATTGCCATATCAAAGCTGACGCGTGTGCGCAGGCTGGGCTTTTGGAAGATCATGCCCAGCACTTTGTTTTTCAACAGCGGACGATTGCCACCTGCTTTAAGTTCCTTCTTTAAGTCCAGCGCCAGGTCTAGCATTGCCTGGATTTCGGCGGAGGAATAATCAGCGATGGCAATAAAATCTTTCTTCATAGAAGCTCCTTGTATGAGTCACAGATCAACGAATAAGAGCGCACTCATGAAAAACGCAGTCCTACGGGGCGCAATTCTTCTGCTTAAAGTATATCATAGTCGCCTGAAGGCGGGGTGAGGAGGCTTTAACCGATTCTTAACAGCAATTCTTCTCCATGCAGATTGTTTAACGGCATGATTTGACCTACAATACTTCCGTATACATATTAATCTTTACCACTGGGTAGGAAAATGAATCACCAAAGAACACTATTTTGCTTATGGCTAATCGCCTTATTCGTAGCTGCTGGCTGCACGACTCAGCCTGCACAAGGGATAGCCTCTACGCCATCGAAACCTGCAAAGGAAGCTCAAACCCTGACGGTTTTAGCGGCTTCTTCTCTGACGGAATCCTTTAATGAGCTAGGCAAAGTATTTGAATCACAGCACCCTGGGGTGAAAGTGACCTTTAGCTTTGCCGGTTCACAGCAGCTGGCGCAGCAGCTGAATCAGGGCGCGGATGCGGATGTGTTTGCCAGCGCCAGCTCCAAATATATGGACGCAGCCATTCAATCCAAGCGGGTGAATCAGGCGGACGTGAAAATCTTTGCCAAAAATCGCCTGACCGTCATCTTCCCGAAGAGCAATCCGGCGGGCATCCAGGAACTCAAGGACCTTGCCAAAGCAGGTGTCAAGCTAGACCTGGCGGATAAATCTGTGCCGGTGGGTCAGTATTCTTTGGATTTTTTGGACAAAGCCGCTAAAAATGCTGCCTTCGACCCCTCTTTCAGAGACAACACTCTGAAAAACGTCATTTCTTATGAAGATAGCGTCAAATCGGTGGTTGCCAAGGTGACGTTGGGCGAGGTAGACGCGGGGATTGTCTATACCACCGACCTTAACGCCGATAGCGCCGCCAAGGTGAGCCAACTCGCCATCCCTGATGCGCTCAATACCATTGCCTCTTACCCGGTTGCGCCCATTGCGGATAGCAAAAATGCCGCTCTGGCAGCGGATTTTGTCACCCTGCTCACCTCGCCGGATGGGCAGGCGGTGATGGCAAAATATGGCTTTTTGCCAGCGAAATAGGGCGTCTTTTTATGACATCCTCAATGGATTTTTTAAGAAGGCATGCTACACTTATGCCAGGGGAAATTCACTGCGGGGGTTTGAACGTTTATGACAAGATCACGGTTTTCGATATTTGCCTGGGGGATGCTGGCGTATAACCTGCTGGTGGTGGTGTTTGGCGCATTTGTGCGCGCGACCGGTTCAGGGGCGGGCTGCGGCGCGCACTGGCCCCTGTGTAATGGTGTGGTGATCCCGCGTCCAGAGCGGATTGAGACCTACATTGAATTTACCCATCGCCTGATGAGCGGCTTGGTGTTGATTCTGGCGGTCGTCCTGGTGGTGTGGGCATGGCGAGTGTATGCCAAAGGCTCAAAAATACGCTTTATGGCAGGCATGACCCTTTTCTTTACGATCACTGAGGCGTTGGTGGGGGCAGGACTGGTGCTATTCCAGCTGGTGGCGCAGAATGACTCGCTGGCGCGGGTCTATTCGGTGATGGTGCATCTGGTGAACACCTTTTTGCTGGTTGGCACGCTGGCGGTAGTGGCGTGGTGGTCAAGCGTAGGCGAGCCGGAAACGCTGCGCGTGCGTGGCTGGCTGGGGGGGCTACTGATTGCCGGTGGCGTGGCGATTCTGGCATTAGGCGCAAGCGGAGCTGTCACCGCGCTGGGGGATACGCTCTTCCCTTCTGGCTCGCTGGCAGAAGGCATGGCGCAGGATTTCTCTCCGACTGCTAATTTTCTGACGCGCATCCGCATTTATCATCCGATGATTGCGGTGGCGGTAGGCGTATTTTTGTTTGCAGTCACGTTGTGGGCGCGGCGGCGCGGTGCAGAAAATAACCGCGTGCAAACGTTAACCGCTGCGCTGTTTGCGCTGTATGGCATGCAGATTTTTGCTGGGATTCTCAATGTCGCCTTGCTCGCGCCGGTCTGGATGCAGCTAGTGCATCTTTTGTTGGCGGATTTGGTATGGGTGGCGTTTGTCTTATTGGGGGCGGTGACGCTCGGCAGCGCTGATCTTGCGCCGCGCCGCAGCGATCATCCAGTCCATCGCGCGGTAGGTCAATCCACCTAAGGTATTGACCAGGGCATAATAGAAGGCGCTGTCAAAGCCAGGGGTGATAATATATTGCCCCCGCGCAGCGCCTTTAAATACGGCTTCCGCCACCGCTTCAGGGGTTATCACCTTGTTGCTCTCATCCAAAATTTTGGTGATGGCGGGCTTATATTGATTCTCATAATCCAACTGTGGGGTTTGCGTATCCGGCGGGAAGACGACCGAGATGCGGATATTGTATTCGCGCAGCTCGTAGCGCAGCACGTCCGAAAAGGCGCGCACCGCGAACTTGCTGGGGGAATAGGCGGCGTAACCGTAAACACTGAGGAAGCCCGCAATCGAAGAAATGTTGATAATATGCCCAGAACGGCGGGCAATCAGCGCGGGCAGCAGCGCCTTGGTGACGTGTACCGTGCCGAGGTAGTTGATTTCCATCGTACGCCGGAAAATGTCCACATCCAGGTCTTGCACATGCCCCGGATGAGCAATGCCCGCCGAGTTAATCAACCAATCCGGCGCCCCATGACTGGCTACATAAGCGGGAATTGCCTGCATAACGGCAGCGTTATCCGCCACATCCAGAGAAAGAAAATCAACGCGCTGCGAAGCGGAAGCAATACCCTGAAGTCGGGCGCAGGCGGCTTGCAATTTCGCCTCATCGCGCGCTAAAAGGGTTACGTTCGCCCCGGCGCGCGTCCATTTCTCGGCAATGGCGTAACCAATGCCGCTGGAGCCGCCGGTGATTAGCGCAGTTTTACCCTGGAAAAGGGTATCCATCCGCGGTTAATTATGCCCGCAGGAGGCGCAGCTTCCACCACCGCAGCTGCCACACCCGGCATCACTACTGCCCGCCACCGAGCGACCATCGCTTTGGGCAAAGAATACCGATAAAGCGCGGCTGGTATTGCTGCTCTGGCATCCCCGGCAGGAGATGGTTTTATCCGCATCGTTCATCGAGCGCAGCGCGTCAAAATGCTTGCCGCAATCTTTGCATACATACTCATATAAGGGCATAGGAAATGATCCTTTATTATGGTTTATTGGGGATTGGTTTAGTGTTGGTTAAGGAGATGTTCCGCATCTCCTTAACCAACACTAAACCAATCCCCAGCTACGTTCTATTATACGAGCAAACCAGCAAAACGGGAGTGATAATATTCTTAAAAGCAGATGGGAAAGCTCATTTTTCGCAGCTTTCCCATCTGAAAAGAGGAAAAAGAATGGACTAGCTCGCTTTTTCGCGCACGTCCGTGATGCGCAGCACCATTGGGGTGAGCGCATTTACCAGGTCTTCTTTGCTAACGCCAGAGACCTTCACGGTAATCGTCCCCGTCTCCGAGTTATCCCCAGCGGCGGTTGCCAGGGCGATAATATCCCCGCCCAGATTGACGATTTGCTGCGCGACCTTCGCCAGCTGCCCCGGTCCGCGCGGCACGAGAATCGTCAGGCGTACACCGGCTTCACGCCCGCCCAGCATTTCGAGGAAGGCTTTGAACAGGTCGCTTTCGGTGATAATGCCCACCAACTTGCCTTCGACCGTTACCGGCAAGCCGGAAATGTCAGAATCTTCCATAATGCGGGCGGCTTCTTCTAATGGTGTGTCATCGCTGATGGTCACCACATCGTGGGTCATCAGGCTTTCCACGGTCACCTTGCGGGTTAACTCGCGCGCTTCCCACACGCTCAGGGTGGTCGCTTCCGAAGGAGAGGCGCGCAGCAGGTCTTTTTCCGCGATAATCCCCACCAAATGACCGCGGTTATCCACCACCGGCAGGCGGCGAATATGCTGGGCGCGCATCAGGTCTAAGGCTTCGGGCATGGTCGTCTCAGGGTGGACGGTAATTACAGGGTGGTGCATGTATTCTTTGACGAGCATAGGTGGCTTCCCTTTATATTGGATAGATTCTTAGTAGCGTTATACAACAAGTCTGAAAATCTTACAAGTGAATCAGAGGAGTTTATTGGATTCTACATCAAATGCGAGATTTAAATCTATGCTACAATCCCATTAAGCATTTTGCGTTATGGGGGAGATGGAGCAGACGAATGGCAAAAACAGTGGTGGGATTATTTGAAAATGTAGATCAGGCGCGTCTGGCAGTGCATGATTTGTTGGCGAGCGGCTTCGAGAGCAAGGATGTGAGCCTCTTATCCAAAAATCTCCACGAGCAGGGTGAAGAAGGACCGCATGCCGATGGGCTGACCCATGCCGCTGAGGCGGTGGGCGAAGGCGCAATACTGGGCGGGTTAGCCGGTCTGCTGATGGGGCTGACGGTGTTGGCGATCCCCGGCATGGGGTTTGTGAACGTTGCCGGTCCGTTTGCGGTGACCTTGGGCGGCGGGTTGGCGGGCGGCTTGGTGGGGACGCTGACCCATCATGGCGTTCCGGAGGAGGAAGCCGGGTTATACGCGGAGTCGGTCGCTCGCGGCGGTGTTTTGCTGACCGTTCACACTTCTGACGCGTTAACGCCCAATGCAGAAGCAATCATCAACCGCTTTCATCCGCTGAATGTGGAAGACCACGTTGCCGGGAACGTTCAGAAGGGGCAGGCGCGTCACTACCCAGGCGGGAATCAAGATTAAGCGATCGGTATTGTTAAAAATTTAACGTTTAGGGCGGACAATGACTTCAAAGAACAACGCGGATATTACCCAAATCTTAGATGGCACCAGCAAAAAGAATGGGCTGGCGCGCCTACTGCCATTTTTAGGTCCGGCGTTTATTGCCAGCGTGGCTTACGTAGACCCTGGTAATTTTGCCACCAATATTTCCGCCGGAGCCAGTTTCGGTTATACCTTGTTGTGGGTGATTCTGGCGTCCAACGTGATGGCTATGCTGTTGCAGGCGCTTTCGGCAAAGCTGGGTATTGTGACGGGTAAAAACCTTGCCGAGCAATGCCGCGCTCACTTCCCGCGCACGTTTGTCTGGTTGATGTGGGGGCTGATGGAAGTGGTGGCGATGGCTACCGACCTGGCGGAGTTCTTGGGGGCTGCGCTGGGGTTTAATTTGCTGTTTGGCGTGCCGCTCTGGTTAGCAGGCATTATGACCGGCATTGCCACCTTCATCATTTTGGGCTTGGAACGCTATGGCTTCCGCCCCTTAGAAGCGGTCATCAGCGGATTTGTGGGCGCGGTTGCCCTCTGTTACGTAGTCGAAACCTTCCTGGATCGTCCCGATTGGGGGCAGGTGGCGTTTCACGCGGTGGTGCCTCAGTTTACCGGCTCAGAGAGCATTTTGCTGGCAGCGGGTATTTTGGGCGCAACTGTCATGCCGCATGCCATCTTTTTGCACTCCGCGCTGACCCAGGGGCGGATTGTGGTCAAGGACCCGCGCTTGCAGAAGAAATTGTTTGGCTATGAGATTATTGACGTGCTGATTGCCATGGGCATGGCGTCTCTGGTCAACAGCGCCATGCTCATTATGGCGGCTTCGGCGTTCAATTCGAGCGGGCATCACGATGTGGGGACGATTGAGCAAGCCTATCACACGTTGGAGCCGCTCCTGGGGCGGGCTTCTTCGTGGGTATTTGGCATCTCTTTGCTGGCATCCGGCTTATCCTCCGCGTCCGTTGGTACGATGGCGGGTCAGGTAATTATGCAGGGCTTTCTGCATACCGAAATTCCAGTCTGGATTCGGCGGTTGATTACGATGGTGCCTTCGATGATTGTTATTATGATTGGTCTCGATCCCACCCGTACCCTGGTCATTAGTCAGGTATTGCTGAGTTTTGGACTACCCTTTACCGTGATTCCCCTGATTATGTTCACCAGTGATAAGAAATTGATGGGTGAACTGACCAACAATATCTTTACCAATATCGCTGCATGGGTGGCGGCGGGGATTATCGTGTGCTTAAACTTTTATCTAATTTACCAAACCTTTGCCGGAGGCATTTAGTATGATACGCAATATCCTTGTTCCCCTGGATGGTTCTGCCCTGGCTGAGGCTGCCCTTCCGGCGGCAATTTGGGTCAGCGGATTATTTGGCTCGACAGTGACGCTGCTGCATGTGATTGAGCATAACGCGCCCGAAAATGTGCATGGCGAACATCATCTGAAAGCGCGCGAAGAGGCATTGGCGTACTTGCAAGAGGTGGCAACCCGTTTCCCACCCTCAATCAAGACGGAATTGCACGTCCACTCCGAAGAAGTGCGCAATGTGCCGCGCAGCATTGGCTTACATGTGGATGAAATGATTGTGGATATGGTGGTGATGTGTACCCACGGGCGCAGCGGCATCCGCCAGTTTATGATGGGCAGCAACGCGCAGCGGGTGATTGGTTTTGGCTCGGTGCCGGTGTTGTTGGTGCAGCCGCAGCACGATCAGCAGGCTCTCTTTGCGCATCCTACCAACATTGTCGTTGCCCTGGATGATGACCCAGATCATAGCTGTGGATTGGGGCTGGCAGGTTTGATTGCCCGCCAAGCCGGGGTAGAAATGCGCTTGTTGACCGTTGTGCCAAAGCTGGATACCCTGCGCGGCAGTGAAGCGGCTGCTGGCAAGCTCTTGCCTGCCACCACCATTGCTTTGCTGGAGATTGAGAACGAGAGCGCGCTGAATATGCTCACCGAGCAGGCGAAACCCTGGATGGAAAAGCAGGTTAACGTCACGTTTGACGTGCGGCGCGGCGACCCGCCCGCTCAGATTGTGGCAGGCGCGCGCGAGGCAAACGCCAGCATGATCGTCCTGGGGACGCATGGCAAGCGTGGCATGGGCGCATTTTGGGCAGGCTCAGTGGCGGCGCGCATCCCTGCCCTCACCGATTTGCCCCTCCTGCTCGTACCTACTTGCCGCATTTATGAGTAATTAATCGCAACAAAGCAGTCATCATTCCTGCATTGATAATGGACGAAGCCCATTATCAATGCAGGAATGTTTCTTTACATAATGGCAATTGCCACGCCAAACAGCACAAACAACAGGCTGATGAGCCAGAAGCGTTGCACCACCTGAGTTTCGCTCCAGCCGCCTAGTTCAAAGTGATAGTGCATGGGCGCCATGCGGAAAATCCGCTTGCCGTGCGTTAACTTGAAGTAGCCAATTTGCAACGTGACGCTGAAAGCCTCGCTGACCGGAATGATGGCGATGAGGGGCAGAATGAGCCATTGAGAAGTGAGCAGCGCCACCAAACCCAAACATGCGCCCAGGGCAAGCGCGCCGCAATCGCCCATGATGAGGGCAGCCGGGTGCATATTGAACCACAGGAAGCCAAACAACGCGCCCACCATGATAAAGCAGAACTGCGCCACCAGCGGTTGATCCTGCACCAAGGCGATGATGCCATAGGCAATGAAGCCCATTGCGGAAATCAACCCTGCCAGCCCATCCAGCCCATCCGTAAAATTCACAGCGTTCGACATGCCCACGATGATAAACATGGCAATCGGGATATACCACAATCCAAGGTTGAAGGTGGTGAGGGTCGGCGACCAAAACAGGTGTGCCGGGCATGCATAGAAATAGAGGAAAAAGGCAATACCGCCCGCCAGAATAGTTTGCAGGATCAGCTTAGTGCGGGCGCGCATCCCTAACCCCCGGCGTGGTCCACGGATGCCTTCCCAGTCATCCACTGCGCCCAGAACGGCATACGCCACCAGCGCAAATACCGGCAGCAGTCCGGCGCGAGCAATATTCCGAAAACCAATCACCTCCGCGCCGTTCAGCAGCACCGTCAGCAACACGACCGGCAGGACGATCATTACACCGCCCATGGTGGGCGTTCCCATTTTAATCAGGTGACTCTTGGGTTCTTCAATGCGGATCAGCTTGCCCACTTTAAAGTGAATCAGCACCCGCAGCAGGGGCGGTCCCCAAATGACCGACAACATAAAACTAAGCGCGCTCAGTGCAATGGCGACAGAGGTGTTTTGCATGTGTTCTCCCAATAATGCCCTGATTGTACTCGCTTTTTTGAAATTGGAGCAGAAAATTTATGCCCCTTGCGGATGCTTTTATCTTCTTCTATAATGGCTCTATTATGATAGAAAAAGGTCGTCTTTACATAGTCGCTACCCCAATTGGCAACCCGCGCGATATTACCCTGCGGGCGTTGGACGTTTTGCAAGAAGTGGATGCCGTTATTTGTGAAGAATATCGAGAGGGAACAACCCTCCTGAAAAAGCTGGGGATTGAAAAAGAGGTGGTGCTGCTGAATGAGCATAACGAGAGCGATCAGGCAGGCATGATCGTGGATCGCCTGCGCCAAAATCAATCCCTCGCGCTCATTTCGGATTGCGGCACGCCTGTCTTCGCTGATCCTGGCGCTACGCTGATTCAGCGATTGGTGCAGGACGGGCTGGGGGCGGTGGTTGTGCCTATTCCTGGACCGTCTTCCTTGATGGCGACCCTTTCCGTTCTGGATGTGAAGCTGGATCGCTTTATTTATGCGGGCTTCCTCCCCCGTGACCGCGATGACCGGCGCAAGGCGTTGAAATACCTGCGCGCCACCCGTTACCCGGTGATCCTGATGGACGCACCGTATCGCCTGTTTGCTTTGTTAGAAGACCTGGATAACGTCTATGGCGGTGAAATGCTGCTGACCCTGGCAATGGATTTAACGCTGCCCACCGAAATGATCTTCAGGGGCAGCGTTAGCGAGGCGAAAAAGAGTTTATCCCAGCGCAAGAGCGAATTTGTGATGATCGTCCACAATTATTAGCGGATGTCTACGCTGCCGGTACTCATATCCAATTGCAGGGTGATGGGAGCTTTGCTGGCAGCGTAGAGCGCGTTTTCCCAGACATCATTTTTGGTTTTCTTGAAGCTGCTGCTCAGGTTCAGGCTGCCCGTCCCCTTATCTTTTAACGTCACTTGTACGCCAGCATCCTTGGGCAGGTCAACCGTCAGACTGCCGGTGCTTAAATTCGCCTGTAAGTTGAAGACTGCCCCAGAAGGCACAGCTAAATGGATGCTGCCCGTGCTGCCGGAAAGGGTAAAGGCATAGCTGGGGCTATTTTCTGGCAGGGTGAGGTCAATGCTGCCAGTCGAGGCATCAACATTTAATTTTTGCAGTTGAGCGCTCTTCAGGTTGGCATCCAGGCTGCCGGTGCTTGCCCCAATGGTCAGGTCAAGTGGTGTTTTGGCGTTGAGACCGATTAGCCAGGGGTTGCGATTCAGCGCGTCTTGTGCATTTGACGCAAAAAACACAGCAGGCAGGTTGATGCCATTGTTCTGCTGCGCGCTGAGGGTCACCTCGCGGCTGCCATTCTGCCCACGATCATCAAAGCGGAACGAGTTGTAGTAGTGAACATCAGCGGTGACCAGATCATTTGAATCGCTGGTAGATTGAATTTGCGCCGGAGAGCTGGATAAATCCAGGTTGATTTTTGCGCTGGTGGCGTTGTTCAGCGGGGCGTGGAAGGTTTCGTGGCGCAGCTCGGCGTTGGTTGTGCTTGCCCCTGGAAGAGCCAGTGTGTTAGGAGAATATACGATCCATAACGTGAACGCCGCCAACCCCAGCCACATCATCCCCTCTAGCAGCCACCCGATTTGCCGCAAAATCAGCCCTACCCCCGAAGCAATCAGCAGGATGGGCCAGTAAGGGATCAGCCGATACAGGTTGTCCGCCGGAATTTGACCGGAATTGATCAGCAGCCAGATGATGCCCGCCGTGATGAGGGCAATGGGGAAGAAGAGGTCTGGCCCATGACTGCGATGGTGCGCGTCGCGAAAATTGATGTTATCCATGCGAAAACTCCTCGAAAAGGTTCAAACGGTGTTCTTTAATGATATACGCCCGGCTTGAAGAAAAGTTGCTCTCTTTTATTCTACTCAAAAGTGAGGAAGATGGATTACTCAAATGTCCACTGCTTATAGCGTTGTGTCGTCTTATGTAGTGGCTTCCGGCAGGAAGCCTGCGGTTGGTCGGATAATTCTCTGTGTGCAACAGAAATTAATAGATCACGGTTAGGATTCCTGCCGGAAGCCACTACACGGAATGAGATGCGTGAGCAGAAACAGAGGGATCATAACAAAAGAGAGGGGTGATTTCCCCTCTCTTTTGTTATGATTGGTTATGTGAAATGGTTGGCTTATTTGGACGTGTACGTAAAATACCCATATCCACCGGTAAGCGGTGTGCCTGAATCGGTGAAGACCTGGAAATTCCAGACGTGCTTGCCCAGCGTCTCAGAGCCAAATGCCCACAGGTTAAATTCGCCCTTTTCACCAGGGTTGACGCCCTTGCCCAGGGTGGCTTCTTGTTGGACGGTGGCTTCGCCGGTGAAGCTAATCATCTTAATGGTATATCCCGCTGACCAAGCAATCGAGCCGGTGTTTTTAAAGCCGAGCGCGAGGCTAAACTTCTCGTTCGGTGTGTATTCGCGTTGGTTGCCGGGGTAGGTGGCGGCATAGAGGAACTGCGCCGAGAGCGCCGGAGGGACTTTGGTGGCGGTGGCAGCCGGTGTATTGGTGGATGCAGGCGTATCGGTGAACGCCGGGGTGGGCGTCAAGGTCGGCAGCGGGGTATTGGTCGGCAAGGCGGTCGCGGTGTTGGTGGGGGTCGCAGAAGGGTGCAATCGCGCATCTTCCGTGATTTGCGCTTGCACGGTTTGAATTGCCTGGTGCATGACCAGGGTGGGGTCAAGGGTAGGGACGGCGGGCGTAGCGGGCGCGCCGCATCCGCTGGCAGCCAATAATATCACTATGGCGAGCAACAGGGATGCTGAGGAATAGGCAATGGAATGTTTCATCGGAGATACCTTTATTCTGGGTAAGATTACGAACCAGCGGAATATCATACCACAGAATCATCGTCCTTATTTGCGCTGGGGCGTTTTAACGGTTTCTTTTGTAAGGCTTCGGTGATGCGCGTTTTCAGCGTCTTTGAATCTGGCTTTTTGCGCCCAAAGAATCGCAGCGATTCCAGTAGCGATTTGGTGATTTCGCGTGAGATGGTTGATAGCGCACCCGAAGTGAGGCGTTGACCCGTCTCAAACCAGACGGAAGCCGCATAGCCCATGGCAACGGTGGTGCCGGTGGCAATGGACGCACTCAATAGCCAGCCCGGCAAGCCGCCTAACAGGCTGAACTGCTGAAACAGCGTCCGCCCCAAAAAGCCCAGCCCAAAGGTGACGAGCAACTCGCGGGCGCGGTTCAGGGTGATCGGGTAGTTATAGATTCGCGCGATGCTGAGGATCATCATGCTTTGGGTGATAGTGAGCGGCACAAAGTCGATCACGGGCAGCGGAGCCAAGGCGATGGCAGCGGATGCGGAAGCTGCCCCCACAATCACCTGCCAGGCAAGTTGCCAGCGATACTGCGGCAATGCCTGACCTAACGCCGCCACCAGCTCCGGCTCGGCGTTGACGATGGCTGCCAGCACTTCGTCTATATTTTCACCCGTGCGCGCCACAATCGGCACAATCTGCTCAGGCGGAATGCGCAAGGCGGCTGCGGCGGTGTTGATAACCTGAATGCGTTCGCGCCGCACCAGATCAATCTTATTCATCACCACCACGTAGGGCTTATTCAACGCCAACAGGGCATCAAAAAGCTCTTGTTCGGTGCGTTTTATGCCTTGAATGGCGTCAAATTCAATAATCAGGAAATCCGCTTCGGAGGCGGCGTACAGGGCGGTTTCCTGTTCTTGCACACCCACTGCGCCGACAGCATCTGCGCCGGGGGTATCCACCAAGTTAAATAAGCCTGTATCCGCGGTTTGGTTGGCGCGGGTGGTGCCGGGGATGGGGCTGACGGCGGCGCGATCTTCTTTGCGCTGCACAAACTGGTTATATAGGGTGGATTTACCTACGTTGGTGGGTCCCACAATGGCAACGCGGCTCTTTTTGCCAAAGGCGGTGCGATACTGCATGGTTGCCTGACGCAGCAGCAGACGCATCAGATTGGTTTCAGAGGGGACGGCGCTGATCAGTTCCTGCACGGCGCGCCGGTCTGCCACAGATAGCGAATTCCAGACGGCGTGAGAAGCTTCACGTACTGCCGGTGAGGCGGACGCGGGGATGATTTCTTGTTCCGGGTTCGGTTTTTCTTCCATAGTGCAATAGTAGCACAAATCGAGAGTGAAAAACTTCCTGGGTGGGGAAGCCCTACCCGTGTAGAGGGTATACTCCGCGCGGTTTGCCAACTCTGGATATGATTATGCGTGTCGTAATTTCCGTGTAGTTGCTTCCGGCAGGTAGCCCAAGCGTTATCAGGAAATTTCGTAACTGCTCAGGCATCTCGATCCACGTAGTGGCGCACGCAGTGCGCCTGAGTTAGGTCAATCTTTTTGCGTTTCCATCGGAATATATCCCTGTATATCCAGGCGCACGCAGTGCGCCACTACACGGACTGGGTAATGAAATTTCTATTCCATTCACATCGTGGCTGAATGCTACCAGGCATCCTGCCGGAAGCCACTACGCGGGAATTATTCTTATCTCAATAGGTTCTTGAACAATTCCCCGTGATTGGCTTACCCAGCGTATTTCGCCAACACGCCATCCACCTGCGCGCCGTACTCTTCGCCAAACAAATTAAGGTGATTGAGCAGGTGATAGAGGTTATAAATATCGTGCCTCTGCGCATAGCCAGAGTCAAGCGGCAGGATCATCTGATAACCGGTGTAGAAGCGAAAGCCAAAGCCGCCGAAAAGTTCGGTATAGGCGATCTCGGCTTCAGGGTCAGAATAAGAGACTGCCGGGTCAATCAGAGCGTAACCGTTGGCAGATGGGATCACATTGCCTGCCCACAGGTCGCCATGAATGAGAGTGGGGTGGCGTTCACTGCGTGTAGCCAGTAACTCGGGCAACCGTTGGAGCAGAGTTTCCAACTGGCGATGGCGTTGGTCGGTCAATACGCCGTTCTGCTCTGCCAATTCCATCTGTGGCGCAAGCCGGTAGTGGGCGAAGAAGTTCACCCAGTCTGTGTCCCAGGTATTTAACTGCGGCGAGCTGCCTAAATAATTATTGCGATCCAACCCGTAGCGCGCCGGTGATTCCACTTCCGCCAGGTGCAGCTTTGCCACCTGCTGCCCCAGCTCGAAGGGGTCGCCCGCCGTGCCTTCCAGCCATTCCGTCAGCAGGTATGCCGGGCGCGCACCGTCAATATCGGCAAACCCCAGCGATTGCGGAACGTGCACGGTGTGAGTCTGCGCCAGCAGTTCCAGTCCATGCGCTTCCGTCTCAAACATCCCCGGTAGCGGGTCGTGATTCCATTTGAGGAAATAGGCTTTGCGCCGGGTTTGCAGCTTGAGCGCGTGATTGATGCACCCTCCCCCCAACGACTCCGCGCTGAGGATGTCGGTGCTATCCCCCAGAGAACGCAAAAGAGCGTGTAAGGGTTCTTCCAGTGAAGACGGATAGTCTGAGGTCATATATTTTGCTCCGCTCGGATGGTTTGCAGCAGCCCGGCGCAGCCTAGCGTCACCAACGCATAGACCTGCTCGAACGTATTGTCATAATATGGGTCAGGCACTTCGCGCATGGGACTGTTGGCGGCAAAATGGAGCAAAAGCGGCACGCTCCGCCTGAAAATTGCCTGAATATCATCCAGGTTTTGCTGATCCATCGCTATAATGTAGTCGAAATCGTTAAAATGCGCGCGAATTAACTGTTGAGCGCGTTTGCTGCCCACCTCAATCTGATGCGCGCGCAAAGTGGCAAGCGTGCCGGCATGCGGTCGCTGACCCACATGCCAGTTGCCTATCCCTGCCGATTCTACGTCAATCCGATCCGCAAGACCTGCCTGCGTCACCATTTGGCGGAATACCGCTTCTGCCATCGGGGATCGGCAAATATTTCCGGTGCAAACCATCAACACGCGAATGATTTTTGGGGATGGGGTCATGTTGCCTTCCCTACGCAACCAGTCGCCCGGTTAGGTCATGCACCATTGCGCCAGTCATCTGCACAGGGATGATCTCGCCTACCTCGGCTTCGCCTTCCACAAACACCATGCCGTCAATTTCAGGTGCATCGTGATACGCCCGCCCGACAGAAATGCCGTCATTGTAGCCTTCGATCAGCACATCCTGAGTCTGCCCGACAAAGCTTTGGTTGCGCGTTAATGAAATTTTCTCCTGGGCTCCCATCAGGCGCGCCATGCGTTCCTCTTTCACTTCTGCTGGAATCGGGTCGCCCAGCGGTTCAGAGGTGGTGCCAGGCTCGAACGAGAAGGGGAACACCCCCACATGATCAAAGCGAATTTCGTTGACAAAATTAAGCAAAGTCTGAAATTCAGCATCCGTTTCGCCAGGGTAGCCTACAATAAAGGTGGTGCGCAATGCCAGGTTCGGGATGCTTGCACGCATTTTCTCCAAGGTGCGGTAGACCCAATCCATATTAGACGGGCGGCGCATCCGGTGAAGAACTTCCGGCGCAGCGTGCTGCAACGGCATATCCAAATAAGGCACCACCTGCGGATTTTCCGCCATCACGCTCATCAGCCGGTCGGTGACGTAGCCGGGGTAGGCATACATCACCCGAATCCAAGGCAGGTCAGGCACAGCATGGGTCATTTGCTCCAAAAGCTGCGCCAAGCCGTCTTTCATCCCCAGGTCGTGACCGTAATCGGTGGTATCTTGGGCAATCAGCAGGATTTCCTTCACGCCCTGATCGCGCAAGAGGGCAGCTTCCGCCACAATGGCTTCTGGTGGGCGGCTGACGGCAGTTCCTTTGATGAGGGGAATAGCGCAAAAGGCACAGGGTCGGCGGCAGCCATCCGCAATTTTCAGGTACGCGCTGCCGCCCTGAATGGCGACCCGCGCCACGCCCTTTTCATCACTGCCGATAGTTGTGGCAGTTTCCGGCAGGTGATAGAGCGGCTTTGGATAAGACTCCTCCCCGCGCAGCTGCTGGACGAGGTCAACAATATCCATCCAGCGGCGCGTACCCAAAATGCCATCAATCCCAGGCACTTTTTCCGCTACCATCTGCGCATAACGCTGTGTCAGGCAGCCAGCGGCAATCAACAGCTGACCTTTGCGCTTCTTGTGCGCCAGTTCCGCCAGGGTTTGCAATGATTCTTCGCGCGCCGGGGCGATAAAGCCGCAGGTATTCACAATGAGGATGCCCGCTTCGACAACGCGATCGGTGGCGGTGAAGCCAGCCGTCTGCATCAACGCTGCCATAGACTCAGAATCCACTGTATTTTTCGCGCATCCCAGAGATACCAGGTAGAATTTTTTGCGATTCATGCTGTCTGCTTTCTTTCTGCCCCATCAAGGGGATAGAACCCACTTAAGGAACAAGCGGGGTAATGGTAAAGGTTGGAGAGAGGGTGTTGGTGGGTTTGGGTGACGTTTGTAGGGTGGGTGTACCGGTTGTTTTAGGGGTAGCGGTCACCGGCGGGGTGGATGTGCTGGTGGGGGTGGGCAGCGGAGTCGCCGTCACCATGCCCTGCGCGGTAAAGACCAGGTTCAGTACCTGCCCAGCCAATCCCAGCGTTCCAAGGTCTTGCTGATTAAAGTAAACTTGCACCGAAGCGGCGTTGCCGCTGAGTAAATGAATGGTTTTCGCCCCAGAGAAGGCGTAGGCGTTGCCCGGGATGATGCGCCCGTTGAATTTTTCCTGTCCGTCAATATCAATGCGCAGATAAGCGCGCTGATGTGCCACCAAATAGATTTGCAGCGGGTCACTGTTGATTGGCTCTAAGGTGGGCGTGCCAACGATGGGCGTGCCTGCCGATGAAGCCGCCGCGGTGCCGATGGGGGCGGAGGGAGGAACCACCGTGTTGCCGCCAACTGGGCTAGGTTGGACGGTTTCGATGGTGGTATTTGCCCCTGCCACCTGGGTCAACCCGGCAGCCAGGTCACCGCTGGCAACAGAGGGGCTGGCAGTTGCCGCCGCTGTGGGCGAAAGCGTGGCGGAGGGCGTCAGGTTTTGAATGGGGGTCAGCAGCAGCGAGGTAATCGGTACATCGGTGGTCTTGGGTCGGCTGCTGATGTTATCGCTCACGCTCATGGCGGTGCGGATGGCGAAGAAGAGAATCGCCAACACCACAATTGCCCCAAAGATCAGGTCAGGCGTTAAAAATCGCTGTAAGGTAGAGGCAGGGCGCGCAGGGCGTTTTTTACCTTGGGCGGGGCGGCTTTCCTGCGGGGCAAGTCGCTCGATCCGGCGTTGTTGCAACCCTTCCGCAAAACGCAGCATCAGGGCTTCTTCATCCAGGTTGAGGAACGCCGCATAATTGCTCAACATACCGCGCGCCTGCACGGGCGAGGGCATGAGATCAATGCGACCTTCTTCCATCGCTTTCAGATAATGCTGGCGTAGGCGCGTATAGCGTTCCACTTCCGCTAACGAAATGCCCAACGTCTGACGTTGCTGCCCTAATTTTTGCCCAATTTCCTTGAAAATGGTGTGCGAACCCAGTTCAATGGAAGAACGCGGCTGTCCTTCTTGCTCAAACTCCACCGGAATGGGGATGGGCGGCTCCTCAGGCAGGGGAAGGGTATGGGGCTGTTGAATGGTAAAGGGGCTAGCAGCGGAGGCAGAAGTTGGCTGCGTGGATGCTTCCGCAGGTGGACTTTCCGCTGCGCTTTTACTGTTTGATCCCGCTGGCGTTTCCGCTTCGGGGATCGGACCCTTGCCATCCCAGGCGAGCAAGATCGCATTGACTGGCAGGTGCAGATAATCGGCATATAAGCGCAAATATCCGCGCGCCTGAACGGGGGAGGGTAACGTCTGACGTTGGTTGGCTTCAATCGCCTCAAGATAGGCGCGGCGAATATGCGTGGTCAACGCAGCCTGCTCTAATGTCAGGTTACGCCGCAGACGCTCTTGCTTTAATCGCTCACCAACTGTTGCACTCATGGATCAACCTGTAAAATATCAAAAACCGGCCAATTCAGCCACAGCTTTTGTGGAGGACAGGATGTCCCCCCTTGGAAAGCCTGCGGCAGAGATGGCCGGTTTTGCAAGAATAACAAAAAAAGGTCGCTTACTCCTGAACAGGGGCTTCAGCAGCCGGGGCTTCTGCCGCAGCAGTTGCCGCAGTCTCAGCCGCAGCTTGTGCCGCTTGTTGCGCCAGGATGGCGGGGAGTTCCCCTTCGCGGTAAGCAATGATGCGCACTTCGGGGTTCAGGTCTACCGTCAGGCGGACGATGGCGCGGTGTTCACCCAACACACGGATGGGCTGCCCTTCAATGTGACGGCGATCAATCGTTTCGCCCACTTTGCGCGAAATTTCATCGGCAATCATTTGCGTGGTGATCGAACCATACAGTTTGCCGGTTTCGCCTGCGCGGCTGGGGAAGCCAATCACCAAGCCGGTGATCCGCTGCGCTACGCCGCTCATGCTGTTGTTAACCTGCTGACGCTGTTCGTTGGCGTGCGAGCGAATGCTTTCCGCCTGCTTGATTGCGCCCAACGTGGCAAGCACTGCCAACCGCTGCGGCAGAAGGAAGTTGCGTCCGTAACCATCCGCAACCTTTTTCACGTCGCCAGCGCGACCCAGCTTATATACGTCCTTCAGTAATAATACTTTCATTTTCTCAAGCCCTTTCGGTCTGATTAGAGGATAATTGGCGCGAAGGGTACAACGCACCAAGTCCTGATTTTACCAGACCATGGGCGAACCGTCAATTGGGAATCAGCAATTCTCAATATGTCCTGCAAGGTTGTAAAAATGCGCAAACGGTTGTTGAACTTCACATTGTAAATGGACTTGAGGCTGCATTTTCGACAACGAATAGGACATATTGAGAATTGCTGATTGGGAATTTTGAGCAAACCTAACTTATTTCGGTCCTAAAAACGAATAAACCAACAAAATGGTTGAAATGCTCATCACCCCAAACCCCAGAAAGCCGAAAATATTGGTAAACAGCCCGTTGGTAAAGGGTCCCATAATTTTCTTGCGATTCGAGATAATGAGCAGCATCAGCAGGACAAAGGGGGAGACCGCGCCTGCCAGCACCTGCGAATAATACATCACCTGAATGGGGTTCAGTCCGGCAATGGCAATTTCTACGCCCACAAACAGCGCAACCGTAATGACGATGTAAAACCCACGGGCAGCGTCTACTTTTTCAGAGAGCTTTTGCCGCCAGCCAAATAACTCTGCGACCATGTACCCTACCGAGGAAGCCAACACGGGGATTGCCATAAAGCCAGAGCCAATAATGCCAATAGCGAAGAGATAACGCGCGGCGGGACCTGCCAACGGTTCCAAAGCTTTGGCAGCGTCTGTTGCCAGCTGAATAGTCTGATGATGGGTATATAGCACCGCCGCAGTGGAAATCATAATAAACATGGTGATTAACTGCCCAAAGATAAAGCCTGGGGCAATTAACTTTTCCTGTTTTTGCGCCTTTTCAATCTTATTCGTCCCGGTTTCCTCGATCTCCTCTTTCGCCTGCCAGAAAAAGAGCGGTGGGGTGAAGGTTGCCCCCAAGATTGCCACCGCTGAGATGACGTACCCATTTTGCAAGGAAATTGGCGGCAGAACCAGGTTATGCAGCACCAATCCCCAATCTGGCTTGGACAGTATCGCAGAGACGATATAGCCTAAAAAGACGACCGCAATAAACGCCAGGTAGCGGGTGAAGGTTTCAAAGTGGGTGAAAAGCACAAGCAGCCAGATGACCAAGGCGACCGGCACCACCCATAGTAGGAAGCGCAGTCCGGTGACGAGTTCAAAGGCAGTGCCAATGCCAATTAAATCCGCGCCAATGGTGAGCGTGGTGGTGATAATCAGCAAGGTAATGACCAGATAGGCAATTGGCTTAGGGAAATTCTCGCGGATTACCTCGCCTAAGCCCCTGTGGGTGACGTCCCCAATGCGGGCGCACATTGCCTGGACAGCGATCAGCATGGGGGTCGCCAGGAACATGAGCCAAAGCTGTGTATAGCCAGTAGATGCGCCCGCTATGGAGTAGGCAGTAATGGCTGCCGGGTCATTATTCGCGCTGCCAGTAATGATGCCCGCGATCCAATGCCTAGCACGACCGGCGAGCGTACCTGTTTCCGCTGCTTTTGCGCGAGAGCGATCCACTGCCCGAGCTTTCAGTCCCGTCCGCGCAGAATTGATAATTTTATGAACGTTGAGACTTCTTGCCACGATGCACTCCTGATAGAGGTTTCATTTTTCTCTTTGTTGTGGCGTGTACTCGTCACAACAAAGAGAAAAATTTGTACAGTAAATTCTATGCTCAGGATAGCACAGTGCATTAAAGAGGTGAACGCAGATATTCCCTACTGGGGTCTTATGAAATACCCCCCGTTTTATGCCATATTAAAATTCTTTTGTGCCATTTCAGCGATATTTTTGCCAATGCTGATGGAGGCGGTGGCTGCCGGTGATGGCGCATTGAGAACGTGAACCATTTGCGGCGCTTCCACAATGCTGAAATCGTCCAGCAGTTTGCCATCTGGCGAAAGAGCCTGAGCGCGCACGCCCGACCCAGAAGCATGCACATCGCTTTCGTTCAGTTCGGGCAGCAGGCGTTGAAGGGCTTTCACAAAGGCTTTTTTGTTATAAGAACGGTAAAACTCGCCCAAGCCCATCTGCCAATATTTGATTGCCATGCGCCAGAAGCCGCCATAGGTACCATATTCCAGTAAATCCCGCGCGGAGAGGCTAAAGCGGGAATATCCTTCACGCTTAAAGGCGAGTACAGCGTTCGGTCCAGCCTCTACGCCACCCTCGATCATACGGGTAAAGTGGACACCCAGGAACGGGAAGCGCGAATCTGGTACAGGGTAAACCAGGTTCTTCACCAGGTATTGTTTTTCAGGCACAATTTCGTAATATTCGCCGCGGAATGGCACGATTTGCAGTTTCGGGTCCAGCCCAGCCAGTCGCGCCACCCTGTCCGATTCTAACCCGGCGCAGTTGATGAGGTTGCGGCAGTGGATTTCCGCGCCCGGCGTTTCGAGGATAATTTCGTCTCCCACACGGGTGATCTTGGTCACGCGGGCATTGACACGTACCTCGCCGCCGCCTTCTTTTACCAGGCGGGCATAGGTCTTGGTGACGCCCGTATAATCCACAATGCCGGTTTGCGGAACGAATAAGCCTGCGATTCCGGTGGCGTGCGGCTCGTATTCGTGAATTTCCGCGGCGGTTTTCAGGTAGCGTAAACCTTCCAACCCGTTGGCTTTGCCGCGTTCTTCCAGGATTTTCAGGGCGGGAAGCTCGGATTCAGAGAGGGCAACAACCACTTTGCCGCAATTATCGTGCGCGATGCCATAGGTATCGCAAAATTCATACATCAACTGGCGACCCTCAACGCAGTTTTTTGCCTTGAGCGAGCCGGGCTTATAGTAAATGCCTGAATGGATTACCCCGCTGTTATGCCCAGTTTGATGGGCTGCCACGTGATCTTCCGCTTCCAGCACCACCAGGTTAGTATGGGATTGCTGAATGAGCGCCATCGCCGTTGCCAACCCCACAATGCCACCCCCAATGATGGCAATATCATACCGTGTTGAATTTGTCATGTTTTTCTCCTTAAATCAAAACGCATAGAACCCCCAATTGCCAGATCATTTGGTGTTCACACGCCATTGATCTGCATCTCTCTTCATTATATAGAAACGAGGTTAAAAATGCTATCAAAAGGAAGTCGGAATATGCTACAATCGGCTTATTCTCTCTTGAATTGGGCAATGTTTTGATTTCTCTATAAAGAAGAGGAGTGCACTCCTCTTCTTTATAGAGAAATCAAAACATTGCCTTGAATTGCTCCTTATAAGGATGATAAACCGATGATCCAAATTGCAGAGGTCTTATCGCCTACGCCCGGTCCATTGTGGCGCATGGTCAAGCAGTGTGGCATTCACCATGTGGTGGGTGTGATGGATATGCATCGTGGGCTAAACGTCAGCCGCGAGGATTTGCCCTGGAGCTTCATGTCGCTCATGCGGGTAAAATCCGCTTATGAAGATGGTGGCTTCCAGTTTGATGTGTTAGAGAGCCGCCCACCCATGGAAAAGATTAAGCTTGGCTTACCCGGGCGCGATCAGGAAGTGGAATACGTCATTGACCTGATCCAAAACCTGGGACGGTTGGGAATCCGCACATGGTGTTATGAATGGATGCCTATTTTCAACTGGATGCGCACATCCACCACCGCCCCGGCGCGCGGCGGCGCGATGGCAACCGCTTTTGACGCGGAGTTGATGAAGCTGGCTCCGCTGACGGAATACGGCGAAGTGACTGAAGATCGCCTATGGACGAATCTGAAATATTTCCTCGATATTGTCGTCCCCGTGGCGGAACAGGCTGGGGTACAGTTGGCAATGCACCCGGATGATCCGCCGCTTTCGCCCATTCGCGGCTTGGGTCGCATTATGCGCAGCATTGACAATTATCAGCGTCTGCTCGACCTTGTCCCTTCGCCGATGAACGGGATTGCGCTTTGCCAAGGGAACTTCACCCTGATGACCGATGATTTGCCGGCTGCAATTCGTAAATTTGGGCAGCAGAAGAAAATCTTCTTTGTCCATTTCCGTGATGTACGCGGCACGCCCGAAAAATTTGTTGAAACCTTCCACGATGAGGGCAAGACAGATATGCTGGCGTGCATGGAAGCTTACCGCGAAGTGGGTTATGAGGGCATCTGCCGCCCCGATCACGTGCCAACTATGGAAGGCGATAGCAACGATAACCCTTCCTATTCCTCTATCGGTCGCCTGTTTGCCATTGGCTACCTGAAAGGTCTGCGCGAAGCGGTTTATCGCCAGCGAGATTAAGAATAGGGGTCTCTGAGAATGAATGTGATAGAGATGGAGAGGGACGATTTTCCCCTCTCCATCTCTATCACATTCATTCTCAATGAACTGTTGATAAACCTGTTAAGACGGCGTAATCCTCCTGACAGGTTTTTTGATTCCTCATCGGCTATAATGGACGAAAAGCGGCAATTCTTTCTGCTCAAATAGAGGTCATTCTTTGACGAAAAAAAGCGGTTGCTCTGCCTGGCTCTTGCCCAGGTTAGGGGATGTAATCTGGATGGCGGCGTTCGTCAGCGCGTTGGGGATGGGCGCGCGCATGATGAATATTGACGGCGACCTGGGACGTCATCTTACGATAGGACGCGCCATTCTCACCAGTGGGCAAATTCCATTGCGGGATGTCTTTTCGTTTACCATGACCGGGCAGCCGTTGACCCCGCACGAATGGCTAGCCCAGGCGCTGTTTGCCCTGGCAGAACGGGCGGCGGGCTTCAGCGGGGTGGCGGTGTTGACGGCGTTGGTCATCGCCCTGGCGTTTGGGGTGGTGTATCTTCGCGCTCTGCGGCAAAGCGCTCGCCCCTTGCTCTCTGCCGCGCTGACCTTGCTGGCGATGGCGGTTTCTTCGCTGCACTGGCTGACCCGCCCGCACATTTTTACTTTTCTCATGTTGGCGTTGTGGGTGGATACGCTGGAAGAGTTGCGCGCCGGAAAAAAGGTGGGTTGGCGGCTGCCGCTGCTGATGCTCGTTTGGGCGAATCTGCACGGCGCATTCGTGGCAGGGTTCGTCACTTGGGCAATCTATGGCGTAGGCATGGCGTGGGATCGCTGGTCACCCGGGCATTCTGATGCTGCCCTGCCCGCGGGCTTTTGGAAGCAGTTTGGTTTGGGCGGCGGCGCGGCGTTGGTTGTTACGTTGCTTAACCCTTCCGGACTGGGATTATGGACGACCAGCCTGGGATTTTTGGGAAATCGTTACCTGGTGGATCACACCGCCGAGTATCTCTCGCCTGACTTTCATCTTTCCTCGACCTTGCCGCTGCTGATAATGATTGGGTTGGGGTTGCTGATGCCGTTATTTGTGCGCCGTAAACTGCCTGCTGCGCATAGCCTTATGATGGCTGCCTGGGGGGTGATGGCGTTGGTCAGCGTGCGCAATGCGCCCCTGTTTGCGATTATCGCCGCGCCCATCATGGCAACCGTCCTGGCAGAGTGGCTGACGGAATTAGGCGCGCAGAATCGCATCCTGGCTGCATGGAACGGGTTGGAATCGCGCCTGCTGCTCATAGAAACGAGCTTGAAAGGCTACGTTTATCCCGCAATTCTGGCGGTCGTTGTGTCCGTAGGGCTGGCAATGGCATCCCCTGCGCCTGGCACGCCCGGATGGATGGGGTTTGACCCACAGGTCTTCCCCGTCCACGCGGTAGATTGGATGCAGGCGCATCCCGTGACAGGCAATGGCTTTAATTATTTCCCGTGGGGCGGATATTTGCTTTACCGTCAGTGGCCTCAGCAAAAAGTATTTATGGATGGGCAGACGGATTTTTATGGCGAACCGCTAACCCGCCAATATGAGCAGGTCATTACCCTCTCCCCGGGGTGGCAGGATGTGCTGAGGCAGTATCACGTTACCTGGGTAATCATGCCACTCGAGGCGCCGCTGACGCAGACGCTGCTGGCGGAACCGGCGTGGCAGGTGTTATACCGCGATTCAACGGCTGTCCTGTTGCAGATGCGTTCACGAGATGCGCCTTAAATCCCTGAAGTTTTTTTCTGATACAATGGAAATCAATCAACATTTGCCACTCTTTCCGATATGGAGTCCCTTTTGAGAAATAGACGGCTCGATTTACTTGCCCTGGCAGCAACAGTGATTGCTGGAATAATCTTCCTGGCGGCGCTCACCTGGGGCAATTATCGCTATGCCCAGGCAAACCCCGGCGGCAATGACTTTTTGGTGCATTGGGTCGGCACGCGCTCGCTGGTGCGCGAAGGGCTGAACCCGTATACCGATGCGGTGGCTGAGAAGATTCAAATTGCCGCTTACGGTCACACAGCCGGTCCCGGCGAACATGAACTGCGGGTAGCCTATCCGTTATATTCCATCTTCCTCTTTTTGCCATTTTCTTTAATCAGCGACTTTACCCTGGCGCGCGCTGCCTGGATGACCGCCCTGGAGATGGGATTGGTGTTGACTGCCCTCCTCAGCTTGCGCCTGGTGAAATGGAAGGTGCATCCGCTGATGCTGGCGGCGTTGCTGGTCTTCACCCTGCTGTGGTATCACGGCTTGCGCCCGCTGATTAATGGTAATGCGGTCATTTTCATCGCGCTAGCATTGGTGGGCGGATTTTTAGCCCTGCGGAATGGTTCGGACGAGTTAGCCGGGGTGTTGTTTGCCTTCAGTACCATCAAGCCGCAAGTCGTGATTCTGGTATTGATTTTTGTCGCGTGGTGGGCGCTCAATCAACGCCGCTGGCGACTGCTAGGCTGGATGGTTGGCACAGTGGCATTGCTTTCGGCAGTTTCGGCGTTATTGATTCCCGATTGGATGCTCTTTAATCTGCGCGAAGTGATGCGCTATGCTTCTTATAACCCGCCGGGCACGCCACGCGCTGCCTTTATCCAATGGTGGCCCGCCTGGGGGTCGCGCGTAGGTTGGGCATTGACGGCGGGCATGGCGTTGCTGCTCCTGTTAGAGTGGTGGGTGAATCGCAAAGCTGAGTTCCGCGCCTTTTTCTGGACGGCTTGCCTAACGTTAACCGTCAGTCAGTGGAGCGGCATTCAGACCGACCCGGGCAATTTCATCGTCCTGCTGCCCGCGATATTCCTGGTCTTTGCCATGCTGGATGAACGCTGGCGACCCGGCGGCAAATGGTTTATTGGTCTCAGCTTGATGGGTCTGCTAGGCGGCTTGTGGTGGATTTTCCTGCGCACCTTGACGATTCAAAATAATCAGCCGGTGCAGAGCGCGGTCATGTTCTTCCCTCTGCCTGCCTTCTTGCTGATTTCGCTCTATTGGGTGCGCTGGTGGGCCGTGCAGCCGCCCAGCGTCTGGTATGACACCTTAGAGATGTAGACGATCCTCTATGAAATGGCGTGATCTTGCATTGTTAGGCGTTCTTTCTCTGTTGCTGACCCTTGGCGCGGCGGCGTTAGAACGCGCCCCGGGCTATATGGACGCGGAATATTATTACGCTGGGGCGCGTCAGCTGGCAAATGGTCAGGGTGGCGCAGAACCTTATCTGTGGAATTATCTCAATATACCCGCCAGCCTGCCGCAGCCTGGTTTTGGATACTGGATGCCGCTAGTTTCCTTGCTCGGAGCGGTGGGGCTGCGTTTGGCGGGGTACTTCCCTGAATGGTGGGCGGCGCGCCTGCCGTTCATGCTGATCGCCGCCTGCATTTCACCGTTCACCGTCTGGCTGTCATATCAACTGCATGGTCGGCGCGGCAAAGCCTTGCTCTCAGGCGCGTTCGCCCTGTTCCCTGGTTTTTACATGGTCTATTTGCCCACTACGGATTCGTTCGGGCTGCAAATGCTGCTGGGCGGGCTGTTCTTTTGGTTCACCTTGCGCGGAAAGGGCTTTTGGCGTTGCCTGGGGTTCGGCGTTTTGGCAGGGCTGTTTCACCTGGCGCGCGCGGATGGTCTGCTGTGGCTGGCGGCGGGCTTGGCGGTGGTCCTCTGGGAAGAGCGGGCTGCGCTGCGCTCCTTGCGCTCGGCGGGGCGCGTCCTGTTGAGCCTCTTTGCAGTGATCCTTCCTTATGTCGCCATCATGCTGCCCTGGTTTGCGCGTAACTTCAGCGCGTGGGGGTCTATTTTCCCGCCTGGCAGCAGCCGCGCCATGTGGATCACCACCTATGAAGAGACGTTCCTTTACCCTGCTAACCTCCTGACTCTGCAACACTGGCTGTCTGCTGGTTGGGGATCGCATTTTGCAGCGTGGGGGCAGGCATTTATCGCTAATTTGCAGACGTGGTTGGCGGTGCAGGGTGAAATTGTCCTGCTGCCCTTTGCGCTGGTGGCGGGCGTGCAGCTGCGTAAGACGCAAGCAGTGGCGTGGATGGGGGGCATCTGGCTGGCGTTATTGGCTGCCATGACCCTCATTTTCCCCTTTGCGGGCATTAACGGCTCCTTTTTGCACGCCGGGGCAGCCTTTCAGCCGCTCATTTGGGCATTGGCTCCGCTAGGGATTGAGATCCTTACGCGGTGGGTAGGAAAATGGCGCGGCTGGCAGCACTCGGAACGAGTCATCGCTTTCTTAAACGTCCTGCTGCTGGTGACGCTAGTGTTGTTGACCGCTGGGATCTATTTTACGCGTGTGATCGGTACATCCGCCGGGCAGAGACGCGCCTGGGAACAATCCGCGCAGCACTATACGCTGGTGACGGCTCGCCTGCGCGGGTTGGGGATGCAGCTCGCCGATGCTGTCATGGTCAACGATCCGCCCGGGTTTTATCTGGCTTCCGGGCAGCCTTCGCTGGTGATCCCAGATGGGGATACGCAAATGCTGTTGGCGGCGGCGCGGCAGTATCACGCCCGCTGGGTGGTGTTGGAAATCACCAATCCGGCGGCGTTGGCGGATTTATATCATTTCCCCACTCAACAGGCAGGTTTTGAATATCTTGGCAAGGTGGATGAAACCTTGCTGTTTCGGATTACAGATGCCGGAGGAGCGCACTAGATGACGGAACGCGCGTGGAGCTGGAAAACAACGGTTGTGCTGGCGGTGTGGGCGGCGCTGGCTTTGGGAATTTACTTGTGGGGCGCAGCGCGGACTGCCGGACTGGGCTTCCCTTTAGATGACGCCTGGATTCACCAAACCTATGCGCGTAACCTGGTGGACTGGGGGCAGTGGTCGTATTGGAAGGATGTGCCTTCGGCAGGGTCTACCGCGCCGCTGTGGTCGCTGATTCTGGCGTCGGGATATGCGCTGCGCGTCAACCTGTTCGCCTGGGCGTATTTCTGCGGCTGGATGAGTTTATTCGCGGTGGGAGTGGCTGGCGAAGCTCTGGCGCGCGCTCTACTGCCTGACTTTGATTGGAAGACGTTTCCCTGGGTGGGTATTTTGCTCATCGGCGAGTGGCATCTGGTGTGGGCAGCCGGTTCTGGTATGGAAACGGTGTTGACGGCGGCGTTGGCGCTGGCTGTGTTGTGGGG
This sequence comes from Anaerolineales bacterium, assembly GCA_038206515.1. Classification (GTDB taxonomy): domain Bacteria; phylum Chloroflexota; class Anaerolineae; order Anaerolineales; family Anaerolineaceae; genus DSYU01. The sequence goes on along the minus strand of JBBRAT010000005.1, from coordinate 12,427 downwards.
CGTGGCGCGTGGCGGGCGCTGGGGATGGGTTGGGCTGCTGATCGGTATGGGCGTCTGGCTGCGACCTGATACGCTTACCCTGCTCGGTCCTGCCTTGCTCACCTGGGCGCTGGGACAAAAGCGAGAGAATCGCCGCTGGGTTGACCTGATATGGATGGCTGGCGGATTCTTGCTGTTGTTTGCGCCGTATTTGCTGTTTAACGTACTCATTTCCGGCGCGCCCTTGCCCAACACGTTCTATGCCAAGCAAGCCGAGTATGCAGTCTTATTGGATCAACCCCTTATGGCGCGATATTTAGATGAGCTGCGCCTGCCGTTGGTGGGGGCAGGGCTACTGCTCCTGCCGGGGATGATCTGGTTTGGCGGACAGGCGATCCGCGCAAAGCATTGGGCGCAGATCAGCCTGATGGCGTGGGCGTTGGGATTCGCGCTAGTATATGCCCTGCGCCTGCCGGTGACGTATCAATATGGGCGGTATCTGATGCCCGCCATGCCTGTCTTTTGGATGTGCGGCGTGGTTGGCTCGGTGAATATCTGGCAGCGCACGGCTCGCATTCCGGCGCGCACGGAAAAGCAGCGGTTTGAACGTCCGCCGCGTATTCCGCCACGCCTGGCATGGGTGTTGGGGCGGGTGTGGTTGTTGAGCGCGGTAGGAGTTTGGCTTGGGTTTTACGGGTTAGCGGAAAGTTTTTACGCGCGTGACGTTGCCATTATCAACACAGAAATGGTGGCGACCGCGCATTGGGTGGCAGCGAATACGCCCCCGGGCAGCCTGATCGCCGCGCACGATATTGGCGCAATGGGCTATTACGGTCAACGCCGGTTGCTTGACCTGGCGGGACTGGTCTCGCCAGAAGTGATCCCCCTCATGCGCGATGAAGATGCCCTGGCGCGCTGGATGGACACCCAAAAGGTGGATTATCTGGTGACGCTGCCCGATTGGTACGATCACCTGACCGCAGGCAAGACCAGCATTTACCAAACCGGCGCGCCCTACTCTCCATCCGTGGGCGGAACAAATATGAACGTCTATTTGTGGAAAAAGTGAGGTGAAAACGTTTGCCTTGATAAGGGAGACTATAGTATACTTACCCAAGTCTCAAAAAAGGTTTATTCACCGATATTTTAGAGTTGGCGATACGCTGGAGAGCTGCCTATGACTCTGCAAATGCCTCAAAAACCAGTTGAAAATAACCCACTGGACGATTTCAAGAAAGAAATCGACAGCGAAGTAGAGCAAACGTCTCGCGCGTTAAAAGAAATTAAGCTCATGCTGGATCAAAGCCAGACGGAAATGGGCAAATTGACCCAGCGAAACGCTGCCATCACCGCGCATTTGCAGCAGGTACAAGCGCAATTTGAAACCATGCCGCGCCCAGACATTCGCAATGCGTATACAATGGCGTTGGACGCGCAACAGCGTTTGTTGGTCATGCGCAGTCAGCTGGATAAACTTCAGACAGATCAAGATGCGCTGGCGCGTTATCAGGCATTTTTAGAGAAAGCCCGGTCGGTAATGGCGCAAGGAGTCGTTTCTGGCGGCAAGGGCGGACACGGCTCGGATAGCGGCGCAAGCATGCTGGAAATGATCGTCAAGGCGCAGGAAGCCGAGCGGCAGCGCCTTTCCAGGCAGATGCACGATGGTCCCGCGCAGGCGCTTTCCAACTTCATTGTGCAGGCGGAAATTGCCAACCGGCTGATTGATACGGACGTATCGCGCGCTAAAGAAGAGCTGGATAACCTGAAAAATGCGGCGATGAACACCTTCAAAGAAGTGCGCACGTTTATCTTTGAACTGCGCCCGATGATGTTGGATGACCTCGGGTTAGCGCCGACCATTCGGCGTTACCTGGATAACTTCAAAGAACAAACCAGTATTGACATTAATTTCACGGTCAAAGGCTCTGAACGGCGCATTGAGCCTATTTTAGAGGTGATGATTTTCCGTGCCTTGCAAGAACTGGTTGGAAACGCTTACCGTCATAATCAGGACCTTCCGAATAAGCTGCAAGTGAATGTGCAGATGGTCATGGACGATATGAGTACGAAGATTGTCGTCTCTGATAATGGAAAAGGGTTCGACCCGAATTCAATCGGCAAGAAAGAAGGGGTCGGGCTAAAGGTCATCCGTGAGCGGGCGGAACTGCTGGGTGGGTCGTTAGAAGTGGATTCAGACCTGGGCAAAGGTGCTCGAGTCACGTTCCAGATCCCTACCCTTGAGCAGCCTTCCTCTGCAAGCTAAGATGATGTCTTATTGTTACAGACTTAACTTTATTGCCCTTTTCAGAAAAAACAGATTTACTCTAGGAGAGAGAATATGGCAAAGACAATTGGTATTTTGACGGGCGGCGGGGATGTTCCAGGTTTGAACCCCGCAATCAAAGCGGTAGCGATGGGCGCTTTTGAGATGGGCTACCGGGTCTTAGGCATCCGGCGCGGTTGGGGTGGCTTGCTCAACTATAATTTAGATGAGCCTTCCACGCATGATTATTATGTCCGTGAATTGAAAACGGAAGATGTACGCAAGATTGACCGCACCGGCGGTACTGTCCTGCACACCTCCCGCACCAATCCACAACACGTAACCCCCAATGCAGTGCCAGATTTCTTGAAAAACTCCAGCTGGGGCAAACCCCTGGCGGATGGCGCGGTGGATTACACTTCCTACGTGCTGAAAGTGATCGAACATCTGGGGATTGACGTGCTGACTCCCATTGGCGGCGATGATACCCTCAGCTTTGGCGTGCGTATGCACCGCGAGGGCGTGCCGGTGGTGGCGCTGCCTAAAACGATGGATAATGACGTCTTTGGCACGGATTACTGCCTGGGCTTCTCCACTGCCGTCACTCGCAGCGTGGAATTTATCACCAATATGCGTACTTCGGTCGGTTCGCATGAGCGCATCGGTGTCGTGGAGCTGTTCGGTCGCAACTCAGGCGAGACCAGCCTGATTAGCGCGTATCTTTCGTACGTGGATCGCGCCATCATCAGCGAAGTCCCCTTTGATGTCCGCAATCTGGCGAACTTCCTGCTGGAAGATAAGCGCAATAACCCTTCTAATTACGCCATTATGACCATCTCGGAAGGCGCAATTATGGAAGGCGGCGAAGTGATTGAATCGGGTGAAGCCGATGATTATGGTCATCGCAAGCTGGGCGGCGTGGGCGAGATGCTCTCCGATGAGCTGAAACGCCTGACCGGTCAAAACGTGATGTATCAGCAATTGGGCTACCTGATGCGCAGTGGCGCGCCCGATTCGCTGGATCTCATGGTGGCGTTATCCTATGGCAACCTTGCCGCGCAGCTCATCCGCCGCAATGAAACGGGCAAGATGGTGGCGCTGCATGGCGGCAAATACACTACCGTGCCGGTAGAAATGGTGCTGGCTGGCAAAAAGCGCGTAGATGTGCCGAGCTATTATGATATGGAGAATTACCGCCCACGCATCAAGGACTTTATGGGCGTTCCTATGTTCCTGAGCTAATTTCATTGGGGCTGCGCAGGCGGATTCGTCCGAATTTACAGCCCCGCATTTCACTGAAGGAGTTCAAAATGATCGTCACAACGAAGAAATTGTTTGAACATGCCTATGGCAAGTATGCTATTGGCGCCTATAACATCAATAACCTGGAACAGACCATGGGTCTTTTCCGCGGCTGCATGGATAGCCAGGCTCCTTTTATTATCCAAATTAGCAAAGGCGCGCGCAGTTACACGGATAAGTCCATGCTGGAAGCAATCATTGCGGCTGCCGATAAAGTCTTCCCAGAAGCAGTGTTCGCGGTGCATCTGGATCATGGGGACGAAGCGGCTTGCTATGAGTGCATCGAAAGCGGCTTCTACAGCTCCGTGATGATTGACGCCAGCCACGAAGATTTTGAGGGCAATATCGCCACGACCCGCCGTGTGGTGGAAGCCGCCCACGCTCGTGGGATCGTAGTCGAATCGGAACTCGGTCAACTAGGTGGCGTGGAAGAACATGTCAAGGTGGACGAAGCCAACGCCAAATTAACCGATCCCGCCACCGCGCGCGAATTTGTAGAACGCTCTGGCTGCGATTCCCTCGCGGTTGCCATTGGCACTAGCCATGGCGCGTTCAAGTTCTCTGGTTCGCAGGCGTTGCGCATGGACGTTTTGACTGAAATCCAAGCCAAACTGCCCAACTTCCCCCTGGTGATGCACGGCTCTAGCTCTGTGCCGCAGGAAGAAGTCGAACGCATCAATGCCGCCGGCGGCAGCCTGAAGGGCGCGAAGGGCGTGGATGATAATCAATTCCTGCACGCGGCGCAGCTCGGCGTTACCAAGATCAACATTGATACGGATGGTCGCCTGGTGTGGACGCGCGTTCACCGCGAGTTCTTCCGCGACTTCCCAGCCAAGTTCGATCTGCGCGACCCGGGCAAAATCTTCATGGCAGAATACGCCAAGTTCATTGCCTCGAAGAACGTGAAACTCGGCAGCGCGGGTCAACTGGCTGCCATTCACGCAATGCTCGGCAAGTAGCATCAGGAATTAACATCAGGTAGATAACATAGATGGAGGCACGTGAGTGCCTCCATCTATGTTTATCAAGGCATCTTTGTCTGTGTAGTGGCTTCCGGCCGGAAGCCCAATCCGCATCAGCTAATTTCTAATTCGCAAGGTAAATTTTTGACTGCCACCAGGCTTCCTGCCGGAGCCACTACGGGGATTGAGATCCCCCTTGTGAATAGGAGGAATGTCTGAGCCGTAACCTTTGTCCGTGTATTTGAGTCAGCGCAGTGCACCATTACGCGGATCGGAATAAGAGAGGATTTCTTATGCCAAAAAAAGACCAAGGGACGATCAACAATGAACGCTATACACTTGTGCCGCGCGTACTGGTTTTCCTCACCCGCCGCGATGAACAGGGTCAGGAAGAAGTATTGCTCTTGAAGGGCGCGGCGCATAAACGCTTGTGGGCGAACCTGTATAATGGCGTGGGCGGACATGTGGAGCGCGGCGAGGATTTGCTCTCGGCGGCGCGGCGCGAATTGCTGGAAGAAACCGGACTCACCTGCGTAAATTTGCGCCTGGTGGGTACGGTTTGTATTGACGCTGGCACGCCCGTGGGCGTGGGGATGTTCGTCTTCCGCGGGGATGCGCCTGCCGGCGAACTGATCGCCAGTGAGGAAGGCGAATTAAGCTGGGTTGCTGTTGCAGACCTGCCCAATCAGCGCATGGTGGAGGATTTGCCCACTCTGCTGCCGCGCGTATTGGCACACCGAAAAGAGGATGCCCCCTTCTCGGCGCGCTATTTTTATGATGGAGCCGACCGCCTGCAAATTATCTTCGCAGATTAGCTTTCTGCGCCCACGTCTTCGGTGGTTTCATAGAAAACTAGCAGGGTATTGCCGTATTTGCGCTGTTCTAGCTCCGTCAGGTGGGTCAGCGTTTGCGGCGTATATTCCATGGGGTGAATTTGAACGATGACCCAGGTGTTAAATTGCAGCCAGCCAGGGTTTGCGTCCAGCTCTGCCAGAGCAAGCGACCACATTTCTTTTTGCTGCGGGGGGGCGATGTAGATAAAGTCAAAGGTACGGTCTGGGGTGCGCTTGATGGCTGCGAAGGCGTCCGCCTGCATCACCTGAGCGCGTTCCACCAGGTGCGTCTTTTGTAGGTTTTTTTGGATCACGTCCACTGCCGGGCGGTTCAGGTCAATGAAACGCACGTAGGTCGCGCCGCGGCTAAGGGCTTCGATGCCCACGCTGCCCGTTCCGCCAAATAAATCCAACCAGCTGGTGTTATAAACTTCCGCGCCGAGGATGTTGAACAAGGCTTCTTTGACCATATCCGTAATCGGGCGGGTGATGTCGCCGGGAACGTCTTGCAGGCGCGTGCCTTTGGCGCTGCCGCCAATAATGCGAGGGGTTAACATGAGGGGGTTATTCTTTCTGCCAGGATTGGGCGGCGCGGATGGCAGCCTGTATATTGGCGTTTGGGGCGGTGACAGGCAATACGCAGCCTGTCCCCAGGATAAATCGCTGCCCGTCCGTTTGTTGGATGGCATCTTGCGCTTCGGCATAGACTTGCTCGGGTGTACCCAATACCATGCTATCCCACTGACGCAAGCCGCCGCACAATACATTGCTGCACTTTGCGCGCGCTTCCGCCAGGCTGGGGGATGTTTCACGGTCATGCCAGTTGAGAATGGCGGGCGGGTAATGGGCGACAACATCAAACATGACCGCGCTGCCGTGCAGATGGATCAGATTCAGCCACAAGGATTGCGCTGCCGCCAGAATTCGTAGGTCATACGCCTGACCAAATTCAGCAAATTCAGGCTCGGAAAGCAAGCCATATTGCGCATGCTGCACGGCGTAAAAAATGCCATCTATGCCGGTGGCAATCGATTCTTCCAGAAAGCGCAGGGTGGTTTGGGTGATGATTTCCAGCCCGGCGTGAACAGCTTCGGGGTGTTGGCGCAGGTGTACCAGCAGTTGCGCTCCGCCAACTAGATTCTTCGCCTGCGACATGGGGCTGAAAACGGTTTGCAGTACCGGCGTATGCGCAGAAAATTCACCCGTTAGTAGGCGCAAACAGGTGATCTGATCGCTTAATTTCCCGCGGCGTGGGTCAAGCACGGGCAAGCGCGCCCAATCCTGCGGCTTTTGGATGGCGCGGCGGGTATAGTCGCGCGTGCCTTCGGGGTTGCCAGCCCAGCGGTCTTCCACACCCCAATCTTTGAGGCAAAAGGAGGAGGACGGCGTCACTTTGATGAAATCAAAGTCGTAGGTATGCTGAAAAGCGGCGGTGATGCGCGCCAAACCGTCCGACGTTTGATCATCCACTGGGAAGTGCCGCCATAATGCTACGGGCGCGGATGGGAGAATTTCCCCTCGCAGGCAGGCTTGCATTCGTTCGCGGTGGGTAAGCGTGGTCATGCCGCCTCCTGGGTATTGGTTGCGCCGCCCCACTGCCCAGTTTTAATTTTAAGGATATGCCCGGCAGCCATCTTTTGCAGCATTCCCGCCCGCACTTTATCTTCCAGGGTGAGCAGCAAGTGAATTGCCTGCTCAAAGGCGTGGATAGCTTCCTCGTTTTGCTGATTTGCTTCTAATGCAATGCCCAGGGCATAGGCATAATCCGGCTGGTCAGGCGCTTCGTTCGCGGCTTGACGGAAAAGCTGAACGGCTTCCGCGTAATGGTCAGATGAATAGGCTTCCCAGCCTTTTTCGTAGGCTTCTTCGCCAGGGGTGACATAAATATCAGCAGAGTCGGGGTCTTCGGTCATAGGGTTTCCTCTTGAGGGGGGAATGAGAGGCTATTGAGCGCGGAATTCAGGCGCTCTTCCTCTGCGCGTTGGGATTGGAAATAACTGAGCATAAACGTGGACTGCCTGAGCCGCAACGCCATCGGCGCAACGGTGCGCAGGTCGTCCAGGGTGACGGTCAGGCGGGCATCGGCGGCGGCGTAGGCGCGCGCAGCTTCAAATAAGGTAATCTCCGCCCGCAGCGAATCAATCCCCACTTTTTGAATCAGGCGCGTGCCTGCCAGCAAGACCTCTGCGGACAGTTCCACATTGGGCAGGCGACTGCGCGCAGCCTGAATTTCATCACGGGCTTGCTGGGTTTGCGTGGCGTATTGCTCGGCCATCATGTGCGGATTCAGGCGGTAGGCGCGTGAACGGCGGTACGCCTCCAGGCGGTCTTCGTCTTTTTCCAGCCCATGCACCACCACCCGCAAGCCAAAGCGATCCATAATTTGCGGACGCAGCGTGCCCTCTTCCGGGTTCATCGAGCCGATCAGGGTCAGGCGGGCGCGGTATGTGCTGGCGACTGCGCCGCGCCGTACGGTATATGCTCCCTGGGCAGATGCGTCTAAAATCGCGTTGATAATGTCATCTGCCAGCAGATTGACTTCGTCAATATACAAAATGTTCAGGTCTGCCTGTTTAAGGACGCCACTTTTGAGGCGGAAACGCCCACGGGTGTCGTTGATTTCATCCCAACGACCCACCACGTCCTCAAGCGGGGTATTCAGAGGTAATTCCACCAGCCGCCCGCGATCTTCACGGATGAGCGGGCGACCCTCGGCGTATTTGCGGGCGCAGTCCGGGCAGACGGCATCCATCCCGCCCAATTCCACATCTTCGGGCAGGCAGCCGTAATAACACGCGCTGCGCCGCACGATGGGCAGCAAATCCGCCAAACTGCGTACCAGGGTGGTCTTGCCCGTCCCGCGCGGACCCACCAAAAGTACCCCGCCCACCAGCGGGTTGATGACTGCCATCAGCAGGGCGAGCTTAACGTCCAACTGACCCACGACCCCCATGAGGGGGAAGGGTTGGGCATCTGCCAGACCTGAATCTTCCTGATTTAGTTCCGCCTGGAAGGCTTTGCCGGTCATCAAGTCAATCAGTTCGCGCAAAGACCCCACCGTTGAGATCAATTCGCCCTCATCGGCAGCTCTGCGCAGTCCAGCGGAAGCCCTTTTGTTTTCGGTCACTTATACCCCTACATCACTATAGGTCCAATAGCGGTTGGCGAAGAAATTCCACATCATCACCACCAATACGGCAATTGCCAGGGCGACGTTATGCCCTAAGAACGTGTTGGAGAGGAAAAATCCGCGCGGCAGCAAACCTGCAAAGGTCTGCGTCAACAGCTTTTCCAGCCAGGCAAACAGCGGGGTGCGGATCGCCAGCCCAATGGCATTGATGAGAAAGAACTGCACCACCTGCGCCATCAGCGGCTTGCTGCGTGAATCAGGATAGGTCCAGTAACGATTCCAGAGGAAGTTACTGGTGACAGCGGCGGTAAATGAAATCATGCTTGCCCACACCGCCGCAAGGGGGGTGAAACTGACCAGCAGGTTAAATATACCAAAGTCAACGACTGCACCGATAATGCCAACCACCGCGAAGCGCAAGAAACGCCTGCGTTCTACTGGGTTGGTGAAAATTACGCTAATTCCATTTTTTGCCGGAAGTACGGCACGGTCTTCATGATTCCCTGACGGAGCGATACTTTTGGTTCCCATCCTAAAATTTGCCTCGCGCGAGTAATATCTGGCTGGCGGCGCTGTGGGTCATCCCCCAGGCGTTGAGCCGGTTTGAACACAATTCCTGCCGGGTTGCCCACGATTTCGTTAATTACTTGGGCAAACTCTAAAATGCTGATTTCAGCGGGGTTGCCAATGTTGACTGGACCATGTTCATCGGAAAGCAGCAGGCGGTAGAGTCCTTCGACAAGGTCATCCACAAAACAAAAGCTGCGGGTCTGCGCGCCATCCCCATAGACGGTGAGGGGTTCGCCGCGCAGGGCTTGCTGAATAAAATTCGGCACCACCCGCCCATCATCCAGGCGCATGCGCGGCCCGTAGGTGTTGAAGATGCGCACGATGCGGGTATCAATGCTGTGATAGCCATGATACGCCATGGTCAGGGCTTCCGCAAAGCGTTTGGCTTCATCGTAGACGGAGCGCACGCCGATGGGGTCTACATGCCCCCAATAGGTCTCTTTTTGGGGATGCTCCAGCGGATCACCGTAAATTTCACTGGTGGAAGCCAGTAAAAAGCGGGCTTTGTGGGCGCGAGCTACACCCAGCGAATTATGCGTGCCGAGCGCGCCTGCCTTCATGGTTTGAATTGGCAAATTCGTATAGCCATAAGGTGATGCCGGATTGGGGCTGGCAGGCGAGGCGAAGTGCATAACCGCGTCAATCTTGCCAGACGCAAAGATGAAATTAGAAACATCCTGACGAATGAACGAGAAATTTGTATTGCTCGCCAGATGCGCCAGGTTATCTGGGCTGCCAGTGACGAAATTATCCAAGCCAACCACCTCATGCCCCTCGCTAAGAAGCCGTTCGCACAAATGTGAGCCTAAAAATCCAGCAGCCCCTGTGATTAAGATACGCATTTTCTTTCCTCCCTGATTTAATTATTTCCAATCAATCCGGTTGATAAGACCATCACCGGTGATTTGCTGAATTTGCCCATTGACTGAATCCATCAGCCAAAGATTGCCCTGATAGACCATGCTGATCCACAAATGATCGCTGGCAAAAGGCTTCGGCGACCAGACCACGCGCTGCGCGTCCAACCCCTGATGATCCGTGGGGGGGAAGAGCGTTTGCGGATTTGACCCGTCTCTGTCCATTACCACCAGACGGTAGCGTTTGTTCTGGCTCTGCTCGGGGTAAATTGCTTGCAAGTACGCCACCTGATAGCTGTTCGCGCCTTCCAGCGGGGACGGCACAGGGTAGGCGAACATCCCTGCTTGCGGCACAACCGGAATCACGTCCCCTGCGGTGTAACCCTTATTTGCTTTAACATCTGGCGGGTTGATTGCCAGTGCAGAGAGGTCGAAGAGCGGCGAGGTATCCTGATTATCCAACCCGGCTTTGGGCGCATGGGTGACGAAATACAGCACGCGATGATTGCTCGACCAGCCCAGTCCGCTGACCCATGCCCAATCGCTGCCGGTCTGATAGGGGGTAATCTCCGCCAACGAGACGAGTTGCTTTTTCTCCATATCCAAGATACCCACGCTATCTGGTCGGGAATACGCCAGCAGCGCGCCATCCGGTGACCAGGCGAAGCTGGGTCCCCACCAGCCGTACATGCCGCCCGCGTTGGTGGGCAGGATGTCTTCGGTTTTGATGGATGCACCGGTCGGTCCAAAGGTCAGCAGGTGCAGGTCATTATTCGCCTGCCAGCCGGGGGATTGAGCGCGCGGTTCAACGGTGGAATAGGCGATAGTCTGCTCGCGCCCCGGCGCCCAATCCGCGAACCATTTGATATTGTTTACTTTCAGGTTGAGCGGACGCGCGCCCTCCTCGGTGAGGTGCAATACCCACAGGGTATTAATGATTTTGGTTGCCGCGCTGTCTTTTTCCTTGCGGGTGAAGAGCAGCCAATCGCCTTTGGGGGAAAGCGAGAAAATTTGCCCATCCAGGTCGCCGGTGGTGACGAGTGGGCGGCGGTTGCCGGTGGATTTTTCCATCATCCAGGCATTCCCGCCCGCCAGATACGCCAGCCGTCCGGGGATGTCTATTGGCGAGAAGGGCTTTTGCACCCCCACCATCACAATTTCAGGCAGTGGCTCCGTGGTTATTTCGGTCTTGAAGGCTGTATTCGAGACTTCTTGCCCGTCTTCTAACACCTGCCGGTAGGTTACTTCTTGCACCCCATTTGTGCCGCTTTGCACCAGCAACGTCTGCCCATCCGGCAGGGATTCGTTCTGGACGGTCTGACGTTCAAAGGGGATCACACTTTGCTGCGTGGTAAATACTTCGCGCACGCGAACCACTTTGACGATCACGCCACTGGTCAATACGGTATAACTGGGCGGCGCGACCCGATCCAGCCCGCTAAGGGTGATTTTTGCCTGATCCAGGGCGGTCTGGACGGTGCTGCCAGGGGACATCTGAAGTGGGGTCTGCTTGCCATCCACCGCCAGGCTCACCTGCAAACTGCCGATGGTGGGAGTGACGCGGGTGAGGGAGGTGCAGCCCGTTAACGCCACCAACATCAACCAGCTGACCAGCCATAACCGCAGTCGGCGTGACAGGTCAGCGGGTAGATATTGGGTGGGCGCAGTGGGTGTAGGATGCATCATTAAGTTGAACCAGATTACTTACTTTGAACGAGTTCCGACTACCGTAATAAGCCCTTGTGAGACGGTAATGGACTGCACTTTGAAATTCACATCGTTGGAGGTTAGATAGTCATCCAGTACCGAGCCAATTTGATCATTTACCTGACCAATCAGCGCATCCGGTACCGGCACAGGCCCTACTTTGATGCTCTGCACCTTCAGTACCGGCTTGCCAGTGTCATCTACCGAAGGCAGCACACTTGCCTGTGCCTCCAGGTCAAAGCCGCTGAGGGTCACTTTGCCAGTCACTTCAACCTTACCCGGCAGCAGGGTGATCTTTGGGTCACGCACCACGCCTTGCGGGGACGAGGGGTCTTGCTGGAGTTCGGTCATCTTATTTGCCAGGTAGGCGTTCAACTGCGCTTCGGTGATGGTGACAGTTACCTGACCTTCGGCATTAGGGCTGTTGAGGGTGGCTTGCATATTATCCTCAAATTGCTGCGCCTGCTCAGTGGTCATCGCCGCAGGCTCGGTGGGGATGGGCGTGGCGGTTGGTTTGGCGATCATCGCTGGCAGTCCGCAAGCCAGGCTGGTGAGGATTAAGATGGCAATTACCATGAAGGGTCGTGTCGAATTGGTTTTCAAGGATTTTCCTTTCGTTGCCTGACGGGGAATCATGGGTCCGCCAGGATTGCGTTTTGATTATATCACGTCCGAGTTGGCAGGGTAAATTTGCCCAAGAAATTGGATCGGAAATAGGCAATTTTTCAGGTATAATTATTTGCTCGTAATGCGTGCCATTCCGGGTGAAAATGAAAAAGAGGCGTGATGACAGAGCTGCAAGAAAAGACGATTTCCCTGGAAGC
>JBBRAT010000004.1:0-142439 GCA_038206515.1 Anaerolineales bacterium | reverse complement strand
CCCGTTGCGCTGATCTCTTGCCACGATAACAGCGTGGTATACTCCATCTTGCCCTCCTCGGTTCTGGTTTGTTTGGTGACACCCATTATACCGAGGTGGGCTTTTTTGTCTATCTGTCAAGCTTTCTTGAGAACGCCATATTTCCGCGTTTGCCTTTCTCCCCCATTCCCTGATATACTGAGAAAACTTCCCTGCCTTCATTATCCTGGGGAACAAGGACGCACGTGGACTCGCAGATAACGCCTCACCTCTCATTACAAGCCTCACCCGATTGGAAAGACTACGAACTACTCGATAGCGGCGATGGCTGGAAACTAGAACGATACGGCAAATTCCTCTTGCAGCGCCCCGAACCAGAAGCCATCTGGCGGCGCACGCTGGACGAAAAAGCCTGGGCAGAAGCCTCCGCCATCTTCCGCCCCTCCCCTGAAGAAAACGGCGGTCATTGGGATACCCTCAAACCCATGCCCGAACGCTGGAAAATGCGCTACGGCTCGCTCCAATTCTGGGTACAGCTTTCCGCTTCCCGTCACCTCGGTGTCTTCCCTGAACAAGCTGCCCAGTGGGATTGGATCATGGCGCAAATCCAGACTGCCCACCGCCCCCTGAACGTCCTCAATCTGTTTGGTTATACCGGTCTGGCTTCCCTCGCAGCCGCGCGCGCTGGCGCCAATGTCACCCACCTCGATGCCTCGCGCAAGGTCATCACCTGGGCGCGTGACAATATGGAGCTTTCCGGTCTTGCTGCCGCTCCCGTCCGCTGGGTGGTGGACGATGCCCTGAAGTTTGTCCAACGCGAAGCCCGCCGCGGCGCGCGTTATGACGGTCTTATCCTCGACCCTCCTAAGTTCGGGCGCGGTCCCAAAGGCGAAGTTTGGGAATTTTATAAACTCCTCCCCACTTTGCTAGATGCCTGCCGTCAGGTGCTTGCGGATCAGCCCACCTTCGTTCTGCTCACCGCCTACGCCGTCAAAGCCTCGTCCCTCACCCTCCATTACGCCATGCAAGAAATGACCCGCGCCAAATCCGGTCAGGTGGAAGCTGGGGAAGTCGTGCTGCAAGAAACCAGCTCTGGGAAACTACTCTCAATGGCAATTTTCGCCCGCTTTGGTCAAGGAGATGCTCAAAAATGACAGACTCAACCCCCAAAATTACCCTCATCGGCCCCGGTGTAATGGCAGAAGCCATCATCGCCGGATTGCTGCGTAAAAATATCACCCTCCCCGAAAATATCACCGCCTGCGGTCCTCACCCTGAGCGCGTAGACGAACTCGCCTCCCGCTACGGCATCCTCCCCATGACGGATAATCGCGCCGCCGTTGCCCATGCGGATGTCATCATCCTCTCGATCAAGCCGCAACGCCTGGTGAAGGTACTCGCCGCATTAGAAGGCGCAATTCCCCCCACCGCGCTGGTGCTTTCCATCATTGCGGGCGCCACCCTGCAAACCATATCTGATGGGCTGCGTCACCCCGCCATTGTGCGTTCCATGCCCAACACCCCTGCCCAAATTGGCGAAGGCATCACCGTCTGGACGGCTTCCCCTGCCGTCAGCCCCGAGCAGCGCGCCACTGCCCGTCAGGTTCTCGGCGCGCTTGGTCAGGAAGTCTTTATGGAAGAAGAATCCTACCTGGATATGGCAACCGCCCTCTCCGGCACCGGTCCTGCCTACGTCTTCCTCTTTATGGAGGCAATGATTGACGCTGGCGTACATCTTGGCTTCCCCCGCCGCATCGCAGAGCAGCTCGTCACCCAAACCCTGGCTGGCTCAGTAGCGTATTCCCAAAAACAGACCACCCACGCCGCCCAGCTGCGCAATCAGGTCACTTCCCCCGGCGGAACCACTGCCCAGGCACTCTATTACCTTGAAAAAGCCGGTTTTCGCACTGCTGTTTCTCGCGCCATCTGGGCAGCCTACGAACGCTCTCAGGAACTCGGCAAAGGCTTAAATAGCAAGCCACCCAGCGAAAGTTAATCGTTATCTTCATCCCCATAGGATCAAAAAAGATGAGTTGCGCGGCAGCTCATCTTTTTTGATCCTATCAACCTATATCATCCCAATCAGCGGCATCAAACTGGCATGACCCCAATTCGTACCAAATAAAATCGAGAATACAAAGTAAATGAACAAAATCAGCAAGATCAGCCCGCACCCGCAACCCCCACATCCGCCGCGACCAAACCCCACCCGATGCTGTAACCATTCGTAAACGGTATTCAGCATCAACAATTCAAATAACCCCCCTAAACAACCCGGACGATTGTCACGGAACATAATCCACTCTCCCTTTTTGATCTTCTTGAACACCGGAATTTTTTCTTCCGTGTGGTTTCTTTCAGTAAAATATACGCAAACTACGCTCATGGGTTGCAAATTCGTGCTATACTTTCTTCATCCTACTCTGAGGAATTTCTCCCTATGCTTGCTCGTGTATATTCCTGTGCCATTATCGGACTGGATGGCGCGATAATTGAAGTGGAAGTGGATACCGGTCAGGGATTGCCTGGCATGGATATTGTCGGTCTGCCCGATGCCGCCGTCCAGGAAAGCCGTCAGCGCGTGCAGGCTGCCATTAAAAACGCCAACCTCCCCTACCCGCGCAAGCGTCTGGTTGTCAACTTAGCCCCCGCCACCGTCCGCAAAGAAGGTCCCACCTATGACCTGCCCATTGCCGTGGGTGTCCTCATCATGGATGGCATGTTACCCCAAGCCGCCGTGCAAGGTGCGCTCGTCATTGGTGAACTTTCGCTGGATGGCGCGGTGCGTCATGCGCGCGGCGTTCTCCCTATGGCCGCCGCCGCTCGTGACCAGGGTTACGCCCGCATTTTCGTCCCCGAATGTGACGCCGCCGAGGCTGCCCTCATCCCAGGCTTAGAAGTCATCCCCGTAGATTCACTCGCTTCCCTTTACGCGCACCTTTCCGGTCGTTGTCTCATCTCCCCTCATCCACCCGTTGAAATCAGTGATGTCGCTGTCGAAACCGGAACCGATTTTGCCGATATTAAAGGGCAGGAGTACGTCAAACGCGCCCTTGAAATCGCCGCCGCCGGCGCGCATAATATCCTCATGGTCGGCAGCCCCGGCGCAGGCAAAACCCTCCTGGCGCGCGCCCTCCCTGGCATCCTGCCCCGCATGGCAATTGAAGAAGCCCTCGATGTCACCCGCATCTATTCCGTTGCCGACCAACTCCCTTCGGATGTCCCCCTCATTCGCGCCCGCCCCTTCCGCGCCCCGCATCACACCATCTCTTTTGCGGGTTTGGTGGGCGGCGGCAACAACCCGCACCCCGGCGAAATTTCCCTCGCCCATCGCGGCGTCCTGTTTCTCGATGAACTCCCCGAATTTAACCCGCGCGTATTGGAAGTCATGCGCCAACCCATCGAAGATAAAGTCGTCACCATCTCCCGCGCCCAGGGGTCACTGACCTTCCCTGCAAATTTCATGTTTGTCAGCGCCATGAACCCTTGCCCTTGTGGATATTATGGCGATCAGTCCCGCCCTTGCACCTGTTCTTCCTCCCTCATTACCAAATACCAGAAGCGCATCTCCGGTCCCCTCTTAGATCGCATTGATATTTATATGCAGGTCCCCCGTGTGGAATACGACAAACTCTCCGATACCCGCAAAGGCGAAAGCTCCGCCACCGTACGCGCCCGCGTGGAATCCGCCCGCAGCCGCCAACGCGCCCGCTTCGCCCAAATCCCCGCCGTCTCCTCCAACGCCGATATGCGCCCTGCCGAACTGGCGCAATTCTGCGCACTAGATGCCGCCTCTTCTAACCTGATGAAAGCCGCCATGAATCAGCTCAACCTGACGGCGCGTGGCTATCACCGCGTCCTCAAACTCGCCCGCACCATTGCCGACCTCGCTGCCAGCCCTGTCATCACTACCGCCCACCTCGCCGAAGCCTTGCAATACCGCCCCAGAATGGATGTGTAGCCATGAAATTCACGGTCGTTTTCCCCTCCCAAGAATCCCATGACCACTCTTACGGTCTTGTGTTTAATCCTTGTCCAGCATGGGTACAGGGTGAAAAAGAACTGCTGAACTTAAATCCAGAATTCCCTTATTATCAACCCGGCAGCGTCAAACGCCTGATGGAACAGCAAGGCATCACCCCGGATCGCCTGTCAAAAAGCAGTCGCACCGTCTCCGTCCTCATCCACCCTACCGGCAGTGGCGCCCAGTCAGACCTTGAAACCCTGCTCTACGACCTGAAGGAAGAGGGCTTTTGGGTCAGCGTTTACGGTTAACTTGACCCATCTTGTTAAACAAGAAGGCGCGTATTTCAGTATAGAAATACGCGCCTTCTGTTTGAACAATCTCCGCCGGTGATTTGGCAATCTCACCAAACCACCGGCGGGGTCTTATTTTCCCTTATCTGAACAACAGAGGGAACCGCATCTGAATGCTCAAGAAGTCCAGGCGATTCTCGATCTTCGGGTTGATCGGCGCGCCGGTTTTTGTGGTCTGATCCTTCACATATTCCACCACCGCGTCACGCACATAATACTGCGTATCCGCCACCAGCTGATTCAACGGCCACAGGCTAACCCCGTTGTCGCTGAAGTTGCACGAACCCGCCGCCAGGTAGTTAACCGTAGACACCGTGTACATCTTAGTCGCATCGGTAAAGTCCACCGCCTTGCCGCCAATCTTCAGGGCAATCACGTTATGTCCATCCGGCAAAGTCGGGTACATATCCGTATACTGAATCTGACCTACGCTGTTCGTGTCAATCATGCAGGTGGTGTAATACGAATAACCACCATATCCTGGCACATACTTGTAGTAATAATAGTTACGATAAGCACGCTCAAGCACTGCCTTTAACTGTGGACCGTTCATCCGCAGCACCAACAGCGAATTCTCATAAGGCATCGCCGCGAACATGTCCGCAACCGTCAGCGTATAAGGCGCCGCTGGTGTAGCCGTGGTGGCGACCAGCTTATTCGTCATTGCGCCCGAAAGATGCACGTCAATGGTCACGCCCAGTTCTTTTTGCAGCTTCCACACCGCGGCATCCGCTTGCAGGTTTGCGCCGTTGGTTTCCTGGGTGAACGCATTCATCGTATCAATCGGCGTCACCGTCTGACCAATGGTCGTAGCATTGTAGGCGTCAATGACAATCTTATACGGAGCCGCAATTGCCTTAATCGCAGGGTCTTCCACAGTGGTGTTCGGCACAACCAGGTATTTACCCGCCCGCGATACCACTTTATAGTGACCCGCCCCGTCTGGCACCACACCCATGATGACTTCGCCCAAATCATTGTTATAGCGCAATGCCTGCGTTACCATCACAGGCGCATTGCTGGGTCCTCCAATGATGGTGGGCAAATATTTGTAAGGCGCTTCCGGTTTGGCTGGGTCGGTGTGTGAGTGAGCGCCCACAATCGTATCCACGCCTGCTACCTGCGCCGCGAAGGCAGTATCCACGTTCGCGTCCACTTCCACGCTCTTCGGGTTCGTAGTAAAGCCAATATGCGTCAAGGCAATCACCACGTCGTTATTCAGGCGCAGTTGCGGAACCACATTCTTGCCCGTTTGAATCGGGTCTTGGAACGTCAAGCCCATGATATTGCTGGGCAGTTCATAGTTTGGCACCCGGTGATTGGTAATCCCTAAAATGCTAATCCGCAAAACCGGGTTGCCCGTACCCATCGAAATCGTCTTCTCAACGAAAGGCTTCACGTTGGCTTCGGTCAACCCATAGGTATTCCCGCTTGCCCCGTCCGTCACATTCGCCCCCAACAGCGGGAAGGTCGCCTGCTTCAAAGTCTTAAAGATTTCACTGCCAAAGTTAAATTCGTGGTTGCCTAATGTCATGGCGTCATAATTCATGGCGTTCATGGCTTTGATCAGCGGATTCATGCTCAAGTCTGCGGGCAGCGCAGTCCCATCCGGCGCTTTTCCATTGCCAGCATTCTTGAAATAATACATCATCGAATCCCCCTGAATCGTATCGCCGCCATTCAATAGCAGCGTGCGATCCGGGTTGTGCAGGCGTTCCTGCTTGATGAGCGTCGCCAGCTGATCGTAGCCCGGATACTGTACGGTGGTGCCATCCGCCTTATAGGTAGGCAGTAAGCGACCATGTGAATCGTTGTGATGTAACACTGTCAACGGGACGACAATACTGCTTGGGTCGGTAGCGCTATCCGTACCCACCCGAGTCACGCGGTTATCCAGCGTGCCGCCGCCAACAGGCCCCTCATAAGGATCCGCCTGGGTGTAATGCGCCGTCACCCAGCTATCAGTGATATCCAGCATATCTCCCCAATAGCTGATGTTGCTCATATATTTGAATGGGGTGTATCCATCCCCACCCGCCGGGGCTAAAAATTCATTCGTCCCCACACGGTAAGTCTTCGTCAGGTCAAGGTCTTCCCACGTGGTCGTGCCGCGCTTCAACACCTTCACATCGTATGCGCCCCACGCCCACGTAGTTGGGCTGGTAGCCCCATTCAGTTGATCGGTATACCGGTAGAAGCTAAACTTGATGCCTGAAACCTGCAGCGCACCCTTGAACAGGGTTGCGCTCTGGTTCAGCAAGTCCAGAATCTGCGCGCCGGTCATATCCCCCGTGATGGTCTGATTGCCAAACGGCATTACGTTAAACAAGTCTTGATATTTCAACAAGTAAGGCGTATCCACCGGCGCCAGCTCGGGAGCCACCTTATCATTGGTTGGGCAGTCGACAACCGATGGGGCGCAAATGCTGGTGCGAATGCCCCCCGCATTGTTGAACACCATGTCCACGTTCTTGGTGGTATTCACCGTGTCGCTGTTCAACTGACCATAAATAGCGTCATTGATGAAATCGCTCATCATATTGTCGCCATTATAGTAGCGCAGCAGATTCACCTGGCTATACCCAATCTCCTGGTTGATTAACCCCTGATAAACCGGATCATTCGTGTAGCTCTGGATGAGCGATTTAATCGCTGGGTCTTCTACAGGGTTAACGGTCGGGTCAATCACTGACCAGGCAATCGCAACCGTATTGGTTGAGCGCGTATACGTGAAATCAGCGCGTCCTAACTGCTTGCCCGCATTCGCTGCCTGCACCACCAGGGTGTTCCCGATTTTCGTGCCGGTGGGTTGTGGTGTGGGTAAGGTAAGCAAATTAGTGTGGCTATGCCCGCCGATAATCAGGTCAACAGGCTTTTGGGCAGTATTCAGGTTGCCCGCCAGGGTTTTATCCCCATAAATATTGGTGATTCCATAGCCGTAGCCGCCATCATTGTATCCAATGTGGCTAAGAACGACCAAAACGTCTGATTTCGCCTTCACCTCATCGTAATAATGAACGATGGAGTCCGTGGGGTCTTTGAAGCATAGCCCAGTGGTCGCAGTAGATACAGTGATATAAGGCGTTTCCACAGAGGATACGCCAATCACGCCTACTTTAACAGGCGCATCCGCTGGGCCTACATTAAAGACTTGATACGCCTTCACGAAACTAGGCATCGCCCAACTGGTGCAGCTGCCATCCGTACCTTTGGTTGTGATATTCGCAGCCAGGAAGGGGAAGCCATTCGCTCCGCCAGTGGTATCCGCTGCTTGCGTCACGCGATCTTGGAGGACGCTCTGTCCCCAATCAAATTCGTGATTGCCAAAGGCCGCCGCGTTGTACCCAAGCGCCTTGTAATAGGCAATGGTTGGCTCGCCTTTTTTGAGGTTTGAAAGCAACGTCCCTTGCATCAGATCGCCGCCGTCAAAGAGCAGGACATTCTCCGCCCCCACAGACGTGCGTACATCTTTTACCTTGCTCGCCACCCGCGCCGAAGGGTAATAGGTGGTTGCGCCACTTTTTGCTTCCAACGATCCGTGAAAATCATTCGTATGCAAGATCGTGAAGTTCGCCACGTCGCCAGAGGCATTCGCCACCCCCATGCGCCCGCCCAACCCCCCAAACGGCAATACCATGCTGAGTACCAGCACAAAAACCAAAGTTTGTAGCATTCTGCGCTTCATATCTTTTCCTTCTTTTGCTTCTATGTGATTCGCCAAAGGATTTCCTTGCAAATACACAACATAAATACACAACATAAACACACAACATCCCCCTCGCGCTTTGCGCGGGCTGCTTTTACCTCCTTTTATTCTTTTCACAAATAAAGATAAATAAAGTGATAGAAGAAAGACCTGACGTCCCCTGATCTCATTGTATAATAACTATCTCGTTATGTAAATGGTTAATGAATTTTAATCTTTTGATTAACGATTAACCTTGTGGAATCCTCATCCTCCCATTCCCACGCTTTTTACATCTTATTTATGCAATTCCTCTTTCTTTTCAAGTATGCTATAGCGTAGAATGGATTCTTATCAGGGATTTTCCCAAACAAACGGTTTTTGGGTTTGGGATCCCTTTTTCAACCGGTGATAAAATGAAATGAACTCTCTTTTCGTAAGGGATGAAAAGCGAGGTTGTAACGCTTCAACCGCAATCAGCGCATCTTCCCCTACCCATAACCATCAGACCTGAAAATTCGTATCGAGACGGTGAATATGACGGAAAAAACTTCTCTCCGCGTTGGTCATTTGCCCATTACTGATCATTTGATTTTGGGCGTCACAATGGATAAGCTCGCTCAGAGCAGCGAAACGATGCAGTACGCTCAGGTAGAACCCAAGCGTTATCGTGGTTGGAATTCTTTGGCGGATGATTTGCGTGCTGGTAACCTAGAGGCTGCCTGCATCCTCGCCCCCCTGGCAATGGAATTTTTCTATGCTGGTTTACCCATTCAACTCGTGCTGCAAACCCACAAATCCGGCAGTACCCTCATCAAAAACAAGCGCGCCAATATCCAAACCTTTGCCGATTTTAAGGGCCGCTCCATCCTCATCCCCCATTATCTTTCAGTCCATCACCTCCTGTTTGATAAACTCATGCGTGACCAGGGCTTGCAGGTTGGCGCTGGCAAAGACATCATCTTTGACGTAGTTGCCCCCTCCGACATTCCTGAAATCATCGAATGGGATGAAAAAGGCATGGTTGGCGGCTTCATCGTTGCCGAACCCTTCGGCACCCAGGTCGTCAAAGCCGGTTATGGCGAAGAGTTAGCCATGTCTAAAGAAATCTGGCCCAATCACCCCTGCTGCGTTCTAGTCGTCCGCCAGGATGTCATTCAGCGCGACCCCGATGCCGTTCAGGAATTGGTCTCTAGTCTGGTAGACTCGGGCAAGTTCATTGGCTCTCACCCCGCCGAGGCTTCCAAAATCGGCGCGCAGTTCTGCAGTCAGGATGAAAACGTCATCTATAGCGTTCTCTCTGATCCCAAACAGCGCGTAACGATGGATCAGCTCTTCCCCGTCATAGATGATTTTGAATACATTCAGAATTACATGACCTCCACCATCCAAGCCATGTCTGCCAAAATTGATCTAGAGAAATTCATCAACACCAGCTTTGCCGCCACTGCGAAAGCAGATTAAGGCTCTGCGCATAAAATGATGACCTATGATGATCTTTCTTCCTTAATTGAACCTGTTGAACTAAACGCTCTGCTCGGTCGCGAAGACCTGGTGATCATTGATACGCGCGATGAAGCTCAATACGAAAAAAGCCACCTGCCCGGCGCAATTTCCTTGCAGGAAGTGTTTTATTACATCTCCCTGCCTGAAAATGGCGGTTTGGAGGGGATACGCGCCCGCTTTACCGACTTGTTCGGTCAGGTAGGCATCCGTCCCACCGATCGTGTCATCTTCTACGAAGATGCCCAAGATAATGGTTATGGTCGCTCCTGCCGCGGCTGGATGCTCATGCAAGATTTAGGGCATCCCCGCGTACAGGTGCTTCATGGCGGCTTCCGCGGTTGGGTATCGTCCCATTTCCCAACCACCCAAGAAGTCCCCCACCCGCAGCCTACTGTCTTTCAGGCGCACCTTACCCCCGGTCACCTCATTGGGCGGGATGAAACGCTTGCCGCCCTCTCTGACCCCTCCTCCACCCTGGTAGACTGTCGTGATTACGCAGAATGGCTAGGCGCAAACTCCTCCCCCTACGGCTATAACTACTGCCCACGCAAAGGGCGCATCCCTGGCTCCGTCTGGGTCGAATGGTATCGCCTCATCCGCCACAACGGCGGCGTCGCCTGGTTTGAATCGCCCGAAGCCATCCGCCAATTGTGCGAAACCGCCGGCATCCTTCCCCAACAGCGCATCGTGGTCTATTGCTTCAAAGGCGCGCGCGCTTCCGCGGTCGTCCTCGCCTTGCGCCGCTCCGGTTACACCAACGTGGTCAACTACTTCCCTTCCTGGAATGAATGGTCGCGTGATTTCTCTTGCCCTGTGGACGAAGACTACCCTCTCACTTGACATTTCACCCAAAATCCGTCATACTCCTCATTGAACAAATATTCTAATTTTAACAAAAAGGACTCCTTCTCCCCTTTGGGTCGCATAACATACCCATGAGAGAAAGATCTCCCTTTTTGCCATGAGGAGTCTTGAAAGCATGAAAACCCACGCCGTTTTTCTACTGCCCGGCATCGTAGTCCCCTTGCCAGACCTGGATCTGCCCGAAATCGAAACCCATGAAGAGTTAGACCGCCTCATTTACAACGAGGGCTGGAATCCCGCCTATGAAGTCATGCAATCCCTCGGGCTAAATTATCCCCCTGAAGCCCTGCGCCCCAAATTGACCTCCAAACCAGACCCGCGAGACACTTTCAGCAAGCCCTGGGTCATCGTTGTCCTCAAGCCTTCCCCTGGCTCCCCCTTCTTCCATCCCCTGCCTCCTCTTACCGATCATCAGCTAGCTGTGTTTAAATTATTTGCAAAACTCAAATCGGATCAAGAAATTGCGGACGAGCTTCAACGCAGCCTGCGCTGGGTGAAATATCGCATCGCCGAACTAAAGAAGATATTCAACGTTCACACTCGCGCAGGTTTATACATCTGCTACTCAGACCACGATATGTATATCCCTAAAAAAGAATAGAAAAGCCTCACTCGTGAACCGTACCATCTGGCAGCGTTGCCCCTACCAGCGACTTCGCCCGCAGCACCTGATAATCAGGCACCTGCGCGCCGCTCAGATCTGCCCCATCCAGAATCACTTTACTCAATTCCACCGCCCCCAGGTTGGCATCCACCAGACGGCAGTAGCTCAGATCCGCTTCAACCAGGTCTGCTTCAGCCAGGTTCGCCTCGCATAGGTCCGCCCCATGCAAATTCGCCCCGCGTAGCCTCGCGCACCGCAAATCCGCGCCAATCAAGATCGCCCCCTGCAGGTTCGCCCCGCCCAGGTTCGCATTGCGTAAGTCCACCCCACGCAAATCTACCCCGCTTAAATCCGACCCTTGCAAAGACGCTGCCGTCAGGTCTGCCCCCCGCAAATCAATATGGCTCAAATCAATATGACTCAACCATAATGGTTTCGTCTGGTTCAACAACATAAATATTTCAAGCCGAGAAAATTCCGCCATCGCTGCATCCTCTCTTCTATCTCACTCTCTTAAGGTTGTAAACGCACCGTCCTCAACAGATAAGGCGCTTTGCCGCGCATCGGCATCACCCGCAGCGTATCATATCCGGCGCGCGCTGCTTCAACGGGTACATTCATTGTATATTCCTCTGCGTCCCCAGGCAAATAGGATTCTAGCGTCACTTCAGCCACTGTCTTGCCCTCTTTACGGAACTCCACCTGAAATTCCGCGTTGCTGCCCACCGTCAGCTTCACCTTCCCCTCGTGATGTATCTCGCCTAGCGCAACTTCCGCCCCACTTTCCACAAATGAGAGCGTTTCTCCCTGCTCATTCTGCCGCTTCAGGGTGCTGGTCGCCAAATCCGGGTAGCGATAAGCGTCAAACGGGATCAAGTCATTCAACTGCCCTGTATTCATCTTCCAAATCGCCAGCAATCGTTCTGGCGCAAACAACTTCCCGCTGACAATAAGATGCAGCTGGTCATAATACTTCGCCAACGAGGCATCCTTAATCAAGTTCTTGTGCGAGTAAATACTTTCAATATATCCATAAGGCACGCGCCGGTGAAAATGCCCAATAAAGAAATTCTGCTCTCGTTCCGGCGGCAGGCGCGCCATCAATGGGTCGCCTAGCCCGTATTCATCAATAATATATACATTTGGTCCAGCATAATACCCAAACATGCCCACATTATTCTGTGGCTCCACCACATAATCCACCTCGCTTAGCGCGCGCGCAGCCAACCCATTATAGTACCCTCGTTCCGGTGGAAATGGCTCATAGCGACTGCGATTAATCAGAGCCGCCTGTTCAAAATACCAGGCGCGTTCATCATTAATCCGCTTCTCGTCTGAAAGCGAAGCCGGTTGATCAATCCGGTACGTTGGCAACGGAGCGATCAACCCAACCGCCAACACCGCCCCCATCAGCGCAGGCTGTATCCAGCGGCTATCTTTGATCGTCGCAAATTCATACTCTCGCGCCGTAAACACTGCCACCATCGCCAGCAGCGGCGCCGTGAAATACCGCCCCCCCATAAAATCGCCTCCTATTTTGACAATATACGCCAGATAAAACAGCGTACCCAACGCCACCGCCCAATTCTTCCACGAACGGGTAAACGCCGCCAGCACCAGCCCCCCAAAAATCACCGTCAGGGTAATCGGGTCGCGCTGAAGCGAGCTAAGGTAATAGAAGAACCCCTGCGTTGCCAGCTCCCCCGCGCTGATCCCCTGATTTAGCTTTGAATATGCCGTATTTGGAAACGGGAATCCATAATAAACGACGGAAAATATTTCCCATGCAATAATGGGCGATAGTCCCAAAATAACCGCCACCAACCCGCGTTTGCGATCCGGCGTCTGCCACCAGGCAAACGCCAGCGCAGGCAAATACAGCAGCAGCGTATCCGCCCGATTCACTGCCCCCAACCCCGCCAGCAGACTGAGCCAAAACAAATGCCGCCGGTCACGCCTCTCTCCAAAAAACAATGCCAGAAACCCTATCAGCAGCAAATTCGTCAGCGGATTTTCCAGCCCGGACGTGGAATAATCCACATAGGCATTGGAAAGTCCCAGAATCGCCACGCCTAGCAGCGCGCCAAACGTATTCCGCGCCACCTTGCCCGCCAGCAGCCCCACTGCCGCCAACGAGACACCCAGCGAAAGGAATACACTGGTGAAGTAAATCTCGCGGGTGAAAAAGTAGAAAAAGCTAACCAGCAGCATCCACAGCGGATGCGTGAACGCCTGCACGCGCTCACCCAAATTCCAAACCGGGCCATACCCACGCACCAGGTTATCCACCGTCCGAAACGTGATATACGCATCATCACTTAACCAGGCGCGCCGTGTAATAATGACCGCAAACAACGCTAAAAATGCCGCAACGGGCAGCCAATACTTTGCTCGTTCTGTAGAAGAGGGAGAAGAAGGGGAAGAAAACATGCCGCAAATTATACTTCACCCCAAGGCAATTCCCCCCCAAACCAGGCATTTTCCGGTAAAATGAGATGGATTAAACCGCTCTAGAAATTGCTTTTATGCAAACCAAATCTCGCTGATCCTACCGTTGGGTGACAGGAATAAGAGGAAATATCGCAATGCCCACTATCGAACAACTAAGCCAATATTTACAGAGCGCCGCTGGCGAAGAGAGCCTCAGCCAGCTCTACGGTCGCCGCCCTCAAGGGTTAGCCGCCCAAAAAGCGCGCTACGCCGCCCTGCTCAAACGTTTTGTCAGCGATTATCCCTCCCACCCAGAAGCTGAGTTTTTCAGCTCCCCAGGTCGTACCGAGGTCGGTGGCAACCATACCGACCATAACGCCGGGCGCGTTCTCGCCGCCGCCGTTGACCTGGACGTGATTGCCGCTGTTGCTCCTAACCCAGATGGCGTCATTCGCATTCATTCCGAAGGCTACTCCCCAGATAGCATCAACGTCAATGAATTGGCAATCGTTGAAAGCGAAAAAAATACCTCTCGCTCCCTCATTCGCGGAGTGTGCGCCCGCTTACAGCAGTTAGGCTTCGCCATCGGCGGCTTTGACGCCGTTGTCACCAGCTCTGTGCCGCGCGGCTCTGGTCTTTCCTCTTCCGCCGCCTACGAAGTCCTTGTTGCCGCCATCCTCAACCACTTCTACAATGAAGATAAAATCAGCCTGGCGCAGCTTGCCCAAATCGGTCAGTTCGCCGAAAACAAATACTTTGGCAAGCCCTCTGGTCTGATGGATCAGACCACCAGCGCGGTAGGCGGCTTCGTCACCATCGACTTTAAAGATTTCGCCAACCCCATCATTCGCAAAGTCAACTACGACTTTGCCACCAGCGGCTATACCCTGGTCATCGTGGATACCTGGGGCGACCACGCCAACCTCACCGATGAATACGCCGAAATTGCCCGCGAGATGAAAGCCGTGTCCCAGGCTCTGGGCGCCACCGTTCTCCGTGATCTGTCAGAAGATCAAATCCTGCAAAACATCACCTACCTGCGCACCCGCGTCAGTGATCGTGCCATCCTGCGCGCCCTCCATTTCTATCGCGATGATCGCCGCGTAGTAGATGAAGTCGCCGCCCTCGAAGGCAACGACTTCCCCCGCTTCCTCCGCCTGGTCAACGAGTCCGGGCGCAGCTCGTGGATGCTCCTGCAAAACAGCTACCCGGCGCGTTCCGTACAGCAACAAGGCATCTCCATCACCCAGGCTGTCACAGAAGCCTTCCTGGGTCGCCGCGGAGCCTGGCGCGTGCATGGCGGCGGCTTTGCTGGCACCATCCAGGTCTTCGTCCCCGAAGAGATGCTCGCCACCTACGTCCGCCAAATGGAAACCATCTGCGGCGCAGGCGCATGCCATCAAGTCATGGTTCGCAATGTAGGCGTCACCCACTTCGGCGCATAACCTCAATCCCCCGCATAACAAAAGAGCTGACTGTAAAAAACCGGTCAGCTCTTTTTATTGTCCTTTTCCTCTACCCCCCTGGAACAATAGACCCAATCGCCATAAACGCAAAGATCGCCACATCCTGCAAAAAATGAATAAACCACGCCCAGAAAAAACCTCGTGTCTCCACCATTGCCTTGCTCAGGATCATCCCCAAAAAGCTCGCCAAAAGGACACCCACCACCCCATACGGTACGCCGTAATAATGTTCAATCCCAAAAAACAGGGCAGCAATCCACAACGCCTGCCGTGAACCGACTGTGCCTTCCAAAGTTGCCAGTAGAGGCGCGCGATATGTCATTTCTTCACCAAAAGCATTCATCGCCGCCAACAGCAGCACGCCAGGCAGCATAGGCGCGGCTTGCATGAATGCCGTCAGAGAAGGTCTCCCTGCTAGGAAAAGAAAAACCAACGTCCCCAGGGTGATATACACCCCCCACTGCCCACCGAATCGCGTCCAGGCATCCCTTTTCGGAAAGCCCAACCACCTTACTGGCTCAATGGGCGCCTTCAAGTTGCCCACAGTCAGAAAAAAATCTTTGCGGCGCAAACGCATTGCCAATAGTGCGCCAATCATCGCCACAGCTCCCCCTACGCGCAGCAGTTGATTCCCCAACATGCTCACAAAGAAAGTTGCCCCCGGCGCAGCAAATACTGCCTGCCACCCATCCAGCTTGCCAATCCCATCATAAAGAATCCATTCTGCTACAAAAATGACCAATATCGCTGCAAAAAAGCCGCGCAGTGGACGCAACGCCTGCAAGAACGTAGCCGCCCCGATCAGCGCAGCCAACATCCCCACCCGTACCCAAAATACCCAGGCAGTGTCCGCACCCAATAGTTCTTTGAAGAAGATAACCGGCAACAGACTAGAGAGCAGCATCACCACCCACGCCACAATTCCCAACCGTCCAGAAGGAGTATAGGCAACACGAGCTTCCGAAGGCAAAGTTGTCATACTTTCTACCACCTTATGTCAATATTCCGCTATTCGCTTTATTCTTGAGTACAATAAGATTATTCTATCAGACATCCCCCTTACCCCTGAAGGACTTCCTCTATGCCCGCAAAATTTGCTCCCATCAACCCGCGCTTCCCCCATTTTCTTCATGGCGGCGACTATAACCCCGATCAATGGACCCCTGACGTTTGGCAAGAGGATATGCGCCTGCTGAACCTGGCAAATTGCAATACCCTTACCACCGGCATCTTCGCCTGGACGCACCTGGAGCCAGAAGAAGGTCATTATGATTTTGCCTGGCTTGATCAAATCATGGACCTGCTCACTGCCAACGCTGCCTATGCTGTGCTTGCCACCCCCTCCGGCGCCCGCCCCGCATGGCTTTCGCAGCGTTATCCCCAAGTCCTCCGCACCCTCCCCAATGGCGCTCATGCCCTGCATGGCGGACGGCACAACCACTGCTTCACCTCTCCCATCTATCGCCAAAAAACTCAGGCGATCAACCGCGCCCTGGCAAATCGCTACAAAGATCATCCCGCCCTGCTCGTCTGGCACATTTCCAACGAATACAATGGCGAATGTTACTGCCCCCTCTGCCAGGATGCCTTCCGCGCCTGGCTGCAAAAGAAATACAATCACGACCTCGATCAACTCAACCGCGCCTGGTGGTCAGCCTTCTGGAGTCACACCTACACCGATTGGAGTCAGATCGAACCTCCCAGCCCCATTGGCGAAACTTCCCTGCACGGCTTAACCCTGGACTGGAAACGCTTCACCACCGACCAAACGATAGATTTTTACCGCTCCGAAATTGCCCCCCTGCGCGAATTAACCTCTCAGGTCCCCATCACCACCAACTTTATGGGTCTCTTCCCCGGCATCAACTACCCCAAATTTGCCCAGGAAGTAGATGTTGTCAGCTGGGATAATTACCCATCCTGGCACAACGCCGATGATGCCCACTTGGCTGCCTCCGTCAGTTTTGTCCACGACCAAAACCGCTCCATGAAAGCCGGAAAGCCCTTTATGTTGATGGAATCCACCCCCTCCATCACAAACTGGCAGCCCATCCCCAAACTCAAACGCCCTGGCATGCACCTCCTCAGCAGCATTCAGGCGGTCGCGCATGGCGCTGATACCGTCCAATATTTCCAATGGCGCAAAAGCCGCGGCAGCTCGGAAAAATTGCATGGCGCAGTGGTGGATCACGTCGGGCATGAGCATACTCGCGTCTTTGCCGATGTCGCCGAATTAGGTGTGCTGCTCCAAAAGCTCGATAGCGTCATTGGCAGCACCGTTCATCCCGAAGTTGCCGTCCTCTTAGATTGGGAAAATCGCTGGGCGCTGGATGATCTCAGTGGGCTAGGCAGCCGTGAACGCCGCCAATACGATGCCACTTGCTTTGCTCATTATCATTCCTTCTGGAAGCGCGGCATTCCTGTGGATGTCATCGCCGAACAGGCTGATTTCTCCCCCTACCGGCTGCTCATTGCCCCCATGCTCTACATGCTCCAACCCGGCGTGGCGGATCGCCTGCAAAAGTTTGTCGCGGATGGCGGCACCCTGGTCACCACCTACGTCACCGGTTGGGTAGATGAGAACGACCTGTGCTTCTTGGGCGGCTGGCCCGGCGGCGCGTTGCGTCAGGTATTGGGCATCTGGGACGAAGAAACCGATACCCTCGCCCCCACCGACCGCAATCACCTGCTGATGACCCCCAATAATGCCCTCGGTCTGGATGGCGCGTATGAACTCCGCGATTACTGCGCCCTCATCCACGCCGAAAGCGCGCAAGTCCTGGCAACCTACGAATCCGACTTCTACGCCGGTCGCCCAGCCCTCACCCTCAACCCCTATGGCAAAGGACAGGCGTATTACCTGGCTGCCCGCGCCTCCGATGAATTTCTCATGGATTTCTACGGCGCGCTCGGCAAACAGCTTGCCTTATCCCCCGCCCTCCCAGTCGAACTGCCTGCCGGCGTCACCGCTCAGCTGCGCGAAGACGGTCAGAATCGCTTTGTCTTCCTCATGAACTTCACTCCCCAACCCGCCCAGGTGACGTTGGGCGCAGTTCAAGGCATCAGCCTCGTTTCCGGTCAACCGGTGCAAGGCAGTGTCTCTCTTAAAGAATATGGACTGGAAATCTTGAAGATTTAAAGCCCTGGCAACCTTTCAGCATATTTACGATATAAATTTGCTCAGGTATCCCAATCCGTGTAGCTCCCTGCCGAAACCACTACACGGATTGGAATATCGGAATAGTTAAAGAACATTTCATAAAGAGAGGTGATTATGCATTCTCCCTTAACTTCAATACTCTCTCTCCTCACCAGCTTTGGATTATTATTTGGCTGTGCAGCCTTGCCCCCCATCCAAAATACCTCCCCCACCTGGCAAATCGCCGCCTCACCCACATTCATCTCCACCGCGCAATCCACAGTCCCTTTAATTCCGGTGACCCAAAGCAATCCCTTGCCTGATTCGCATCCACTTTCCACAGAACCTTCCTGCCAACAAGCGGAGATTCACCTGACCCCCAACTATGACTACGCCATTGGCAGCGCACATTTTTCCAGCTTCGATGGCATCCCTCAAAACAGCAGCGTATTACGATGGCTGAAAAACGGCGTGGAACTATCTCAGCAGCCCGCTGATGATGCTCTTTTTCATTTTGATGATTTTGCCATTGGTGCAAATGGCGAAACGCCCATTTCCGCCTCACCCATTGACTATGCGCAGGGAAAATGGGGGGCTGCGCTCGCTCTCCCCTCTCACTCTGCCCTCGAATATGACCGTTCCGGCCGCCTTTCCTTAGATCAAGGCACCATCGAAATGTGGGTCGCCTTACGGGATGCCCCTTCCAGCCCCCTCTATTCACAAAATAATCAAGTTCTCTTCGCTTACCATTCTTTAGGCGCAGATTATCTTAATATTGTCCAAGACAAAGCGACCGGTGTGCTTTATGCAGGCTCTCTCGTCAATAACCAGTGGCAAAGCGCCTATAGCACTCGTGCCTCCATTCGCTCCTGGCAGTCTGGGCAATGGCATCACCTCGCCTTCACCTACTCCAAAACTAGCCCTACCAGCAGCGGATTTATGCGCTTCTACCTCGATGGCGCCCTCATGGCTGATTCCAACGAAGGTCATTACTTCCCACCTGACCCCAGTGGAACAACCTTCTCCATCGGCGGCTATACCCCTTGGGATCTTACTGCCAATTACCTGATCGATGACGTTCATCTCACCTCCTACCCCATCCCTGCCCCTGAAATTGCCGCCCACGCCCTCCGCGCTGAACCTGCCCGCAGCAACGAAACCTGGTTATCCACTGCCAGCCTCGTCAACGCGGATCGTTTAATCCTGGAATACACCCCGCGCACTGCCTCTGGCACAGGCGCTCCCTGCCAATCCGCCGAACTGGTTTATGAGGGTATCCCCGTCCTCAATCCGCAGCCCCCCAGCACCCTACTGCCCCCCAGCGCCACTTCTTTCTCCCTTTCTCTGCAATCCACCACCCCTACCCAATGCAGTTATGCAGTCGGCAATCCCCTGCCCTTCCCTCAAATGATCCCCTTTGGCGAATCCGCTCCCTCCACCGCCCACCTGGGCAATATCACCGGACTTAACCCCGATCCCAACGTCCTCAATGCCGTTTACGTGCGCTGTGCCAACCACCCCGATTATATGCTTTCCCTCGCTTACCGCAGCTTATCCCAGGTCAACCCGTCCTATCCGCGTACTGGCAACCTGTGGGGCAGTTGGGAAGTCCAGAAGAAAGGGTTGGATTACACTGCAAAAAATGACCTCTATTTAGGCGCGGATTTTTCCGCCGCCGATATTCTGCGCTTGCGCCAGTTGAACCCCAATATTCGTATCCTTACCTCTATTAACGCCGTTGAAAACACCGGTCTGCCTGATTCTTATTATCTGAAAGATATTCACGGCAACCGCATTGAAGTCTGGACCAATTCCTATCGCCTGAACCTCACCCACCCTGAAGTCGCTGAATATCAAGCGCGCTTTGCCTATCAAACCTGGCTCGATTCCGGCATGATGGCGGATGGGGTATTCATTGACAATTTCTTCACCAGCCAATCCTGGCAGGTCAAAGATATTTATGGCAGCCCTGTCCTCATTGACGCCGATAATAACGGGCAACCTGATGACCCTGCCGCCCTGGATGTTGCCTGGAAGGCTGGCGTCTTTCACGAACTAGCCACGCTGCGCCAATTTCTGCCGAACGCCATCCTCTCAGGTCATGCCATGAATATCACCGAACCCGGCATCGCTGAAAATTTTAACGGCATCTCCATTGGCTTTGACCTCTCTAACGTCGCCGAAGGTCACCTCAATTTCGGTTCTCTGTGGAATAAATATCAGAGTTGGATTCATCTTGCCTGGCAGCCTTCCGCAACCATGCTTGAGGCTTCTCCCTTCAATGACATCTCCTATGGCTATGGCTACAACCCTCTCCGCGCCATTCCCCCTTCTACCCTCGATTTCGCCCAGCATTACTACCCACTCATGCGCTTTGGTCTCGCAACCACCCTCATGGAAGATGGTTACTTCGCGTATGAATTTGGCGACACGTATCACGGCAATGATTGGACCTATGACGAACTAAATTACAACCTCGGCTACCCCATGACCGCTGCCCAACGCTACACCCCCACCGATTTTGATCCCGGACCACAGCTTTTGCGCAACGCAGAATTTGAAAATGCGTTGCAAGACACCTGGTCTCTGTGGACCAACATGGGTTGCACCGCCACCCTCACCCACGACGCCACCCTACCGCAGGCAGGCAGCGCCTCCGCACGCATCAATGTCACCCAAACCACCGGCACCGATTGGCATGTCAGCATGTCACAATCTGGTGACTATTTACAGCAAGGGCAGCAGTATGATCTTACCTTTTGGGCGCGCAGTGACTCTCCTCGCCCCATCACCGTCAGCGTAGATAAAGGCGTACCTGACTGGCGAACCTACGGACTTTGGACGCAGGTCTCCCTCACCCCCACCTGGCAGCAATTTATCCTGCCTTTCCGCGCCACCGAAACTGCCTCTGATGCGCGCATTCAATTCATGCCCGGCGCGCAAACTGGAACGGTCTGGATTGATTCCGCCAGCTTGCAGCTCCAAGCCCCAGATGTCTTCACCCGCACCTTCACCAACGGCATGGCAATCCTGAATGCCACCGACCAGCCCCAAACCATTCAGCTCGCCGCAGGGTATTCCCGCATCCAAGGCGATCAGGCTCCCCTCATTGAAACTATTGTGGATGATACCAACGCCTTTCAGCCAATTTCCGGCGTGTGGAACATCCAAACCTATGATAGCGGTCAATGGACTGCCGCCCCTCCGTTCTACCACGATTGGGGCAGCAACCTTCACGAATCCACGAATGCCGCCCAAGCGAACTGGTCGCTAACCCTTCCCATCGAGGATGATTACACCCTCAGCGCCTGGTGGCCCGCCGTCCCCACTCAAAACGCCTGGAGCAATTCCGTATTATATGAAATTGTCTCCGCTGGCAAAGTCCTCGCTTCCCAAACCCTCGATCAAACCCTCACCGGCGATGAATGGCACTCCCTCGGCACAGTTCACCTGCGCCCAGAAGATCAACCCATCGTCCGCATCACCTGCTCGGGCATTTGCGTAGCTGATGCCCTGCACCTTACCTCTGCCCTGCGGTACAATAACGGTCAGCCCGTCGCTCAGGTGACGTTGCAGCCCTATGATGGCATCCTCTTATCGCATATTTTTAACCTTCCAAATAAGCTCTTTATGCCCAATGTGATGAAGTAAAAGGATACCCGCCCTTTGCAACCTCTAGACCCGCAATTTCTAAAAGACGTACTCCGTACAGCTGGTTCTCTTGCGTTCGGTCAGCGTGGACAGCACACCGCCCAATGGAAACCTGACCGTAGCCCCGTCACCGTAGTGGATAAGCAGGTAGAAGCTTTCCTCATCGAACGCATCACCGCCCGCTACCCTGACCATCAAATCCTCTCTGAAGAGAGCGGTCTTCACCCCCAACCCAGCGCTTATACCTGGGTCATTGATCCCATAGACGGCACGCGCGCCTTTGCCGCCGGTCTGCCCATCTGGGGCATCTTGGCTGGTGTCCTGCACGAGGGTAAGCCCTTGCTCGGCGGATTCTATATGCCCGTCACCGGTGAATATTACGGCTCGGATGGCACGCAGTTCTTCTATAACGACCGCGTTTTGCCGCTGCCCCCCGCCCCTCGCCTGGAGGATGCCCTCCTCTTCCTGGCTGTCTCCTCTGAATTTCACCATACCTACCGGATCGCCTATCCGCGTGTGCGCAGCCTGGGCAGTACCGCCGCCCACCTCGCTTACCTCGCCAGTGGCGCAGCCGTGGGCGTACTTATGCCCCACGTTTCTTTATGGGACCTGGTCGGCATGCTCCCCCTCCTCCACGCCACCGGCATGACCATCGAATACCTTAACGGCGCGCCCTTTGACCCCACCGCCCTCATGGATGGTCAGCCCGTGAAGAGCGCCCTCCTAGCCTCCTCCCCTGCCCTCCTCTCCCACCTCCGCGAACAGATTCAATTGCTCTAACTTGAGTTTACGGGACCTATGAGAATTAGCGTGGTAGTAGTCGGGCGGGAAGATTACCCCGCCCGACTACTACCACGCTAATTCTCAATGAACCTAATTACGAAAATCTCTTCCCGCCCTCAATTTGTGATACCATTACCCCCAATCTTACGCATGGGGAATTTCCGGAATGGTCATTTTTGGCAAATGCAACGCCCAAACCCTCACCCTCAGCTCCAAACCGAACGCCTTCACCCTCAGCTTACAGGGGGAAGGTCGCTCAAGCGTCTTTAGCTTCGATGGTGAAGGTCGTTTGTGGACTGCAATGTTCGATGGAATCTCCTACCGGCGCGGATTAGATGGCAAAACCGTTGCCAAAAGCCAGCCAGACGCCTTGCAACCCATGGGTGAATCCGCTCTCTCCTCCGAAAGCCGCGAACGCCGCTGGCTTTCCGCCTTAGAAGCCGCCCACCTCGCCGAATCCGCGCGCCTGACGGTAGAAGCCATGCTCGCCGCCCTCCAATCCGGTCAGGCGCAACTCAGCGAACCCCTCCCCCATGCTGCCCAGGATGCCCTCCGCGCCATCGTCCGCTGTACCCCTGAACAATACGGCGCAGACACCCATCACTACGCACAGGTATACGCCCCCGTAGGCATCCTGCCGCCCGAGCAATATATGGCAGTTGTCTTACAAGCTACCCTCGGCTGCTCCTTCAATACCTGCACCTTCTGCAACTTCTACCGCGAACGCCCCTTCCGCATCCGTTCCAGCGCAGAATTTCGCAAACACGCCCAGGCTGTCCACGCTTTCCTGGGCGCAGGTCTTGCGTTGCGCCGCACCCTCTTCCTGGGGGATGCCAACGCCCTCGTCATCCCCACCCCGCGCTTGCTGGAATTGCTCGAAATCGTCCATCAAGAATATGATGTCGAGAAATTAGGCGGCATTTTCGCCTTTCTGGATGGCTTTAGCGGCGAAAAGAAAACCGAGCGCGATTATTTGCTCTTGGCTGGCTTGGGCGTCAAGCGCGTCTATATCGGACTTGAATCGGGCAGCCCAGAGCTTCTCCACCTGCTCAAAAAGCCCGGTCAGCCAGCGGACGCCGTCCAGGCAGTCCGCGCCATGAAATCCGCAGGCATCAGCGTGGGCGTCATCGTCCTGCTCGGCGCGGGCGGGCAAACCTATGCCTCTGCCCACGTCAAAGATACCATCCGCGTCCTCAATGACATGCGCCTCGGCATGGATGATCTCCTCTATTTCTCCGAGCTGATTGAAAGCGAAGGGCTGGAATATAGTCAGCTAGCCTATCAACAGCAGTTGCAGCCTCTCACATCCGCCCAGCGTATCGCCCAGGGCGCGCAGATCGAGGCTGGCTTACGCTTTAACAGGCGGGATGGCACGCCACACATCAGCCGCTATGATATTCGTGATTTTCTCTACTAAAGGTTAATCTTTGAACGCAACCCCTGCCCCAACCCCACCTGCTCGGCGCATGTATATTGCCTGGCTGCTGTTCTTCTTCCAATACGGCGCGTTAGGCATCTATTACACCTTCCTGAACATTTATTATTCTCGGGCGGGCATTTCTGGTACGGAAATTGGTTTCATCGTGATGAGCGCATCCCTGGTCGGCGTGATGAGCTCCGTAGGCTGGGGCTATCTCAGCGACCGCACCGGAAGAACGCGCTTGTGCATGGCGGTCGGCGCAATCGGCGCGCTGCTCCTGGTGCAATTTACGCCGCTCATGCACGGCATGGGACAATTTTTGCTCCTCAGCAGTCTCACCAGCGTGCTTTCTTCCGCCCCTCTCACCCTGGTGGATAGCGCCACCCTCTCCCTGCTCGGCAGCCGCCGTGAAGAGTATGGACGCTATCGGCTGGGCGGCTCTATTGGCTATATCCTCACTGCCTCGATATCCGGCTTCTTGTTTGAGCGCACCGGTCTTTGGCTGATGTTCCCCGCCTATGGTTTGTTTATGGTAGGGTATGCCCTGGCTGCCGTCTTCCTCCCGCCCATCGCTCGTAAGGTGACTACCGCCGCGCATGGGCAGATCAGCAAAATGATCCGCCAACCCGCCTGGATTCTCTTTACCGTCTGTGCTTTCCTGATTTGGATTGCCTCTTCCGCCACCATGAACTTCCTCAGCGTAGCCCTCAACGGCATGAAAGCCTCGCAAGGGCTGATTGGCTTGGTGATCGCCATTCCCGCAGTCGTGGAAATGCCCTTCATGTTCTACAGTGGCAGACTGCTGCGCCGCTATGGTCCCGTCAAGCTGCTCATCATCAGCATGTTCCTGATGATGCTGCGCTACAGCCTGTTTGCCATCATGCCCAACCCCGCCTGGGCACTCGGCATTAATACCATCTACGGTCCCGGTTTTGTCCTCTTCTGGAACAGCGCCGTCAACTATGCCAACCGCCTTGCTCCCCCCGGCATGACCGCCACCGCCCAGGGCTTATTTGCCTCCACTACCAGCCTGGCAGGTGTCGTTAGCTCCGTCCTCGCCGGTTGGATTTACGACACCCTCGGCGGACCCGGTCTGTTCGCCTTCCTCGCCGCCTGTTGCCTTGCCGCTCTGCTCCTCTTCAGCATCGGCAGCCGCGCCAAACCGGTCGGCAGTCCACAAAGAACGTAAATATTTCTTTTCTACCCCCCTCCCCACTTGTGGAGAGTGTTGAACAATGGGGGGTTGTATATGAATCGCTCGGCGTGCATACCGTTTCCCTCTTACCCCCCAGAGTTAAGAGCCAGGATCATCAGATTCTTGCTCCCTTGGCGAGTGATTTTCTCGCCGGGGAGACAAGGCTTGGGGTAAGAGGGAAGCCTCGGCAAACCACGATATTGGTCTAGCATAGTCATTCTTCCCCCTCCCTACTTGTGGGCGAGGGGGACCAGGGGGCTGGGGTGATCTATCTGCGAATAAACTTCCCCACCGAAAACCATTCTTCCATCTTCACATCCCAATTGCGCGGCGCAAACTGCCCACTCGCGCAGTCCTGCACATAATCGCCCTTCCATGCCCGCGCCGAAACGCACGCCAACCCCGCCATCAGACCATCCACCTCTGCACGCGTGTTATACAACCCAAACGAAATGCGCACTAACCCCGGCACTTCTCGCCGATCTCCCTGCAAAATCTGCGTCCGCACCTGCTCCGCCTGCTCCTCCTGCACCCCCAACAGGTCCAAAAGATACGGATGCGCGCAAAAACAGCCGTTGCGCACCCCAATTCCAAACTCATACCCCAATACTGCCGCCACCAGACTATGCGGCAAGTCATCCACCAGAATCGGAATCACTCCCAGGCGACTCTCTGCCGTCAGCGGATCGTTTCCGCCAAAAACTCGCACTTTTGGCAATGATTTGAGTTGTTGCAGGGCATATAAGGTCAATTCCACCTCATGTTGGGCGACTGCGCTCATCCCCAGCGCGTTTAATTGCTGAATCGCCGCCGAAAATGCCACCACCCCCACCGTGTTCGGGCTGCCTGCCTCGTCCCGATCCGGCGGCGCAGACCACGCCACCGCATTCCGGGTGACGATCTCCACCTCGCCGCCGCCGGGCATATCCGGCTCACCCTGCGCAAACGTCTCCCGCGCCCCAATCAATGCCCCGCTGCCAAACGGAGCATACAGCTTATGCGCCGATACCGTCACGTAATCCAAGTGAGCCGGGTCTCCATGCGGGCGCATATCCACCCTGCGGTGTGGCGCGAGCTGCGCGCAGTCCACCAGGATTTGCGCCCCCGCCGCGTGCGCTTTCTCCGCTAGCCGGTATACCGGATTCAACCACCCAGTCACGTTACTTGCTCCAGTCACCGCCACCAGCGCCACCTGCCCGGCATAACGCGCCAGCTTTGCATCCAGGTCTGCCTCATCCAGCTGCCCATCCGGCATGACCGCAATATGTACCACCTGCGCCGCTGCCCGCCAGGGCAAATCGTTGGAATGATGCTCCATCCCGCTCACCAACACCACCCGCCGCCCCTCGGTAAACGGAAAACGCCGCGCCAGTTTGTTAATCGCCTCGGTCGTGTTCTTGCCAAAAATGCACACATCCTGCACAGGGTCCGCTCCCACAAATTGCAGCACATCCGCGCGCCCCTGCTCGTAAGCATGGGTTGAAACCAGGCTCTTGAACCCCGTCCCACGGTGAACGCTAGAATAATACGCCAAAAACGCCTGTACCGCCTCCGCCACCGCTGCAAACGAGGGTGTTGATGCCGCGTTATCCAGGTTAATATACCGGCAGGTGCGCCCATCCAGCAGCGGCACGCTTGTATCTAAGCCAACAAAAAGAGATGAATAATCCACTGCCTGTTTCCTTACAGAAAGATACCTAATCATACCATCAGCCCAGCCAAATTATCTCGCCGCTTCTCTGAAATTTTCCAAAATCGCTGCTTGACTTTTCCTACAAAACCTGATAGGATTTGCATAGGGATTAACTGTTTTTTAATCTGTTGAAAAGGTTGGTTTAGAGCAATGGTTCGTCAGCGTCATTCTGTCAGCAAGGTCAATCTGGTCGCCCTGGGCATCCGCTCAGCCGCCGTTTTGGGCTTTTCCTTGTCGGAATGCGCCTGCTAACCGAAATTTCAACCCCTTTGTGTTGTCTGACGGTCACGGTGCGCTCTCGCTCGTGACCGTTTTTCTTGCCTTCTGCTCTTTTATGAGCTTCTCCGGCGCCGGTCACCAGCCACCTCTTTTGTGACCGGTTTTTTTATTTTTTTCTTCTTTATTTTTGGAGGGCAAGATGTCTATCTTAAGTATGGATCACCTGGGTTTATCCTTCGGCGCGTTCGACCTCTTTAAAGGAATTTCCGCCAGCATCGCCAATGACAGCAAAATCGGTCTTATCGGACCCAATGGCGTTGGCAAGACCTCTCTTTTACTCATCCTGGCAGGAATCAACGCCCCCACCAGCGGTCAGGTGAACCTTGCCAAGAACCGGCGCATCGGCTACCTCCGTCAAGAAGCCGTAGATGCCTTCGCCAGCCGTCATAACACCGTCTATGGCGAAATGCTCACCGTCTTTGAAAATCTCCATACCCAACAGGATCACTTGAACGAGTTGGAAGCCCGCATGGCATCCGGTCAAGCGGATGAAGCTACCCTGGAAGAATACGGTCGCGCTCAAGAAGCCTTCGATAAAGATGGCGGCTATGATTTTGATATTCGCATTCAGCAAACCCTTGAAGGCTTAGGTTTAGGCAAAAAACATTGGGAAACGCCCCTCAATCAGCTCAGCGGTGGACAGAAAACCCGCGCCCTCTTAGCCCGCCTCCTGCTCGAAAAGCCCGACTTGCTCATGCTCGATGAACCCACCAACCACCTCGACATCGAAGCCGTTGAATGGTTGGAACGCACCCTGCATGAATGGGAAGGCGCTGTCCTCATCGTCAGCCATGACCGCTACTTCCTCGATTCAACCGTCAACACCCTTTGGGAAATGTCGCCCACCCACCTGGAAGAATACAAGGGCAATTACTCCGCCTACCTGGTGCAGCGTGTGGAACGCTGGGAATATACCGAGCGTATCTACACCGAAGAAAAAGAACGCCTCCTTAAAGAAGTGGACTTCATTCAACGCAACTGGATTCGCGCCAGCACCCACGCCCGCGCCCTGGGTCGCCTCCGTCAAATCACCCGTGATCTGTCCATCGTGGAAAATTACGGTATTCTCGCCCTGCGCAGCGGCAAAAAATGGTCCGAGTATGACACAAATACCATTCGCGGCACGGAGCACCGCCTTGACCCCATCGAAGCAGTGCACCGCGTGAATGCCATCAGTCTGCCCAGCAACCACCCTCATCAGATCAAGCCGCACCTTCCCGAAGGGCGCGTCTCTGGCACCATCGTATTGCGCGCCGAAAATGCCCTCATCGGCTACCCCGGCAACCCGCTCTTCACCGTCAAATCTCTGGAGCTGCGCCGTGGGGAATATGCCGTCCTCATCGGACCCAATGGCGCGGGCAAAACGACCTTTCTCAAAGTCCTACTGGGGCAAATGCAGCCCTTACAGGGGGTTGTCGAATTGGGCGCAAGTCTGCGAGTTGGCTACTTTGCCCAGGCGCATGATGCCCTCAAAGGCACGCACTCCGTGATGGATGAACTCATCCGCCACAAAAGCATGGAAGACGGCGCAGCCCGCAGTCACCTGGCGCAGTATTTGTTCCGCGGCGAGGATGTTTTCAAACCCCTGGATGCGCTCTCCGGCGGAGAGCGCGCCCGCCTTGCCCTGGCGATTCTGGCATTGGAAGGTGCAAACTTCCTCCTGCTCGATGAACCCACCAACCATCTGGATATTCCCGCCCGCGAAGCCTTACAGGAAGTGCTGGAAAGCTACACCGGCACCATCCTGCTCGTCTCGCATGATCGTTACCTCATTGACCGTCTGGCGACTCAAATCTGGAACTTGCAAAAGAACCAGTTGACCATTTTCAAAGGCGGATACCGTGACTTTATTTTGCGCCAGGCAACCGGTTTGCAAGCCGCCCAGGTGCATAAGATGATGCTGCCCTCCAAGCCGATGGTGCGCGATAATTCCAAAGAAACCAAACGCCGCACCGAAGCCCTCTCCATGATCGAGGAACGCATCCGCGAACAAGAGACTGCTATTCAGCGCCTCTCCGCGGAACTTCAGCGCACCAACGGCAGCAATTATGACCGCTTACAAAAACTTAGCTGGCAGCTTGCCCAATCCCAGGCAAAACTAGAATCCCTCATGGGCGAATGGGAAAAGCTGGCAGTTTAGATAAGGATAACAAGCATGAAACTCCCTTTACGCGCTTACTGGACGCTTCTCTCGCGCCACATCCGCCCCCAACGCGCGCGCTTTATCCTGCTCACCTTCCTCCTCTTGGGCAGTATTGCCTTGCAGGTGGTCAACCCGCAGTTCATGCGCGCCTTCATTGATACCGCCCTCACCCCCCAGGTCGGCGGAACTTCGCTCCTGGTTTTCGCCCTGGCGTTTATTGGCATTGCCATCGTGCAACAAGTCGTCTCCGTGGGGGTTACTTACCTCGGCGAGAGTGTCGCCTGGACTGCTACCAACGCCCTGCGCGCCGAACTCGCCTGGCACTGCCTCAACCTGGATATGTCCTTCCATAATCAGCACACTCCCGGCGAGCTAATCGAGCGCATTGACGGTGATATTACCCAGATGGCAAACTTCTTCTCGCAGTTCGTCATCACCCTGCTCGGCAATGCCCTGCTCATGTTCGGCATCCTGGCTGCCCTCTTCCGCGAAGATTGGCGCAGTGGATTGGCTTTCACCGCCTTCACCCTCCTGACCGTTGGCGTCCTCGCTTCTATGCGTGATATTGCCGTGCGTCACTTCAAGGCGCGCCGCCAGGCGGAGGCAGACCTCTCTGGCTTCCTGGAAGAGCAGCTCTCCGGCAGTGAAGACGTGCGCTCCAATGGCGCAGTTGAATTTAGCCTGCGTGAAGTGCTTCGCCTTCAACGGGTCATTTTTGGTCACGACAAAAAAGCGCATCAGAAAAACTTCATCGTGGGTGAAGTCGTCCCTGGCGCGCTGCTGATGATCGGCACCATCCTCTCTGTTGCGCTTGGCTATTGGCTCTATACTGCCGGACAAATCACCCTTGGCACGGTCTATCTCTTCATTCATTACGTCAACCTGCTCGAAACGCCCATTTGGGCGCTCAGTCGCCAATTAGAGAACTTCCAGACCATCGGCGCGTGCGTGGAACGCCTGACCGAGCTTCGCGCCCAAACCAGTCAGGTAAAAGACGGCTCCAGCGCAGTCATCACCAGTGGACCGCTTCCGCTCCACTTTAATGAGGTCAACTTTGCCTATGCCGATGCCCCTCAAGACCTGGTCTTGCGTGACCTGACCTTTGCCCTTGCCCCTGGTCAGGTATTAGGGCTGCTCGGGCGCACCGGTTCTGGCAAAACCACCCTCACCCGTCTCATCTTCCGCATGTTCGACCCGACCTCCGGCAGCATCCGCGTGGATGGCGCCGACCTGCGCACCCATACCTTGCAAGCCCTGCGTCAGCGGGTTGCCCTCGTCACCCAGGAAGTCCAGCTTTTCCGCGCCTCTTTGCGCGATAATCTCACTTTCTTTGACGCTTCCATCCACGATGACCAGATTTATCACGCCCTACGCGAACTTGGGCTAACGGATTGGCTCCATTCCCTGCCTAAAGGTTTAGATACTGAGATTTCTTCCGGCGCGCGCAGTCTTTCCGCCGGAGAAGCCCAGCTGCTTGCCTTTACGCGCATCTTCCTGCGTGACCCCGGTCTCATCATTCTCGATGAAGCCTCCTCCCGCCTTGACCCTGCCACCGAACAACGCCTGGAAAAAGCCTTAGATCGCCTGTTGGCAGGGCGCACCGCCATTATCATCGCTCACCGCCTCAATACCGTCCACCGCGCCGATTCCATCCTCATCCTGGATGAAGGACGCATCTGTGAGCAAGGTCAGCGCACTGCGTTGGCTTCCGATCCTCATTCTCATTTTTATAGCCTGCTCCAAACCGGGCTGGAAGAAGTTTTAGTGTAACCGATGGAAACAACCATTCCCCCCCTTTCTGCTCCCCCTGCCAACCGCCTGTCCACCTGGAAGGTGATCCTGCGCATGGCGCGCTTCCAATGGCTCTTTTGGTTGGTGGACTTCCTTTCCGTTGTCTTTGTGCGCGTTACCTGGCAGCTGCTGCCTGCTCTGTTATTACGCGCCTTCTTTGATATGCTCACCGGTCATGCCGCTGTAGGCGTCAACGTCACCACCCTCATCGCCCTCTTTTTCGTCAGCTACCTGGTGCGCATGGTGGGCATGTATGGCTTTGTCTTCGCGGATGTCCCTCTCTTTAGCACCCTGAATGCCCTCTTGCGCCGCAATATTCTCCGCCACATCTTGCGCCGCCCGGGGGCTGTGCCATTGCCCGATTCCCCCGGCGAAGCCGTCAGCCGCATGGTGGGTGATGTGAACGAAGTCCCGCTGTTTATCCTCTTCTTCGATGATATTCTGGTTGGCATTGGTATTGTCATCACTTCCATTGCCATCATGGCATCTATTAACTCGATGGTCACGCTGCTGGCGTTGGCCCCCCTCGTATTGGTCGGCTTTATCGCCCAGGCAGCCACCAAACGTTACGAAAGCTACCGCCGCGCCAGTCGTCAGGCAGCCGGCAAAGTGACCGGCTTCATCGGTGAATTTTTTGGCGCAGTCCAAGCCGTCAAAGTTGCCACTGCCGAAAACAGCGTCATGCGCCACTTTGACGCCATCAACGAAGAACGCCGCAAGCTCACCCTGCGCGAACGCCTTTTTGAAACTGTGCTTGATTCGCTCTACCGCAACGCCTCCGGGCTTTCCACCGGGCTGATCCTGCTCCTGGTCGGTCAATCCATGCGTTCAGGCAGTTTTTCCATTGGCGATTTCTCGCTGTTTGTCTATTTACTCTCCTCCATTGGCGACCTGACCACCTTCGCGGGCATGGTCGTGGCGCGTTACAAGCAACTGGGCGTCTCCATCGAACGCTTTGCCCGCCTGATGGAAGGCGCGTCCCCCGATGCCCTTACCCAAACCGAAGAAATCCGCCTGACCGGTCCTCTGCCCACCCTATCGCAACCCGCCAGCCTCCCTGCCCATCGCTTGCAGTCCCTCACCGTGCGCGGATTGACCTACTCTTTCCCGGCAGCCCCGCCAAAATCATCTACCGGAGAACAACACGCCGAAGATGCGCCATTGCCTGATCAATTTCCCATCCAAAGCAGCGTCAAAGGCATCGCGGATATTTCCTTCACCCTTCAGCGTGGCACGCTAACCGTCATCACCGGCAGGGTAGGCGC
This sequence comes from Anaerolineales bacterium, assembly GCA_038206515.1. Taxonomy (GTDB): domain Bacteria; phylum Chloroflexota; class Anaerolineae; order Anaerolineales; family Anaerolineaceae; genus DSYU01. Next base: position 110,229 of record JBBRAT010000004.1, on the reverse strand, counting down.
AGGCAAAACCACCCTGTTGCGCGCCCTGCTCGGTTTGTTGCCCAAAGACAGTGGCGATATTTTGTGGAACGATACCTTCGTGGAATCCCCCGCCGAGTTCTTCATTCCGCCCCACGCCGCCTATACCGCCCAGGTTCCGCGCCTGTTCTCCACTTCCCTGCGCGATAACCTCCTGCTTGGCTTGCAAAAGAGCGATGCCGAAATTGAATCTGCCCTGCAAATGGCAGTCATGGAACAAGATTTGAAAGGGTTAAATAAAGGTTTGGATACGCGCGTGGGTCCGCGTGGCGTCAGGCTTTCCGGCGGGCAGGCGCAGCGTGCCGCTGCCGCGCGGATGTTCCTCCACACCGCCGACCTGTGGGTCTTTGATGACCTCTCCAGTGCATTAGATGTGGAAACCGAGCGCACCCTATGGGAACGCCTCTTCGCCCTTGAAGCCCAAACCTGCCTGGTCGTCTCGCATCGCCGCCCCGTCCTCCGCCGCGCGGATCAGATCATCGTCCTACAAGATGGTCGTATAATAGACATCGGTAAATTAGATGACCTGCTCCCCCGCTGTGAAGCAATGCGCCAGCTCTGGAACCGCGAAACATAGGAGATTTCTCGTTGAACAACATCATTTCTACCCTGCTTCCTGCCAAAGTTGATAAAAACCTTCACATCGCAAAGATTAAGGGGTCTTTATGCAGCGCGCGTAAACAATAACGTAGAGCGATCAGACACCTATTCCCCCGTTGGGCGCACTGCATGCGCCCAACGGGGGAGAGTACGTTGTGTTTTGCCAAGGAAATAACCTGTACAGCCTTGGGCGCACGCAGTCATTTGTTCCAACGAAATCAGCAAAGTGATGTTTTTCGTGGATAATCACCGTTTTGCGTGACAAAGCGCAATGCTTAAAAATGCGAGTGATTGCTCAGGCATCCCGGTCCGTGTAGTGGCTTCCGGCAGGAAGCCCAGCAATCATCAGGCAATTTCTATTGCGCAGCGAGAATTACTCGACGAACCGCAGGCTTCCTGCCGGAAGCCGCTGGACGAACAGGGGTGCCTCATCCATTACCAACATTGAAGGGATTAAAAAACAGCATGACAAACTCAACTACCCCACCGCTCCGCAAGGTTCTCATCTTATGCACCGGCAACTCCTGCCGCTCGCAAATGGCGGAAGCCATCGTCAACCATTTCCTCAGCGACCAATGGCAAGCCTTCAGTGCAGGCACGCAGCCCGCTGGCTACGTTCACCCGCTGGCTCTTAAAACTTTGGAGGAATTGGGAATTCACCATTCCGGTCAGTCAAAATCCACCGAGCAATTTCGCAGCCAGCCCCTTGATGTGGTCATCACTGTCTGCGATGATGCCGCCGAAAACTGCCCAGTCTGGCTAGGCGCAGGCAAACGAGCCCATATTGGCTTCCCTGACCCTGCCCACGCCACAGGCAGCGAAGAGGAACAAATGGCTGCCTTCCGCCTCGTGCGGGATGATATTCGCGCCCGCATCCTGCCCTATTTAACAGCATTTTCAACAAAATCATCGTCCTCAGAGGAGTAATTATGCAAGTAGAAACCAATGTCACCAAACGCCTTTCTTTTTTGGACCGTTACCTGACGCTATGGATTTTCCTGGCAATGATCGTTGGTATAACTTTGGGTTTCTTGCTGCCCAAAACGATTCTGGACTTCAATGCCGCAGTTTCGCTGGGTACAACCAATATCCCTATCGCCATTGGACTTATCCTCATGATGTACCCACCCTTGGCAAAAGTTCATTATGATGAATTAGGCAAAGTCTTCCGTAATTGGAAAGTGTTAGGGCTTTCCCTGCTCCAAAATTGGGTGATCGGTCCGATCGTTATGTTTTTATTGGCAATTGTTTTCTTGCGTGGCTACCCTGAATACATGGCTGGGCTAATCATGATCGGCTTGGCGCGTTGTATTGCAATGGTCATCGTGTGGAACGAATTAGCCAATGGTGACACAGACTATGCTGCCGGGCTGGTCGCTTTCAATAGCATCTTCCAGGTTCTGTTTTACAGCGTCTACGCCTACGTCTTTATTACCGTGCTTCCTACCTGGTTCGGACTACCCGGCTTGGCGGTGCAAATCACCATTAGCGAGATCGCCCGATCCGTCTTCATTTATTTAGGCATTCCCTTCATCGCCGGTTTTCTGACGAACCGATTCCTGATCCGTATGCACGGGAAATCATGGTATTACACAACCTTCATCCCCAAAATCAGCCCCATTACCCTCATCGCATTACTTTTTACCATCCTGGTGATGTTCTCCCTCAAAGGAAACCTGATCGTATCCATCCCATTGGATGTTGTGCGCATCGCCATTCCTCTATTGATTTACTTTATAGGGATGTTCCTGGTCAGTTTTGCAATGGGCAAAGCAGTCGGCGCGGATTACAAACAGACGACCACCCTATCCTTCACGGCTGCCTCCAATAACTTTGAATTGGCAATCGCCGTGGCAGTTGCTGTCTTTGGACTCAATTCCGGTCAGGCTTTTGCCGCCGTCATTGGACCCTTAGTAGAAGTTCCGGTAATGATTGCGCTGGTCAACGTGGCTTTTTGGCTGCAAAAGCGGTTGTTCAAAACTCAAATCGCCCAAGGCAAACCCAACCCAGATATTTGTTAACTTATAATGCAAGTTTGGAGGGTTAATAGTATTGTTGGATGTAAAATTACATCCAACAACACTATTAACCCTCCAAACTTGCATTGAATTAAGCGCATCGCCATCGCCCCGACCCATAACGTGCCAACCACTACGGCAATCCCCGCCAGCGTGCAATGGTTAATGCCCCAGCAACTGCCCCAGTCGAAGTCCCCGCCCCTTGGCTCATCCCCCCATCAATCAATTCACGCACCAGCGGCAGTGACCCTTCCGTATTACGCTGCGCAGCCTGTGCCTCTCCACAACCGCACGTTGCTGGGGCTGCCACCTCTGGGGTTGAATTGTAGTCACAGCCTGCCCTTTTTGCACTCTTTTTCCACAATAGCTTGCTACGCTGAATTTTCTTACCGTCCCCCCATCACCCAACTGACCGAATATTCAGTTAGTTCATCTTGCTTTTGAATCTCTGGCTCTTTGACCACCCATTGTCCCCCTAACCCGGCTTCCTTCACTGCCAGCTCGAAGTGGCACATGGCAATCCCCATATCCACCCGCTGCATATCCGCTACCCCCGCCAGTTTAACCAGGGGGCTGCGATACCCTTTGGTGCGCTGCATATAAAAATGATATCCCCCCTCCGTCCAAATCACTCGCCAGGGCTGCTTGTTGGATGCCGATGGCGCCAGGCGCACCATCTCCAACGGCATGGCATAGTCGCCCGCCTTCTCACGTGCTAACGGCGCGCCAAACTTCCCATCCAAGAACAACGTTTCCCACGCCAGGCGGCTATCCGCGCCAATCCGTTGACGCATTGCCGTCTGCCGCGCCATCGCCTCATCCGCAATTCGCCCAATCGCCGCCACCGCTGGCAAACTCTCCGCGCGGCTCATCTTAATCTTCTTGGCAAAATTGCTCTTGCTAAACGTTCCCCCTAACCAGCACGTCCCCAGCCCCAAACCCGTGGCATACAGGATAATTTCCTCCAGCCGGTAGCCATACGCCTCCAGGTCTTTCTCGCCCGCCGTCATCGCCCCCACAATGAACCCCCTGCCGCCCTGAATAAACCCATAGGTACTCAATCCGCGCAACGCCTTGCTATCCTGCTCATCCGCCGCCACCAGCTCGAATCGCGCCTGCCCGTGAAACGGGTCGCCGCTCTCTTTCTGCATATATTCCCGCAATTTCTGCTGCTGATCCGCGCCAATCGCTTCTTCCAAATAAATCCGGCAGGAAAATCGCTCTTCGATCAACTCACGCACAGGTCGTTGATAAATCATCATCTATGCTTCCTTTAATGTCCAACGCTCGCAGGCGGACCGTTTTGCTCGTTGCGCCCTTCCCATTTTCCAGGCCAGCCTGGCAACAGTAACGCCAATACAAACGCCAGCGCCGCCGCAAAGAACGTCACTTTATACGCCAGCTCAAACCCCTTAATGTTCTCATCGCATGCCCGCTGCATCATTGCCAACGCCTGCGGCGGCAGCCCCGTCTGATTCTTCTGCGCGCTCGCCGCCCCCGTATTCGGGATCAGATTGCTGCTGTTGACCTCACACAATCCAACTGCCTGTACGTGTGCGCTGCCCGTCGGTCGCGCCTGAAATTGATTTTGTAATGCCTTCACCTCGGGCGAAATCGCGCTCGCCAGCACCGTTGCCAGCAACGCCACCCCAATGGACTGCACCACATTGCGCGTAGCGTTCGATAACGCCGACCCGCGCGCCAGGTCACTCTTCTGCACCACCGATAACGCCGTTACCATCGTGGTCTGCACTGTCAGCCCCAACGCCAACCCGCGCAATATCAATAAGAACACAATCCACGAAATCGGCGTGTTTGCCTGAATTTGCGCCAGCTGCCAGGTGTTAATCATCAGCAGCACAAACCCCGCCACCATCAACGGGCGCGGACCCACTTTGTCATATAGCCGCCCAGAGATCGTGACGAAAATTCCCCCCGAGAGCGCCATCGGCAGCAGGATCAGCCCGGTTTGCAAAGCAGTTTGCCCGCGTAAGGCTTGCAAATAAATCGGCATCAGAAATTCCGCCCCAAATAACGCCACAGTACTCACATACCCCAGCACTGTCGCCGTCAGGAAAATCCGGTTGCGGAATAGGCGTAAATCCAACAAGGGTGACTTGCTCCAAAATAGCTCCACCATCCCAAACAAGACCAGCCCCACCCCGCCGACTGCAAACCAGATGATCGTCTCGGTCGCTCCCCATCCGCGATCTGACGCAATAGACGCGGCATACAGAATCGCCCCAAAGCCAACCACCTCTGTAATCACGCCCCACAGATCGAAGCCTGGGCGGGTTTCACTGCGACTTTCGCGCAAGAGATACAGTCCTAACACCACCCCAATCAGCCCAATCGGCGGATTAATGAAGAAAATCACTCGCCAGATGTTTTGATCCACCAACCAGCCGCCCAAAATAGGCCCCACCGCCGGCGCAACCAGCGCGGCAATCCCAAAAATGCCCAGCGCCGTCCCCTGCTCTTTGCGTGGAAAGGCTTGCAGCAGTAACGCCACCCCCAGCGGCATCGCAATCCCGCCGCCCGCGCCTTGCAACGCCCGCGCCGCAATCAACATCGGCAAATTCGGCGCTAATCCGCATAGCAACGACCCAACTGCGAATACCCCCAGCCCACCCAAATAAATCTTCTTCTCCCCAAACCGATCCGCCAAAAAGCCGGATAGTGGCGTAGTGATCCCCAAAGCCAGCACGTAGATGCTAATCACCCACTGCGACGCGCTAATATTCCCGCCAAATTCCTCGCGGATCGTCTGGAATGCCACGTTTACCACGGTGGTATCCAAAATAATCATGAAAATACCAAAAATAACGGTGCTCAGCACTTTCCACTTATACCCATCATCCTGACGATCTTGCCCTACCGATAAATTCACTGCGTTTTTCTGCATCCCAATCCCTCCTGCTAACATTAAAACCTGCGGATATTTTAACCTATTTTTCCCCAAATTCCATCCCTTAACGGGGGATAAAAGCACATGATTATGCAAACCTTCTCCTCGCACGACTATAATGAAAACGAAGTCGTGAAGCTATGGAAGGATTACATCCGCTACACGCTTACCAATCCCTTTTTAGCTGTACCGTAAGTCCTTTAAATCAAACGATCTATGATGTTGATGAAAATAAGAAGTATTTTCATCAACATCATAGATCTTGTAATTTTTCTCTTACCCAATCTCTACGGTATTGAATACCTTTAACTTCGCCTCGTGATTCAAAATCGGTGCATTCATCAAACGCACGAATTCATCGCGGCTCAGCGTTTCCACTTCCAATAACTCATTCGCCACCCGCTCCACATACGCACACTGCTCGCTGAGGATTTGGCGCGCTTGGCTGTAGCAGCTATCCAAAATATTCTTGACTGCCTCATCAATGCTCTCAGAAGTCTTTTGTGAATTGTGCGGAGCTGCCAGAGCGGCGTACCCCTGCTGCTGCGGATACACCCGCAACCCCGTGGCGCTATCCATCCCCAGCCGCATCACCATTTCTTCCGCCAGCTGCGTAGCCACCTGCAAATCATTGGCTGCGCCCGAAGTCACATCGTGGAAGAAGATTTCCTCCGCCGCCCGACCACCCATCAGTCCGGTGATCCGCGCTAGAATCTTATTCTTGGAATGCAGCATGGTATCCTCCACCGGAAGCGACATGGTATACCCACCCGCCGCCCCACGTGGAATGATCGTAATCTTATACACCGGGTCCGAGAGCCGCGTTGCGTGCATGGTGATCGCATGCCCCGCCTCGTGATACGCCACAATCCGGCGTTCTTCCGCGCTCATCAGCGAATTTTTACGCTGCACGCCACCCGTCAGGTTCTTCTCCACCGCTTCCTCAAAATCGCCCATCTCCACCATCGAATGATCGGCTCGCACGGCAATAATCGCCGCTTCGTTCACAATATTCGCCAGGTCCGCCCCCACCAGCCCAGGCGTAGCCCGCGCCACATTGCTCAATGACACGTCTGGCGAAATGCGCTTGCCCTGCATGTGAATTTTTAAGATTTCCTCACGCCCTTTAATATCCGGACGGGTGACGAATACGCGCCGATCAAAGCGACCTGCGCGGGTCAACGCCGGGTCGAGAATATCCATCCGGTTGGTTGCCGCCAATACAATCACGTTTTCCGTGCTGGAAAACCCGTCCATCTCCACTAACAGCTGATTTAAGGTCTGATCCTGTTCCATCTCAGCCCCCGAGCTGCCGTTGTGACGTTCGCGTCCCACCGCGTCAATTTCATCAATAAAGATAATACTCGGCGCTTTTTTGCGTGCCTTCTCAAACAATGCGCGCACCCGACTCGCCCCCACGCCGGCAAACACTTCCACGAATTCCGAGCCAGACAGCGCAAAGAACGGCACGCCCGCTTCCCCCGCCACCGCCTTGGCGATCAACGTCTTACCGCAGCCAGGGTCGCCCACTAGCAACACCCCACGCGGCATTTTTGCGCCCATTGCCGTGTATTTATCCCCTTCCTTTAAGAAGGTGACCACGTCCTTCAGCTCTTGCAGGTTCTCATCCATCCCCGCCACCTGATAGAAGTGTACGTCAGGGATAATGCCCTCTTCAAATTTCTTCTGACGCGCCGGACCGCTGGTACGCAGGGTGCGCACCGCCATAAACGCTAAAAACGCAATGACTGCCACGCTCAATACCGTCCCGATCCCCCGGCTGACGGTCATCGCGGTATCCGTTGCCTCAATCTTAATCTGCACGCCCGTCAGCTCTTGCGGACTAATGCCCAGGTACGAAAGCTGCTGTACCAACGGCGCAGAGGTATCGCGTAATGCCTTGGCAATCCGCCCACCCGTATAATGCAGGGTCATCTCGCCCGTTGCCAGGCTATCTTCGATGCTGGTAATTTGCCCATGCGTGATCCCTGACGCCACATCGCTCATCGAAAGCAGCTCCGGCAATTGCTGCGCAGGCAGCCATATCGCCAATAACAACACAACGACAGCCACAGCAGCCCCCACACCCATTAAAAACTTCTTGCTGCGCAACAAACTACGGTTAAAGTGGAAAAGTTGTTTCGGTTCCATAATCCTAATAATCACTTTCCTGCAAAGCGAATCCTCTGCCAAAAAGGGGAATTAGCTGTAGGATGAAGCTGCAATGTTCCAGCAAAGCGTAAGTCACTCAAGAACTCGCTTATCTTACCAGATTAAAAGATTGATTTGATCCAAATTATAATGTTTTAACAAAATTGTAGACTAATCTAAGTGATATATAACCAAGCAATTTATCAAAAATCCCTTTGCAAAAAATTTTCGTAACCATTCAAGCATCCCAATCCGTGTCGTGGCTTCCTGCCGGAAGCTTGGTGTTACTCGATCAATTCTCTCTGCAATACAGAAATAGCCTGATAATTTAGGCTTCCTGCCGGAAGCCACGACACGGAGGCTTGCGCAGCTACGTTTATTCTTCCGAAAATTCAGGCTGCTTCTGTAAATGCCTCACTGGTGATAAATACGTCCACAGGAAAGCCAGCAGCCCACCCAACACCCCCACCGTCAGCGTAGCTGATACCCCCAAAACCACGCTCAATCCGCTTGCCGCCAACGCCCCCAGCGGCAGCGTCCCCCATACCAAAAAGCGCATACTCGCATTCATCCGCCCCAACAAGTGATCCGGGGTGATTGCCTGCCGCAAGCTCACCTGATTAATGTTGTAAATCATGCCCCCAAACCCACTGCCAAACCCCGCCAGCATCATCAACCCCAGGCTCAGGAAGTCACTCCCGCGCACCAATAAAATCAGCAGCGGAAAAACTCCACACCACAACATCGCAAACACAATCACCCTTCCCAACCCAAAGCGTTTTGCCACCCTGTCAGAGACCAACGCCCCCACCAACGCCCCAGGCGCGCCCGCCGCAAACACCAACCCAATCAACGCGGGCGTTAACCCCAAAATGCGGGTCATATACAGCACATACATCGCCCCCCACATGCTCGAGAAAAAGTTAGATGTCCCCGTACTACCCGCAATAGACCAAAGCAGCCGGTTGCCAAAGATCACGTGCAGCCCTTCGGCAATCTCCTTGCGCATATTCCGCCCGCCTTCTCGCACCGCGGGCGCTGGCTCTGGTGTACGGATCCATGCCAACGAGATCGCCGACACCACAAAAGACACCGCATCAAACGCAATGGCAAACGGAGCTGTCAACAGTTGGATCAGCGCGCCCGCTAACCCCGGACCAGCAATCGCTGCCGCCGAAAAGCTCACCTCCAGCTTGCTATTCCCCTCCACCAAACGATTACGGCTCACCAGCGCAGGCACAAATGCCTGGTAGGATACATCAAAAAAGACGCTCATGATCCCCACCAGAAAGGCAATTCCATACAGCAGCTCCACTCGCAAAAAGTGGAAAGCCATCGCCAGCGGAATCAGCCCCAGCAGCAAGGCGCGCCCCAAATCCGCTGCCAGCATAATCGGTCTGCGCCGCGAGCGGTCAATCCATACCCCTGCGAACAGCCCCACTAATAAGAAAGGCAGCGTCTCCGCCGCGTTCAATAATCCCATCTGCGCCGCCGTCACGTTCAGGGTAGATACCGCCGTCAACGGCAATGCCAACGCCGTGATTGCCGATCCAAACACAGAAATCGTCTGCCCTGCCCAAAACTTAAGAAAATCCTGATTCTTCCACAAGCTGCCTGTAACGTTGGTCATCGCTACCCCTCTCCCAAATGAAGATAACAAATTTTATCCAATATCATCCATTCATAAAAGAGCAAGTCGCCTCCTCTTTAAAAAGATTTAGGACTGATTCATCATCAGACCCTATCAAGCCGAGCAATGCAAAAATCACCCTCTTTGCTAAAATGGACGGATTCCCCACTTTTATGATTGAACCATTATTTTATCTATGATAAAATGGCTCATATTAAAGGGGCGTAACGACCTTTTTCTTTCTCACTCTATCCCAAGAGGATTGTATGCCAGCCATTTTCTCTCGCCTACGCAGATTGACTACTTTTTCTCCGCTGCGCGCTTACTTCTTTAACCTGGCAATCATTTTCCTGGTTGAAGTCTTCATTGATGATTTACTCATTCGCCAATTTGAGAAAATGGGGATGTGGGTGCGTTTGATCAACCCATTGATATTACTTTCCTTCCTCTCCCCTGTGCTGTATTTCACCTTTTTTCGCCCCCTCTTGCACCAATATCGAGCCACCCTACAAGCCAATCAGCACATGGAAGCTCTCTGGAAGGCTTCGATGGCGCTTACTCAAACCCTTGAGCTAGAAAAAGTCTTTGAAATTCTCTTTGACCAGCTCAACACCCTCATTCCCCATGATTTTGCCATCATTTACCTTCTTTCTTCCCCCACGCACCTGGTAATGAAAGCCTCGCGCGGCTACGAAAAGAACGTCCCGCCTAATATCCTCTCTATGGAACCCCACCAAAATCCGCTGCTAGAAAAGATAATGGTGCAAAAACAAAGCGCCATTACTGCTGATATTCAGCATGATCCCTTATGGGGATCAATGGATTTCATCCCACAAGGGCACAGCTGGGCAGGTATTCCGCTTGTCGTGGGTGGCAACAGCGTTGGGTTTTGCGCCTTGGGCAAGATCGAAAATAGTTTCTTTACCCCGCGTCATTTGCTCGCCGTAGAAACGCTCATTGACCAGGTTTCCGCAGCCGTGCAAAATGCTTGGCTGTTTGACCAGCTTCGTTCCGGGCGTGAACACCTCGTCCAACTCACTCACCAGATGGTAGAAGTGCAGGAAAACGAGCGCCGCTCCCTGGCACGTGAACTCCATGATGAAGTCGGGCAGGCGTTGGTATCCATCATGCTTAACCTGAACCTCCTTGAACAGCAGGTTGGTCAAAATGAACTTGCCCAGCAACGGATTGAAGAAATCAATACTTCCCTCAAAGATATGGGACAAATGCTGCATGACCTGGCAGTCAGCTTACGCCCCGTTAGCCTCGATCATCTGGGTTTACAGGCTGCCCTGCGCCAATATCTTGAGCAGTTGGGTGACAAATGCCCTCTGGCGGTTGATTTTGAATACGAAGACCCCGGCTTCCCCCTCTCCACCGAAATGGAAATGATATTTTACCGCATCGTGCAGGAAGCAACCAATAATGTCATCCAACACTCCCAGGCAACTTCTCTCAGCGTCCTCTTCCGCCGCCGCGAAGATACCCTGGTGCTGATGGTCGAAGACAACGGCATTGGCTTTCAATTAGAAGAAGCCAATTCTTCCAGCTGTTTAGGCTTGTTTGGCATGCGTGAACGCGCGCAATTGATGGATGGCGAGCTTACCATCGAGACCAGCCCTGGCAAAGGCACACTCATTTTAGTGGAGGTTCCCTGTGGGAATACGAATATTCATCGTGGATGATCATGGATTGCTCCGCGCAGGTTTATCTTTATTATTAGAATCAGAAAAAACCTTCGATGTGGTGGGCGAAGCAGGCAGCGCAGAACAAGCGCTTTCTCTCATCCCCAGCATTCTCCCTGACGTGGTCTTGATGGACATTTCCCTGCCAGGCATGGATGGCATCCAAGCCACGGTACAGGTCAAAGCGCGTTTCCCCAAAATGCACGTCCTCATCCTCACCGTTCACGAAGATAAATCCCTATTATTGGCAGCTCTGCAAGCCGGCGCGTCCGGCTACATCCTCAAACAAGCCGCCAAGGACGAACTGATTGTCGCCATTCAAGCGATTTTGCAGGATCATCTCTACATTCACCCTGCCATGACCCGCGCTTTGCTAGCGGAGACCTCGCCGGAAACAATCCCCCCTCCCGCAGTGGATCAACTCACCCCGCGCGAGGTGGAAGTTCTCAAACTGGTGGTCGAAGGCTATACCAACACCCAAACTGCAAAACTTCTGCATATTTCCGTCCGCACGATAGAATATCACCGCGAAAATATCATGTCTAAGCTCAACCTTACCTCGCGGGTGGAACTCATGCGCTACGCCAAAAGCCATAACCTCGTCTAAGTCCACCCTCCCTTCTCTCTTCTCACGTTAAAACCTTGTGAATTTTAGGGTTTCCCAACCTCTCGCCCCCTGTGGTTAAACCCCAAGCCCCCCCCTGTGGTTTTCCCGCAATTTCCCCCAAAAAACGTGCATATTAATACGATTGTCATGACCTATTCAGTAATATATACTCAATATTGTAAGAAAATCGTTAGCCAAGATTTAAAGACTGGATAGCCAGATATGAAGCAAACCCGCCAATGGGTTCCATTGCAATCAAGCAGCACTGCGCGCATGGCTCATTCCTTATTAGGCAAGGAAAGTCCTTATATTTGGCTTGGCGATTCGTTTGAAAAGATTATTGGTTCAGAAGAGCTTGATCTCTCTGTACCTTACCTCCAAAGCGTCCCCTTCTTAGGCATGGTCACCATCCTGGAATACCTGGAAGGCATGCAAGATAGCCAGGCGATCAACGCCTTGCGCGAACGGGTCGAGTGGAAATATGCCCTTCACCTGCCGGCTGTCCACGCTGGCATAGAGCAACGTGCCCTATGTCAGTTTCGCCAACAGATAGTTTGTTCCGCTGAAACCGCCCAACAGTTTGCAGGTTTTGTAGGTCGCTTTCAGCGCGAAAAAGGTGTGATGTTTTTTGGGATGCAGTTGGATGGAAAAAGTGTTTGTTTGCGCGTCTGCCAGCATAATCGTCTTGGCAAGGTAATAGCAGCATTTACCCAGACACTCACGAGCCTCGCCTATGTTGACCCTGCCTGGTTACTCCGTTCTAGTCTGCCGTACTGGTACACGCGGTATAGCTCCCCAAAGGATTCTTCAGAATATTCCCCCCTTTGGAAAGAAGAGATGCAGGCAGTTGGGCAAGATATTGCCTACTTGCTCCAAAAAATGGAAGTTGACCCACCCGCAGGCGACATTTTCCCAGAAGCGGAGACCCTGCGCCTGACGTTCGCGGATCAATTTTTAACAGATCACGGCGCAGACAACACGATAAGCGTAAGACCATTTTGTTCCTTGTGTCGAGCAGCCCAATTGGGCTTTGTAACAGATGAAAGGTAAACCCTCTTGTCTAATTTGGAAGAGCAGCCGAAGAACAGCAGTATTTCTCGGATGCTCCTCCAAATCAGGCAGGAATCATAGGTCTGATGATGCACAACCCAGGGAGGTAAGCAGGAAAAAGTACTTAACGAACCCCGATAGATGCCGTTAGCATCGTATTAAACTGTTTTTCTAATTTCCGGGAGGAAAAAGAATGCTAAGTAGACGTAGATTTATTCAATTAGGCGCCGCTATGGGCGCCGGTCTGGCTGTTGCGAAGACCGTAAAAGCCCAAAACCCACCGCCACCTGTGCCAGGGCAAGGTGGTTTTAACCCCAAACACGGACGCATCACCGCCGCTGATCGCAAAGCCGCTGCTGCTCGCCTGAAGGAACAATATCCCTTTGGCGCGCTCAATTCCATGACCATGGCTGCTGCTACCATGGACCCCGGTGGCGTGCCTGATTATTTCGGCATTACCCCGAACTATGCCAATAGCCCCCTGCCCCTGCCAGAAATCGTCACCGTAGTCATTGGCGGCGTGGGTACAGGCGCGGCTGCTACTGCCATCTTGAACCCCAGCGGCGTAATCATGGGTGTTCAAGTGACTGCTGGCGGCACCGGGTATGTCGCTGCCTCTACCACCGTTAGCTTTAACGCTGCGCATGGCACTGGCGCCACCGCTGCTGCCGTAGTGGATGCCACCAAGGGCGGTGTCATTACCGCTATCAACGTCACCAACGGCGGCATGAACTACCTCCAGCGCGATGCCAAAGGCAATCTCCTCGGTGGCATCCGCAAATTTGTGGATGCTCTGCCTCATGCAGGCGTAGCCAATCTTCTCGGTCAGGTAATCCCTGTTGCCACCCCCGCCCCCCAAACCTTCAACGGTATCGTCTGCGATTATTACGAGATTGAGCTGGTTGAATATTTCGAGCAGATGCACTCTGACCTCAAGCCCACCAAACTGCGTGGCTATCGTCAGGTTGGTCAGCCCAATGCCCATTATCTTGGGCCCCTAATCATGGCAGACAAAGACAAGCCTGTCGTGGTCAAATTTTACAACAGACTGCCCACCAACGCTGGCGGCAATCTCTTCCTGCCGGTAGATACGACCCTCATGGGCGCTGGTATGGGCCCCAATGGTGGCAATGCCATGTTCAGCCAGAACCGCGCTGCTGTCCATCTTCATGGCGGCAACACCCCCTGGATTAGCGATGGCACCCCGCATCAATGGATCACCCCCGATGGCGAGACCACTCCGTACCCCAAGGGCGTCAACGTCTATAACGTCCCCGGTTTGCCCGTTGCTGCGCCCGGTGAAATGTACTTCTACTACACCAATCAGCAATCCGCCCGCATGCTCTTCTACCATGACCACGCCCTCGGCATCACCCGTCTGAACGTCTATGCGGGTATGGCTGCTGGCTATGTCATCCGCGACCCAGTTGAGCAAGGTTTGGTCAGCAGCGGCGTTATCCCTGGCAAAAACGCAGGGGAACAAATCCCGCTGGTCATTCAGGATAAATCCTTTATCCCGCCTCTGGCGCAACTCGCTGCCCAAGACCCCACCTGGCCCATTGCCTTGGATGATACCCATAGCAATCTCTGGTATCCCCATGTCTACATGCCCAACCAGAACCCCTATAGTATGGAAGGCGCAAATGCCGTTGGTCGTTGGGATTATGGTCCCTGGTTCTGGCCCCCCTACACTGGTTTGGAACACCAACCTGTAGCAAACCCGCTCTATCCTGCCACCCCTGGTCAACCCCCTGTTATCCCAGGCACCCCCAACCCCTCCATCGTACCAGAAGGGTTCATGGATACCATGCTGGTCAACGGTACCGTCTATCCGTTCCTCAAAGTTGACCCCAAGCCATATCGCTTCCGCATCTTAAATGCTTGTAATGACCGCGGGATTAACTTGCAGCTCTACGTTGCCAAGTCCAGCGCGCCTATGTGGAACCCTGATGGGTCATTGAATGACGCAAATGCGGGCGAAGTGAATATGGTCACCGCTGCCCCCAACACCGGCTTACCCGCCAACTGGCCCACGGATGGGCGTGATGGTGGCGTCCCTGACCCTGCTGCCGTTGGTCCTAGCTGGATTCAGATCGGCACCGAAGCTGGCTTCATCCCCTCCCCCGCCATTATTGATCAGGTACCGGTAGGGTTTGAATACAATCGCCGCAGCATCACCGTCTTAAACGTGTTTGTGCGCGCCCTCTTCTTAGGCGCAGCCGAACGCGCTGATGTGGTAGTGGATTTCTCTGCCTTTGCAGGCAAGACCATCATTCTCTATAATGACGCCCCTACCCCTACCCCTGCCTTTGATGCACGCATGGATTATTACACCGGCGACCCCGATCAGACTGATTCGGGCGGTGCGCCTACTACGCAGCCTGGGTATGGACCCAATACCCGCACCATCATGCAAATTCAGGTCGGTCCCTCCACAGCTGGCGGCACCGCCGTGAGCGGCGTCACCGTTACCAACCCCGGCAGCGGCTACACGGTTATGCCCACCGTCTCCCTCACGGGCGGCGGCGGAACAGGCGCTCTCGCCACTGCAACCGGCAAGGTTGCCACCCTGGCAGTTATGACGGGCGGCACAGGCTATACCACCCCAGTTGTCACCATTGCTGCCCCAGCCCTTGGTACTGCCGCTACTGCGTCAGCGACCGTCACCGGTGGCGTCGTCACCGGGTTGACTATTCTTACCCCTGGCAGCGGTTACACCTCCGCCCCAACCGTCACCATCACCGATAGCGGTGCTGGCACAGGCGCAACTGCCGTTACGACCCTCGGCGTTGGCGCTGTTGTCCTCGCCCCATCTGGCAGCGGCTATACCAGCATCCCGAGTGTCACCTTCCTGGGTGGCGGCGGTTCAGGTGCAACAGGGTTAGCTTCTTTAGGCACTGGCACGCCTTTCAACCTGGCTGCTTTATCCACCCAACTGCCCATTGCCTATAAGGCTTCTCAGCGCCCCCCCATTGTTCCTCAAATGGCGTATGATCCTTCCTACCCCGCGGATGGCTTCGCTCGCATTGAAGGTCGTCAGATGCAATTCTTCAATGGCCCGCTGTCTGGCATTACCCTCACCAATGGCGGCAGTGGCTATACCACTGTTCCAGCCGTAACGATTACAGGCGGCGGCGCATCCACTCAAGCCACAGCTACCGCTGTTTTAGGCGGCAGAGGCATCAGTAAGGTTCAACTCACCGCGCGCGGTACTCAATACGTATCCGCCCCAACAGTTAGCTTTACCGGCGGCGGCACAGGCGCACAGGCAACCGCTGTTGTCAATCATGTTGTCAAACGCATTGATCTTAATGCCGGCGGTTCAGGGTATACCACCGCTCCAACAGTCGTTATTTCCGGTGGAAATGGCACAGGAGCCAAAGCCACAGCTACTGTTTCTGGTGGCGCGGTCACTGCCATCAATTACATTGCTGCGGGAACGGGTTACACCGCTGTACCCACCGTTACCTTCACCTCTGCCACAGGCAGCGGAGCAAAAGCAACGGCGGTTATTGATAACCTTGTCACTGGCGTCATTCTCACTGCCAGCGGCTCTGGTTATAACCCTGCCACCACAACAGTCGTCTTCACAGGCGGCGGCGGTGGTGGTGCAGCTGCCACAGCAACCGTACTCCCCGGTCAGGTCCTCGCAATCACCCTGAATACCCCAGGCGCTGGTTATACCTCAGCGCCCACCATAGCGATTGCGCCCCCGACCGGCGCTTCACCCATTCAGGCGACCGCTGTAGCGAACCCCATTTCGATTGATTTCCGTTGGAAAGCCATCCAGGAACTCTTTACCCCTGATTATGGTCGCATGAATGCCACCCTGGGCGTTGAACTTCCGTTCACTTCAATGATTACTCAAACCACCATTCCGTATGGCTATGTAGATCCGCCAACAGAAATCATTACCCTCAGCAACCTGGCTTCCCCAGTAGGCGCTGCCGGAGATGGTACCCAAATCTGGAAGATTACGCATAATGGCGTGGATACTCACTCCATTCACTTCCATCTGATGGACGTTCAGCTGATTAACCGCGTTGGTTGGGATGGCATGATTAAACCCCCAGACCCCAACGAAATTGGCTGGAAAGAAGTCATACGTATGCACCCATTGGAAGATGTGTATGTGGCGGTGCGCGTCTACGGACAAACCCTGCCCTTCCAGCTGCCCAATGCCATCCGCCGCCTCAATCCCTCCACCCCGCTGCATTCGGCGATGCTCAACGAGTTTAGCAATGTAGACCCGATCAACCAACCGGCTGTCGTCACCAATGAGAGCATTAACTTTGGTTACGAGTACGTCTGGCACTGCCACCTCTTGGGGCACGAAGAGAACGACATGATGCGCCCCATCATCTTCGCCTATCCCCCAGCCGCGCCAACCAACCTGACAGCGGTCAAAGCCCCCACGGGTACTGGTGTAATCCTCACTTGGAAGGATAACGCCGCTAATGAGACCGGCTTCACTGTACAACGCGCTCTTTCCCCCACTGGCCCATGGGCATCCCTGGCTGCTGGCAACAGCCTTCCTCCTTCTCCAGCAGTGGGTGGAACCGTCACTTTCCGGGATAGCACCGCTACGCTATCAACCACCTATTACTACCGCGTCTTTGGCTACAATCAGGTGGGTTATACCGCTGTTTACGCTGCGCCTTCCATTGGCTATCCAAATCAGATTGTCTACGGTGCGTCTGCATCAGCTGCCCCTGTAGTGGTTGGAACAGCCGTTGCCACGCCGCTCATTATGGCAAATGACTTCCAAAATGGCTTGTTAGGTTGGTCGGGAACCGTCGGCAATGTGGCGGCTTCGCCACAGGCTGTTCTTGCTCCTGTCATGCCAGGCAGCAGTCCCCTCGGTTTAGCAGCGAATATGGGCGTAGCTACCCCCATGCAGTCAGCTTCTTCTCCGAGTGCGGCTTACGTCTTAGACAATACTGCCAGCAATGAAAGCGTCTATGACGTTAGCTTCTTCTTCTCACCCGATAAGGCCGTTTCTGGCTCTGCTCCTGTGGACATCTTCACCGCTGCTGACGCCGATGGTACGCTTTTGTTTGGCGCATCCTTCGAGCGCGATAGCAGCAGCTCTGAAACCTATGAGTTGTCCGCCTGGGTCTTATTGGATGGCGTGGTGACGCACTTGAAATCCTTTGATGTCACCAGCAAGCCGCATCAGATCGAAATGGCTTGGTCCTCTGATGCTCATGCAAGCTTCAGCCTGTTTGTAGATGGTAAGCTGTTGTCCACTGTCTCTGGCTCTACTCTGCCTCACACCGTCAGCGCCGCCCTCCTGGGCGCAGTCAGTGGGGTCACGGATAGCTCCTCTGGCACGCTCTTGTTCTCGGACTTCGTGTCTACCCGCTTACAGACCGCGGTCAACAATTCCTTCTTCATTCCGTTGATCGAACGCTAGTCGTTTTGGTTTACTGATCGTCCCCATCCTCCTGAGAAACTCTTTCAGGAGGATGGGTATTTTAATCCCCAGAATTTCCCGTTTCCACTCTGCAATTTCCCTATATTCGTTTATACTTAAGCGTAATGAGACTCGTCTATGCCCACCGTTGACCCCTCCCTCCTCCTGAAAAATCTGCAATCCTACGCCGGTCAGCTGCCAGAAGCCACCCGAGCCACTTTTTTGGCAGATTTAATCCAGGTGCAAGCTGCCTTGTCCCATGCTGCCCCGACCCTCCCATCTGACACGCCCCCCATCTCAAACCTGGCTGATCTGGTACACTCCTCAGACGATGCCATTATCAGCAAGACCTTAGAGGGCATCGTCACCACCTGGAATCAAGCCGCTGAGGCGTTATATGGCTACTCCGCAGAAGAAATGGTCGGGCAACCGGTTGCGCTGCTCTTCGCCCCAGATCATCAGGAAGATTTTCAATGGGTGCTTGATGAAATTCGCGCCGGCAGGCGCATCCAGCACTACCATACCCCTCGCCGCCGCAAAGATGGGCAGCTGATTAACATCTCCTTGACGGTTTCCCCTATCCACAACGCCGAGGGCGTGATTGTCGGAGCTTCCAGCATCTCCCGTGATGTCACCAGCATGGAACAAGCCACCGATTTGCTCCGCAGTGAAAAAGAACTTGCCCAAAAGTACCTCGATGTCGCCGGAGTTGTCCTCTTAGTCCTCAACCCAGAGGGGCAAATTGTCCTCATTAACCAAGTGGGCTGCCAGATTTTAGGCTATGACCTCGAAGAAGAACTCATCGGCAAAGATTGGTTTGATGAATTTGTACCCCCTTCCATGCGCGAACCGGTCAAACAAGACTTCTTACAACGCTCCACCAACGCAGAAACCTTGCTAGGGGAACACGAAACGCTCTTGCTCACCCGCAGCGGCGAAGAACGCCTCATGCGCTGGCGCACCTCCTTCTTACGCACCCCCCAAGGCGAAATGCAAGCCCTCATCGCCTCTGGCGAAGACATCACGGAACGAAAGCGCGCCGAAAAAGAGCTTTACCAGTCCCGCCAAATGCTCCTGCTGGTACTCGATTCCATCCCCCAGCAAGTGTTTTGGGTTGACCGCAACGACATTTACCTGGGCTGCAACCGCGCCTTTGCTCAAGTAGCCGGCGTAAATGGTCCCAAAGACCTGATTGGCAAGCATGACCGTGATCTGTGGTGGCACGGCAAAGCCATCAGCTGGGACGAAGAAGACCGCACCCTCATGAATACCGATACCTCACACCTCGATTACATTGTCCCCTTCACCGATATAGACGGCTCGCCTCGTTGGGTATGCAAAAGCAAAATGCCCCTCCATGACCGTGACGGCAATGTTTTTGGCTTGCTCGGCACCATAGAAGATATTACCGACCAAAAATACACCGAAGAAGAGATGCTAAGCACCTCTGTACAGCTCAAACAGTGGGTCACCAGCCTGGAAAAGCGCAACCATGAATCAGACCTTATGCGTCAAATGGGTGATTTTCTGCAAGCCTGCAATACCAATGACGAAGCCTACTCCGTAGTAGCGCAGTTTGCTCCGCAGCTTTTCCAGCACACCAGCGGCGGCTTGTTTGTGATGAACAATTCTCGCCGCGCGCTTGAAGCCATGGCAACCTGGGGAAATCTACAGAGCGAAACCCTTTTCCCTCCAGAAGATTGCTGGGCGCTGCGCCGTGGGCAATTGCACGAATTTAATGCCACTGACCAGGGCTTGGTCTGCCGCCACGTGGACGCAACTTTTCGCGGCGCGTATATTGGCATCCCCATGATGGCGTACGGTGAACTGATGGGCTTGCTGCACATCGAATTCCCTCAAGAGGGCATGCTTGATGAACCCATGCGCTTGCTCGCCCGCATCACCGCTGACCACCTCGCCCTCTCTTTCTCCAATTTGCGCTTGCGCGAAACCCTGCGCGCCCAATCCATCCGCGATACCCTCACCGGCTTATTCAACCGCCGCTATATGGAAGAATCGCTCGAACGCGAATTTCACCGCGCCGTCCGCAAGCAGTATGAAGTGGGCATTATCATGTTTGATATTGACCATTTTAAATATTTCAACGATACCTTTGGTCACAACGCCGGCGATGCCATTCTGCGCGAACTAGGGATCATCTTCCAACATTACGTCCGCAAAGAGGATATTGCCTGCCGTTATGGCGGAGAAGAATTTATCCTCATTATGCCCGACATCACCGAAGAAGTTGCCATGCAGCGCGCCGAAAAAATTTGCTCTGTCGTCCGCGCCATGACTGTCGAATACCAACGCCAACCGCTGGGCGTCATTACGCTGTCGGGCGGGCTGGCAATGTTTGCCGATGAAGAACTGAGCGTTGATCGCATCCTCAAGCGTGTGGATGTCGCTTTGTACGCCGCCAAAAATAACGGGCGCAACCGCATCGAAATCGCCTCCTCTTCCCAAAAAGGGACCCCTTCCTCATGAAAACACAACCATTACCGAAAGATGCCACCTGGCTGCGCGGAATTGAAAAACTCATCGCCTCCCCTCTGCTTGGCTCAGAAGGCGCGGGGCGATTGCTCCTCAAAGGCGTTCGCCTGGCATGGGGCCGCCGGCAGGTGCGCCAGGAACACGAAGCCGATCCCCCCGTTCCCACCCCTTCTGGACCCTTTTTGCCCACCCGCCCACGCCAGATGGGCGACCTGCTGCTCTGGGTGCCCCGCCACATTGATAGCTACCTGATTGATGACTTCACCGGCGGCTATGGCTATTCCCACGTCTCCATTGATACGGGCGAGGTCGATTCGCCCACCGGCAAGCCCATCATGGCTGAAGTGACGGTTGGGCAAGTTGTGTCGCGCAAATTTCAAGATGAATACGGCTCTCGTCACTTCGCCCGCATCCCCTTGCAAGAAATCGGCGTAGATGCCCCTGCCTTTGTGCGCTGCGTGCAATCCAAACTAGGCGAACCTTATGATGTTCTGGATGCCCTCACCCTTGGCGAAATTGAAGACCCCGCCAAAGAGATTTGTTCCAGCTTGGCGGCAGACTGCCTCCCCAAATCTGAGCGTCAGGCAATTGCCACTGCCCGCCGTAAGGAGCTGCTGCGCGGCGCAGCTGTGAGCGTCACCTCACGCCCCAATGACCCGCACCTGCGTGAATTTGTCAGCCCAAATGGCTTTGCAGAATTTTACGGCGCGCCCAGTGGCAAACACCTGCGCCAACCGGATACCCTCGTCCGCCCGCGCCCATTAATCTCCTCCGCCCCCTCTACATCTCCAGATGGATGGTCACCACTGGAAAAAATCGCATTCTTTTCTGTGATCTTCATCCTGCTGACCACCTTGCTCGTCTCTTTGCGCCATCCTGTAAAGAGTCTCTAAATTCGCTATCCGCCTGAAAGCATTAAAATACAAACAGATTACTCCTGTTTACGGATGATTAGGATGATTTGGATCGTTTAGC
Organism: Anaerolineales bacterium; assembly: GCA_038206515.1. Lineage (GTDB taxonomy): Bacteria > Chloroflexota > Anaerolineae > Anaerolineales > Anaerolineaceae > DSYU01. Next base: position 88,678 of record JBBRAT010000004.1, on the reverse strand, counting down.
GATCCAAATCATCCTAATCGCCCGCAAACGCCTTGTATTCCATCTTTCAGGAGGCAATTGTGCGTAAACGTTCTCATCTTTTGCTTTTCATCGCACTGATTCTTCTTTGGGTTGCAATCTTACTCCTGCCATCCTATGTATTTGGCGAAACGGGTCACCAGGTATATCTGCCTGCAATATTTATCCCTCAGCCCACCTCCACCGCCACACCCATCCCTACCTTACCGCCCACCCCTACCCCCCAGGCTGGTCCCTCCCTGGCAGGCTGCCCCATCTTCCCAGCGGATCATATCTGGAATACGCGCGTGGATAGCCTGCCCGTAGATCGCCAATCCGCTGCGTATATTACGTCCATCGGATCCGCCGTCCACTTCCACGCGGACTTTGGCTCAGGCATGTGGAATGGCGCGCCCATTGGCATCCCCTATGTAGTCGTCCCCGGCAGCCAGCCCGGCAAATCCGTCACCTTTGATTATGCGAATGAAAGCGACCCTGGTCCCGGCGGCAAATACCCCATTCCCAATGCTCCGCCTATTGAAGGCGGACCCAACAGCACAGGGGATCGCCATATTTTGATGCTGGAAAAAGATTCCTGCACCCTCTATGAACTCTATTCCGCCTTCCCTCAACCCGATGGCAGCTGGACAGCTGGCTCAGGCGCGATTTATGACCTGGAAGGCTACGCCCTGCGCCCCGCCGGTTGGACTTCCGCGGACGCCGCCGGACTCGCCATCCTCCCTGGCTTGGTGCGCTATGATGAAATCCTCAGTGGCAAAATCCAACACGCCATCCGCTTTACCGTGCAGCATACCCGCAAAGGCGCATACGTCTGGCCCGCGCGGCATTACGCCGCCTATGATACCAACCCGAACCTGCCCATGATGGGTCAACGCTTCCGTCTGAAAGCGAACTTCAACATTTCTGGCTTCTCGCCCACTAACCAAATCATCCTTCAGGCGATGAAAACCTACGGGCTTATCCTGGCGGATAACGGCTCAAACTGGTATATTTCCGGCATCCCTGATGAACGTTGGAACAATGACGACCTGCGTAAAATCCAGGGTCAGCTCACCGGACAGTGGATCGAAGCCGTGGATAGCGCCTCGCTCATGCTTTCTCCCAATTCCGGTCAAGCGCACCAGCCATAAATGAGAAAAATCATTCCACCGCGCCTATTGAACCCTTGCAACTGTATGATATAATGCTTCCATAAAAACCGGCTGCACCCAAACCAGCTGGCTTTATTTCGACTTGAATGAATAGGGAGGAGTGGAAATTGAACACTCAAGACAAACCACAAACTGTAGCGGATGATGTTGTCGTCAGCCTGGATTATTCTCTAACTGTCGATGACCAGGTCATTGATTCAACCGAGGGCGAAGAACCCTTGGAATTTTTGCAAGGACACCAAAATATCATCCCTGGGCTGGAAGACGCCTTGCAGGGCATGAAAATCGGCGATAGCAAAGTCGTCACCGTGCCAGCTGCGCAAGCCTATGGCGAAATTGACCCCGAAAATATCGTTGACGTCCCGCGAGACGAATTCCCCGCCGAAATCCCCCTGGAAGAAGGCACGGAACTGGAAGTCAAAAACTCTGATGGCGAGGTGCTGACGGCGACGATTGCCTCTATCAGTGCAGAATCCATCAAACTAGACTTCAATCACCCTCTGGCGGGCAAAACCCTCACCTTTGATGTCACCATCGCAGACCTGCGCGAAGCCTCTGAAGAGGAACTGGCACATGGTCACGTGCATGGCGGCGAATTTGATGATGAGCTGGAAGAAGATGACGATGAATACTTCGAAGAGGTAGACCTAGACGAAGACGAAGAAGACGAACTGTCTTACGAAGACCTTGACGAAGACGAAGAAGACCTGCCCGGCGCCCCCAACAACGACATCAAGTAACCTTCTCTTTTTAAAAAGAGTTAATGTGGTTTTTGTTATTTGTGAGCGATAGAGTTGCTCACAAATAACAAAAACCACATTTCTTATCCTGCCTTTACCTTTGGCATCCAGAACGCCATCAGCAGCGCCGCTAATAACGCCAGCGACCCACCAAACAGGAACGGCGCAGACGGGCCAAACCCGCCGAAGCCACCGATTCCCTGCCAGAGGATACCCGCAATAAACGAAGCCGGGAACGCTAAGATGCCCAAAATGGCGTTATACGTACCGTATGCCGTCCCGCGCAATTCTACCGGCACCAGGTCTGCCACCAGCGCGTTGGCTGTGCCAAACGCCATCCCGTAATATAAACCATACAACACATACAACGCCCACACCTGCCAGGCAGCCTGAGCCAGCGCAAACCCGATGTAAATTGCCGCATACACCAGCCACCCGCCGATAATCAACCGCCGGCGACCCACCCGATCCGATAATGACCCGGCGGGGGTAGAAACCAGCGAATAAATCAGGTTAAACACCGCCAGCATAATCAGAATCCCTGTTACGGTCATTCCTAAATTCTGCGCGCGCAGAACCAGAAAGGCATCAGAAGAATTGCCCAGGGTGAAGATGCTCACGATTACCAGGAATACCGTAAAAGGTCTGCCCATGCTGCGCAAAGAGAACTTAGGCGCAGCCCGTTTCCCCTTGACCATCACATCCTTCGTGCCAATAATCAACGAGAGAACCGCCAAAACTGCTGGAAGCAGGCTGATCAGTACCACCGTTTGGAACGTCGGGCGGGTCAGGTCAAGGTTATTCTTCTGCGCTAACCAGACCACCAACACCGCAATCAGGATGCCGGTCATGGCTCCAGCAGTATCCATTGCGCGATGAAACCCAAAAGCTAACCCGCGCGTCTGCGGGGTCACAGAATCCGCCACCAGTGCGTCACGCGGCGCAGTCCGCACGCCCTTCCCCACCCGGTCTGCCCAACGCACCCCAGCGATCAGCTCCCAGGTAGATGCAAAATAAAAGAACGGCTTAGCAAGCGCTGACAAGCCATACCCCGCCACTGCCAACCATTTGCGCCCACCCATCTTGTCTGAAAACCAGCCTGAAAAGAGCTTCAGGATGCTTGCCGTAGCTTCCGCAATCCCTTCGATCAGCCCAATAATGCTGGTCTGCACCCCCAGCACGTTCGCCAGGAACAGCGGCAGCAGGTTAATCACCATCTCGCTGGATACATCCATAAAGAAGCTGGTCAAACTGACCGCCCACACGTTGCGGGGCAGGTCTCTAATCCCTGGTCTTTTTACAGGCGGTTCTTCTACAATTTCAGTCATTATTTCCCTCACAAATTAAGATGGATCGAAAACAAAAGTCCGCTAATTTTTGGACTTCTTTTCCCCAAAATGTTCCTCGCGCGGGTCAACGTTTAGGTCAGGTTTAGCAACCGTCCCCTCATGCGTAAACACCGCAGTAGCAAAGCGTTGCAGCGATTGGCGGCACTTCTCCAGCCATTCCAGGGCTTCTTGCGCCTGATTCTCGCCCAAAAAGTCGCGCTGCTGCACCTTTTGGAACCAGTTTTCCAGCTTGGTCAGGTCTTGCTCATTTTCTTCATACTCCGCAAAGCTAAAATTCTGACGCGCTATCTCTTTTTCGATCTCCGCCAGAAAGTCCACACTTTGCTCTTTTAATTCGGCATACTCCTCCGCCCGATCTGCCCTGAAACGCTCCAAGATTTCGGCTTCGGTCGCCTCATCAAACGCATCCGCCATAAAGATACGGCTGCTGCCCCCTTGATTATCAATATACGGTTTGATTTCTTGCAGGAATTTCTCCGAAACGTCCGTATAAGGCAGCACCCACAGCCCATTATCCAGCCCCAACGAGCCTGCCGAACGCATCCGCCGCCACACCATCACCCGCGGACTGGATGGCGTAGCCGGAAGCTGCGGACAAAACAAAAGCCATTTATATTTCATCACCTTTTCCTTTTTGTAATAGCTGTTACATTTTACACCCCTTTTTGCCAGGATGCAATAAGTGTTACATATCCTTTTCCGTCACCGATGAGGGCTATGCGAGTATAATAAAGGAGCAAATACCAAATTCACATCAAAGGAAGAAGAAAATGTCTCAGGAATCATTACTGCCTACAGACAAAGATATTTATTTTCTCTTAAAGAGTGCAGATACCTCTCAAAAGCTTCGGGGGATTTCTATCTTACAGGAGCGAAATACCATCCGCCCCGAATTTATGACGCTGCTCCAAGAAATGGCAAACTCCGACCCTTCTGAAGAGGTACGCGCTGCTGCTGCCACAATAGCCAACGTGCCTGCCAAGCCAATCCCACCCACCTTTTCTATCCCAACGGAGATTCTGCAAACCACGATGACCGCCCTACCGCCTACTCAAAACATACTTGTTCCCGCCGCTTCCGCCGAAGATACTCAAAAGATGATTGCTTTGCTCCAAGAGCAAAACAACTTACTCAAAGGAGTACATAGTTATCTGCGCTATAGTCTGGAAAAAGAAAAGGATGAGAAATATCGGGCAAGGGTAAACGTCACCGATTTTCATGTATCCTTTGGTTCTATATTTACAATTACACTCAAGTGGATGTTGGCTACTTTTCTGATTGGGCTCCTTGCATTACCCATCTACTACTTCATTTTTACGCTCTTCTTATCCAGAATCAGAGGCTACTAAATACATCGCAACCGCTCAACCTCCATCCGTGGGGCGGCGCATTTATCTTTGCAGTATCTGAGCCATTACCATAAATCTTAAACAAAAACACAGGGATGTTTGGAAATCTATCCAAACATCCCTGTGATCTATTAACCAGAAGATTCTCTACTCGTGATCTAAATCAATATCGGCGGCGGCGATACGCGCCACAGATGCCACCGTATCATCCTTCGAGACGTTGATCAGATGCACTCCGCGCGTTGCCCGGCTGGATTCGCTCACCTGCTGCACTTTCATGCGCAACGCCTGACCGCCGGTAGTGATGATGGTCAGCTCGTCACCCAACTGCACCACTCGCGCCGATACCACCAGCCCGATCTTCTCTATCCCCTTCGGGTCAATGGTGTGGATGCCCTTGGTAGCGCGCCCATGCACCGGATATTCATCCAACGGGGTACGCTTACCGAAGCCCAGCGCGGTGATGACCAGCAGATACCCGCCCGGCTCCACCACTTCCATAGACTGCACGCGATCATTATGCAGCGCAATCCCATTCACGCCGGTCGCCTGCCGCCCCATCGAGCGCACATCGCCTTCGTGGAAGCGCAGCGCCTGCCCCTGCTCAGTGACCAGCAAAATATCATCCTTGCCACTGGTCACGCGCGCCCAACCCAACCGGTCGCCATCCTCTAAGTTGACCGCAATCAGCCCGGAAGGTCGCACGCTGGCAAATTCAGATAACGCCACGCGCTTCACCTTGCCCAGCACGGTTGCCATGATGCAGTAATGCGTATCCACGAAATCCGCCACAGAGACTGCCGCGGTAATATGCTCATTGGCTTCCAAAGCCAGGATGTTGACCACCGGCACGCCGCGATCCGCCCGCCCCGCTTCAGGAATTTGATACACGCGCTGCGAGTACACCTTGCCCTTATCCGAGAAGAACAGGACGGTATGCAGGGTACGCGCCGGAATGATCCGCTCCACCTCATCTTCTTCGCGCATCCCCTGACCCATCACCCCGCGCCCGCCGCGATTCTGAACGCGGTACAGGTGGGTATTGACGCGCTTGATGTAGCCGCGCTTGGTCAGGGTGATTAACACCGACTCATCCGCCACCAAATCTTCTTCATTGAGCGAATTATCATTCGTATCAGCGGAAATGCGCGTGCGGCGTTCATCGCCGTATTTTTCACCCAATTCCTTCAAGTCCTGGCGGATAATATTGAGGATTTTCTGCGGATTCGCCAGCAAGTCTTCCATAAAAGCGATTCGCTCCGCCATTTGGCGATGCTCTTCCTCAATCTTCATACGTTCCAGGGCAGCCAGGCGGCGCAGCTGCATATCCAAAATTGCCTGCGCCTGCACTTCGCTGAGGGAGAAGCGGCTCATCAACTGCTCGCGCGCCTGATCCACATCATCCGCCTGGCGGATGGTCTGGATGACTGCATCCAGGTTCGCCAACGCAATCAGCAGCCCATCCAAAATATGTTGACGGCGGCGGGCTTTGTCTAATTCAAAGCGCGTGCGCCGCGTCACCACTTCCTGACGATGCTCCACAAAGATTTGCAGCGCGCGTTTGAGCGGCAGCAAGCGCGGCTCGTTATCTACCAATGCCAACATTTGTACGCTAAACGTGGATTGCAGCGCCGTGAACTTAAACAGCTGGTTCAATACCTTGCGCGGCTGCGCCCCACGCTTTAACTCGACCACAATCCCCATGCCATGCTGATCCGACTCATCCCGCAGGTCGCTGACCATATCCAGCCGCCCCTCATGGACGAGTTCCACAATCCGCTCGATCAGGCTGGTTTTGTTCAGCAAATACGGGATTTCGGTAATGACAATATTATACCGCCCACTACGGGCTTCTTCAATCTTTGCCACGCCGCGCACTGTCAGGCGGCTGCGTCCGGTGCTATATGCCTGGCGGATACCTTCACGCCCCATAATCTCGCCGCCAGTCGGGAAATCCGGTCCCTGGACGATATTCATCAGGTCGTCCACCGTCACGTCATCCAGGTTATCGAAATTCTCAATCACCAGGTCCACCGCGGCGATAATTTCACGCATATTATGCGGCGGGATGCTGGTTGCCATGCCCACTGCAATGCCGGTCGAGCCATTCAGCAGCAGGTTGGGCAAGCGAGCGGGCAACACCAACGGCTCTTGCAGCGTGCCATCAAAGTTATCCGCAAAATCCACCGTGTTCATTTCAATATCCGCCAGCAGCTCTTGAGCGCGGTTCTGCAAACGGGCTTCGGTGTAACGCATGGCTGCCGGCGAATCGCCATCAATCGAGCCAAAGTTGCCTTGACCATCCACCAACGGATAGCGCATGGAAAAATCCTGCGCCATGCGCGCCATGGATTCATACACGGCTGAATCGCCATGCGGGTGATACTTGCCCAGCACTTCCCCCACAATACGCGCGGATTTCTTGTACGCGGTATTCGCGCGCATGCCCATATCATACATGGCATACAAAATGCGCCGGTGAACGGGTTTCAGCCCATCTCGCGCATCCGGCAGAGCGCGCGCCACAATCACGCTCATGGCATAATCAATGTAAGCGGAGCGCATTTGCGCGTCAATGTCAACAGACTCGATATTGCTTAATTCCATGAAAAAAGTTCCCTTTCCAATAAAGACCGACACTCTATTATACCACCCTAGAGGACACGGCGCACCTTTTTTTGACCATTTTGAAAAAATGTTCTATACTCATTCGAACCTACCTAAATACCCATAACCGCCTGCTTGCAATTCGGACTATAATTAATTTCAGAGATCAAAAAGTGATCTATGGGATCATCAGACATCTCAATTCGTGTAGTGTCGCGTTGCGCGCGCCCAGGTTAATGTAGAATATTTTCCTGGCAGAAACGCAATGAGGTTCATTCAACGATGGGCGCGCGCAACGCGACACTACACGAATTGGGATGATTGGGAAATAACCTTTATCCTTAACTCATTACACCAAAGAGGGAAAAGCACAATGCGCTGGCTACTGGATCACATCAACATTTGGGTAATTCTGGGGGCGTTAATTGTGGCGGCGGTGCTGGTGGCAATCTCCATTGCTGCCATTATCTTCATGCCCCCCGCGCAGGCTACCGCGCTGACCTCTGCCACGCCGCAGACGGGCGTCACGGTCATCCCGGGTCCGACTCCCACACCCACCCCGCCCGCCATCCCGCCGACCGCTACCCCCAAACCGACCGCTGCCGCTGTTGGGGGCATCGCTGTCGGCATGTATGTGAAAATCACCGGCACCGAAGGCTCGGGGCTGCGTTTGCGCTCGGATGCTGGCACCAGCAAGACGCTCAACTTTGTAGCAATGGATGAGGAGGTCTTCCAGGTAAAAGACGGTCCGCGGGATGCGGATGGCTTCACCTGGTGGATGCTGCAAGCCCCTTATGACCCCAAGCGCACTGGTTGGGGCGCATCCAAATATCTGACGGTTGTTCAGGGACCCGCCCCCACCACCACCAAAGCCCCCTAAAACAAATAGAGATGAACAACCAGTGTTCATCTCTATTCTTATCATAAAGGCTCAGCGATCTTATCCGTGTAGCGGCGCACTGCGTGCGCCTGAGGTGGACAAGATTTTTGCGTTTCCACCGGAATATTTCCCTGCATACACAGGCGCACGCAGTGCGCCGCTACACGGAATGGGATCCGTGAGAAATGATGCTTAATCGCGCCGGTCGCGGGTTAAATACCAGAGCAAACCGCCCAGGACTGCCGCGCCCAGCGCCATCCCTGCCCCCGCTTCGATCACGGTCTTTGGCTCCATCCCTGGCATGACCACTTTGCCGTCCCCATAGGAGGCAAATTTCTGTCCCCAGGGCGTTTGCAGGGCAGCTTCCACGCGCTTGCGCCCCACAAACGGATACCAGTAGACATTATGATAGAAGTTGCTGGCAAAGAAGCTCCAAGGCACAATCGGACTTTGCAGCAGCGGCTTTTCCAGCGGCTTCAACACGCCGTGATAGATCATCTTCTGCCCGCGCGAGGCAAACGTATCTTCCTGCACAAAGTTCCAGGCAGGTTCTTCGTTAATATCATAGCCCACGATCTTAATTTGGCTCGGGTCGCCCACGCCTAAGCCCAGCTCGTGGCTCATGCGGATAAAATCAATGGACATTGGATCAAAGCCCTGCAATTTCGCGCTGACCGCATCAATCGCCACCTGATCCGCCGAGGCAAGCAGGATATTCTTCTCATGCCAGCGCATAGCGCGCGGTCCGGGGCCATCCCCCGCGAACGTGCCATCCATCAGGGCGAACAGCCCGGGGTGAATATCCTGTTGAATGGTCAGCAGGTCTACCAGTGTTTCGTGGATCACGCTGTGCGTCCAATGTCGGTTGCGATGCAGCAGCCCGCCAAAGGCATTTTTCATCGCGCCGGTGATGGTGGTGAACACGTGCGTCTTGACCGTTGGCAGGTGAACCATATTCATGCCCAACAACGCCTTGGGGATATACACGCCCTCCGGGAAGACTTTATCCAACACCAGGAAGGGACGGGTCTTCGGTTCGTAGCGCACCCACTCAAATTCTTGGTTATACAGATAAATACACGGAATGCCGTATTGATCGGTGACAAAGCGGTGCTTGTTGTTCACCTCGCCCACGCTGGTATCCACTACCACCGTGTCATTATGCACGCCTACCAGGTCATCATAACCGGCTTTCTTCAGGGTGCGGATTGCGCCCTCAATCTGCCAGGGGGTAGATGAACAGGCCGGATACCACGTCTGCCACGAGATATTAATCTTCATTCCGGTGCGAATACCCTTAGGCAAGGCTTGTTCCACCCCGCCCAGGGTCATTACCCGCTCAATATCTTCTAAAACAGTGGATGGCGAAGTTTTGACAACCGCTACCACGCCTTTTCCAGGAAAATCACTCATTTAGAAATCCTTTCTAAAATAATTTCCCCGTAATAAAATCGCCTTGCTATTTCATTACGGAAAAATATCTCTTTTTTATTCTACCATCAGGCAGCGTCTTTGGCGCTTAACAATTCCCGAACAGAAGCAGCCAGCGCGCGCGCCCGCTCGGGGGCAATCCCGCTATAATGCGCCACCTGCATCAAATCCGCCAATTGCACGCCGCTCAAGTAGCGCAGCATCTCCTCATCCGCGCTGATCTGGGCTGCCAACGGGTTCGGCTGACCGGCTTGGACTGCCTGCCAGGCGCGCATGGCATGGTCGCGCAGCCGTTCGTGCATCTCCTGACGATCCGCCCCTGCCTTGACCAACGCCATCAGCACCCGCTCGGTGCTGGCAAACGGGGCATAGGTGGTTAAGTTGCGCTCCATGGCGGGCATATTGATCTTTAACCCATTGACTACGCGCAGTGCCGTCCGCAAGAGTTCATCGCTGATGAGGAACGCTTCCGGCAGCAGGCTGCGCCGGTTGGCGCTGTCGTCTAAGGTGCGCTCTAACAGGGACTGCGCCGCATTGTTCCATGCCACAGCGGGCATCTGGCTTAAGCTGCGCGCCAATGAGTTCATCTTCTCCGCGTTGATCGGATTGCGCTTGAAGGGCATCGCCGATGACCCCACCTGCTTGGCGGCAAACGGCTCGCTCCATTCCCCAATCACCGGTGACTGCATCAAGCGCAGGTCAAACGCAAACTTTGAGAGGGAAGACCCCATCCCCGCCAGCGCGCTAATCACCTGATAATCCTGGCGGCGCGGATAGGTTTGGGTCGCCACCGCAAAGAACGGCAGCCCAAGCAAGTCGCTCAGGCGGGCTTCAAACGCATCCACCTGATCCACGCCAATTAGCTCGGCATACGAAGCCGCCGTCCCCACCGCGCCCTTAAAGCCCTTGCCCTTCAGCTTATCCCACACCCGCAGCAAGTCCACAAAGTCCGCCGCCAGGTCTTGGGTGTACATTGCCAGACGATAGCCCAGGGTGGAAGGCTCGGCGGGCTGCAAATGGGTGAAGGCGATCAGCGGCAGGTCAGCGTACTGCTCCACCTTGTCCGCCAGAGCAAGCAGCAGTTCCCCTAGCCGCTCCAGGATGATCTGCAAACCCGCCCGCAGGCGCAGCGCATCCGCGTTATCTTCAATGTCCATCGAAGTCGCGCCCAGGTGCAGAATCCCGCCGCCCAGGGGGGCTTGCTCGGCAAAGGTACGCAGCTCCGCCATCAGGTCATGATGAATTTCCGCCTCAATTGCCAGCGCGCGGGGCATATCCACCTGCAAAGCGTGCGCCTCTAAGTCCGCCACCTGTTCAGCGGAGACCAGCCCATAGTCCTGTTCTGCACGCGCCAGGCAGACCCAAATTTTACGCCACAGACGGCGTTTTTCCAACTCGCTCCACAGCGCGCGCATTTCGTCAGACCCATAACGCCAGCTAAAAGGGGATAAATAGCGGTCAAATTCAGGCATGAATTCTCCTACTGAAGGTTATCAATCTTGCAAAGACGCTAAAATCATACCAGATTTTGCCATTCCTAACAAATTTGGTATCTGCTTTCACCGTCTCATCCGGTAAAATTAAAAGGAACTCTGGGAATTGGCGTAGGATTGGCTGCGAGGGGAAGATCGTCTCTCGCAGCCAATCCTACGCCCAACTTCCAATGAACTAACCAATCAAAACTGGGTTGTAATCCCTGTAGAACGCTCTATAATCAAGGAATCAGGTTAACCCACACTTTATGGAAACCTGCGCACATGCAGCACACATGGCGCACGCAACAGGCAAACGGGAGGACTTTTTTTGGAGACCCATCGAATTACTCAGAACCTGCAATCTGGTCATCTGCCTGAGCAGCAGCTCGCGCCTGGTTCCACCCTGGCGAACCGCTACGCTATCCAAGAGGTGATTGGAGTGGGCGGGATGGGGTCTGTCTACCGCGCCCGTGACCTGCACTTCCCCAACGTCCTCAAACTGGTCGCCGTCAAGGAAATGATTAACCAGGTGCGTGACCCGTTAGTCCGCCAGACCATTGTGCAAAACTTTGAGCGTGAAGCCAACATCCTCGTCACCCTCAACCACGCCTCCATCCCGCGCATTTATGATTATTTCTCCCACGATGAGCGTTCCTACCTGGTGCTGGAATATGTTCACGGCAAAGACCTGGAAGAAATGCTCAACACCACCCAGGGCTTCTTCCCCGAAGAGCAAGTGGTTGCCTGGGCAATTGAGCTTTGCGATGTAGTCGGCTATTTGCATAACCACAAGCCCGAACCCATCATCTTCCGCGACATCAAGCCTTCCAATATCATGGTGGATCAGCGCAATCATATTGTGTTAGTGGATTTCGGGATTGCCAAAATCTTCCGCGTGGGGCAAAAAGGTACCATGATCGGAACGGAAGGCTATTCCCCGCCCGAACAATACCGCGGAGAAGCCTCCCCCCAGGCGGATATTTACGCCCTGGGCGCAACCTTACATCACCTGCTCACCCGTCAAGACCCGCGCCTTGAACCACCCTTTACCTTTGCGGATCGCCCCATTCGCCGCGTCAATCCGGCGGTCTCGATGGAACTGGAAGCGGTCATCAACACCGCCCTGCAATATAACCCATCCGATCGCTTTGCCAGCACGGATGCCATGAAAGAAGCCCTGGTTGGCGTGGCACGCAAGACGGGTATCCTGGCGCGCCTGACGGGCAGCATTAAAACCCAGACGATGAAGGGTGAAGAGCTTAAGGCGATCTGGACGTTTAAATGCGAAGATGAAATTCGCGGCACGCCCACCCTGGATGCCGGAACGCTCTATGTGGGCTGCTATGACCACAACTTATATTCCCTGAACGCCGCCAACGGTGAATTTAACTGGAAATTCGCCGCCGATGGGGGCATTGTCACCCGCCCAGTCGTGACCGATGGGCAGGCAATCTTTGGCTCTGAGGATGGTCGCTTGTATGCCGTATCTACCCGCAGCGGACGCATTTCATGGTCGTTCGTCACGGATGCGCCCATTCATTCCTCTCCCTGCCTGGCGGAAGGGCATGTCTTCTTCGGCAACGATGATGGCTTCCTCTATGCTGTCAATGTGCTTTCCACCCGTCAGCTCTGGCGGTATGAAGTGCAGTCAGCGGTGCGCTCCTCGCCCGTCTACAGCAATGACCAAATCTATTGCGGCTCGGATGGCGGCGACCTGATGTGCCTGACCCTGCGCGGGCAGCCGAAATGGCGATTCAAGAGCAAGCGCGGCGTCACCTGCACCCCGCTCATCCAAAAAAACAGCGTCTTCTTCACCTCGCTCGATTCGCAGCTCTACGCCCTGGATGCGCATGCCGGTTGGGCGCTCTGGCGTTTCCGCATGGGCAAAGGCTCGGTCTCTTCCCCCTGCATGGCGGAAAACTTGGTCATCTTTGGCTCGGCGGATGGCTTCCTATACTGCGTGGATGCCAGCAACGGGCATGAAATCTGGCGATTCCAGACCGGCAATCAGGTCAGCGGTTCCCCGATCATCTATAAAGATTCAGTCTACTGCGGCTCGGCGGATGGGATGCTGTATTGCCTGGAATATCGCACCGGCAGGCTGCGCTGGAAGTTCACCACCGGCGGAGCCATCACCAGCAGTCCAATCGTGTATAATGATGTCTTATATGTGGGGTCTTCAGACCATATTCTGTATGCTCTGGTAGCCTGAAACCGATCTTAGCAAGCCAACTTGAGTTTACCTTTCGTCTGTGCGGGTGGAGGAATATACGTGATTCGGTTCTTCGAGACTTTATTATTCGGTAAAAAACCAGCGCCTAAAGAGCTGATTCAGGCAACGATGGCAGTGAAGACCGCTCCGCTTTCTGAAGAGCAGCTGGAATCGGTCAGCCGCCCCGAATCGCATTTTAACCCGCCGCAGATGGTCGTTGGCACGTCCCAATCGGTTGGCTTGCAGCGTGACCACAACGAAGATACCCTCTTCGCCATGCAAGCCATGCTGGCGGACGGCACGAATGACATCCCGTTCGGCATTTTTGTCATGGCGGATGGGATGGGCGGGCATCAGAACGGCGAAATTGCTTCGTCTGCTGCGGCGCGTACCTTTGGTGAATTTCTCCTCGCCCGTTTTTACATCCCCTTCCTCTCCGCTGAGAGCGGCTCTGGCGAAAGTATTCACGAAATTATGGAAAACGCGGTGCGAGAGGCGCAGCGTGAAGTCTTGCGCAACGCCCCCGGCGGCGGCACCACCCTGACCGCTGCAATGGTACTTGGCGAACAGGTGACGGTTGCCCACGTGGGCGATTCGCGCCTCTACTTTGCCTACCCGGATGGGCGCATGTCCGCCATGACCCAAGATCATTCTCTGGTGCGCCGCCTGCAAGACCTGGGGCAGATTAACGAACAAGAAGCCGCCGTCCACCCGCAGCGCAGCGTCCTCTACCGCGCGTTGGGTCAGCCAGAACCTTTCCGCCCGGATATTAATACGCATACCTTGCCTCGCCCAGGCTATATGCTGCTGTGCAGTGATGGATTATGGGGGTCTGTATCCGAAGATGAACTCTACCGCATCCTAAAAAATTCAACCAGCCCTTCCGCCGCCTGCCATCAAATGGTTGCCAGCGCGAATGCCGCCGGTGGACCGGATAATATCAGCGTTATTCTTATTCAGTTTCTCAGCTAATTTGCGCTTCTTATGAACATAGATTATTACGCCATCCTGGGGGTCGCCTACAACGCCACCCCTGAAGAAATTAAACAAGCCTACTTTCAACTCGCGCGCCAATATCACCCGGACGTGAACCCTGAGATGGCGGATTCAGAAGAATTTCTCGCCATCCAGCAAGCCCATGATATTTTATCCAACCCTTCCAGGCGGCGCGAATATGACCTATCCCTTCCACCTGAATGGCGCACCGGCGCGGAAATTTCGCTCAATATCAAATATAGCCGCTCGGTGATCGGCGCAATAGACGAGCCGCAGCTGATGTACGTGCTGCTGGATGCGTTCTGCACCGCCAACATTGACGAAAAAGCCTCGCCGCCCTGCCATTTCTGCCTGATCTTAGATCGCTCCACCTCGATGCAAGGCGCGCGCATGGATATGGTCAAAGCCAGCGCGTTTAAGCTCATCCAGCAGCTGCGCCCCAAAGATTTAATCTCGGTGGTTGCCTTCAGTGACCGCGCCGAAGTGGTCATTCCCCCATCCCGCGCTGCCGATCTCAGCAAATCGGATGCACGCCTGAACCTGATCGCTTGCTCGGGCGGCACAGAAATCCTGCAAGGGCTGCTGCTGGGCGTGGAACAACTCCGCCAGGGCGGCAGCGCGTTTACCCGCCACATTATTCTGCTGACGGATGGGGATACCTATGGGGACGGTCAACACTGCCTGGAGCTTGCCCAAACCGCAGCCCAGACGGGCATCTCTATCAGCGTCTTGGGCATTGGACCCGACTGGAACGATGAGCTGATGGATGCCCTGTCCAGCCGCGCTGGGGGCAATGCCATGTTTATCTCTTCTACCCGCGACCTGGATCAATACATCCACCGCAAAGTGAATGACCTGGGGTCAATCTATGCGCGTGGATTGCAGTTTCAGTTCACCAGCTCGCCGGAAGTGCAGCTGCGCTACGCCTTCCGCATGAACCCAGATACCGCCCCCCTGCCCCTTTTTGATACTTTGCCTCTGGGGGATATTGTGTACCAGAAAAATCTGGGCATCCTGCTGGAATTTCTCATCCAACCCCTGAATGCCCACAGTGACCGGATCACCCTGGCGCGTGGGGCGATCAGCATGGATTTGCCTGGCGGCGGCGAGCATAAGGCGCGCCTGATGGTTGACCTGGCGCGGGATGTGCAAGTGGGGCAGGTAGATGAATCCCCTCCAGCGGTGCTGATCGAAGCCCTCTCTCGCCTCACGCTGTATCGCATGCAAGAAAAGGTACAACAAGAGGTGAAAGCCGGTGAATATGACCACGCCACCCGCCGCCTGCAAAACCTCGCCACCCATTTGCTTGCTCAGGGAGAGAAAGAACTGGCTCACACCGTTCTACTGGAAGCCGAACACCTTCAGCGCAGTCAAAACTTCTCATCAGAGGGCGATAAACGCATCAAATATGGCACACGCGCATTTCTTTTACCCGCAATTACGGAGCAGCACTTATGATTGATTGCCCAAACTGTCATCACCAAGAAATGGTGGGGTCGCTTTTTTGCAGTGAATGCGGCGCAAAATTAGTCACCGCAGACCTGCCTACCACGCAAAATATTTCCGCGATGGGTGCAACTGGACAGAGCATCTCTGCTCGTGGCGTAGATACGCTCTCGTTTCAAATCCGCGCCAAGCCTGCCTCCCACCACGTCACAGAACCCCGCGCCGCCCCCCATGACGTTGCCCTCTCGTTGCGCCTGATGGAAAGCGGCAAAGGGATTGAATTGACCGGTCAGACGGAGTTTACCATTGGGCGTGTGGCGGAAGGTCAGCTCATCTTGCCAGACGTAGACCTCTCGGAGTTCCAGGCGTATGGGCAGGGTGTATCCCGCCTGCATGCCACCCTCAAGGTCAACAACCAGCGCGTATTTATCACCGACTTGGGGTCTTCCAACGGCACGCGCATAAACGGTCAAAAGATTATGCCCAACATTGACTTCCCCCTGAATCACGGCGATATGATCGCCCTGGGCAAGTTTAAGATGCAAATTCTTTTCCATAAATAACCCCATTGAGGAACCGCTATGCCAACTGTGATGATCCACATTCAAAATGAAGACCCGGTGGTAGGCGAAATGGATACCCTGCCCACCGCCAGCGATCAGATGGTGATGCTTAAAAACCCACGCAAGCGGGATGGCAAAGATGTACATTACCTGGAAGCCAACGTCTCCACCGTGTTTTGGCCCGTGACGCGCATCAACTTTATCGAAGTCCTGCCCAGCGGGGATGAAGAAGAAATCATCTCCTTTGTACGGGAGTAACCCATGCCAGACGAATCCTTTCAGAATTGGAACATCCTGGTGGTGGACGATGAAGAGCGCATGGCGCACTTTATCCGCCTGAACCTGGAGCATGACGGCTTTCAGGTGATCGAAGCGCACCGTGGGATGCAGGCAATGGATGCCCTGCGCCGCGACCTGCCCGACTTGGTGGTGCTGGACGTGATGCTGCCGGATATTGACGGCTTTGAGGTGCTGAAGATGATGCGCGAAGTCAGCGGCGTGCCAGTCATTATGCTGACGGCAAAAGGCGAGGAAGATGACCGCGTGCGCGGCTTGGAGCTGGGCGCGGATGATTATGTTACCAAGCCGTTTAGCCCGCGCGAGCTGGTCAGCCGGGTGCGGGCAGTCTTGCGCCGCACGGAATCGAGCGGAGCGGCAGCGCGTACCGAGGTCATGCAAGTAGATGACCGCCTGAAGATTGATTTTGGTCGCCGCGAAGTGTGGGTGGAAGGCAAACTGGTAAAGCTGCGCCCCACCGAGTACCGCTTGCTGTTTCATCTGGTGCAAAATGCGGGCTGGGTAGTGACCTATGACCAACTGCTTTCCAAAGTGTGGGGCTATGAATACCGTGATGAACCCCATTACGTGCGCCTGTATATCAACTACTTGCGCCAAAAGCTGGAAAAAGACCCCGCTGAACCCAAATACATCCTCACCGAACGCGGCATCGGCTACCGCTTTGTGGACTTCCGCCGCGCCCACGAGCAGCAATCCACCCCACCCGCCGCCTAAATCCCGAATAGAATTAACGCAATTCTGATACATCGCCTTTACAAGGTTAACAAAGGCGATGTATGCTTTAAAAGAGGAGGCGTACTTATGCCTGTTTATCGTTTTTTCTGTCCAGTATGTGAAGCGTATTTTGAAAAACGGCTCTCCTTCCAAAGCGATCAGCGCGCAGTGGTCTGCCCCAACGGTCACAAGGGCGTGCGGCGCGTCTTTACCCCGCCCACGATCATTTTTAAAGGCAGCGGCTTTTATGTGACGGATCACCCCAAGCAAGCGCACAGTGGGAAGTAAAACCCAGCAGCCCTTGCTAGACTTTTCCGCCTATTCCTGATATAAATAAAAAGAGAAGCATAAAGCTGCTAACAGACTACTAAGGGAGAAACCGATGTTTAGCGAACCTATTCATGTGACGGATGCCGCGTTTGAAAAAACCGTCTTACAATCCACCATCCCGGTCATCGTTGATTTCTGGGCACCCTGGTGCGGACCGTGTAAGATGGTTGGTCCTATATTGGATAAAATTGCCAAAGAGCAGGCTGGCAAGCTGATTATCGCCAAGGTGAACACAGACGAGAACTCGGAATGGGCTTCGCGTTACGGCGTGCAGGGCATTCCCACCATGCTGTTTGTGGCGAATGGCAAAATATTGCACAATCAGGTAGGCGCATTGCCCGAAGGGTCTATCCGTGAACTCATCACCCAGTTTATGGAAGTAGTCAACAACGCCGGGAATTAAGTAAGCCGTTTCATTCATCAACATAGAGAGCGCAGTGGACATTTCCACCACGCTCTCTTTTTTATTCCTTCTCAATCACGGGTCAGTCGTTCCGCGTAGTGGCGCCACAACCCTACCTCATGCGGCGGACATGTTCCTTGAACACCAGCCCCATGCGACCAATGCCCTCATTAATCTTCTCAGGGGTGGCGTTAGAGAAGTTCAGGCGCATGGTATTCTCGCCGCCACCTAGCGGATAGAACGAAGCCCCAGGGACGAATGCCACTTTGTAGGTGATGGCATCTCGCAGCAACTCGCTACTTTGCAGCGGATGCGGCAGCGTAAGCCACAGGAACAGCCCGCCCAGCGGACGAGCCCACTGCACCCCCTCGGGCATGTGTTCCTCCAGCGCATCCAGCATCACATCCCGCCGTTCATGATACACCTGGCAAATATGCCGCACATGCTGATCCAAAAAGCCGGTATGCGCCACCTCGTAGGCAACCATCTGATTAAAGGTAGAGGTATGCAAATCTGCGCCCTGCTTGGCAGCCACCAGCTTGCGGATCACCTCTGGCGGGGCAATCACCCATGCCAAACGGATGCCGGGGGCAAGCGTCTTGGAGAAGGTGCTGAGGTAGATGACGTTGCCCATGCAGCGCCCCTCCTGCGCGGGGTGAATCTCCTCATCCAATGCCAAAATAGAGGGAATTGCCTCACCCTCAAAGCGCAGCTGACCGTAAGGGTCATCTTCCACAATCGGCACGCCGTACTGATCCGCCAATTCCACCAACCGTCGCCGCCGTTCCAGGGGGATGGTGACGCCGGTGGGGTTCTGGAAGTTTGGCAGGACGTAAATCAGCTTGGGACCGGCGCGCAGAGCGGCTTCCAGCTGATCGGTTTGAATGCCGTATTCATCGGATGGCACGACTACATACTCCGCCCCATACGCAGACCAGGCTTGTAACGCGCCCAAATAGGTGGGCGATTCCACCAGGATGCGGTCGCCGGGGTTAATAAACACTTTGCCGATCAGGTCAAGCGCCTGCTGCGAGCCGGAGGTGATGAGAATATTCTCTGGGGTGGCTTGCGCCCCGGCAGCCTGCGAAAAGCGGGCAAGCATCTGACGCAGGGGCAAATAGCCTTCGGTAGTGCCATATTGCAAGGCAACCGCGCCCTGCTCGGTCAGCACACGATCACAGGCTGCCCTAAATTCTGCTACCGGGAACACTTCCGGCGCAGGCAGTCCGCCGCCAAACGAGATAATATCCGGCTGCTCGGTGAGTTTGAGCAGTTCGCGGATGGCTGAACTTTTCATGCGCTGCATGCGTTGCGCGAACCGATATTCCCAAAGCGTTTGCATACCATTTGCTCCTTTTTAAGAATAGCGAATGATTTCAGGCGTGAATAGGATGGATAAATTTCACGCTATGAAATTTATCCATCCTCATTAAACTTATCCCAACTTGGGGAAGCGGCTGACGACCAGCGCGGGGGTAGGCAGGGTGACGCGGTCGCCGGGCTTCAGGTCAACCGGCATTTTACCCGTGGACTTGGGCGCGGACTGATACACAGCGATGGGCGTACCCTCCAGCGCGGACTTGCGCTCCAGGAATGCCTGACCGGTCAGCAAGCCTTCGCTATCCACCGCGCAGCTGGTGACTACGCCAATCACGCGCCCCTTCAGGTCAAGCACAGGGTCGCCGGAATGCGCCATGCGGATGCCCTTCTCGGTAAAGCGGAAGCGGACGACCTCACCCTTGCGCGAGGCTTCGCGCTGCATATACGCATCCCGACCGATAAACCAGGGCTTGTAGACCTTCACATACGAGCCAAAGCCCGCTTCTGCCACGCCCAAGCCCAGCGTGCCGCTCATCTCATGCCCATACAGCGGCAAGCCCGCCTCGGTGCGCAGCGAATCACGCGAACCTAAGCCGCATTGCTTCAAGCCCAGGGGCGCGCCGACTTCCACCAACCGCCGCCAGAGTTCAGGGGCGCGGTCAGGGTGGATGAACAGCTCGAACGCCATCTTTTCACCGGTATAGCCGGTGCGCGAGACCACCAGGTCAAAGCCGCCCACCTGCGCATCGCACAACTCAGTGCGCTTGAGCGCCATGACGCGCTTGCGAGTGACGGCATCCACCCCCAGGGAGAGCAAAATCTCGCGGGATTTCGGTCCCTGCAAGGCAATATCTACGCGCATCTCCTCACCGGCTTGCGGGTCACGCAAGTTGCGCAGGGTGACGTTGCGCCCAAAGGCACGCGCCCACGGACGGTCACGATCCACCAACACCTTGCCTTCGCGGACGGCATTCAGCCACGCCCAATCTTTATCATCGTTCGAGGCGTTGACCACCACCAGGTACTTCTCTTGCGCGCGGTGGTAGATGAGGCTGTCATCAATCACGTTGGAATCAGGGTCAAGGAACTGGGTATAGACCGATTCGCCGATGCCCAAGCCCACAATGTCATTGCCGCAGACGCTATCCAGGAAGACGGCAGCATCCGCGCCCTCCGCCTGATACACGCCCATGTGCGAAACGTCAAACAGACCGGCAGCCTGACGGGTGGCGAGGTGTTCCTCCACCACGCCGGTATACCAGACGGGCATCTCCCAACCGGCAAACGGCACCATCTTTGCCCCAGCAGCGCGATGGGTCTCATACAAGGACGTGCGGCGCAGATGGGTTGATTCTTTCTCTTGCCACCCAAATTCCGGCAGGGCAGCCTGATTCTGCAATTCTACAGATTGCACGCCCACAAAATAGGGCTTATCCGTGAGCTTCGGCAGGGCTTGCATCTGCGGCAAGGCTTCGGCAGGCTGCTCTGTCACCAGGATGGGACCAGGCAGGCGGCGGGTAAGGTCAGCATCAAACGCCACATAGCCATCCGAAAGGTCACGCAGCCAGGCGAGGGCAAGCGCGCCCTTATCGGCTGGCACGGTGACGCGGAAACGCTGCGGGCTGACGCAAGCAATCACGCCGCTGATATCGCCCAACGGGGTATGCAGAGAAGTCACCTGCTGCTGCCCAACCGCCAACCCCTCTACATCAGAGGCAAACACGGCGTTGACAAATGCGCGTACCGCCTGCCCGGTCAGGTCAAAGGTGACGGATTGCCCAGGGCAAACATCATCCAGGTAATAAAAGTGAGGGTAGCCATGCTTGGGCGCAGGGATGTCGGTGGCTGCGGCTTCCGCCAGCTTGCGCACGCGGATTTTAGCATCCTCAAAGGCAGCAAAGTCCACTTTGGCGCGCAAGGTGACACCCTGACGGCTCTCCACCGTGTAGGGATGGGTAGCAAGCAGAACATCCGCGATAATATCCGCCACCTGGATCATTTCAGGCGCTTGCATGCCGCGCTGAGTCATCCAGGGCGTTCCCATGCGGATGCCGGTGGGCAGGAACGCGCTCTTGTCGCCGGGGATGGTGTTGCGGTTCATCACCAAACCGGCAATATCCAAAATGCGGGCAGCCATGTCACCAGAAAGGGGCGTGCCATCCGCGCCAACGATGGTCTTGCAGTCCAGGTTGAGCAGGTGGGTATTGGTGCCGCCAAAGACAATATGGAAGCCACGTTCGGTCAGGCGATCACTGAGGGCGATGGCATTGCGGATGATCTGATCTTGCAAAGCGCGGAATTGCGGGGTGCGCGCCAGCTTGAAGGTGGTGGCAAGCGCAGCAAAGACCTGCACGTGGGGTCCGCCCTGCTCACCCGGGAAGACGGCACGGTCAATCTTCTTTGCCAACGCCAAATCCGTAGTGAGGATGACTGCCCCACGCGGACCGGTGAGCGTCTTGTGGGTGGTGAAGGTGATCACCTGCGCCGAGCCAACCGGAGAGGGAATGCTGCCTGCTGCCACCATACCGGCAATGTGCGAAATATCCGCCATGAGGATTGCGCCCACCGAATCGGCAATAGCACGATAGCGCGCCCAGTCTGGCACCCAGGGATAGGACGAATAGCCCGCGATGATGATCTTGGGCTTATGCTCCAACGCCAATGCCTGAATAGCATCATAATCAATCTTCTCGGTTAGCGGATCAACGGCATAGTGGACGGCGTGATAGAGCTTGCCGGAACGGTTGGCAGATGAGCCATGCGAAAGATGCCCGCCATGCAGCAAGTTCATGCCCAGGATGGTATCCCCGGGGGTCAGCAATGCCTGATAAACGGCGTTATTGGCAGGCGCACCCGAAAGCGCCTGGACGTTGATAAAGAGCTTTTCGGGCGGATAAGCGGGGGTGGCGAAGGCTTCCGCACAACGGCGGCGGGCAAGCTCCTCGATCACATCGGCATATTCCACGCCCTTGTAATAGCGCGGGTCTGCGTAACGGCGATAATGCGCCAGTTGGGCGGGATAATCCAGGATTTCCGCCTCGGTGAACAGGCGCGATTCCTCATCTGGGTAGCCTTCGGCATACAGGTTTTGCAGGACAGAGCCTAACGCTTCACGGACGGCAGCCGGCGCACTGCTTTCACTGGGGATGAGGATGAGCTTGCGAGCCTGGCGTTCCGTTTCCAGCTGGATCAGCTCCGCCACAGCGGGGTCAACATCCGCTAAAGAACCACGAAAGAGAAAATCAGACATACGAAGAACTCCTTAATAAAATAATTACGACAGTCCCAAAATCTTGCCGGTGGCCAGGTCAATATCCATATCAAAAAAGGCGGGACGGGTGGGCAGACCGGGCATGGTACTCATCTTGCCCACCAGCGGATAGAGGAAGCCCGCCCCCACAGAGGCGCGCACTTCACGGATGGGGACGCGGAAGCCAGTCGGCACGCCCTTCAACGCCGGGTCGTGACTGATGGAGAGATGCGTCTTTGCCATGCAGATGGGCAGGTGGTCAAACCCCAGGCGGGTATATTGGGCAATCTGCTCCTCGGCTTGGGGCGAATAATCCACCCCATCCGCGCCATAGACTTCGCGGGCGATGGTTTCGATCTTCTCTTTGATCGGAATATCTAAGGGATAGAGGAAGTGGAAGTCATGGGGCTGGTCAGCGGCTTTGACGACCGCCTTTGCCAGTTCCACCGCGCCCTCGCCGCCCAATTCCCAATTCCGGCTGACGACCGCATCCTGCGCGCCGCCCTGCTCGATGCTTGCTTTGCGGATCAACTCCCACTCAGCGGGGGTATCGGAGGCAAAGGCATTGATCGCCACCACAACCGGAATGCCAAACTTGCGGGCGATGCCAATATGATGCAGCAAATTGCCCAGTCCAGCTTGCAGGAGCGGCAGGTTTTCATCGGTATAGGCAGGGTCAAGCGGCTTACCGGCGGTCACCTTTGGACCGCCGCCGTGCATCTTGAGGGCGCGCACGGTGGCAACCAGCACCACCACGTCCGGCGTCAAGCCAGAGGTACGGCACTTGATGTTGAAGAACTTCTCCATGCCAATATCCGCGCCAAAGCCCGATTCCGTTACCACGTAGTCCGCCAGCTTCAAGCCCAGCTGATCCGCCAGGATGGAGCTATTGCCATGCGCAATGTTGGCAAACGGACCGGCATGGACGAAGACGGGCGTGCCTTCCAGGGTTTGCATGAGCGTGGGCTTGACGGTGTCCTTCATTAACACGGTCAGCGCGCCAGCAATGCCAATATCCTCAGCGGTGACAGGCTCACCCGCGCGGCTAACGCCGACCACCATGCGCCCAATGCGAGCGCGCAAGTCTGCTAAAGAGGTAGTGAGCGCAAGGATCGCCATGATTTCACTGGCAACGGTGATGTCAAAGCCGGTTTTGTGCGCAAAGGCTTTCTCTTCCGCACCCTCGCCCACGCTGATCTCGCGCAAGAAGCGGTCAGACGTATCCAACACGCGCCGCCAGGTGACGGTAGCGGGGTCCAGGTCAAGGCGCACCAGTCGGGAACGCTCCTGGGGGGTCAAGTCGTTGGGATTATTCTTCTCGATGCCCAATTTCTTCAGGCGACCGAGCAGCCCCAAGCCAAAATGACGATTGCCGCGCTTATCCGGCGGGCAAAGGCGATCAAACAACTGGGTATCGGTGGAAGAGCCTTCATGCAGGATGCGGGCATCAATGGCAGCCGCCAGCAGGTTATTGGCAGCGGTGATGGCGTGCAGGTCGCCGGTCAGATGCAGGTTAAAGTCTTCCATCGGGATCACCTGACTGTAACCGCCACCAGCTGCGCCGCCCTTGATGCCAAAGGTGGGTCCCTGGCTGGGTTGGCGGATGCAGGTAAAGACGCGATAGCCCAGCTGCGCCCCCAACGCCTGGCTCAGACCGACCGTGGTGGTGGTCTTGCCTTCGCCCAGCGGGGTGGGCGTGATGGCAGTCACATCAATATATTTGCCGGAAGGGGCATCCTTCAGCCGGTCAAGCACCGCTAAACTGACTTTTGCTTTGGTGGGACCGTAGAGTTCAAGTTCTTCTGGCAGGATGCCCACCTCTTCGGCGATCTGCAAAATGGGCTTGAGGGTCGCCGCCTGGGCAATTTCCAGGTCAGAAGGGACAGGGGAGAGCCGATTCAACCGCGTGGGTGGAAACCGGCGTTCAAATCGAGAAGGAGAATTCATCAGTGAGATTCCTTTCTTCTCTTATTGTACCCCGGTTCGGGAAAGCGTTGTGAGGCGGCTTCCTCAATTGAATTATATACTAAACCGCTCCTCTATTTGCACTTTTTCCCGTCTTGTATTTGCACTTTTGGTTATGTTATTCTGTGTAAGTAAGAATATTCGTTCTAAAGGAGAAGGATCAAACAAGAATGTACCCGCGCCAGCGCGCACCATTGCACTCTTAAAGCAAACCTCCACCAGCGGTAACTGATGGAGGGATGCACAACCCACAAACAAAGGAGTTGTACCGATGTTCTCTCATTATAGGACGTTTTGCTGCGTAAGCAATAGAACATATTTTCAAGGAGGTGTGCAATGAGCCTCCCCGACCCGATGAAGCTGGAATTTAACAACGACCTGGAGCGGATGATCTACATCTTCAACATCTCCACTCAGTTCCAGAATAAGGACGATGCGTGCGTCATCGCGCAAGCCGTCAATGGCATCCGCGCCACCGCCTTGCCAGACGAAATGCCCCAGGCATTGCAAAAACGCTGGAACAATCACGCGCTGCTGACCACCCACTTCCCTGAAATGCGCTGGGCGGTGCCGGGCATCTTGCCGGAAGGGCTGACCATTCTGGCGGGTCGCCCCAAGTTGGGCAAATCGTGGCTGGCATTGCAGATCGCCAACGCGGTTGGCTCGGGCGGCAAGGTCTTTGACAAAGAGGTGCAGAAAGCCAGAGTGCTGTATATGGCATTAGAAGACGTGGAACGCCGTTTGCAGAGCCGCCTGAAGGCGCAGCATGCCCGCGAGGACGCTGAGGTGGATTATCTTTTCTCTGGTTTACCCCTGGCAGGCAACGGGCTGATTGACCTGGAGAACGACATCCTGGCGCATCAGTACCGCGTGGTGATTATTGACACCCTCTCCCGCGCGCTGGGTGGGCGCAGCGATCAGCAAGACTTAGAGCAGATGACGGCGGTCATGGGCAAGCTGCAAAAGATGGCGTTGACCCATCACGTGGCGATTTTGGCGGTGGATCATCACCGCAAGACCAATGGTCTCATGGTGGACCCCATTGACGACATCATGGGCAGCACCGGCAAATCCGCCACCGTAGACGCGGTGATGGGCTTATACCGTGAGCGCGGCAATTCGGAAGCCACCCTGCACATCGTGGGGCGCGACACCGGCGAGGATCAATCCCTTTGTTTACATTGGGATCACGACCTGGCGTGCT
Organism: Anaerolineales bacterium; assembly: GCA_038206515.1. Lineage (GTDB taxonomy): Bacteria > Chloroflexota > Anaerolineae > Anaerolineales > Anaerolineaceae > DSYU01. The sequence goes on along the minus strand of JBBRAT010000004.1, from coordinate 62,978 downwards.
GGCAGGTAAAAGAGCAGGCAGTAAAAGGCGTGAAAGACAGCAGCTCACGCGCCAGGGTCATCCAGGCAATCCGTTCTCTAGAAACCGCTGGGGATCATTCTCACACCAAACGGATTAGCGAGGTGACGGGAATAGGCATGAGCAATGTCAGTGAAACCCTGGCAATATTACTGGCGGAAGGTCTGGTTTATAAAGGAAAAAAGCAAGGCCAAATTCAGCCGTATCATCTGATTCCATTGAAAAGCGCGGCTATCGAGCCAAAGCCTGAAGCGGCTATCGAGCCAAAGCCTGAACTTGCCGTAGAGCCAAAGCCTGAAGCGGCTATCGAGCCAAAGCCTGAACTTCCGTAGAAGCACAAGGATATAAAACAGGGAAGGAAGGAATCACAGCCTTTCTTCCCCCCCCTGGAACGCGGCATAATAAGCATAACAAACGAATAATGGGTCTTTTCGGGCATTTCTCAGAGACTGCGCATGGGGAAAGGCGCGCTCAAAGACAAACGGGCAGAAATAAGAATCACGCCATGCCCTTGCTGCCCATCATTCGGTGGTTATGCTTATTATGCCCCCTTTTTTCACGGAAAAACATATACACCCTGGTCATCATACCCTCTTACACCTATATATATACATAGATATATCTCTCTATAAGAGAGTATAGAGGGCTTTATTCTTCTTTCTCCCTGGGTGCGTGTCCCCAAGGGGTATCCGGTTCACTTTTCTTTGAGGAGCAACTCGTGGACGTTACATCATTGAATGAAAACATAGACTTGCTTGCCCTGGCAGGCGAATTGACCACGCTGAAGCGCGTCTCGCGTTCTGGCGGCGGGGAATGGGCGGGAGCCTGCCCGTTCTGCGGCGGGCGGGATCGCTTTCATGTGCAGCCGGAGCAGTCGCGCTGGTTGTGCCGGCATTGCACGGATGGCAAATGGCAAGACCCGATTGCGTTTGGCAAGCGGCAGTCGCCCAACCTGCCCTTCCGCGAACTGTGTCAGCAGCTGGCGCGGCGGTTTGGCGGCAACCTGCATGAGGATGTTGTTCAGACAACTGCGCTACGACCTGTTCCACCGCGACCAGTCTACCGTGCCGCCGTCCCACCGGATGACGAATGGCAGGCGCGCGCCTTCCAGATCATTAACGCTGCCAAGACCGCCCTGTGGAGCAGCGCCGGTGAGCGCGCCCGCGCCTATTTGCATTCACGCGGGTTAGAGGATGAGACTATCCTGCACTTTCACCTGGGCTATGAGACCCACAAGATCGTCATCCCCTGCGTGATCGAGGCATCCGGTCGCCGGGTGATCTGGTATGTGAAATATCGGCATGCGCCGGGGGGCAAACTGCGCTATTCCTGCCTGACGGGCAGCCAGACCGCCGCCATCTTCCATTATGACGACCTGCTCGTCCCCGAACCCCACGCCTGCCTGCTGACCGAGGGCGAATTTGACTGCATGATCGCCCATCAGGTCATTGGGGACGTTGTGCCGGTGGCAACGCTGGGCAGCGTATCCACTGCGCCGGATGTGCTGACCTTTGGGATGGCGTTCGTAGGCAAGCGCGCCCTGGCAGTCTATGATAATGATGAAGCCGGCAAACGCGCCGCCAACCTCACCCGGCTGACGGGGCGATATGAACGCATAACCCTGCCCGCTGAGGTCAACGGCAAGCCGGTGAAGGATGTGAATGCGTTCGCGCTGGCGGGCGGGGATTTATATCATTGGATTGAGCCGCATTTGCAGAAAGCGGAGGAAGAACCGATTTAAAGCAAAAGGGAGGGTATCTTGCGACCCTCCCAGATGGAGCAGGTGGTGAGGGTGGGATTTGAACCCACAACCAATGGCTTATGAGTCCACTGCTCCACCGTTGAGCTACCTCACCAACGACCGGAATTTTACCATGAGTTTTTTCGGGTGTCAATCAATTTGCGATCCGTTTTGCGTCCCCTTGCACCAATCCGCCACCAGTTTCATGCGCAGCATGGCTTCCTCGCCCGCCCCCTCTGGCACTTCATCCGAGACGCCCAAAATCAGGCGCGGGGCAAACAGCTTGACCACCTTCTCCGCGCTCGCCATCACCTCATCGCGCGAGAAGTCATCCATAAACAGCACCGCCGGAATGCCATCCAGCAGCACCTTATCGCCTATGTTCTCTTTGATCTCTTCCAGGGTCATATCCCCCTGGGGCAGCGGAGTGAGGGCTTCGATGCCATCAAAGGGCATTTTGGACAGGTATTTGATCAGGTGATGGAAATATCCATCCACGTGGACATGGGAATAGATGCCCGCCGCCTTCAGTTGGGCGCAGCGTTTTTCATAAAAGGGCAGGTAATACTGCTCAAAGGAACGCGGGTTCATTAAGGCTTCGTGCAAATTCTCGCCAAAGTTGATAATCTGCACCTTGCCGCTGCCATCCGCGTGACCAGAGGCGCAAATCTGGCGGTACAGGTCGTCATAGCTGGCGTCTAAGGCGCGCATGACCTCTTCCACCTGCGGGCGGTAGTCGCTCATGGCATACACCAGACTCTCCAGGTTCATCCAGGTCTGCGCCAACGCCTGATAGGGGCTTTTCGGCACCCAAAACTGCGGGATGCCGCGTTCGCCCACAAACGCATCGCCCTCATCATAAGAAGGCTGGTCAAAGCGATAATGATATTGTTCAATCAGCCAGAGGAAGGCGCGAAAATCCTGCGGACCCTTCACGGGGAATTCCACCGTGCGCCAGGTTTCATCCTGGGTGAACTTTTGCCCCTCCGTCAGGCTGCCGTAGGGCGTATCATAGATGATGGTGGCTTCGCCGTTCTCCTGGTGGCGCGTAATCGTCACGGCTGGCGAAAACTCCAGCCGCACTGGGTCAGGGATGCCCGAATAATAGTGCATGTAGCGCATCGAAACGCCCATCGTGTCGAACATATCCCGCAAGGATAGCCCCTCATAGCGGGCAGGCATATTGTGGAAGATACGATGCCAGTCGTACCAGGGTTCAAAGCGCGGCTGGAACAGAACGTGCGGCACGGGCAGTCCCTGGAAAATACGCAAATTCATCTCACGGAAGTTCATAACACCTCGCAGCATTGGAGTGATTCAGGCGTAATTGTAGCATAGATCAGGAGAGAGCAGCCTCGCTGGGAAACCCCTCTCTTCACTCCGTGATATACTGAAAGGAAGCACGAAAATTCTTTTTTTGGAGCTTCTTGCATGTCCCCTTTACGCAAAATTCAAGCAGAAGATTTATACCAATTTCAACTGATCAACGCTGTGCGCCTGTCACCCGATGGGCAAAAAGTGGTCTTTTCCGTTTCGCGCGTTGACCCCAAGACCGAGAAAAAGTATAGCAGCCTGTGGTGGGTCAATACCGCCGCTGGCTCTATTCCGCAGCCCTTCACCCAGGGCGATCATGCCGACTCGTCCCCGCGCTGGAAGCCGGATGGCAAGCAGATTGCCTTCCTCTCGAACCGCGCGGATGCCGATAAGCCCGCCCAGCTCTTCCTCATCTCCACCGCTGGCGGCGAGGCGCAGCAATTCACCCACTTTGAGGGCGCAATCCACGCCTTCAGTTGGTCATTGGATGGCTTTCACCTGCTCATCACCGCCGTCAAGACGGATGCCGAGGTTGTGGAGCGCGAAAAGGACGAGACCCGCAAGAAGCTGGGGGTCGTCTCCCGTCACTATAAACGCCTCTTCTACAAGCTGGATGGCTTCGGCTATCTGCCTCAGGAACGTCAGCATATCTGGATACTGGACGCCCAAACCGGCGAAATGCAGCAGCTGACCGATCACGAAATCGATGATGAGCGCGATGCCGCCTTCTCGCCGGATGCGCAGTCCATCGCTTTCATCTCTAACCGCACGCCAGACCCCGACATGCAGCCCGACTATGATGACCTGTTCGTCATGCCTGCCTCAGGCAGCAACCCGAGTGGCGAGATGCGCAAGATTGCCGCGCCGGTGGGCAGCAAATCCATGCCGTCCTTCTCGCCAGATGGCAAGTGGATCGCCTATTACGCCCAGGAAGGCGAACGGCAGGGCTACCGCAATACCAACGTATGGGTCGTGGCAGCGGATGGCAGCAGCCCGGCTCGCAACCTGACGGGCGCGTATGACCTGCACGCTTCCCCCTGGACGATTAACGATCAGGGCGAGCCAGAACTCACCCCGCCCGTCTGGTCACTGGATGGCAAGACGCTTTATTTCACCGATTCCTATCACGGCAGCGCGCGCGTCCTCAGCATCTCGGTGGAAGACTGCGCCCTGCAAATCCTCATCGGCGAGGGCGGCGTGGCGGGCGCAGTTCAGTTTGACGCTCCCCAGCGCACCCTGTGCTACACCTACGGCACCATGCTCGACCCCGGACAGGTCTTTGTCCGCAACATGTCCACCGGCGAAACCCGCCAGCTTACCCAGTTCAACCGTGACCTGCTGGATGGCATTGACCTGGGACAGATGGAGGAAGTCTGGTACAAAGGTCCCGATCAGAATGACCTGCAAGGTTGGATCCTCAAGCCGCCTGGCTTTGACCCCGCCAAGAAGTATCCGTCCATCCTCGAAATCCACGGTGGACCGCTCGTTCAGTACGGCAACTTCTTCATGCACGAGTTCTACTACCTCGCTTCCGCCGGATATGTGGTCTACTTCACCAATCCACGCGGAGGCAGGGGCTATGGTGAAGCCCATGCAGGCGCAATTGCCTCCAGCTGGGGCGACCGCGATTACGCTGACCTGATGGCGTGGACCGACCTCGTCTCTCATCTGCCCTACATTGACCCACAGCGCATGGGCGTCACTGGCGGCAGCTATGGCGGCTATATGACCGTCTGGATCATTGGGCATACCCAACGCTTCCAGGCAGCCGTCTCGCAGCGTTGCGTCAGCAACTTTGTCAGCATGTGGGGTTCCAGTGACTTCAACTGGGGATTCCAGGAAGATATTGGCTTGGGAGATAAAGCCCCCTTTGAGGATTTACAAGGCTATTGGGATCGTTCGCCCATCAAGTACATTGGCAACGCCCATACCCCCACCCTGGTCATCCACAATGAAATGGATCACCGCTGCCCCATTGAGCAGAGCGAGCAAGTCTTTGTCGCCCTCAAGCGGCTGGGGGTCGAGACGGAATTTGTGCGCTTCCCGGATGAATTTCACGGGCTATCCCGCAATGGTCGCACCGACCGGCGCATCGCCCGCCTCAACCACATCCGCCGCTGGTTTGATTTGCATATTATGTAAAAATTGAGGAAGAGAGGTTGTAGGGAGGGGAAATTGCCCTCTCTACAACCTGCATAAAAGAATGTATTTTCAGGGAGGTTCAAGCATGAAACACACCGAATTTTCGTGGCAAGGGACGCAGGGCGGGAAGATATACGCCCAAAGTTGGCAACCGGAAGCGGACGTGCGGGGGATTATTGCCCTGGTGCATGGACTGGGTGAGCATTCGGATCGCTATGCCCACGTGGCAGAGACGTTCACCGGCGCAGGCTTGGCAACCGTTGCCATCGACTTGCCCGGGCATGGCAAATCACAAGGCACGCGCGGTCATACCACGTATGTCAACGTAGCGGATGAGATCGGCACGCTGCTGGCAGAATGCGGGCGGCGTTTCCCAGGCAAACCGCGCTTTCTTTACGGTCACAGCCTGGGCGGCGCGCTGGCGTTATACTACTTGCTCAAACGTCAGCCTACCGTGCAGGGAGCCATCATCACCAGCCCTAGCATCGCCCCCGGCATGCCCGTCACCGGCAGTAAGCTATTCGCTGCCCGTGTTTTCAGCCGCCTGATGCCCGCTTTCACCATGAACAACGGCTTATCCCTGGAGAACCTCTCGCACGATGCCAAGGTCATCCAGGCGTATAAAGAGGATCCGCTGGTGCATCCCAAGATTTCCGCCAAACTCGGTTGGGATATGATTCAAGAAGGCGCATGGATGCTGGAACACGCCGCGGATATTGGCGTGCCGCTCCTGCTGATGCAGGGGACGGAAGACAAATTGGTGTCGGTGGAAGCCACTCGCGCCTTCGCCAAAAAGGTCAAACCTGCCCTGCTGACCTATAAAGAGTGGGATGGCTTATATCACGAGACGCATAACGAGCTGCAAAAGCAACAGGTGATTGCCTTTACCGTAGGTTGGATCAATCAACAAATGGGGACGAGGTAAAGCCGTCTACTCCTCCAGCCGATCCGCGCGTTTTAATCCGTTTTCCAGGAAATAAAACAGGATCAGCACAAACACCACGAATACGCCCACAAACAGGAACGGGTTGACGTTGAGCAAATCCGGTAGGACAATATTGCCCAGGTTCGCCACTTTGAGGACGGCGGGCATAAACTGTGGATAGGTGATGCCATACAGGAGCGCGCCGGTCAGTAAGCCCAGCCCGCCCGGAATCAGATAATCGAGCTTGCCTTCACCTGCCCCGGCAGCCACTGTACCAGGGCAGTAGCCCGCCCACGCCATGCCTGCCCCAAAGATCAGCCCGCCCAGCAAGTTGCCCAGGATGTAGGTCGCAGGCGCAGCGGGCAGGGTGATGACCCCCAGCTGGCGCATGGTGTACAGTCCAATGGAAGCAACGCACAGCGCGGTCATCATAAACTTGATCACCGTCAGGTTGGTGAAGCGGAAAACGCCCACAATGTTGCCGTAACGGGTCAGCCCGCCCTTATTCAAGGCAAAGCCAAACAGAATGCCTAAGCCTAAAGCAACGAAATAGTTACTTTCCATCTTAATACCTCTTGCGGAAGACCAGAATAGCCGCCACAATGCCAGAGGCGAACATGCCTGCCATAAACAGGAAGGCAGAGGGCGCCATCAGCATCCCACCGGAGATGGCAAGCCCGCTGGTGCAGCCGCCCGCAATCCCCGCCCCAAATTGAACAATGACCGCGCCAAAGAAGCCGACCGCCGCCCGCTTCCAGCGTTGCGTCCCAAACACTTTGATCCATACCGGATCATCATTCCAGCGCAGGCGGAACGTGCCGCTCGACAGGGCAGCAAAGAAGCCGCCAAAGAAGATGCCAATCAGCAGGGCGATTTCCCAGTTAAAGCCTGGCGGGATGAGGAACTTGAAGTACATGCTGTTTTTGGTCGCATCCGGCGCCGTTTGGGTCAGCAGCGTGCTGCCGATGGACGAAACCGCTGCGGATACCCCCAACAGGCGATGCGCCAACAGCGCCGAGAGGATACAGGCGATGCCCAGCAGCGTCCCAGCGGCATACGGCGACCAGCTTTCGCGGCGCAGCATCCGCAGCCAGAGCGCAGTCGTGCGTTCCCCTTGCGCTTGCTTCAGGCGGCGTTCGTTCCAGGCAACATAGCTGCCCCCGCCCACCAATCCAATTACCAGCATCCCTCCCAGGATCAGGTTAGCGGTGGTATCTTCCTTGCGGGCAGGCTGCGCGGCTTTCGCTGGCGCGCTGACGCCCGCTCCGGCTACCACCGTGGTCGGTCCGCTTGCGCCTGTGCCTAAGAAGTTCGAGAGGCTGGCAGCGGGGTTAGCGGCAGGCTTGTTCTTGATAGCCGTAATATCGCTGATATTCAACGTCTTGGCGTAGATCGTCAGACGTTTATCCAGGTCATCGCTGTGACACTGCTTGCAGTTCCCGCCCATGTCGGCAAATTTCGTCACCAAACCAGTGTGCGCGGAGGCAAGGTCGATGGCATCACGGTTGCCTGCATGGCACGAGACGCACACGTCAAACGAGGCGTGATCCGTGTGCCATGCCCCCACCGTGTTAATAGGCTTCTGCCCTTGCACCTCATGGCAATCCTTGCAGCTAGAGACCCCCTTGCACTGCGCAGCCACGTTCTGAGCGGGCAGCGCAAACAGCATTGCCAGCACAATCAGCAAACTGCCTGAAACGAGCATGATAAATGGAAATTTACGGTTCATAGGCGGCTCTTTCCAACATAAACTTGGAGAAATCTCATCTTCGATTGTAACCCATTCCAGCCTGGTTTGACCACTGACGGGCGTCATTTTCTGGATATGACAACTTTGTAAGCAGAGATAGAACGATACCCTCATTCCTTGTAGTGGTATCCCGTCCCGTGTAGTGGCTTCCGGCAGGAAGCCCAACAATGATCAGATAATTTCTGCGTGCAAGATAAATTTCCTGACTGCGCCTAGGCTTCCTGCCGGAAGCCACTACACGGATTGGGATGCCCACTGCGAATATGGGAATGCCCGAGGTATCCCTAGATTGCTCCTTTAAACGAATATCCAAGTCAGTTGTATGCAAACAGGCATAAATTTGTCATAAAATCTGTACAAGAATAAGGAAGGATCACCCCCATTTTGTTGATACTTGCTATAATAGAAATCGATATTCACGTTCTAAATTGGTTATCCGAATGAGAAAACAAAACCCCATTCCAAATGAGAGGCAAAATGGAATCCATGAAGAAGGAAGCAGACCCTATGCAAGTTGGTCAACGTTTGCGCATCTTACGCGATGAGCGAGATATTTCGATGCGCTCCCTGGCGCGGCGCAGCGGGCTTTCCGCCAATGCGCTGAGTATGATTGAACGGGGTTTAACCTCTCCGTCTGTGAGCACATTGACCAAATTGGCGGGCGCGTTAGAAGTGCCGATTACCGCCTTTTTCCGAGTAGAACCCAGCCGCGAGCAGATCGTGTTCCGCAAGGGCGTAGACCGCACGTCAGAAACGTTCCCGGCAGGCGCGATGGAAACCCTGGGCGGAAACGCCTTTGCTGGACGGATGGAAGCCTTCTTGCTGACGCTGGAATGTGGCGTATCCAGCGGACCCCACGGGCTGCTGCACACCGGTAACGAGCTGGTCTTCTGCCTGGAAGGGCGCGTGATGTATGAAATTGACACGCAAGTCTTCCTGATGGATGCAGGGGATAGCTTGATCTTTAACGCCAAGCTGAATCATCGCTGGCGCAACGTTGGCGACATCCCCGCGCGGATCATGGTCACCGTCAGCGCATTTGAAGAAGGCGAACGTCCGGCGGAATATCATCTGGCTTCGATGAAGGCAGTTGCTGGCGTTCCAGGCGTTGTAGCAACCAGCGCTGCGCCCTCTGCCAAAAAGAATTAAGCTGCATGGCAGGTTTGCCAACAGCGCTTTTCCCACTGACGGCAAAGAGAGCCGTCACAGGCGAGCTAACCCTGGCGGGTCACTCACTGGTGACGCTTGCCGAGCAGTTCGGCACACCGCTTTACCTGTATGATGCCGCCACCCTGCGCCAATCCGCCCATACCTTGCAAACGCTCTTGCGCCAGCAGTATGCCGGAGAGGCGCAGGTGACGTATGCCGCCAAAGCCTATTTTTCGCCTGGCATTGCCCATCATCTGGCGCAAATGGGGCTTGGGGTAGATGTGGTCAGCCTGGGGGAGTTGACGGTGGCGCGTCAGGCGGGCTTCTCGGCGGGGGCAGTCCATTTACACGGCAATAATAAGTCCGCGGAAGAAATTGGGGCTGCCCTAGCGTGGGATGTGGAAGCTATCATCCTGGATAGCCTGGACGAGTTGGAATTTGCGCGTTCCATTGCCCAAACAGCGGGCAAAAAGATGCGCGTCTGGCTGCGGATTTCACCAGGGATCGCCGTTCACACCCATGCTGCCGTACAAACTGCCCACGCCAGCACCAAGTTTGGCATCCCCGTGCAGGACGGTCAGGCGCTGCATGCCCTTCAAGTTGCTGCCTCTGCCCCTGAATTTGATCTGGTGGGACTGCATACCCATTTAGGCTCTAATCTATTTGAGGTGGAAGGCTATGTGCAAGCGGTGGCTGCCCTGGCGCAGCTTGCCGAAGATGCCCACTACCTCCCGCGCGTCCTCAGTCCAGGTGGTGGATGGGGCGTTCCCTATCTGCCTGATCAGCCCGAAAATACGCCCGAGCGGTGGATCAATGCCGTGGCGCAAGCCGTCACTGCCGAATTTATGCGGCGAGGCTGGCAATTGCCCCGGCTGGTGATTGAACCCGGTCGCTGGCTGGCAGCGCGGGCTGGGGTTGCCCTCTATCGCGTAGGCGCATGCAAAACGTCCGCGGATGGCACGCGCTTTGTCTGCGTGGATGGCGGCATGGCGGATAATATCAGACCAGCGTTGTATGGCTCGGAATATACGGCGGTGTTGGCAAACCGCGTAGACGCAGAACCGCGCGAGACCATCAGCGTGGCGGGCAAGTTCTGCGAAAGCGGTGATTTGCTTATCCCTGCGATTGAAATGGGGCATGTGCAGCGCGGCGACCTGCTGGCAATGCCCAGCGCAGGGGCGTATCACCTGAGCATGGCATCCAATTACAACTTAGCTGCCCGCCCTGCCGTCCTGTGGCTGGAAGAGGGTCAGATAGAAGTGCTGCAACCCCGCGAACAGGTCACTGAATCCGGCTGGTGGGGTCCACTTTGAAGGGTCTCTAACAAATCAAGAATAGTTGCATTCTGATACCCAATTTGCTATACTGAATACCCAGAGAGGAACGTGCGCAAATGGTCACCCCACATGTACGAACAAACATAAATTCTTTTTATCAGCGAACGCGACTTCTTGCCAACCGTCAAAATCGCTCCATTAGCCTGCATGTGCGGAAGTTATCCTTTCGCGCCCTGTTAGAGAAGAAAAGTCGCAAACAACAACTCCAGGTGTTGCAGTCCATCCGCAGCCGCCGTTTTACCATCCCTGAAGGGGAAGATTTTAGCCTGGAAGTCATCCGTAAAGATCGCAAACGATGAGTCACCCCCCTTTGCGTCTGGTGATAGACGCAAATATCGCTGCCAAGCTTTTTATCCATGAACGCGGTTCTAGCCGCGTTCATCGTATTTTTACCCACCTTGCCGATAACCCACCCGCTGAATTTCACGTACCGGATTTCTTCTATCTTGAATGCGCGTCTGTTCTCTTTAAGGCGGTATATAGACATTATCTTCCTTTGGAAGATGCGTGCGCAGACCTGGCTAATTTACGCCAGCTTAGGCTTCGACCCACCTCCACTGCCGCTTTGATGGAAGACGCGCTCGTTTTGGCGCACGATAAAAAAATAAGCGTTTACGATGCCTGTTATGCTGCGCTGGCAAAACGGCATAGTATTCGCTTATTAACGGCTGACCAGGAAATTCTCAAAAAAATAGAATGGGCAGTCAATCTGCAATATTTTCGAGAAGAGAACGACCTAACGGTCTGACTGGAAACAACCAAATAGATGCGCCAACCAGGCAATGCACAGCGGCATCCACTGGGCTACGTCTGGGCTGAGCATTTTGCGCTCGCCGTTGGTGGTATGCGGCTTTGCCAGGGATAAACCATGCGCGCCATCCTGGAAGATGTGCAGCTCAAACGGGATTTGTGCCTTATCCAGCGCCACGGCAAATTGCAGGGAATGTTCTACCGGCACGACTGAATCGTTGGCGGTGGAGAAGATAAAGCTGGGCGGAGTTTGGGCGTCTACCTGCTTTTCTAAGGAAGGGATGGGCGCAGCCAGCAAGGGGGAGATGGTATCCAAAATGCAGGGGTAGCCCAGGATGAGCGCATTCGGGCGGATACGTCCCATCGTCCCCAACGCCGCCGCCAGGTGCCCCCCCGCAGAGAAGCCACATGCCGCAATCTTATTCACATCTACGTCCCATTCCTCGGCGTGGCTGCGGATCAGCTCCAAAGCTTCTTCGGCGTCATTCAGCGGGCGCGGAAAAGCGGCATTCTCTTGGATGGAATAGCGCAGCACAAACGCCTGATAGCCTTCCGCCAGGAAAGCCATGGCAATTGGCTCGGCTTCGCGGTCAGAGCACATGAAATATCCGCCGCCAGGGCAGATCAGCACTGCCGGACGGGGATGGGTGTTCGCTAGTTCAGGCGAGGCATCCAGCAAGTACGTGGTTAACGTGACGTTCCGTTCGGCTGAAAGAGTAATCACCGTGGTTTTCATAGAGTTCTCCTTCTCAATAGGTGAATATTACCCGAAGCGACCTTCGATGTAGTCAAAGGTGCGTTTATCTTTGGGTTTGAGGAACATTTCCTTGCCATCGCCGGTCTCAATCAACTCACCTTGCAGGAAGAAGGCGGCAAAGTTGGACATGCGGGCTGCCTGCTGAACGTTATGCGGCACCCAGATGACAGTATACTGCTCCTTGAGGGTTTGCATCAGCTCCTCGATCTTGGCGGTAGAGATAGGGTCTAGCGCGGAGGTGGGTTCATCCAGCATAATCACCTCTGGCTCTAAGGCAAGCGAACGCGCCAGACATAAACGCTGCTGCTGACCGCCGGAGATGGCGTTGGCAGGGTCTTGCAGGCGATCATACACCTCGTCCCACAAAGTTGCCTGACGGAGAGCGCGTTCCACCACCTCATCCAGGTGTTTTTTGCTGCGCTCGCCGGCTACTTCCAGCGGGAAGCTGACGTTTTGATAGATGCTGAGGGGCAGCGGCACCGGACGCGAGAAGACAATCCCCATTTTGCGGCGCAGGCGGATCACATCGGTGGCGGGGTCAAGGATGTTCTCGCCGTTGAAAAGCACCTTGCCTTGCAGCGTTTTCACGTCCGAAAGGTCTACCAGGCGGTCTAAAATGCGCAAGAGGGACGATTTGCCGCCCCCTGAAGGACCAAATAGCACGCTGATTTGATGCTCGGGAATGGCAAGGGTGACGTCACGCAGGCTTTCGCGCCCATCCGAATAGGTGACACTGAGGTGTTCAATCACAATTTTATCCACCGCTCGCTCCTTTTACCACTGCCGATTGGCGCGGGCGCGCTGGCGGATGACGGTGGCGATAATGTTCATGCCCAGGACGAAGACCAGCAGCACCAGCACCGTGCCATATTGAATCTGCAAAGGCATGCCTGGCACCGAGGTAGAGATGACAAAAATGTGATACGGCAACGCCATGGTGGCATCCAGCGGGGATTGCGGCAGGCGCGGCAGGAAGAAGGCAACCCCCGTGAAGAGGATGGGAGCCGTTTCACCCGCGGCGCGCTCTAACCCCAGGATCACTCCAGTCAGGATGCCTGGGATTGCCTGCGGCAGGACGATCCGCCAGATGGTTTCCCAGCGAGTTGCCCCCAGCGAGATGCTCACCGCGCGGAAGGAATACGGCACCACCCGCAGCGCCTCTTCGGTGGTGGAAATAATCACCGGCAGGGTCATAATGCCCAAGGTCAGGCAGGAAGCCAGGATGCTGGTGCCAAAGTTCAGGAAGAGGACGAACAGCCCCAAGCCAAACAAGCCATACACCACCGAAGGAATGCCTGCCAGGTTGATGATGGCAATGCGGATCAGGCGCGTCCAACGCGAATCGGCGGCATACTCCGCCAGGTAAATGCCCGCCGCCACGCCCAGCGGCACGGAAGCAATCGCTGTGCCAACGGTCAGGTAAATGGTGCCGACAATGGCAGGTAAGATGCCACCAGCGCGCATGCCATCTTTGGGATAATCAAAAAGGAAGGTCCAGCTAATGGCAGGCAGCCCGCGCGCGATGATATAGACAATGACGGCGATAATAGGCAGCACCGTCAGGATGGCAATGCCCATCAGCAGCCCAAACCCCAGGCGTTCCTGTACGCGCTTTGAGATGACCGGACGAGTGAAACGAGAGGTTTTCATTAAGATAACACCCGTTCTGAGCGCGAGCGTGAGCGCATGCTGAAACTAGAAGCGGCAATATTGACCCCCAACGAAAGCACAAACAGCACCAGACCGATGAAGAACAGCACCTGATAATGCGCGCTGCCGTTGGCGACTTCCCCCATTTCAGAGGCGATGGTTGCCGTCATGGTGCGGGCGGGTTGGATGAACGCCATCAAGCTGGTGGGCAGCACTGGCGCATTGCCTGTGACCATCATCACCGCCATCGTTTCACCAATAGCGCGACCAACCCCCAGCATGACAGCGGTCAACACCCCGGTACGCGCGGCAGGCAGAGTAATGCCCCAGATCGTCTCCCAACGGGTTGCGCCCAGGGCGAGCGAAGCCTCACGGTAAGAGGCAGGCACGGTGTTGAGCGCATCTTCCGAGATGGACACAATGGTGGGAATGGCGATCAACGCCAGCAGGATAGAGCCAGTGAGGGCGGTCAGACCGGTAGGCAGGTCAAAAAGGCGGCGCAAATAGGGCGCAAGCACCTGAATCCCCAAAAAGCCCAGCACCACCGAAGGCAGCCCGGCGAGTACCTCGATCAGCGGCTTGAGAATCTGATTCACCCAAGGCGGGGCGACTTCGGAGATGTAGATGGCTGTCCCCACCCCCAATGGCAGCGAAATGAGCATCGCCCCCAGGGTGACGATCAACGAGCCGCTCAACAGGGGCCAGATGCCATAGAGACTCTCATTCGGATACCAGCGCGCGCCAAAGAGACTGTCGAGCTTCACGTTCCCCAGGGCAGGCAGCCCCTCGCGCAGCAAAAACAGCAGGATCAGCGTCACAAACAGCGTGCTGGAATACCCCGAGAGCTTGATAATGAGGTTAATGATGCGTTCGCGGGTAGAAATATGACTTTCCATGCGTTCTTTCGGTTTCCTCTACGGGGATCAGGGATGTTTGACGGGCACAAAGCCCATTTGGGTGACGATCTGCTGGGCTTCAGGCGCCGCTAGCCACGCCATATAGGCTTGAATGGCAGCGTTCGGGTTTTTACGCATATACATATACAGGTCACGGGCGATGGGATAGGTGCCAGAGTTGACCGTATCCGCGGAAGGCAAAATGGCGGGCTGCCCGGCGGCTTTGGCAATGGCGATCACCTTCACCTGCGGGGTGACGTAGCCCAAGCCGTCATAGCCGATGGCATTCGGGTTATCCTGCACCTCGGAAATAATCCCTTCAGAAGAAGGCAGGAGGAGCGTATCGGCGGAGAAGATGGATTTATCCGTCTTGCTGCCCAGGCGGATGACCGATTCGAGGAAGTAGACGTGCGTGCCAGAGTTGGATTCACGCGAGAGGCGCACGATGGGGCGATCCACCCCGCCCACCCCCTGCCAATTGTTAATCTCTCCCTTATAGATTTTAGAGATTTGATCCAGGGTCAGCTCGTTGACCGGGTTTTGCGGGTTGACAATGACGGCAATCGCATCTCTGGCAATGACCACCTGCTGCGGGTCAACCCCGTTCGCCTGAGCTGCCTTGATCTCATCCGCCGTGATGGAGCGCGAAGCATTGGCAATATCCACCGTGCCGTTAATCAGCGAAGTGATGCCCGTACCGCTGCCGCCACCCGTCACCGAAATGCGAATATCCTTGTTTTCCTGCTGATAGCGTTCCGCCCAGGCTAACGCCAGGTTGACAATCGTATCGGAGCCTTTGTTCTGGATATACGCCGAGGTCGCGGAACTGGCGGATGAGCCTTTGGCAGAGCCAGAAGCGCTATTCGCAGCGCTGCACCCGCTAATCAGCAGCACGGTAAGAAGAATAGCCATGAATAGACGAGGAGGAGAGAGAGGTTTCACACCCTGAATTATAGCTGATTTTGCGAGTTTTGGATTATTCGCCGTTATGCAAAACTTCATCTCTCCCTTCTTATCAATGGTTAAGGAGCAGGATATGCCTGAGCAGGCTTTTTTCATCTCTCAAAGTAAACCTCCGCCTCTTTCTGCAACGAGAGAGATATTTTGATGGTTCCTTTGTTAAACATATCCGGTGCAACATCTCGATTAAGAATAATTCTTTGAATAGCTAGGGGAAAGTTAGTTTGAACTAACTGGTTTGCGCCACCAGAATCTTTGCTATCTACAATTTTGTACTGACCATTACGTACTTCCACAGACAACACTATCGGCAAACTAACAGCAGAACCTATTTCTAATTTTTGATTATTTAAGTAATATTCTAAACACTTGATCCACAAGTATTCTTTGATTGTATTTCCATCATTGCCTATACCTATTGGCTGATAACCACAAAACACTTTTCCACCAAAGGATTGGTACCCATAATTCATTATCAAATAATCTTTGATGTATTGGGCTGAGACAAATTTCTCAACATTCGGTCTTGAATTATTGTCAATGACTTGCAACCCCGGAGTCAAAGTCAAAATAATTAAAGAGGTTTGCGTAAAAGCTGGCGTCCATTTGGGTGTAGGCGTTATCGTGGATGATAAAATGGGGGTATTGGTTTGCTGTGAGGTTACTATTACATTCACTGTAACCTCTTGAGTAACGAGCCGTGTGGCTATGACGGTTTGCGGCACAATGCGGGTGACTTCAACCTTCTGGAGCGTTGAGCCGCACGCGCCAAGCAATACGAATATCCCCACAAAAGACAAGCTGACGATGAATTTACGCTTCATGATGACTCCCCTTCGTAGATTGGGTACCTCTACGGTTACGCTTTGACAGAAGGAAATGAAAAATTGCGGTGATCACGCATCTCTGGTGAACCTTAGCACTCCATCGTTACGATAAGAAAAACAATAAAGGAAAGCCTGAACAAACTGTAGCATTGGTGAAAGGCAACGTCAAGCAAGTTTGGTGATTATGATATAATCAGGTCGGGCTTATGGATAAAAACACGCCAGTCTCTCCCCTCTTGAATAACCGCTACCAGCTGCTGCATACCCTGGGTACGGGCGGCATGGCTGTGGTCTACCGCGCTTATGACCGGATGTTAGAGCGTCCGGTGGCGATTAAGATATTGCGGCAGGACTTTTCGGAAGATGAAACCTTCCGCGAACGCTTCCGGCAGGAGGCGCGGGCTGCTGCGAACCTCTCGCATCCCAATATCGTCACGGTGCATGATTTCGGCTTTGACGCGGGACGGTTGTTTATCGTGATGGAATATGTGCCAGGCACAGACCTGAAGACCATGATTAAGAATCATGGCAGGTTCAGCGTGGACGAGGCAATCCAGCTGATGGTGCAAGCCTGCGAAGGGATTGGGTACGCCCACCGCGCCGGACTGGTGCATTGTGACGTGAAGCCGCACAATATGCTGGTCACGCCGGACGGACGGCTGAAGGTCACTGATTTTGGCATTGCCCGCGCGCTGGCATCCATCCAACCCGATGAGCAGGCGGACGTGGTGTGGGGGTCGCCGCAATATTTTGCGCCAGAGCAAGCCGCCGGTCAAGCCCCCTCCCCCGCTTCGGATGTCTATTCGCTGGGGGTAATTCTGTATGAAATGCTGACCGGGCAACTGCCGTTTAATTCCAAAGACCCTGAAGAACTGGCGCGCATGCACCGCGAATCTGCGCCTACCCCGCCGCGCCGCTATAATTCGCAAATTCCGCCTGCCTTAGAGCAAATTATCCTCAAGGTGCTGCAAAAAGAACCTGCCCAACGCTACCGCTCGGCGGATCAGCTGGGGCGGGTGCTGCGCAACTTTACGGGTCAGCCCGAAATCTATACGCAGACGATGGCATCCCCCGCAGTGACCACTCGCCCGGTGATGCCGCAATCCACGCAGCAACCCATGACGCAGGCAGCGCAGCCGCAATATCCACAGCAGGCGCCATCCCCTCTTTCGCAAACCGCGCCACTGCCCGCCTCACGCTCACAAGCGGTTTCCATCGCCCCACAACGGGACTTGCGCGTTCAGGCAGAAGACAACGCCCTGAATATTGATTGGGGAACCATCTTCCTGGGGTTGGTGGCAGCCATCGCCGTGGGTGGACTGATCCCCTTCTGGATTTACGTCTACTTCACGCTCTATCCGCCAGTGAGATGACAGACCGCATGAACGATATTCTCATCTCTTCCTCCATTCTCTCGGCTGATTTTGCCCGGCTGGGTGCGCAGATTCACGAAGCGGAAGCCGCCGGAGTGGATTGGATTCACATAGACGTGATGGATGGTCACTTTGTGCCGAACCTGACGATGGGACCGTTTATTGTGGAAGCCTGCCGCCGGATCACCGCTCTGCCGCTGGATGTGCATCTGATGGTGAACAACCCAGAAGCGATGGTGGAATGGTTCGCCAAAGCGGGGGCGCAGCGGTTATCCGTGCAAGTGGAAGCCACCGCGAACATCTACCGGCTGCTTGAGCGCATCCGCGAACTGGGCTGCCAGCCATGCGTAGTGTTGAACCCTGGCACCCCTGCTGCCCACATCGAGCCGGTTTTGCACCTGGTGGATATGGTGCTGGTGATGACCGTCAACCCGGGCTATTCTGGGCAGGCATTCATCCCGCACACGGTGGAAAAGATCGCCCAAATTCGGCAGAGCATCGAGCGGCGCGGGCTGAGTACGCTCATTCAGGTAGATGGGGGCATCACCGCGCAAACCTTGCCGCAGACCTATCAGGCGGGGGCGCGCGTATTTGTGGCGGCAACCGCTATTTTTAAACATGCGGATGGCATTGCGGCGGGCGTGAATGCCTTGCGTGATGCCGCGAAGCCTCTTTAAACAAAAATCACGGCAGCGCCGCGATTCTTGTTAGGGAAATTCTGGTAACAATCCGAAATTACGCAGACTTGGCGAGGGTTCGGATGCAGCTGGCGCACAATGTCTTGTGAACCATTTTATCGCCTTCCAGAACGGAAACTTTCTGCAGGTTGGGGCGGAAAGTCCGGCGGGTGGCGCGTAACGAGTGGCTGCGGTTGTTGCCAAAGGTGGTCTTTTTACCGCAATGATCACAGGTTGCCATGGGTTTTATCCTTTCTTCATCAATCTTGCGAAACGGTTGCAGGAATTTGCATCCCGCAGGAACAAAGATAAATTTTACCACAGGAAGCATTCAAGAGCAAGAATTGAACATTGAAAAGGGTGACGAATGAAAGAAGAGAACAACTTGCTTGGCAATATTTACGTATCATACCGTGCGATTGCCACGGTTGCCTATCAATCCGCGCTGCAATCCTACGGGGTAGTGGGGCTGACGCCTAAGAACTTCGCGGCTGGCTTAACCCAGGTGATTGTCAAAGACCCCACCCTGGGCGTGGAAGTTCATTATGATGAAAATGGGATTGAAATTGACCTGTTTATCATGGTGGAGTATGGCACGCGGATTAAATCGGTGGCGGATAGTGTGAAGGATAACGTCAGCTATCAGGTGGAGAAGGTCTTTGGCTTGCCGATGAATCGAGTTACGGTACACGTGCGTTCTTTACGTGTCAGCAACCTGGATTAGTGTTATCATTTGACCTCCTAGAAACGATCCAACGATTTTTGGCAGCCAAGGATGCAGGGACGGCGTCCGCTCTTTCTTGACTACGAAAAAATTTATTGGAAGAAGTTCATAGTCTTAAGAAGGTGTTAGAGACCCATGAGTATTGAACAACCCGTATCCTCAATGTCCGATGGACGCAGCATGGCAACCCTCACGCAGGTGGATGGGCAGGGGTTAAAGCAGTTAATTGAAGCGGGCATGAATTGGCTGCGTACCAATCAACAGATGGTGAATGCTCTAAACGTGTTCCCTGTGCCAGATGGGGATACGGGTACAAATATGTTGCTGACCATGCAAGCCGCTTACAACGAAGTTGCCAGTTCAGGCGAAAATAATATTGGCAAAATGGCGCATGTGGTGGCACAAGGGGCATTGATGGGCGCGCGCGGCAATTCGGGGGTGATCCTTTCGCAGCTGCTGCGCGGCTTCGCCAGAGGGTTAGACACTCTGGACGCGGCATCTATTCCCGCGCTGGTCAAGGCGCTGGATGACGCCCGGCATACGGCGTATAAGGGGGTCGTTCGCCCGGTGGAAGGCACGATTCTGACGGTTGCCAAGGATTTAGCAGCCGATGCAGAGGCAAAAGTCAAAAAGTCTGATAATCTGCTCACTTTTTTGGATGTGGTAGTGGCGGCGGCGGATCAATCGGTGCAACATACGCCCGAACTGCTGCCGATCCTCAAGCAAGCCAACGTGGTGGATTCAGGCGGTAAGGGACTGTTCTTCATCTTTGAAGGCATGCAGCGTTACCTGAAGGGGCTCACCTTAGAGACGGCCATCGCTGCCGTGCAACCCCTATCGATGATGGAATTGGACGAAATGGATGCAATTGAGCCCGGTCAGGATTATGAAGTGGTAGTAGACTTCCGCCCGAATGGGATATTGGATTTAGAACGCTTCTATGCTGACCTTTCCGCGATGGGAACGTCCATCCAAATGGGCGAAGGGGACGGCATGTATCGGATGCACATTCACGTGCCCACCGACAAACGCTATGCCCCCATTGATTACACCATGAGCCTGGGGACGATCACCAAAGTGAGCATTGAGAACCTGCAAGCCCAAATGGAACAGATCGCCGCCGAGAAGAACAAGAATAAATTAAGTCTATCCACCATTGAGCCAGATCAAGTGGCGGTGGTGGTAGTATCGCCGGGGATGGGCATTTCGCGCATCTTTGCCAGCCTGGGGGCAGCTTCCATTGTGGAAGGGGGGCAAACCATGAACCCCTCCACCGAAGAAATTCTGAAAGCCATTGATACCCTCCGCACGGATAAAGTCATCATCCTACCGAACAATAAAAATATCGTCATGGCTGCCCGTCAAACCGCCTCTGTGACGGTGAAACACGTGGAAGTGATCCCATGCAACAGCGTGCCACAAGGGTTATCCGCCATGCTGCGTTATGACCCGGATGGCGATTTGCAGCGCATGGCAAAAGAGATGAACGACGCAATCCACGAGGTGGAGACCGGCGAAGTTACGATTGCCACGCGCTCGGTGGAAATCAACGGCATTAAGGTGGAAGAAGGTCAGACCATTGCCCTGCTAAATGGCAAGCTGGTAGACGCATCCGCCAGCCTGGATGAAGCCTGCCTGCATCTGCTGGAGAAGGCGCATACCGCCGAGCGGGAACGGATCACTCTGTTTTATGGAGCGAATATCAGCCGCAACGACATTAACCGGATTGTTGACCTGATCCGGGCGGCGTATCCTTCGCACGAGATCGAGCAGCATGATGGCGGTCAGCCGCATTATCAGTTCATCATCTCCATTGAATAGGACTTATTGCGCATGACCTCCTCGATCTGCATTTTGACGGATGATACGGTTCAATTTCCACAATTCACCTTCGCTGGTAAAGAGAATGTGCAAATCATCCCCTTTACGATTGAAGTGAATGGGCGGCGGATGAGTGAAGAGAATGAAGTAAAGGCATCCGACCTGCCCGCCAGCGTGGAAAATGGGCTGAGTCCGCGCCTAGTTGCGCCATCCGTTGCCAGCTATCAGGAGCTATTTATCGCCCTTAGCAACCAATATCACAATGTGATTGCCATTCTCACCTCGGCGGGACTGAGCAAGAGCTTCGAGAACGCGCAGAAGGCAGTGATCGCCATTCACGGGCGAGTACACGTCACCCTGATTGATTCGCAGAGCATCTCCATTGGCTTGGGGCTGCTGGTGCAAACCGCCGCCGAGTCCGTTGCAAAAAAAATGCCTGCGGCAGAAATTGAACGCCTGATCCGCAGCCTGGTACCGCATACGTACATGATGCTGTGCGTGCCGGGGATGTCGTATTTGTATCACGCCGGGTTAATTGACCAGGCGCAGGCGGTGGTGGGGGAAATGTTGGGATTGATGCCGGTCTTCACCCTGGAAGAGGGGTTGCTGAGTCCGGTAGAGAAGATCCGCAATATGCGCGCGCTGGTGGACTTCATGCAGGAGTTTTTGCTTGAGTTTGAAGACCTCACGCATATCGCATTTATCCAGAGCTACCCGCCCATCTCTCACGAGGCGCACGCCATGCGCGAACATGCGCAGAATTTCTTTGCGGCGACCCCATTCACCGAATTAAATATTAATCTACCCCTGGCGTTGCTCGCCGGTCCGCGTTCCATGGGCATGGTGGTGCTGGAAAAGCCAGGGGTATAACAATAGTCGTCATTACGCAGTCACCTCAATCCACGTAGTGGCGCACTGCGGAGTAACTCACGCGATTGTTAAAAACAAATGATCGAAAATACCCTTGATCAAGGCAGTTTGCGGTAAAATAAAGCTATGCATTCGTCTGTGTACAAGCTTCAAAAATTCATCAAACTAGAAATAGAGCGCGGCTACGATAATCGCGCAGTCGTTGGCGGGCTGGATAAAATCTTGCCTGCCTGGGAACTGGAAGCCCGCGCGAACCAATTGGATGAAGCCCTTATCCAACTGGTGTTGGATAGTTTAAGGAGCTATCCAGAGGGAGAGCCTGCGGCGCGCGCCGAACTATTGACACATCTGCTCAATGAGTTCTCGCTGCCTGCTTCCGCGCCCCACTCCGAACCCATCTCCCCCTCTGCGCAGTCCACAGAACAGTCCTTTGGACAGGTGGCTGAACAGGCAGAAGAACCGAAAGAAGAGCCGCATTACGGGAGGGCAGGCGTCTATTCCGCGCCTGCACAGCGTGATACGGTATATGATGCGCCGCATGAGGAGCTGCAAGGGCTGAAAGCCTCGCTGAAGGTGCTGAATGGGGTCGGTCCGCAGTATCTCAAAGTCCTCAATGGGGTGGGGTTAAATACGATTGAAGACCTATTGTATTACTTCCCGCGCCGCTATGATGATTACAGTCAGCTGAAGCCCATCAACCGGCTGACCTTTGGCGAAGAGACCACCCTGCTGGGGACGATACAGAGTATCGTCACCCGACCGATCCGCAGTGGAAAATTGCAGTTAACCGAAGCCGTCATTGGGGATGGGACGGGCTTTTTGCGCGTCTCCTGGTTTAACCAGCCCTGGTTGATGAACAAGCTAACCCCCAATACCCAGGTGGTACTGGCGGGCAAGGTGGATCAATATTTGGGTCGCCTGACGATGAACAGCCCCGAAGTGGAGCTGGTGGAGCAGGAACACCTGCACACCAACCGGATCGTGCCGGTCTATCCGCTGACGGCGCAGCTGACCCAAAAGATGATTCGCAAGATGGTCTATCAGGCGATCCATTATTGGGCGTCAAAGATGCCAGACCCGCTGCCCGAATCGGTGCGGGTGGCGGTGAAACTGGCGCCGCTGTCGGTGGCAATGCAAAACGTTCACTTCCCTGAATCACAGGACATGCTGGACGTGGCGCGCTGGCGGCTGGCGTTTGACGAAATTTTCTTCCTGCAATTAGGGGTGATGAAGCTCAAGCGCAACTGGAAAACCGCCAGCGGGCAGGTGTTTGATACGCCCCAAAGCTGGGTAGAGGAACAGATTCAGCGGCTGCCGTTTTCACTGACCGGCGCGCAGAAGCGGGTGATCGGGGAAATTCAGGCTGACCTGGCTTCTGGGCGACCGATGGAACGGCTGATCCAGGGGGACGTTGGCTCTGGCAAGACGGTGGTGGCAGCGTTGGCTGCCGGAATGATCGCCCTGGGGGGTGGGCAGAGTGCAATCATGGCGCCCACCAGCATCCTGGCGGAGCAGCATTACCGCAGCCTGACGCGCTTGCTGACTGAACCAGGGGAGCTGATCGCTGCACCGTTCCGCGCTGAGGAAATCCGCCTGCTAATCGGCGATACGCCCGAAGCAGAGCGCGCGCAAATCCGCGCAGGGGCAGCCGATGGCAGCGTGAAGCTGGTGATCGGCACGCACGCCCTGTTTGAAGACCCGATTGTCTTTCAACGCCTGCAACTGGTGGTGATTGATGAACAGCACCGCTTTGGCGTAGCACAGCGGGCAGCGTTACGCTCGAAGGGCGAAAATCCGCACCTGTTGGTGATGACCGCCACGCCCATCCCGCGCTCGCTGGCGTTGACCGTGTATGGCGACCTGGATTTATCCGTGATGGATGAAATGCCCGCTGGACGGCAGCCCGTCAGCACGTTTGTATTGGCTCCGCTGGAACGTGAACGCGCGTATCATTTGATTGAGGCGCAGGTGAAGGAAGGTCATCAGGCATTTATCATCTATCCGCTGGTGGAACAGGGTGAAAAGGAAGACCCGTTGGCGGCGGTGGAAGAACACAAACGCCTGCAAAATGAGACCTTCCGCAAGCTCTCGGTGGGCTTGCTGCATGGACGGATGAAGCCGGATGAGAAAGACGAAGTCATGCGCCGCTTCCGCGATGGGGAATATCAAATTTTGGTATCCACCACGGTGGTGGAAGTGGGCGTGGATATTCCGAACGCCAGCGTCATGCTGATTGAAGGCGCGAATCGCTTTGGACTGGCGCAGCTGCATCAACTGCGCGGACGGGTGGGACGCGGCAGCGCGCAATCCGTCTGCTTGCTGATCCCTGACCATGAAGATGCGCTGGAAAATGAACGTCTAACGGTGATGGCAGAGACGAATGACGGCTTTGTATTAGCAGAACGAGACTTGCAGCAGCGTGGACCTGGTGAATTTTTGGGGACGCGCCAGGCAGGATACTCTGAGTTGAAGATGGCAAACCTGACGGACGTGCGTCTGATTGAAAAAGCCCGCGAGCAAGCGCAGATCCTCTTCCAAAATGACCCTGACCTGCTTGCCCCAGAACATCAACCCCTGGTTGAGAAATTGAAATCCTTCTGGGAAGAGGGCAAAGGAGATATTAGTTAATGGTTCGTGCGTTGTTCCCGGGGACGTTTGACCCCGTTCATTACGGTCATATAGACATAGCGCGGCGAGCGGCGCGCCTGTTTGACGAAGTATACGTGGCGGTGTATGACCGTCCTTTAAAAAACTTGCTATTCAGCCCGGAAGAACGGCTCTCATTGGTAAGACAAACCTTTGTAAATGAGCCCAAAATTCGGGTAATTGGCTATAATGGATTAACAGTGGATGTGTGCCACGAGATTGGCTCGATGGTGGTGGTGCGCGGGCTGCGGGTCTTCTCAGACTTTGAGTATGAGTTCCGCATGGCGCTGGCAAACCACCGCTTATCGCCAGATATTGAAGTGGTGGCGCTGATCACCCACGAGGAGCATACCTTCCTTTCGTCCAGCACGGTGCGCGAAATTGCATCCCTGGGCGGGGACGTGGGCAGCATGGTGCCGCTGCACGTTCAGCAAGCGTTGGAGAAGCGGTTCTACGAACTGGGGGAAGGGCAGCAAGTGGTCCCCATGACCTCATTACGAGACTAAAACCATTATTTGTTATTTAGATCGCTGCGCGATCTAAATAACAAATAATGGTTGAGTGATCAAGCTGGCAAAGTTCTTGCAACACTGGATAAGCGAAAAAAGATTGAATCAGGGAGGATGACATGGATATTTTGCATCTGGTAGATCGCTTGGAAGAATTATTTAATGAAAGCCGCCCCATTCCTTTCACCAAAAGCGTGATTGTGAACGAGGAGCGGATGCTCGAAATTATTGACCAGATGCGGATTTCCATCCCAGAGGAGATCAAAAAGGCGCAACAGACGACCTCCAACCGCGACCGGATATTGGCGCAGGCGCAGGAAGAAGCCAACCGGACGCTGTCACTGGCAAGAGATAACCGCGATCAGATGTTAGAGCGGGATGCTTATATTCAGATGGCGCACACCAAAGCGGATGAGATTGAAGCCCAGGGCAAACAAGAGGCGGATGAATACGCGCTGCAAACCCTGAACACCTTGCTGCAGGAACTCGTCCGCCTGACGAATCAGGTGCAGAATGGCATAGGTACCCTGCAAAATCCGCTGCAAGAAGAGAATAACGAACCGGCTGACGCGCAACTTGAAGAGTAACTTTCAACACGTATCAAAAAAGATGGCATATGCCATCTTTTTTGATACGTGTTGTTATGGTTCATTAGGAATTGGCATGATCGTATTCGAGAGGGGAAGATCGTCCTTCTCGAATACGATCATGCCAATTCTTAGACATCCATTTCTACTCGTTATCGGCAGCGTCACCGGATTCGGCTTCTCGCTCTTCCTCTTCGGCTTTGCGGCGGCGCAGCCATTCGGGTTGCTCGCCAGTGGCAGGATGCAGGGCAACCTTCAAGACCTCCTCCATTTGCGAGACGGGGACAATTTTCAGGTCAGCAAGCACCTTTTTCGGCACATCTACCAGGTCTTTTTGATTGCGCTCGGGCAGGATGATGGTTTTCAGTCCGGCACGGTGGGCAGCCAGAATCTTTTCGCGCAAGCCGCCAATGGGCAGCACCCGTCCGCGCAGGGTAATTTCGCCGGTCATGCCGACTTCTTTATAGACTTTGCGCTCGGTGAAGGCAGAAATCAGCGCGGTGGCAATGGTGATGCCTGCGGAAGGTCCATCCTTGGGGATTGCGCCTTCGGGGACATGAATATGCACGTCTATGGTCTCGTAAATATCAGCAGGCAAGCCAAATTCGCGCGAGTGCCACTTCAGGTAAGACATGGCGGCGTGCGCGGATTCTTGCATCACCTCGCCAATCTGACCAGTAATCTGCAAGTTGCCTTTGCCTTCCATAATGAGGACTTCCACAGGCATAATCTCGCCGCCGTTTTCCGTCCAGGCGACTGCGGTGGCGGTGCCAATTTCATCCTGACGTTCGGCTTCGGTCTGGAAGAACTCAGGGGGACCGAGGAATTTCTCGATCAGCGAAGGGGTGATGCGATGGGGGAAATGCTTCTTTTCTGATTTCAGGCGGGCAACCTTGCGGCAAATTCGCCCCAATTCGCGTTCCAGGTTACGCACACCCGCCTCATAGGTATATTCACGGATGACCTGGCGGACGGCGGACTCTTTGAACTGCAAATCTTCGACTTCCAAGCCGGTCTCTTCAATTTGGCGGGGCAGAAGGAAGCGGTTAGCAATTTCGAGCTTCTCTTCCTCAATATAACCGGGGAAGTCGAGGATTTCCATGCGATCTAACAACGCAGGCGGGATAGAAGCCAGCGAGTTGGCGGTGGTAATAAACATCACCTTAGAGAGGTCGAATGAAATCTCCAGGTAGTGATCGGAAAAGGCAAAATTCTGTTCAGGGTCTAAGACTTCAAGCAGCGCAGCAGAGGGATCACCGCGAAAATCCGCGCCGAGCTTATCAATTTCATCCAGCATAAACAGCGGATTGCTCGAACCGGCGCGGCGGATGGTTTGCAGGATGCGCCCGGGCAGCGCGCCAATGTAGGTACGGCGATGACCGCGAATTTCCGCCTCATCCCGCACGCCGCCAAGAGAGACGCGCACAAACTTACGTCCCAGGGCTTCCGCGATGGAGCGACCGAGGGAAGTCTTGCCGGTGCCAGGCGGACCGGTAAAGCACAGGATGGGTTGGCGAGCGCGTTTGGGTTTCAGGCTGCGCACGGCAATATATTCCAAAATGCGGTCTTTCGCATCCTTCAGCCCGTAGTGGTTATCATCCAGGACTTTGGCGGCGTGAAGTACATCCAGGTTATCAGGGGTCATCTCGTCCCAGGGCAAATCCACAATCCAGTCAATGTACGTGCGGATAATGCCGGCTTCGGGGGTCATGGAAGGCATCTGCACCAGGCGATCCAACTCTTTATTGGCGGCAGCGCGGGCTTCATCGGATAATTTACGCTTGACCACCCGGTCACGCAGCTCGTTAATCTCGTTCATCCACACATCTGCTTCGCCCAGCTCAGTCTGGATTGCCTTCATCTGTTCGCGCAGGTAAAATTCACGCTGCGAGCGGTCTACTTCGTTCTGCACTTTATTCTGGATTTCATCTTCCAACTGCAAAACGTCCAACTCTTGCGCCAACTGGGCATTCACCCGTTTGAGGCGCTCGATGGGGTCGGTGATGAGCAACAGATCCATGCGGTCTTTGAACGGCAGGGAGAGGGAATTGGTAATCATATCGCCCAACCAGCCGGGTTCAGAAATATTGGCGGCAAAGATACGCGCATCTTCGGGCAGGGTGCGATCCAACTGAAGGCAGCGGTCAAACAGGTCGCGGGCGGTGCGCATGAGCGCCTTGGCGTGGCGATCCACCTCCTCCGGCTCGTAGATGACGCGCACACGGGCGCGATAATACGGCTCAGACTGCGAGAGGGAAATCAGCTGCACGCGGCGGCGACCCTGTACCAGGGCAGAATTATTGCCATCTGAGAGGTTAATCAAGCGTCCAACTGCCACTTCCACGCCAATAGGCAGGAAATCGGCGAGAACAGGCTCATCCACCATTTCATCGCGCTGGGTGAGGGCGATCATGGTGGTCTCGTCCATTTGCGCTTCTTGAATGGCAAGCTGATTGGGACCCGGGTCAATAAAAATGGGGGAGACCATGTGGGGGAACACAATGGAATCTGGCAGGATCAACACAGGGCATTCAATAATGCCGCTTGCATCCGGCTGTGCATCCTGGATACGATATAACTCTTCGGTACGCTGGTGTAACCCAGAGGCATAATCTTCCGGTAATTCAGAACGCGCCCAATCGTCTTTCATGATTTCATCCTCCAGGTATCTCGAACGGCAGCCGCCACGAACAAACTTCCGGCTGCCAAAATAGCGGTATCCTGACCGGCATGGGTCAAAGCCACTTGAATGGCATCTTCCAAGGGCAGGATAGCCTGCGCCGGCTTGCCATACTTCTTCATCAACTCCACAATTTTATCAGCGGGCATGGCGCGCGGATGAATGGATTGGGTAGCGATCACTTCACGGACGCGGGGGGATAGCTCTGCCAGGATGCCATCCACATCTTTATCTTCGGATGCGCCAAAAACGAGGATCACTTGCCAGTTGGGCAGGTAGTCATCCAAGGTTTGACGCAGACGGCGGGCGGAATCGCGGTTATGGGCAGAATCCACCACGAGGGGCGGATCACGGCGGAGGAGTTCAAAGCGACCGGGCCAGATGACGGAGGCAAAGCCGCGCTGCACCGCCTCTGGGCTAATCTGCTGCCCTTGCTGACGCAAGATTTGGATGGCGGCAAAGGCAGTGGCGGCGTTTTCCGCCTGATGCAGCCCCAGCAGCGGGATGGTGAACGTTTGGCGAGCAGATTCTTCCTCCCCACCGCGCCATATGGCGACCGTTTGACCATCTAACGAATGCGTGAGCGGCTGGAATATATAATCCCTGCCAATTTCGATCAGCGGGCTATTGCGTTCAAGGGCAACCTGACGCAGGACTGCCTGAGCTTCGGGCAACTGGTTGGCAGTGACGACCGGGCGACCTGGTTTGATGATGCCCGCTTTCTCAAAAGCAATTTTGGCTAAGGTATCGCCCAATATCTGGGTGTGATCCATCGAGAGAGAGGTAATGACGGAAACGAGGGGCGAAACAAGGTTGGTTGCGTCCAGCCGCCCCCCCATGCCCACCTCGATCACGGCGGTATCCACGTGATGGCGGGCGAACCATTCAAACGCCATGGCGGTGGTGATTTCAAACCAAGTGATATTTTCAATTTGGGTGATGATGGGACGAAAATCATTAATCAGCTGCACCAGATCGGCGTGCGAAATGGGCTGACCGTTGATTTGGAAACGCTCGCTGAAATCCGAGAGGTGCGGGGAAGTATAAAAGCCCACGCGCTGCCCAGCGGCAACCAGAGTGTTGGCAATCAACGCGGCGGTAGAGCCTTTGCCCTTGGTGCCAGCCACATGCACCACCCCATAGCGTAAATGAGGGTTGTTGAGGCGGGTGAGCAAAAGCTGCATGCGGGTCAGGTCAAACTTTTCAGGGGCGTTTTTAAAATTACGTACCAGACTGTAGTCTACAAACTGGTAGAGATAGTCTAAGGCTTCACGATAAGCGGGTTCTTGCTGCGAATTCTCCATAGAAAGTTGATTCTACCCGTCAGGAAGCGTTAATGCAAGGTTGATTTTTTATTCGATCTCGCAATGCCTCTGTCTGTGTAGTGGCTCCCTGCCGGAAGCCCCGTAACTCCAGGAAATTTCTATTTGCAGTGAGAATTGTTCAAATTTCATGGGGTTTCCTGCCGGAAGCCACTACACGGATTGAGAGGAGTAGGCAGTTTGGTAATTCTTAATGAAATAATCTTAACATTGACGCAAGGGGGAACATCGGGTACATTATAGGTCAAAGTTGTAGGAATGATCGTAGTACGCCTGCTGTACGGTGAGCAGGGATGCAAATCAAAACCGGCGATTGCTGCAACAAGTGGTAGAATTTGCTGCGCGCACCTGGCTGGATGTAGAATGGGTGGACGACAAAATGGAGCTGCTGTAAACCTGCATTTCGTGAAGGAGTAGCCTGTGGACCTGGGACTGAAAGATAAGATTGCATTGGTAGCTGGTTCAAGCCGCGGATTGGGATATGCCACCGCGCTGCAGCTGGCAAAGGAAGGCGCAAAAGTTGCCGTCAACAGCCGTAATTCGATCAAGGCGGAGGAGGCGGCGAAGGCTATTTGCATCGAAACAGGCGCGGAAACGCTGGGCGTGATGGGGGATGTAAAAGACCCGGCAATTCCCGAACAGATGATTGAAAAAGTGGTGGCGACCTGGGGCGGACTGGATATCCTGGTCACCAATGCGGGGGGACCGCCGCCCGGCAGCTTCGAGAGCTTTGATGATGCCGCCTGGTACGCTGCGATTGAAGGGTCACTGATGAGCCACGTGCGCCTGATTCGGGCGGCGCTGCCTTATTTGCGCCAATCGAAGGCAGCCAGTGTGCTGACGATCACCTCATTTTCGGTCAAGCAGCCCATCCCCAACTTGATCCTGTCCAACAGTATCCGCGCGGCAACGGTGGGATTGACCAAAACGCTGGCGTTGGAATTGGGGGCAGAGGGCATCCGGTTTAATTCGATTTTACCGGCGCGCATGATGACGGAGCGCATCATGGAGTTAGATAGCGCGAATGCCAAGGTGCATCAGGTGAGCCTTGAGGAAGAGCAGCGCAGGGGAGCGGCGCAAAGCGTGTTTGGCAGAGCAGGTACGCCAGAAGAATTTGCGCGTCCGGCGGCGTTTTTGGTATCGCCTGCGGCGGCATATATCACCGGCGTGATGCTGACGGTGGATGGTGGGATGTATAAAGGAACGCTATAAGTTAATAGGATTGTTATTTTGTAGCGATGCTACAAAATAACAATCCTATTAACGCTGAATATTGATAAAGGAATGCGAATGACTTTAGAGCCTAATGAGATTGAGCGAAGGTTAGAACGAATTTTATTGCGGGTGCAAAAACCTGGCAGATATGTGGGCGGGGAGCTGAATCAGGTGGTGAAGGATTGGGATACGGTGCAGACGCACGTCGCCTTCCTGTTCCCAGATTTATACGACATCGGCTTGCCCAACCTTGCGATTGCCATTCTATACGATCAACTGAACAAGCGGACGGATACCCTGGCGGAACGGGCATATTCCCCCTGGATTGACATGGAAACCGAAATGCGCGCAGCAGAGATTCCGCTGTACTCGCTGGAGAGCAAGCACGCCCTGGCGGATTTTGATATTGTGGCGTTTACGCTGCCGTATGAATCGTTATATACCAACGCGCTGAACTGCCTGGATTTGGCGAAAATCCCGCTGAAAACGGCGGAGCGCGGGCGAGAACATCCGCTGGTGATTGCGGGCGGGCATGCTGGCTATAACCCGGAGCCGATGTCGCCCTTCATTGACGCTTTTATCATTGGCGAAGGCGAAGAAGTAATCCACGAGGTGGTAGAGGCGTATCAAGCGTGGAAGGGGAGCGGAGAAGACCGGAGCGGCTTGTTGAAACGCATGGCGCAGGTGGATGGCGTGTATGTGCCTTCCTTATATACGGTGGATTGGCTGGAAGATGGGCGGATCGAACGGATGCGCTCGCTTGCGCCCGAGGCTGTCCTGCCAGTGGTCAAGCGGGTAGTGGGAACGCTGCCGCCGCCGGTGACGAAATTCCTGGTGCCTTCGATTGACGTGGTGCAAAACCGGATTGCAGTAGAGATTATGCGTGGATGCACGCGCGGCTGCCGGTTCTGCCAGGCGGGGATGGTGACGCGCCCGGTGCGTGAGCGACCGGTGGAGGAGATCGTCTCTGCCATTGAGGATGCGCTGCAAAGCACGGGGTATGAAGAAGTGGCGTTGCTGTCGCTATCATCCTCGGACTATACCCAGATTCGTGCGCTGGTGCAAGCTGTGACGGAGCGATTCGCGGGGCGGCATGTTTCGGTGACGCTGCCCAGCCTGCGGATTGACTCATTCTCGGTGGAATTGATGGATCAGCTGAAGGATTTGCGTCCGGGCGGAGGGTTCACCCTGGCACCGGAAGCGGCGACTGAGCGGATGCGTCAGACGATCAACAAACCGATCAGCACCGAGCAATTGATGGAGACGACCCGCGCCATTTTCGATCATGGGTGGGCAACCATCAAGCTGTATTTTATGATTGGGCATCCTTCCGAGACGATGGAAGATGTGCAAGCCATTGCTGACTTGTGTCAGATGGTCTTGAAGGAAGGTCGGCGGCGCATGGGCGGACGGGCAAAGGTTCACGCCGGCATCAGCACCTTTATCCCCAAGCCGCATACGCCCTTCCAGTGGGTAGCATGTGACAGCGTGGAGAACATCCGCGAGAAGCAGAATTTATTGCGTGGCGCGCTGCGCGGATCGGGCTTTAAAGTCACCTGGGTAGACCCATCTATCACGCTGCACGAAGCCTGGCTATCCCGGGGGGATCGGCGGACGGCGGACGTGATTTTGCGCGCGTGGGAATTGGGCTGCAAATTTGACGCATGGCAGGAGCATTTTAACTTTGCGCTCTGGCAGCAAGCCTTTGCCGAATGTGGGATTGACCCCTACTTCTACAGTCACCGCGAACGGCAGACGGATGAAGTTCTGCCCTGGTCGCACATCAGCACGGCGGTACGCGACAGCTACCTGAAGAAAGAGTACGCATCAAGCCAGGAAGGGGAGCTGCAAGAGGATTGCCGCGAGCATTGCGTGGCGTGCGGCATCTTACCCGAATTTAACGAGCTGCGCCTGACCTTACCGGATGACGCCTGGAAATGCCCCCCCATCCGGCGGCGCAGCAGTGAACCCGTCCAACCCAGCGAGGCAGCATGAGCGAAACATCCGCAACAACCACGCAAGCCACCCAACCGCTCGCCTTACGGCGCGTGCGGCTGGTGTACGCACGCGGGAACGGGCTGCGTTACATCAGCCACCTGGAAATGCAGTTGGTCTGGGAGCGCACCTTCCGGCGAGCGCGTTTGCCAATTGCCTACAGTCAAGGATTTAACCCCCATCCGCGCCTGCATTTAGCCAGCGCGCTGCCGCTGGGCTTCCTGAGCCAGTGTGAAATCGCGGATGTGTGGCTGGAGAAGAATGAAGACCTGGAAGCGCACGGTTCGCTGCCGGAAATTCAAGAGCGGGTGCAGCGATCCTCCCCGCCTGGGCTAACCGTGCTGACCGCTGAAGACATCAGCCTGCAAGAGGCGGCGCTGCAAACTCAGGTGAGTTCGGCGGAATACCTGGCGACCCCGCTTGACCCTTTGAATGCGGCAGAGCTGCGCACGCGCGTTGAAGCGTTGCTGGCAGCCGAACACCTGCCGCGAGAACGGCGCGGGAAGGCTTATGACCTGCGGACGCTGATTGAGGGGATGGAAGTACGCGGGGAAGGCGATCAGGCGCAGATATGGATGCGGCTGACGGCGCTGGCTTCCGCCACCGGCAGACCAGAGGAAGCCTTAGACGAGTTGAAGCTCGACCCGGCAGCGTTCCGCGTGGAGCGGCTGGCGATTCATCTGATTAAGTAAAAATACCCTTAACGGCTTGGGCATCCCAGTCCGCGTAGTGGCTTCCGGCAGGAAGCCCAATTCTGATCCGCTCAATTCTGGTTCGCAAGGGTCATTTTCGACTGCGAACAGGCTTCCTGCCGGAAGCCACTACGCGGATTGAGATCACCCCTGCGAATAGGTGGGGGCGACTGAGTAGTAAAAATATCCTATATAAAGCGACTTCGTCACTTTATATAGGATATTTAAATAAATACTCGATCTAATCTATGGAGCAGACGAGGGAAAAGATGCCGGAAGAGGCAGTGACGGTGATGGGGTAGGTCTGCGAGCCAATGAATGTGCCGACAAAGGGGGTGACAATGGTATGTGGGTAGACAATGGTCACCTCCATGCTATCGCCGGGGGTGATGGATGCAACCGGACAATTGGCGGTATGGGTGGAGTCGTAGGTGCAAATATCAGTGCGTACCCCGCCGGAGATGCGATAAATTTTGAAAGTGAGTTGATTATCCAGCAATAGCGAAGCGTCCACTGGCGCGCTGGTGGCTTCTTTGAGGCGAGCCTTGACCTTGGCGAAATCGGTAGGGCAGATAGAGCCTACGGTAGCGGCTTCTTGGGCGGTATCGCGCAGGGAAGCCATGGTAAAGAATGCCCAGCCCAGGTCTACCACTGCGGAAAACAGCACCAGCAAGAACATCAGGCTGAGGGTTAACTCCACAAAAGACTGACCGCGCTCGCCTTTCCGCCTAACCTGGGGATTGGTCTTCTTTTGGGTATTCTTCCGTTGAGAAAAAGTTCTTTTCCACATATATTGTCCTTCATTTACAGCATCTTGAAGCGCTGTGCATTTCACAAAAGAGAAATTTTACCGGAATAATTTCGGTAATTGTACCTGATAAATGGACGTTTTGGCGGCAAACTCAATGGAGCCTGAATCACAGGATTGAGGGGCGAATTCGCGCCTATAGAAATTGCCACGCTGATCAGAATGGGGGCAGTTGAAGCCAAGACCAAGGGCTTCGGAATTGGTGAGGGGCATAAAAAAGGCATTGGTGGAATTCGGCAAGGTTTTTAAAGTGGGTTCAAGGATGGCAGCAGCGTCCGCAAAGTTGCGGTCAGTGGCAGCATTATGGAATTGGCAAGCGTCGCGATCCTCAATATTGCCACCCTGCGAGACAAATTCCGATCCAAAAATTCGGCAGGTGGTACTGGCATTCGCGCGTTGAAAGACAAGAGAATTTTGAATAAAGCCAAGCCCGTACAGGTTGAGGGATGCGCCATTGACCAGGTCAGAGGCGGTGTTATCTACAAAGGTACTATTCAGGATTTGCAAACGGGTAGAACTATATACGGCTGCGCCCTGGGGAGCAATATTCTGAGTGAAAGTATCGTTGACAAGGGAAGCAGAGCCACCTTCGGAATTATGGTTAATCGCGCCGCCATAGCCGCCATTCAAATTGCTTTGTTCGGCAACGTTGAAGGAAAAGAAACTGTTCGAGATATTTATTGAACCCAGGTTTTTAATGGCTCCGCCCGCACCTGCGTTATTTCCGGCGAAGGTGGTCATCGTGGCGTTCAGAGTGGCTTCTTTGTTGACAAAAATGGCGCCGCCAAGATCATTGGCATGGTTGGTATTGAGCTGCGAATACTCCAGATATAAAGCGCCGGACTCGACAAAGATTGCCCCACCACAGGCAAATGCGCCATTCGCGCCGCAGTCATTTTCGCGGGCTGTGCCGCTTTGCAAGGTGAGATGGCTGAGGGTGACGGAGCCGGAGGTATTGATATGGAAGATGCGATCCTTCCAGGGGTTGGCAGTGGCAACGCGGTAGCCAATTTCTGTGCCGGTGGTTTGATTGCCATAGATGGCGGTATCACCGGTCAGGTCTAGGTCGCCGCCATAAGCGTCATTATTGGGGTCAATCTCTTTGGTGAGAGAAATGAGCGAGATGGGCTTGCCGGTATTGCCATAATCCTTGGAATCGGTGGAGATGCCCAGGATTATGATATCCATGCCAGTGGATGAACCCGCCACGCAGCCGCCCACCTTGCGATTCTGGTTGGCGGCGATGGTGGCTTCACGCAGGGAGCAAACCGAAGGATCCGCTATCGCAGGGTCATTGGTGATAATATCGCGGGTGGTGTTGACGTAGATAAAATTACCCGCCGCCTGGACGGAGCGCGGAGCAGCCATCACCGTTAATAGGATAAGGGTCAGGAAAATGGAGGTTATGCGATACGCTCTCTTCATTCTTACTTACTCCTTACTGATTGAAGGGGACATAGGTGCAAGCGGGGTTGTCGGTTGTCACCATAAATTTATAGTTGGAGATGCCAGCAGGAACGGGACCGGTGGCGGTAAACTTAAAGACGTAATCGTTGCCGCTGAGGGACAAATTTCCAGTATTGATAAACGGATAAGATCCACCTGCGCCCAGGTCAAGGTTATCAAAGGAAGGGTTGCTGCCGCCCGATTTCCAGATGCAGGTTTTGTTACCGCCACCGCAACCGGATGAGCCTGAAGTTGGGTAAAGGTACGCATAACTTGCCAGGATGCTGGTAAGGGAGGGCATGGGGGCAAAATTAATATCGGTCACTTTGAAGGTTGCGCCGTTCATTCGCAGCGTCACCATGAAATTGGAGCCGCTGGTGGAGAAGGTGGCATTATCAAAATTGGCGGGGCAATTGCTGATGATGTGGTTGAAGGGGTTGGCTAAAACGGGGTGATTGTTGAAGAGAGAATCATTGCCCCAATTATCAAAGTCGGCGTTGATGGTATAGGTACCCGCCGTGCCATTTGCAAACCACCAATCGCCGCTGGTGCAGCTGCCGGTCGCGCCGGACGCGCTGCCACAGTAGATACTCGTGCCATTGACGATGATATTGACATTGCCGGCTGTGTGAACGCCAGCGCCATAATGGGCAGGAACCAGACTCCAGGTGAAGACCACGCCCACGCCTTTCGCGGTGGGGTTGGCGCTTTGCGAGAGGGTAAAGATGAGGTCATCTTTGCCAATGGTGACGTTGGGACTGGTGTTTTGGGGGAGATAATTGCTATCGCCAGTATAGTTTGCCTGAATGATGCCAGAACCAATGGCATTGGGGGTGAGTACACAATTTGCGCCGGATGTGCCATTGATCGGCACAGCGTTACAACTGCTACCCCAGGCAGTGATGGTGACGGTGCCACCGGGGGTGGGCGGAGAGGACATGCCGCTGAGGTCTAACGTAACGTTGACAGTCAGGGGCTTGCCAATTTGCAAATTAGAGCCAGGGAAGGCGTTGCCATCTATTTTGACAATCAGCGGGCGATTATAGACGGTGGTAACAGTGTGGGTAAAGGTGGTGTCAGCAGCCACTGCGTTGGCAAGGAAGAGGTTACCGGTAGGGGTGTTATCAGGGGTGTATTTGGCTTTCAGGCTATACACGCCGTTGGCGGTAAAGGTATGGGCGCAGGCAATGGTGGAGGCGCCGAGCGTGCCGGAAGGCATGAGGTTGCCCGAGCAGGTTTGAATGACGGTGTTGGGGTTG
This sequence comes from Anaerolineales bacterium, assembly GCA_038206515.1. Classification (GTDB taxonomy): domain Bacteria; phylum Chloroflexota; class Anaerolineae; order Anaerolineales; family Anaerolineaceae; genus DSYU01. The sequence continues at coordinate 26,138 of JBBRAT010000004.1, read as the reverse complement.
CCTGCATCCACCAGTTGGACGGTGCCGGGGGGATAAACGCCTTGGGCGGCTGCCCTGGCTAAGGCAACCGGTGAAACCGTGATGTTGAAGATGACAGAAGTGTTGGCGCTGGAGGCAGCTGGTCCGGTAATGACGGCGCCGGTGGCATAATCCACGTTGACAACTGTGCTATTGGTCAAACTGGAGGGAGAACTGTTGAATTTGCTGGGATTATCAGAGAGGTAGTCTACTTTGACGGGGCTGGCGGTGCTGGCAAGGGTGAAGGGGTAGAGATAACAAGACGCGCTGCCGTTGACGAGATTGGCATTGCAGAAATCATTTAGGACACTGATTTTCACTGACCCGGTGGGCGTACCCGCGGAAGAAGATAAGGTGACTGTTATCTGAGCTTTGCCATTGGTGGGATCATCAACGAGATAATTGACTTTGTCGGTGGCAATGCTCACGAGATTTACCGCAGCGCCGCCGCCCCCGCCGGTGGTAGTGGCTGTGGCGGTGGCGGTGTTGCCACCTGGGGCAGTCGTGGCAGTTGCGCCGGGGGTGCCCACGGCGATGCCGGTCATAATAGTACGCACTGCATCGGATTTGATGCCGTAGGTAGGCAAATTTACCAGGGGGACGAAGGGAACGTACTGGTTAATGAGGACAACCTCAACACGATCACCCAAAGCGGCGGTATAAGAGGAAGGGCTATTTTGGGCGGGGGTGCAAGAGGCAAGCGGCGTGGCAGTGTTGGGGTCACTGGTGGAGTTATCAAAATAATAGATGTAAATATCCGCAGGTTTCAGTCCACCAATGGCGCCAATGCGCAGGGCGGCATCGCGCATGGCTCTGCAATCGGAGTAACGGGGGATGTTATTTTCAGAAAGACCGACCACCGCCCCATAACGAGCAGCTTCACGGCTGGCAGAGGTGGTGACGGAGTAGACGAACATAAAATGACCGAAGGCAATGACCCCCATGACCACCATTAGCAATAGGGGGAGGATCAGAGCAAATTCGAGCATACCTTGGGCGCGTTGATCGTTTTCACGTGGGTGAGAATTTTGCCGGGTTGTGTTCATAGGATACCTTCTTGCTTTTTAAGAGACAAAATGAATGCGAATGGTTCACCCTAAATTATAAAAGATAAGTGTTCGATATACGAGTATATTACCGTATTTTTGCCTTACATTTACTTATCAAAGAGGGGATTTGGGAGGGGAGCCTCATCCCCTCGCTCCACTGCGTGAGGAAGGGGAAGAAGAAAAGACCGATCCTTTTGTCTCAATCCATGCAACGGAGAAGAGGGAAGAAAGGTTAATAATGAAGGTGATTGACAGTCAAGGGGTTGAACGGTATGATTGGCGCTGATCCAACCCCACTTTTGAACGTTTGCAGAAAGCATTATGAAATTCCTATCGCAATCTTTATTCAAAACACTGCTTACTCTTCGAGGGAACGCGCGAGCTTGTGTCTATACGGAGCCTATGTGGGGCATTCCGTTTAACTTATACGCGCCTTACTTTTCGATTTATATGCTGGCGCTGGGCGTCAAGGATACGCAAATTGGATTGATTGCCACGATTGGGCTGATCTTTCAGATTGGCGCGGCGATGATGAGCGGGATTATCACTGACAAGCTGGGGCGCAAGCGCACGACTTTCCTCTTTGACTTCCTGGCGTGGACAGTTCCCACGGCGATCTGGGCGGTTTCGCAGAACTTTTGGTTCTTTGTGGCGGCGGCGATTGTCAATAGCACCTGGCGGGTGACGAGTAATTCGTGGACTTGTTTGATGGTGGAGGATACCGACCCGAAGCTGTTGATGGATATATATTCGTGGGTGTATATTTCAGGGCTGCTTTCGGCTTTCTTTGCGCCGATTGCGGGGTTGCTGGTGAACACCTATACGCTCGTGCCAACCATGCGCGGACTACTGGGGTTTGCCTGCGTGATGATGACTGCAAAATTTATCGTGCTGAATCTCTATGCGGATGAGACCGAGCAGGGCAAAGTACGCATGCACGAGACGAAGCATCAGCGCCTGGGTGAGCTGCTGGCGGAATATCGGGATGTGATTAAATCGCTGCGCAAATCTACACGCACCCTGTATACCTTGGGGATTATGGTCATCATGGGGGCAACCCAGCTGATTACAGGTACGTTCTGGTCTATTCTGGTGACGAAGCGGTTGGGGATCCCGGAAGGGGAGCTGTCGTACTTCGTGTTTGCGCGGTCAGCCACGATGCTGATCTTCTTCTTTGTGGCGATGCCCTTTATCCGCGAGATGCACTTCCGCAACCCCATGCTGGTTGGGATTGGCGGGTACATCATCGCACAGACGGTGCTGATCCTTGCGCCTGAGAAGAGCTATGGGCTATTGCTGGTAAGCGTATTAATTGAAGCGTGCAGCTATGCCACACTGGGGACACAGGTAGACCGGATGACAATCACAACGGTAGACCCGGTGGAACGGGCGCGGATTATGGCGGCGCTGTATGTGGTGATGATTCTTTTCACTTCGCCGTTTGGGTGGATCAGCGGGGCGCTCTCATCTATCAACCGCATTTTGCCGTTTGTGCTGAACCTGGTGTTGTTTGGGATTGGCGCAGTGCTGACGGTGTTGGCATCGAGGGAACACGCGAAAACGCCTACACCTGGGAATGAAGCGGCCTTACAGGTGGAAGGGTAAAAGAAGATTGTTTTTGGAGCTGCGCTCCAAAAACAATCTTCTTAATTATGGGAGGGCGGGAATTTCAAAGGAGATGGTGGTGCCTTTGCCCAATTCGGATTGGGCGTTGACGTGACCTTGATGGGCTTCGACCAAGGCGCGGACGATTGCCAGCCCTAAGCCCGATTCGCCGTCATCGGTGTGGCGGGAGGGGTCAGCGCGATGGAAGCGATCAAAAATAAGGGGGAGTTCTTCGGCGGGGATGCCTGAGCCGGTATCTTGTACGCTGAGGCGCACCTGATTGCCCTGCTGCGAGGCGAAGAGTTTAATTTCCCCTCCGGCGGGGGTATAGCGCATGGCATTGCTGACCAGATTGCCAAAGACCTGCATCATGCGGGCAACATCTACCCGTACCATCGGTAAATTATCAGGGGCAACTACGCGCAGATTAATCTCCTGCTGCATGGCGCGGGGTTGGAAGGGCGCGGCGGCTTGCTCCAGCAGAGTAAGGGGGGCAATGGGCTGCGGATTCATGGGAAGCTCGCCCGAATCCGCGAGGGAGAGGAGCTTCAGGTCGCCCACAAGGTCTTGCAGACGTTCAATTTCCTGATAAATGATGGATAAGCGTTGATTGGTGGGCTGAAGAACGCCATCCCGCATGGATTCAACGTAGCCAGCAATAACGGTGAGGGGGGTGCGCAGGTCGTGGGCAATGTCGGCGGTCATTTGGCGGCGAAGTTGATTGCTGCGACCGACCTCCTGGCTCATGCGGTTGAAGGCATCTGCCAGGCGACCAACTTCATCCTGACTGCGAACATTCACCTGCTGATCGAGCTTGCCACGCGCCATGTTTTGGGCAGCCTGGGTTAGTTCCTGCAAGGGGCGGATGAGGTTGCGCGATAGTAAAATGGCAATGAGCAGCGAGAGCAGCGTGGCGCCAATGACGCTGTAGATAAGGGCTTCATTGGTGCGCTGCAAGAAGAGATTTTCCTCTGGGTTGAGGCGGGGCTGCCAGGCAGCGGTGAGGATGACGCCGACCTGGGTATTATTGACCATCACAGGCGTGCCTGTGCGGATAAGGTCGGCGGGGATCGTGTCGCCCACGGCATATTCGCCATAAAAAGGAACGATGACCCTGCCTTGCATATCCACCAAGCCAAACAAGCTGCGGCGATCAAGGGTGGGCATCATGTCACGGGGGATACGACCGATGGCAGGGTCAATGGGTTGATCCATCAAGGGGTTATTGGGAATGTTTCGGATAGAGCCATTGCGTAAGTACATGAGGGGCCAGGCTTGGGCAATGCCCTGCCATGAGCCATTCTGGGTGTAATAATCCGTCAGGGCGGACTGCAAATTACTGCGCTGCTGATCCAACACCAGACGGGTGAGGCTATCCACACTGTTCATGCGAATCAGGACAGCTACCAGGGCGGTGGTGACGAGCGAGACGAATACAAAAGCCAGAATGAGCTTCCAGAGCAACGATTTTTTAATCATACGTTCCTATCCAACCAGTTTATGGAAACGGTAGCCGACCCCAAAGACGGTTTCAATAAATTGAGGGTTGGCAGGGTCAGGCTCAATTTTCATGCGCAAATTGCGAATATGGACGTTGAGGGTGCGATCCAGCCCAGTAAAGCCGCTATCGAGGAGATGCTCGACCAGGCGGGTGCGGGTGAAAACCTGACCGGGGGAGTGCATGAGGACGGCAAGCATATCAAATTCGATAGGGGTTAGATCAACTGGCTCGCCCTGTTGAGTGACAATGTGGGTATTTTGGTCGAGTACCAGGCTGCCCACGCGCAAGACCTCGCCCTGATCGGGCGCGCCTTCCGCGCGGCGCAAGATGGCGCGAATGCGGGCTAAGAGTTCACGCATGCGGAAGGGCTTGATGACGTAATCATCCGCGCCAAGGTCTAAGCCCAAAACGGCATCGGTTTCTTCTTCGCGGGCAGTGATAATAATGATGGGGGTTTGCTGTTCCTGGCGGTAGGTGCGCAAAAACTGATAGCCATCCATCTTGGGCATCATAATATCCAATAAGATGAGGTCGGGGTGTTCATTGCGGGCGCTATAGAGGGCGATCTGCCCATCGGGGGCAGTCACCACGCGAAAACCCTGCTCAGTTAAATATTCCTGTAACAGCTGCCTGACACTTGCCTGATCGTCCACTACGAGAATTGTCTCTTGCATCGTGTTTATCCTTAATTTCTCTTCATGGCTGCCAATGGAAGACAATGGCTGGAAGGATACTTTCCATTTTAGCTTAAGTTAATCTTATTCAGATTTGGTTTAGAAGGGGATCAGGTTTGGTGAATATCTTAATGGAGAGATAAGCAGGATATACACCAGAGCTAAACCAAATCTGAACAATTGTCTTCTACTATTAAACACGGATGGATAAGAAAATGCGAGAGAAAGGTAAGTAACTTTCTTTAAAAGTTCGGAGGAAAAGATGCATGTGAACCAAGCAAAAAACAAAAAGCCTGCACGCAAACGCACCTGGCTGCGGTGGGTGTTGCTGGGGGTGATTGGCGTAGGAGCGGCAGTGGCAGGCTGGTTCTATTTAGGGCAGCCAGGGAATCCATTGGTGCAGGCAGCGACACCGGCAGCGGTCAGTAATTACACGGCTGTGGCGCGGCGCGGGGATTTAAAAGTATCGGTATCTGGCACGGGGGTATTGATTGCATCTCGGTCGGTGGACTTAAACTTTACGACCGCAGGGACATTGGCGAGCGTGAAGGTCAAGCTAGGGGATAAGGTGAAAGCAGGGGATACTCTGGCGCAATTAAGCGACCCTGTGAGCCTGAAAGCGGCGGAAACCAGCGCGCAATTGGCATTATTGCAGGCACAAAAAGCGTTGAGGGATTTACAGACGAACGCACCGGTTGCGCTGGCGCAATCGTTTAGTGATTGGCTGAAAGCGCAAGACGCTTATAATACCGACCAGGCAGCCAGTCAGCGGACGGATCTAGCCCGCTGCACGCGCGAAGTGACCACCAAATACAAAGCCACTCTGGATAACGCAACCAGCAAACTGAATCAGCTAAACGTAACGGCTTATGGCAGCGATCAGTGGCTTTCCATCAAGGGGACCTATGATCAGGCGCTGGCAAATTACACCTATTGCATCGCGTATACGCCCAGCGAAAAATCTCAGGCACAGGCGACCACGCAATCCGCGCAGGCAGCCTTGCAGCTGGCAGAAGCAAAATACAACACACTGAAGGCAAATAATGGGATTGACCCAAGCGAATTGGCGTTAGCGCAGGCGCAGGTACAACAAAGCGAGGCACAGCTGGCGCAGGCAAAGCAAAATAGCACCGGCGCAACCATGACCGCCCCCATCAGCGGGACGGTGATCTTCCTGGCGGCGCAGACTGGCGAAATGATCGATACATCGAAATTTATCACCCTGGCGGATACCAGCCAGGCAACCGTAAAGTTGAGCGTTGATGAGACGCAGGCACAACAGTTAACGTTAAATACGCCGGCAGTGGTGACGTTTGACGCGCTGCCGGATACGCCCTTCAGTGGCAAGGTCACTGAAATTGACCCGCAATTGACCGTATCTGGGCAATATCAACTCGTTACCGGGCAAGTAACGTTGGATGCAAGCGCAGTACAGGCGCTGCAAGCCTTCCCGCTGGGGCTAAATGCCACGGTAGAAGTCATCCGTCAGCAGGCAAAGAATGCAGTACTCGTCCCTATCGAAGCGCTGCGCGACCTGGGAAACGGGGATTATGCCGTATTCAAAGTGGATCAGGCTGGGAAACTGCACCTGACCTCTGTAAAAGTGGGAATTAAAGATACAACCCATGCGGAAATATTGAGTGGACTCAAAGAAGGCGACACCGTCAGCACGGGTACTGCACAGACAAGTGGGAAGTAGACCAGCGCGGTCAGAAGGATAGAGCGTATGCAAGCACAAGGAATATCTCAGCGCAGGTCCCCCATTCCCACACCGTCACGCCGGCGGAAGTGGATTTTGCCGGTGGTGTTGCTGATTGCGCTCATAGCAGCGGGCGGATATGCTTATTGGCGGTTACAACCTGTTTCGGCTGCGAATACGCCAAAAACAAATACGCAGACTACGATCACCGTACAACGCGGGGACCTGACTGCAAGTATTTCGGGGACGGGCAGCATTATCAGTGGGCAGACGTTGCAGCTTGGCTTCTTGACAAGTGGAAAACTGGCAAGCGTGAACGTGCAGATTGGCGACGTGGTGAAAGCCGGGCAGGTCTTGGCGACCCTGGATACGCTGCCGAAGTTACAGCAAGCGGTTGCAGAGGATCAACTGACCTTGCAACTGGCGCAACAGGCATTGGATGATTTGACAGCTGATCCAGTGGCTGCAGTGGCGAAAGCACAGGCTACGCAAGCCAGCGCGCAGGCGACCTATACGCAAGCGCAAAACAGCGTTCATACCAAATATGACCCCACTTGCAGCGTTGACCTGACCCATTCTTATTGGGATCAATACACGAAGGCAAGAGATGCAGCGGCTGTTTGGGAAAGCGCCCTGGCGAATGGCAACACTGGCTTTGGTATGGATTACATTCTGAAGAACCTGCGACCGGCGCGAATCAAGCGGGATACGGCTTATATCAACTGGGAATTTTGCCAGGGATATACCGACCAACAGATTCAGGAATCGCAGGCGGCATTCCAATTGAGCAGCGCGCAGTTGCAGCAAGCGCAAAGCAATTATCAGGCGTTGAAAGCCAACGCTGGGATTGACCCTACGCAGGTGCAAATTGCGCAGGTAGAGGTGGAAAATGCGCGCTTGCAGCTGCTGAAGGCGCAAACAGACCTACAAGCCGCCACGCTGACTGCGCCGATGGATGGAACGATCCTGAAACTGAACGGCAGCGTGGGGCAGCCTGCACCCAAAACGGCATTCCTGACCCTGGGCAACTTGGATCATCCGGTCATTCAGGTGAATATAGATGAGACGGATTTATCCAGCTTCCAAACGGGCTGCCCGGCTACGATCACATTTGACTCCATCGCAGGGCATACCTTCACAGGCAAGGTGGTGCAGGTTTACCCGAGCCTGGCATCGGTGCGCAGCGTGGCAATGGCGCAGGGGGTGGTCTCGATTGACCCGAAGGGACATGCCATGCCGCTGGGGTTGAACGCCTCGGTGGAAATTCAATGTAACCTTGCTACGAATGTAATCACTTTGCCAGAAGCGGCTGTATATAGCACCACAAAGGGGCAGACCTACGTCAACCTGATAGGAGCGAATGGGCAACCTCAGCAGCGCGATGTGGTCGTTGGGGCAACCCTTAGCGGCAAGGTGGAAATTCGTTCTGGTCTGCAAGTTGGCGACCGGGTGATTCAATAACATTGACGAAACTGCGTTTTTCGTGAGGAGTAAGGTGAAGCAATGGCTACTAGAACAATGACAAAAGCAACAACCAGGACAATGAAAAAAACGTCCAGATTTAAGACCGTTATCCTCCCCATATTGGTGGTTCTCATTCTGGTAGGCGGCGGAGCGGGGTATTATTTCTGGAATCAGGCGCAAAGCGCGGCAGCAGCGGCGACCACAGCCAGCAGCGCGCCCAAGACGACTACCGTGCGGCGGGGCAGCCTGACCATATCCGCTGCTGGGACGGGGACGTTATCCGCGATACAGCAAACGCAATTGAGTTTTTCGATTGCAGGAACGGTGAAGAAGGTCAACGTCCAGGTAGGCGATGTGGTGAAGGCAGGGCAGGTGTTGGCGGAATTGGAACATACTGCATCGCTGGACGCTGACTTGAACACGGCAACGCAGACCCTGACTTCCGCGCAGCAGGCTTTAGCGACCTTGCAGCAGGGGGGCGCGGGCGCAATTGCCAACATGCAATTGAAGGTAGCCACTGATCAGAAAGCGATCACGGATGCGCAATCCGCCTTGAAGGACAAGGGCATGCAAGCCTGCGATCAAAAAACAACAGACGCATACTATGCGCAATATGATCGCGCGCAGAAAGACCTCACGAACCTGGGGGATGGGGGCGGGAACACGGCGTACTATTTGAATACGATTGTGCCAGCCAAGAATAAGGTCGCACAAGCCTACGCGGCGTACCTGAGCTGCGCAGGGTATACGCAATACCAGATTGACGCCTCGCACGCTACGCTGACCCTGGCGCAATCGCAGCTCAAGCAGGATCAGGCAACATTGACGACGCTGCAACAGAATAACGGCGTCACTCCCACCGACCTGGCGCAGGCGCAAAACAAAGTGAATGGCGCGAAGATCGCGTTGGATGGGGCGCAACAGAACCTGGATGGGATTGTCATCAAAGCGCCTACGGATGGGACAATTTTATCGGTGACAGGCAACCCAGGGGATAATACTACGACCGCTACGTTCATCAGCATGGCAGATATGCTTAACCCACAGGTGCAATTTATTGTGGATGAGACCGATATGGACAAAGTGGCGATGAACGAGGCAGTGCAGGTGGCATTTGACGCCATCCCGAACCGGACATTTACCGGCAAGGTGGTGCGGATTAACCCTACGCTGGTAACGGTCAACGGCTACCAGACGGTGCAAGGGCTGGTGCAGTTGGACTTATCGAAAGAGAAGGACCTGCCCGCCATGCCGATTGGGCTGAACGCCAGCGTTACAATCATTCGCTCGCAAGCCAATAACGTTCTGCTGGCACCGGTGCAGGCACTGCGTGACCTGGGCGGCGGACAATACGGCGTATTTGTGGTCAAAAGCGGCAAAATGAGTATGAAAGTGGTGGAAGTGGGCGTGATGGATACCACCAATGCGGAGATCAAGAGCGGGCTTTCTGCCGGAGATGTGATTTCCACCGGCACGGCGGACGTCAAAAATGCGCAATCTACCAGTAATACGACTAATGGACAATAACGGTATGCAAGAGACAAACGAAACCCACGAACTTGTAGAGCAAGAGCAACCGCTGCCGGTGATCCAGACGGCGGGGCTAAAGAAAGTGTACGGCGAAGGGGATGCCGAAGTCATTGCCTTACACGGGATTGACCTCAAAATAGAGATCGGCGAATGGGTAGCCATTATGGGACCCAGCGGATCAGGCAAAAGCACGTTGATGAACATTCTGGCGTGCATGGATCGCCCTACGGAAGGGCAATACATTCTGGACGGGGAAGATGTGAGCGAATACAACCGCAAGGAACTGGCGTATATCCGCAACCTGCGCCTGGGGTTTGTCTTCCAGTCGTTCAACCTGTTATCACGCACCACGGCGTTGGAAAATGTGATGCTGCCGATGTCATACCGGCGCGAGAACCGGATCAACACCAATGAACAGCGCGAGCAGGCAATGGCAGTGCTGGAAAGCGTAGGATTGGGGGATCGGTGGGATCACATGCCGAATCAACTATCGGGCGGGCAGCAGCAGCGAGTGGCGATTGCGCGCGCGTTAATCAACGACCCGAAATTGATCCTGGCGGATGAGCCGACCGGCAACCTGGATTCAAAATCGAGCGAAGAGATTATGGATATATTCCACGACCTGCATGAACGCGGGCGCACGATTGTTTTGGTGACGCATGAGCCGGATATTGCGCGGCATACGGAGCGCACGGTGATGATTCGGGATGGGGCATTATTCTCTGATGTACGCAACCTGGAACGGGTGCTGCGTCAGAAGCGGGTTGAAATGCCAGTAGAGGCGATCTCCTAAGGAGGGCATGATGAACCTTGGTGAAATTTTAAAAAGCGCGTCAAAGAGCCTGGCATCCAATAAACTACGCTCCTTGCTGACCATGTTGGGCGTGATTATTGGGGTGGCTGCGGTGATTATGATGATCGCCATTAGCGCTGGCACAGAGGCGAACATTGCCGATCAAATTAACGGACTGGGCAGCAACCTGATTTTTATTAGTCCATCATTTACGCGGGGTGGCCCGCAAAGTGGACCGCAGAACTCGCAAGGCGGGCTGGTATTCAGCGATGTAGCGGCGATCCGCGACCAGATTAGCGGGGTGGTGGGCGCATCTGTGGAACAAGAAGCCAGCGTAAGCGTGAAATATAACGGCAACTCGCTGGATAGCGTGTCGCTGGTTGGCACAACGCCTGACTATGTGACCGTGCGCAACCTGGCGGTTGGCAGCGGGCGGTTTGTTACGGATCAGGAGGTGCAGCGCGCCGATAAGGTGGCGGTATTAGGGTCGGCGATTGCCACACAGTTGTTTGGCACAACAGACCCGATTGGGCAGAACATTAACCTTAACAATGTGCAAGTGAGCGTAATTGGGGTGATGAAACCCAAAGGGTTATCCGCTGGCACCGATTTTGATCAGCTGGTTTATGCGCCGATCAACCTGGTCTTCAAGAAATTTACGCCATCGCAATTTGCACGGATCCGTGGGGATCGGGTGCGGACCATCTACGTATCAGCGGACCCAAAAGCGAACATTGATGACGTGATGACCCAAATCACGCTGCTGCTGACGAACCGGCATAAGGTGACGGCGGATACGCTTGACTTCACCATTCGCTCGCAGGCGGATATTATCAAGACGCAGGAATCAACCACATCATCGTTCCGTACTTTGCTGGCATGGGTGGCGGGCGTGTCGTTGATTGTGGGCGGGATTGGGATTATGAACATCATGTTGGTGTCCGTCACCGAACGGACGCGGGAAATTGGTCTGCGCCAAGCCGTGGGGGCTACCCCAGGGGATATTCAGACCCAATTTCTAACGGAAGCATTGATGTTAAGCCTGATTGGGGGACTGCTGGGGGTATTGAGCGGAGTAGGCGGAGCTTATTTGTTCGGGTCATTCAGCGGAATGCGGACAGTGATTGTGCCCTATTCACTGGCGCTGTCGTTCTCGTCCGCGGCGTTGATTGGCATATTCTTTGGGTATATTCCGGCACAAAAAGCGGCGCAGTTAGACCCGATTGTGGCGTTACGGCACGAATAACAGGATATGAAAGGAATTGAGAGATGCAAAAAAAGTTACTCGTTTTTATCGTATTGTTTAGCGTAGTGGCATTAGCAGCCTGCGCGAGTCTGAACATCCCAGGGGTGGGCGGGACGAGTTCACAACCTGCTACAGCTGGCGGGAATACCACCTCTGGGACGACCGGCGGCGGTCAGAATGGGTTTGGCGGGGATATGTCTAAGCTGCCGTTGGAGCAAAAATTAGCCATTGGGACGTTCAAGCTGGAAGGCACGCCCCAGGCAGTGACAGCAAAAGAGGCGGCGGATCTGCTGCCCTTATGGAAAGCCGTCAAGACTATGGCGAGCAGCACCACTGCCTCACCGACTGAATTGACCGCGCTCTTCAAACAAATTGAGGACACAATGACCCCTGAGCAGGTGAAAGCCATTCAGGATATGGTCTTGACCCAGGCGGATTTGCAAACGCTTGCGCAACAGCAAGGAATTCAATTTGGCGGGGGCGGGTTTGGGGGCGGTGCGGCGGGGAGCGCAACGCTTGACCCTTCGGCGCGCGCCACACGGGTAGCGCAGTTCCAAACACAGCGGGGAGCCGCGGAGGGTGGCGGAGCGGGTGGTAATGTGCCGGGCGGCGGCGGTGGATTTGGTGTCCCTGGCGGCGGAGCGGGTGGCGGCGGCGCTGCGGGTGGGCAGCCAAACGCACAGCGCACCCCGCGCCCTGGGGCTGCGAATCGCAGTACGATGGGGATGAATTCCATCTTTGTGAATCCGCTGATTACGCTGTTACAGAAACGCGCTGGAGGATAAAGCAAAAAATAATGGGATCATCGTAACGGATAAAGTATGGCAGTGTTTTTGTACGTGTTTTGGCGTTCTTCGCCAAAACACGTACAAAAACACTGCCATACTTTATAGATCAGAGCAAGTTTAAAATTCTGCCAGGACGATGACGCGGTCATCGGGGTGGAAGGTGACTAGATCGGACTTATTGGGGTTGACGACTATGCCAAAGGACTGGGCGGGGTCGCTGGAAAACGCCACGATGCGATAGCCAATTGCCACTTCGCCACGCTGGCGGACGGCTTCCACAACGGTATAGAAATTCACGGGATGACCCGGCAAGATGTAGTCTGTGATGGGTTTGAGGAAAATTTCAGAACCAGCCGGGTAGAATAAATCTTCAAAGACCAAACTGAGTTCTTTATCTTCGGATATTTGCGCCAGGAGCAAACTGGCAAGCTCATCGCTGACGATAAAATCATCCACATGAGTCACCTCCGCCAGGTCACGGTTACGCACATCCAACATTTCGCTGACGATGGAGAAGGGGTAGCCATTGCGTTCATTCAGGTCGCGCAGGTGGAGCAGAGTAATAATGGTATGCGCGTCCGCCATTTGCACCGATTCGTGATCCAAATCCGCCAAGACAATCACATGCTTATAGGATTCGACTTGCAAGCTGTTGAGAAAACGGCGATCCGCGGTGTTGCCCATTTGAAAAGCGACTGACTGGTTTTTCAGAGCAGCAGATAACTGGTGAACGGCGGATTGTGGGTCAGAGGCGCCTGCCACGACCATCACCGCCGAGCCGGGGGAGACGTAATTATCTAACTCGGCAATAATAGTGGCGGCGCGTTTGTTCCAGCCTAAGATGAGGGTACGCTCTCGCTCTGCCGGACAGGGCGTTTGCACGTTAATCAGGTTGGCCTGAACGAGTGGACGATTGATGGAAGAAAGCTGTAAGGTGGACTGCTCCTCAGAGATAGCAATCATCTGATCGCCGGACTGGATGAGGGTATCCATGGGTGGGTTTAGCTTGGGAACGCCCCCTTTCGGCAGTACCCCCATGACGGCGGAGTCTTCAAAACGGGAGAGGATTTCGCCGAAGGTCAGCCCTACCAAGCTAGGTTCTTCGTGGAAATAAATCTCATCGCCCTCAAAGTTTAATAGTTCGGTATAGACCACCGAAAGCCCAGATTGGCGGCAGGTTTGGGCGGTGATGTGGGCGATAATGTCACTCATCAGCAAAATGGTGGCTTCCTGTTTGCCGACCAGATGAGCGGCTTCCAGGTTGAAGACATCGTGAATTTCAGTGACAATGTGATAGGGCTGGGCGCGGCGGCGCGGGTTGTTGATGATGGCGAGCAGCGCTTTAATCACGTAGGTATCGGCGTCTTCGTTATCAGGAGCAAGCACAATGATGGACTTTGCAGCGTTCAACTGGACAATATCCAAGTCAATCATATCTATGGGGGTGCCATTGCGGCAAACGATTCGCATTTTATGGGAGGTACCATTGCCCAGGCGGGCGTAAATTTCCTCCTCCATCTCCACTTTGTCTTTTTCGCCCAAAATTGCCACGCAGGCGTGAGGGACATGCTCGTTGGCAATCTTTAACTCACGCAGGATGGTGAAGATGTGCTCATCCCAACCCAAAATGACGGTGTGATCTTTTTCCAGGATTTGCGAGCGACCTTTGCGCAGGGAATTGACGCGACCATCAATGCTGTTGGTGATGATGCCAATAAAAATGCTCACCATGAAAATGCCAATCAGGGTAATAAGCAGCATCAGCAGCAGAAAGGGCCAGGGACCCAGGCTGAGGTCAACCGGATTGGGGGCGAGGGCTTGCAGAAGCATGACCCAAAAGATTTGGGGCAGATTCAGGGCAGGGTCAAGGCGCGCAAAATGAGCCAGCACCGCAAGGAGGAGTACCAGCAGCAAGGAAAATAAAGCTACCCACGCCCCGAGCGCCATCGGTCCGCGCGAAAGGGTTTTGTCAAACTCGTAGCGCAGGCGATTCTGGAAAGGAGAAAGCGGTTTCTTCATTTGCCGTGTTGCAGGGCGGCGTGAACAATCTCTTCCGCCTCGGCGAAAATACGTTTAAGGTGATCCGCGCCCTTGAAACTCTCGGCATAAATCTTATAAATATCCTCGGTGCCAGAGGGACGAGCGGCGAACCAACCATTTTCACTGACGACCTTCAAGCCGCCAATGGCAGCGCCATCCCCGGGGGCGTGGGTGAGGCGCGCGGTGATCTTTTCACCTGCCAGGGTTGCCGCTTCCACCATATCCGGGGATAAATTACCCAAGATCGCCTTTTCGGCGGGGGTGGAAGGCACATCGAGGCGTTCATAGGCAGGAGAACCAAACTGGGCTTCTAAGATTTTATAGCGGTCGCCGGGGTTTTGACCGGTGACGGCAGTGATTTCAGCCGCGAGCAGGTTCAGGATGATGCCGTCTTTATCCGTTGTCCAAACCGTGCCATCATGGCGGAGGAAGGATGCGCCCGCGCTCTCTTCGCCGCCAAAGCCGAGGGAGCTATTGAGCAAGCCATCCACAAAATATTTAAAGCCGACAGGCACTTCATAGAGCTTGCGTTTGATTTGAGCAGCTACACGGTCAATCATGGAACTGGAGACCACCGTTTTGCCAACAGCCGCCGAAGGGGACCACTTTTGACGATTCTGGAAGAGGTATTCAATGGCAACCGCCAGGTAGTGGTTCGGGTTCATCAAGCCCACGCTGGGGGTGACGATGCCATGTCGGTCGCTGTCGGGGTCGTTGCCAAAAGCGATGTCAAAGCGGTCTTTTAGCTGGATGAGCGAAGCCATAGCATAGGGGGAAGAGCAATCCATGCGAATTTTGCCATCATGGTCAACGGTCATAAAGGAGAAGGTCGCGTCCACATAGGGGTTGACGACATCTATATTCAAACCGTACATCTCGGCAATGGGCTGCCAGAAGGCAACGGACGCGCCGCCGAGGGGGTCAACGCCGATTTTGATACCCGAAGCGCGGATGGCACCCAGGTTCACTACGTTTTTCAGATCAGCGACATAGGGTTGAATATAATCCTGGGCGTGGGTGGTATCGGCTTTAAGGGCGCGCTGGAAAGGCATACGCTTGACCTGACTGACGCCCTGCTGCAAAATCTGGTTAGCGCGGTCTTGGATGGTGCCGGTAACAGAGCTATCGGCAGGTCCGCCGTTGGGGGGATTGTATTTAAAGCCACCATCATCGGGCGGATTATGCGAGGGAGTAATCACAACCCCATCCGCCAAGCCGGTGGTACGCGCGCGGTTGTAGGCAAGAATAGCATGGGAGATGACAGGCGTGGGGGTATATCCCAAGCCGGCTTGAATGACAATCTGCACACCGTTGGCGGCAAAGACTTCCACTGCACTGGTGAAAGCGGGTTCAGAGAGAGCGTGGGTATCCATGCCAATATAGAGGGGACCGGTGTACCCTTTGGACTGGCGGTATTCACAAATCGCCTGGGTGATTGCCAGGACGTGATCTTCGTTAAAGGAGCTGCTGAGGGAAGAGCCGCGATGACCGGAGGTGCCAAAGGCAACGCGCTGCGCGGCGATGGATGGGTCAGGATGGTAGCTATAATAGGCAGATACCAGGCGAGGAAGGTTGATTAAGAGGGTCTTGGGAGCCGGTTTTCCGGCAAGTGGGCTGATGGGCATAATGATTAGTCTCCTTTACAGGTGATTATAGCCTTTTATTGAATCGTCCAACCGCCATCAATCATGAGGGTAACGCCGGTGATGAGCGAGGCGGCTTCAGAGGCGAGGAAGACGACCGGTTCAGCCACTTCGCGCGGCGTACCGACCCGTCCGAGGGGAATACGCTGCTGCACGGATTGGAGAAAGTCGGGGTCTTCCAGCCATTTGCGGGTGCCGGGGGTTTGGATAAAGGTGGGGGCAACGGCGTTGACGTTGATGTGATATTGCGCCCATTCGAGGGCAAGGCATTTGGTGAGGTGCGAGATGGCGGCTTTGGTCATGCAGTAGATTGATTCGGTGGGCAGGGCGACAAACCCCGCCTGCGAGCTGATATTGACAATGCGCCCACCCCCTTGGGCGATCATGATTTTACCGACTGCCTGGGCGGTGAAGAAAGTGCCTTTTAAATTGACCGCGAGGGTATCATCAAAATCCTGTTCGGTGACATTTTCAGCGGGGTTGGGCGCGCCGATGCCCGCGTTGTTGACCAGGATATCAATTCGTCCAAAGTGGGCATGGACGGCTGCCACCGCGCTGGTGATTTCGGGCAGATGAGCAACGTCCATTTGGACGGGGAAGGCACGGCGACCGAGCGCGGTAATCTGGTCAACGATTTCTTGACCGGTGGAAACGTCTTTTAGACCCAAGGCAACGTCAGCGCCAGCTTCGGCGAGGGACAAGGCGCAGGCGCGACCGATGCCACGAGCTGCACCTGTCACCAGGGCGACCTTGCCGGTAAGGTCTATGGAAGAAGCAATTGGACTCATGTTTTCTCCTGAATTTGCTGATCATGGTTGGGCTTGCTGCCGGAAGCCACTACACGGAAAACACCCCTGAACCTAGATGCCTAAGCAGGCAAAAGGTTTTTTACCCGTTTGCCTTGCCAGAAGCGCGTGAGCGGCGGGGGCGGTCTAAGCCAACCACAATACCGCGGAAAGCGGGGGCGGTGATGGCGTAAATCTGGCACTTGCGGCTATCGAGCATGCGGCTGCTGATGCGTCCATCCAGCTTTTCGATGGGATCAGCGGTGGTGATGACGGTGGGCAGGTCCACAACAGAGCGGTGATTTAGGATTTGATAGAGTTTTTCACGCGCCCAAGGGGAGGCGGATTGCATGCCCAGGTCATCCAGGATAAGGAGATGGGCAGACCGCACCTGCTCGAAGACCTCGTCATAGGTGATGAGGCTGTTGGGGGCAAAGGTGGAACGGAGGTGATCCAGCAAATCGGAGACGACTTCAAATAGGGGGGGGCGACCTGCGACCCCAGCGCAGTAATTAGCGATGGCGGCTGCCAGGTGGGTCTTGCCGCAGCCATAAGGACCGGTGAAAACAACCCATCCGCGCGGGTTCTCGGCAAAGGTGCGGGCGGCGCGGAAAGCCATTTCCAGGCTATTATGTTCGGCAGGGCTGAGATTTTCAGGCTCGCGCATACTAAAGTTGCCAAAGGTCTGGTCGCGGTAATATTCTAAGGAAGAAAGCGGGCGGCGGGCGGAGTTTTCGGACGGGTTGCGATGGTCGCGGGCTTCGATGTTAATGGAGCGCACGAGTTCAGGGTCGCGCAAGCGCGATTGGATGCGTCCCTCGATCTCATCCAGCGCCTGGTTGGTGGTGATGACGGTAGGCAGGCGGTTGACGTAGCGATGATTGAGAATTTGATACAGTTTTTCTTCCGCCCAGGGAGTGGTATTTTGGGTTCCGAGGTCATCCATGACCAACAGGCGCACATTGCGGATTTCCTCAAAGCGTTCCTCAAAGCTCTGATCCTGCCCGGAGAAGGAATAGCGCAGCCAGTCTAGCAAGTCAGAGACGGTCAGGAAGAGGGTAGGCACGTTAAGACTGACGGTGAAGTTGGCAATTGACGCGGCGAGGTGGGTTTTGCCCACGCCAAAACTGCCCATGAGCAGCAGCCAGCCATCGAGATGTTGAGCGAAGTATTGGGCGGTGTTGAGCGCCATCGTCAGCGAATTGGTTTGCCCGTCATGTTCGCCGACCAGCCCTTCGGTATTGAAGCTCTCGAAGGTCATATTGCGGAAGGCATCCAAGTTGCTCATGCGGTAAATGCGCGCAAAAGCGGATTGGAGGACTTCCTTTTGGCGGCATTCGCAGATATCCACACGACCAAAATCAGGGTGGCTGATAGGGACATCTTTACGGACGAAGCCAATTCCGCCGCAAATGGGGCAATTAGGATCGCCGCGCAATTCCGGGCTGCGCAGGGGCTTAATGGTGGATGTACTCGGAGAATTCCCCTTCGGTGTATCTCCCGTAATCCGTTTGATCAGTTTGTCTATCGGCTCCATCTCGTCCTCTCTCCTGCCAAGAGCGTAAAATCGCTTCGATATAATTCCAGCGGCGGACATTATTGCGCACCGCGAGCGTAATTGCCTCGGCGAGCCATTCCTGACGGTAGGTTTTTTCGGCATCGCGCAGCATATCGGCAATCATAGGGGTCAGCGGACCAATATTTTCTTCATAAAGGGCAAAAATATTGGGGCGGGCGGCTTCTAAGAGAGTAATAGGTTGATTCTCTTTGAGCGGTGCCCACTGCCCCTTCTGGATGGATTCCACAGCAGCCCGTCCGCGTGGGGTGTTGAGGAAATAATAGGTTTCTTCTTCCTGCGCTTGCTTGAGCAGCACTTTTAGGAAAGACCCACGCTTTACAGCCCGATCCAGAGCATCATCCAGATCACATTGCAGCGATTTTACCAGACTTTCCTCTTCGGAAAAATCGGTATGGGTGAGGAAGCGCACTGGGGTTTCAAGCTGGTCTAAGTACCAAAAAGCGTACAAGGTTACTTTAAGTTCGCCCAGATGGTCAACCATGGGCAGCAGTTCGCTGAAAAACTGGGCAGGGACGGGGGTGAGGTGAGTTTTTCCAGCGGGGAAGCCGATAAATACGGGCATGTTGGCTGCCTCTCTTAACGATGTGCAGGGGGCGGGGCGGCATTTTCAAAGCGCGCCAGGTTATTGACAAAGACCAGTTCAATGCCAGGATGAGTGGGACCGTTGCGGTGCTTGGCAACGATGATTTCAGCCAGATTTTGCTTGGGGCTGTCCTTTTCCATCGCATCGGGGCGGTTAATGAACATGACAATATCGGCGTCCTGCTCCAAACTGCCGGACTCGCGCAAGTCAGAAAGGACGGGACGCTTATCAGCACGCTGCTCGACCGCGCGCGAAAGCTGGGCTGCTGCCATGACGGGGACATTCAGCTCACGGGCAAGCACCTTCAGGTTGCGCGAGATAAAGGAAACCTCTTGCACGCGGTTATCGGTGCGCATATCGCTGGACATAAGCTGCAAATAGTCAATCAGCACCAGGTCAATTTCATATTCCATGTGCAGGCGGCGGCATTTGGTGCGAATCTGCATGGGGGTAATGGCGGGGGTATCATCCAGGAAGATGTGGGTGCCGCTGAGGGCTTCGACCGCTTGGGTGAAGAGGGGGATTTCGTCATCGTTGAGCCTGCCGGTGCGCAGACGTTGGGTATCAATGCCAGTTTCCTGGGCGATGAGGCGCTGCACGAGTTGTTCAGAGGACATTTCGAGCGAGAACATGGCGATGTGCTTTTTATAGCGCATGGCAGCGTTTTTCATAATGGAAAGCATAAAACCGGTTTTCCCCATCCCTGGGCGACCGGCGATAATGAGCAAATCGGATTTTTGTAAGCCGCCAAGGAGGTGGTCGAGGTCTGCCAAACCCGTGGGAACACCCAGTACATCTTCAGCCTCGTTGCGCATTTTGAGGTTATTGTCGTAAACCTCGCTCAGGACTTCCTGAATGGGCTGCAAATCGTGATGGGCGCGGCGCTCGGAGATGGAAAAGATGGCTTTTTCGGCTTCATCCATGACGGTATCGACCGTCTTGGTTTGGTCATACGCCAGCTTTGCCATATCATTGGCGGCGGCTAACATTCTGCGGCGGACAGCGTTGCCTTCTACGAGGTGAGCGTAGGATTCAGCATTGAGCGAAGAAGGGGTCTGGTTGATGAGGGAGAGGATATAAGCAGCGCCGCCCATTTCAACGAGCTGGCCGTGCTGCTCGAGGTCCGTGCAAACCGTTAGATAATCAAGCTTGTTTGAAGTTTCATGGAGGCGGACAAAGGATTCCCAAACCCAACGGTTGCGGACAATGTAAAAGTCCTCCGCTTTGAGGAACTGGGCAACGTCAAAGTAAGACTCGGGATTAATAAGAACAGCGCCCAAGACCGCTTCTTCAGCCTGGCGATTGTGAGGTTGCGCCTGGACTTCTTGAGAAGTCACTTCTTCCAAAGGGATATACTCCTGAACAAAAAATGAATTTTTTGATTTAGGGAAGTGTATTTAAATTTGAGCAAAACCCAAATGTAAATATACTTCCCTAAATCAAAAAGTCAGGGTTCGATAAAAAAGCCGGGGCTATTGTACCACTGTACGCGCCCCGGCGAAAAAACGATGTTGCGGTTGATTTAGCGACCCGGCTTGGGAGCGTCCTCATCTGGGTCATCAGGGGGCTGATCGTCCTCATCGGATGGATTTTCCAGGTTATTGAGATCCAGGTTCTGCAAAAAATCTTCAAAGACCGAAAGGCGGGTCGATTCCACATGCGATTCTTCAGCAGTGGGTTGGGCGGCGGGGGGAGGAGCAGGCGGGCGCTGATTCTGGACATCCTCTTCAGGGATGATCGCAGCCGAATCCATGACCTCTTTGGCAATCAATATTTGGACCCGAGCGCGGGCAGCGAGCGCGAGGGCATCCGAGGGGCGTGAATCAACCAGTACGGTGCGCCCATCGGTTTCAACCACCAGATTGGCGTAAAATACGTCTTCTTTCAGCGAGACAATCTCAATCCGCAGTAGGCGAGCGTTCAGCGTACTGAGGATATTCTTTAACAGGTCGTGTGTTTGTGGGCGGGCGACTTCAATCTCTTGCAAAGCAATGGTAATTGCTTCGGCTTCGTAGTGACCAATCCAAATCGGCAAGTAGCGTTCACTGGTCGCTTCGCGCAGCATAACAATGCGCTGTTGATTGGTCAGGCTTACCCGCACACTATCTATGACCACTTCCACCATTCTTGGCATAAAATTACCTCCCCAGCAGGGTCATCTTTCGTAAGCTAGTTTTATTCTAACACGGGCAAAGGACGGATGCAACTGCTCTTGACCTATTTTTAAGGATTGCGCAAGAGTTGGTGGGAATCAATGGGCGTGGACTTTAAAAAAAGCGGAAGATTTTTAAGGTATAATCAAAAAATAGATCATTGGGGATTAAAAGATCGGGGAGCGCTTGGCGGCAAAAGGAATGAAAGCAAAGATTTTGATGGTGGAAGGCAAACGAGCAGAAAATGCTGCGCTGACCCCAGGTCTGGCTCGCAAAGGCTACCAGTTGGAACGGGTGGCTGGGGGAGGCGAAGCCCTCGCATCCTTGGATCAGACGGCCGCCGAGGGGATGCCAGATTTGGTGATCTTCCACGCAGCATCCATGCGCACGAGTGGGCGGCGGGTATGCCAATCCATTCGGACGCGGTATCCGAAACTGCCTATTTTGCTGATCAGCGATTCGAAAGAAGGCGAAGAACTGCTCAAAGAGGGGTTGGTGAACGACTTACTCTTTTTGCCTTTCACCTTACCGAAGTTAATCAATCGCATTCGCCCGCTGCTGCCTGCAGAGCCAAAGGATCGGCTGCAGGTGGGCCTATTGCAGCTTGACACGCAGCAACGGTGGGTACGGATTGGCGAGCGGCAAGCCAGTCTGACGCCGCGCCTGATTGTGCTGCTTAAAATCCTGATGCAGCACGCGGGAGAAGTGGTGGCGCGCAAAGAGCTATTTTGCGCGGCATGGGATACCACATATACAAAAGATACGCGCACGCTGGATGTGCATATCAGCTGGCTGCGCGAAAAGATCGAAGAAGACCCACATCATCCTAAATACCTGATCACGGTACGCGGGGTGGGCTATCGTTTGGATGTAATCTAGGCATTTATGTTTGTCGCGGTAAGGACAAACATAAATGCCTTTTTGATGAGTACCCAAGACTAATGTAAGACGCCGCTGACCAGGGCGAGGAGCAATCCGCCCGCAACCACGCTTGCAAGCTGACCGGCGGTGTTCGACCCCATTGCGTGCATCAGGATAAAATTCTCGAAGTCTTCGTCTAATGCCATACGCGCGGAAAGGCGACCTGCCATTGGGAAGGCGCTAATGCCACATGCCCCAATCAGCGGGTTGATCTTGCCGCGCGTGACGAACGACATAAGCTTGCCAAAGAGCAGTCCGGCGACCGTATCTAACACAAAAGCAAGCAAACCCAACGCCAAAATTCCCAAAGTCTGCCAACGCAGGAAGGTATCTGCGGTCATGGTTGCGCCAATCGCCAAGCCTAAGAAGAGGGTGGTGACATTGATGATCTCGTTTTGAGCAGCTTTGCTGAGGCGATCCACCACGCCACTTTCGCGGAGGAGGTTGCCGAGCATGAGGGTGGCGATGAGGGGAGCGGCGGCAGGAGCGATGAGGCTGATGACGACTGTGACCAGAATGGGGAAAAGCACCACCGCCAGGCGAGAAACGGGCTTGGGGGCATATTCCATGCGAATGAGGCGTTCTTTGCGGGTGGTCATCAGGCGCATAATGGGCGGCTGGATGATGGGGATGAGGCTCATATAGGAATAAGCGGCTACGGCAATGGGACCCAGCATTTCGGGGGCGAGTTTGGAGGCGACAAAAATAGCGGTAGGACCGTCAATTGCGCCGATCACGCCGATGGAAGCTGCCTGGCTGATGGGGTAGCCGATGAGGGTCGCCAAAACGAGGACGGCATAGATGCCAAACTGCCCGGCTGCGCCCAAAAGCACCATTTCTGGCATGGCGAGCAGGGGGCGGAAGTCAATCATAGCGCCAACGCCGACAAAAATGAGTAGGGGGAAGACTTCCGTCTCAATACCCACTTTGTAAAGCCAGTTCATCAAGCCGCCGGGTTGGTTGGCGGGCATGCCCAAGTTCGCCAGGATACAGCCAAAGCCAATGGGCAGGAGCAGGACGGGTTCATATTCTTTGGCAACCGCCAGATAAATCAGCAGCAGCCCAACAGCAATCATAAGAGCATTGCCCCAACCAAATTGGGAGAAGCCGCGAGTCAGTTCTTGATAGAGCAAAGAAAAATCCATGTAGCGCGTCCCCCTTTAATCGGTATATTCCAGCAGAGCTTGACCCTGACGAACTTGATCACCCACCGCTACGCGAACGGCAGCGACTGTACCAGCACGGTTGGCGCGGATGAGGTTTTTCATCTTCATCGCCTCTAATACGCATAAATCCTGTCCAAACTGCACTGAGTCGCCCGCTTTGACGTTGACGGTGATAATGACACCTGGAATGGGGGCGGCGACCAGATGCTGCAAAGCACTGCTGGCGTGTTCGGGTTGGGCAGCGGGCGGGGTAGGTGGCAAGGGCGCGGATTGCGGCTGGGGCATAGGGCTGGCAGTTGCCAAATGTTCTTCGGGGTAAACGTCAAACGCCTCGCCATCTACCCATACGCGTACAGGGCGAACGTTGACATCTTCCACTTCGGTCTGAAAGACTTGATCCTCTATTTTTACGGTGAGTTTCATTTGCGGTTTGCCTTTCTGGTGGCTGATGCTGCCAAAGTGAGGGAGGCAGCCCGTTGGGAAGATTGCCATGGGCTAGGGGCAGGCTGCGCTTGCATTCCTGATGCAGGGGGGGTGGATTGCAGGATGCGCGCGGCGATCACAGCTGCCACGGCAGCGCGGCGTTTGCGTTGCGTCAGGCCATCCGCTTCAGGGATGGAAGGTTGGGCAGCGGGCAATTCTGGCTGATTTGCTGATTCTGCCTCTGCCTTATCAGGGGTTAACTTCACCAAGAGCGCCATCATGCCCCACAAGAGGAGAATGGCAATAAAAACCAGCCCCATGCCGATTAGGGTAATCCACAAAGCACTGATGATAGGCTGCATTCACTCCTCCTAAACGGGCATATTGCCATGCCGGCGCAGCGGGGACGGCTGATATTTGCTGCGCAGGACGGCCAGGGCAGAAATGAGGCGGGCGCGTGTCTCGGATGGCTCGATGACATCATCAATTGCGCCAGAGGCAGCAGCTACGTAAGGGTTGAGGTGCTGCTGGCGGTATTCTTCAGTCAGGCGCAGGCGTTCGGCGGCGGGGTCAGCGGATTCTTCAATATGCTTGCGGTAGAGGACATTGACTGCGCCTTCTGCACCCATGACGGCAATTTCCGCACTGGGCCAGGCAAAGGTAAGATCCGTGCCAAGGAATTTGCTGCTCATCACCACATACGCGCCGCCGTAGGCTTTGCGGGTGATGATGCTGATCTTTGGGACGCTGGCGACCGAGTAGGCGTACAGCACTTTGGCGCCATGACGGATAATGCCACCATGTTCCTGATCTACGCCGGGCAAGAAGCCGGGGGAATCAACCCAGGTGAGGATGGGGAGGTTGAAGCAGTCACACAGACGGACAAAATGCGCCATTTTATCCGCGGCGTTAATATCAATGACGCCTGCCATATTTTCAGGCTCTTGGGCGACAATGCCAACCGGGAAGCCATCCAGGCGAGCAAAGCCGGTGAGGGCATTAGGGGCGTAGCCCTGCTGAAATTCCAAAAAGCTGCCGGAATCCAGCACGCGCTCAATGACGGCGTGCATCGAGTAGGATTGGGAAGCGTCCAAGGGGATGGCGTGATTGAGGTCAGCATCCGCGCGGAGAGGGTCATCATGGGTGGGAAGGTGGGGCGGATTTTCGAGGTGGTTGGCGGGCAGGTAACTGAGTACCTTACGCGCCAGGGCAAGGGCATCGCCATCCGTGGGAACGGAGAAGTGGGTGGTGCCGCTGATGGTCAGGTGAACCGCCGCGCCGCCCAACTGTTCGGCATCTACAATTTCGCCGGTGACGGTTTTAATCACTTCGGGACCGGTGAGGAACATGTGAGAAGTGTTCTCGACCATAATGAGAACATCGGTGAGGGCGGGGGAATACGCCGCGCCCCCCGCGCAGGGACCCATCATCAGGCTGATCTGGGGAATAATGCCAGAATAGCGGGCATTGCGGCGGAAGATTTCGGCATAGCCGCCCAGCGAGTGAACGCCTTCCTGGATGCGCGCGCCACCGGAATCGATCAAGCCGATGATGGGCGCGCCGGTTTCAGCCGCCATATCCATAACGCGGCAGATTTTGCGGCTGTGCATTTCGCCCAACGCGCCGCCATGCACAGAAAAATCCTGGGCATAGACGAATACAGGGCGCGAATCAATCTGACCGTAGCCGGTGATAACGCCATCACCAGGGAACTGCTCTAAGTTGGCGCTGCGATCCCCACCAAGAGGGAGGGCGAAGCGGTCTAGCTCTTGAAAGGTAAGCGGGTCAAGCAGGGCATCAATGCGTTCGCGGGCAGTCCATTTGCCACGGGCGCGCTGACGGGCAAGGCGATCCGCGCCGCCCGCTTCATTCACTTTTTGGCGGCGGCGGTGGAGTTCTTCAATTCGCGGGTCTTCTTCTGTCATAAGATTCCCCTCCTGAAAGGAATGTGAGAGATAGGATTAGGCAACCTGCTGAGGCAACCCCTGTTTTTAGGGATGTCCCAGTCCGTGTAGCGGCTTCCGGTCAGAAGCCTGGCAATGATCAGACCATTTCTATTTGGCATAGCGAATTGCCCTATTGACACGGGGCTTCCTGCCGGAAGCCACTACACGAACTGGGAAACTTACGTTGTTATGTTTATTGTAGATGAAAACCGGCGCATTGGGAATTGATATGGTAGAGATGCTTTGGACACGGTTTATTTTCACCTGGAGTGAACTACCGCTAGGCTAAAGACCTAGCGGCTTCCGACTTCGCTGAGAAATGCTCGGTTTTGAAGTCGAGACTGACACTCTCTCCATCGGCGTGACTTCGGGCAATTCCAGCCCTAGATTTTGCTTGATTTTGAATGTTTTTAGCGGCGTTATGGTCTCGGTCGTGGGATGCGCCACAGTTTGGGCAGTCCCACTGGCGGACACTGAGTTTGAGTTCTGGCAAAACGTGGTGGCAGTTCGAGCATTCGCGGGTGGAGGGGTA